>CAVQBX010000005.1:0-145337 GCA_963710855.1 uncultured Pseudomonadota bacterium | reverse complement strand
TCAGGGTTCGCTGCACACGCTCGCCGGCTGCTTCGGTTTTTCGGGCGACGACGTGGAAAGCCGTGCCGCGTGCTATCGGGCGGCGAGAAGGCGCGGCTCGTGATGGCGCTGATGCTCTACGATCCGCCGAATTTTCTGGTGCTCGACGAACCGACCGACCATCTCGATGTCGCCACCAAGGAAATGCTGGTCGCGGCGCTCCGCGGACTTCGAGGGCGCCATGCTGTTCGTCTCGCACGACCGGCGCTTTCTGGCCGAGCTCTCCGATCGCGTGTGGAGCTGACGCCCGAAGGCGTGCATCGCTACCCCGGCGGGTATCCGGACTACGTGGCCAGCACTGGGCAGGAGGCGCCAGGGGCTGCATGGGTAGGCGCTCGTCGTTGGGCGGTGTAGCGCCTGTGAGACGACGTCCGCCAGCGCTCTCTCAAAAGCCTTGCTTTCGAGAGAGCTGACAGAGGAACCGGAGCCTGCGGAATCTAACCTTCCGCGACCTACTGCGCAAATTCGGCGTCGAGCGGGTCTCTTGCACTACGGGGGGCGGATCCCACTTGCCGGTCGGGCGTCGGATTGTCGGCGTAGAGGCGCATCGTCAAATTGAACTCGCCTTTCGGCGCAGGAAGCCAATTCGTCTCCATGTCGGCGCCCGGGCTTTCGTTCTGCAAGAGCAGATCCAGGGAGCCGTCGGAGTTGTATTTGAACGGCATCCAACTGCTTACCGCGAGGCGAATCGAGGCTGTTTGGAACCTGGAAGCCCTCCGGGTCGTACAAAGCGACCGACCAGAACGCGTCAACCGGGGGAGTGAGACCCTTTTCGAAGTGAATCGTCATAACGATTCGCGCCATCGAGAGGCTTGCCCGTACTGTCAGCAATATTCAAAGGATAGATTGCGTCATCGGGAACATTTGCGCCGAGCCCGATTTGGGCGACCATCGCTCGCTTCAAATAGTAGTTGCCATAGACGCCCATCGTATCGGTGTTCATCGACCAACCATTCGCGACCGCGCCAACGTGGCACCTTCCACGCCAAGAGCTGCTGCGCCGCCCTCGGGGCTCGCTCTAGAGCGTCTTTCACGGTTAAATCGAGGGCGTCAAAGTCCAAACTCTTGCCTGGCTCGATCCCTTGCCGCCGCAACTGCGCGATGATGGGCTGATCTGTGGCATGAGGCGGAATCGTTTTGAGGAGTTCGGCCGCGTAGGCGAAGTACTTCTTGCCGTCCATTGTGTCGACTTGCGTTTTGGGCGGGGTCTTCATGTCCACACTCGGGTCAACCGTCACCTGAACCGGCGTACAACGGACTTGCCCCACTGCGAAAGCGGCGCGCAACCTTAAAGCCCACCTGAATGGCGTTCACGGCAGGGTCATCGGCGGCGCCATCGGTCTTCGTGCGGCCGACAATCCAGACGAACGGCGTCGGCGCATCGATTCGCGTCACCCCGGACGGCGTCTCGCCATTCCATTTCTGTGCCAGCGACCAAAAATCCTGAGCTTGCGTCGCCATCGTTCTCCAGCCGGGAGACGCGAATACGTCGCTCCACATGTCGAGCATGGGCAGCAAGTAGAACCGGCCATTGGTGTCGGGCACGGAGACGACCACGGGTTCTTATGTCAGGTCTAGAAAAGCGCTCGAATAGAGCGTGTCGAAGTTGGGTCTCACGACGACCTTGAAGTAGCGGCGGAATGCGGGGGCGTTGCTGAAGGTGTTCGCAGGACCGCGCATCGGAATCTTTCCGGGCGGAACATTTGTGAGCTGCAATCGGGTCAAATCCATCGTCAGCAATGGATAAAAATAAAGGTAAGCGTTGGTGGCTATCTCATCGACAGTGGGCTCGGCGGCGAGGACGGGTTGTATCCCTAGCAGGGAAAGGCCAGCACATAATACGGAAGCGCGGATAACATTATTCATTGCGTGTATTCCTCAGATACCAGGAGACGGGCTATTTGCGGGCTGCTGCGGCAGGTCAGCTATTGCGAAAAAATGAGTTAGTTATGTCGACACGGCTCGTGATGGCGCCTGCTGCTCTATGAACGCCGGAATTCGCGGCGCCCGGCGAGCCAACATTGCGATGGAAATGCCGGCCGCCGCGCTTAGGGATATCGAGGGCGCCATGTTGTTCGTCTCGCACGACCGCCGCTTTTATAGCTGCCGTTCGAACTCCATCAAGTTGAGGCAGACGTCGTGGCCGTCCGCATCCCCTTTCGGCTCCTGTAGCGACCTCGTTGTCCAGCGAAACGTCTTTGCAGCGCAACAGCGTTTGGATCCTTACGGCCAACCGACGCCTGCCACCGGCGCCGGAACTGCGTACACGCAACCTGTGCCGGCCATCTCGCCCATGCGGTCCATGCCGAACCAGCGGGCGGCGGTGATGTAGAGCGTGCGGCGGTCCGGGCCTCCCAGCATGCAGGCGAAGCCGCCGCGATCGAGCTTCACCTCGTCCAGCACCTCGCCGCCTTCGCGGACGCGGCGGCAATAGGCGTTGGGCACGTCGGCGTACCAGACCGCGCCGCTCTGCATCGATGCAGATGCCGTCGGGCGGGCCGCTCGAGGTCGGCCCAGACGCGGCGTCCGGACAGGCGCCCGTCGGCGGCGATGTCGAAGGCGGTGAGCCGCCGCGCATGGGACTCGGCGCAGATCAGCGTGCGGTTGTCGGGCGTCACCGCCATGCCGTTGGGAAAGGCGAATTCCTCGGCCTGCGCCGATACCTTGCCGTCCGGCGTGATCAGCAAGCAGCTGCGGGCCGTTGACGTAGGCGTTGCCGCGGCCGTCGACGACGATCTCGTTCCAGCCGCCGCCCGCGCCGAACTCGGCGAACGGGACGATGATTCCATCCTGCTCCCGTCGGAGCAATCGGCCCGCCTGGGAGGCGACGATCAGCATCCGGCCCTCGGCGTCGAAGTCGAACGAGAGCGGCGGCGCTGCGGCTTTGGCCGCGACCTCAAGTCGCGCCGTCGTCGCCCAGCAGCCAGAATCTCGCCGGCGGTCCAATCGGCGAACCAGAGCCGGCCGGCATGCCAGCGCGGCGATTCCACCAGGCCACGTTCGGCGGCGACGGTGATCAGATTGGTTATCGGACAGTCCTTCGCTACCCTGAAAAGCGCCCTGCATTTTCCCATATCCGGACGCACAAAAGAGCCCTTCACTTGGCCTAACCAAGAGTCATTGTGCCTACGCAAACGGCGCCCGCGAGCCAATAAATGCCACGCTTCCAATCGCCGTTCGCGAAATATATTGTTGCGGAGCCCAGGTTGCAGAGCAACAGTATCGCCGGGAATAGAAGTCGTTTGTCGATCATCATGACGGCCTCCGCTTAATCTCAGGCAAATCGTGGTTGACTGAACAACTGGCGCAGATAACGTCTGAAATGAGAGAGGCTCTCGCGCGCGACCTCGGGGCCTACTTTGCCTTGGCGAAGATGAAAGCGCCCTGCAAAACGGATTGGATGAAGTAACCGACGCTGGCGGCGGTCCATGGCGCGTCGGGAGCGTAGCGTTGTTTCGCGGCCTCGATGTCACGCACCAAAATCGCAATATGCGAGGACATGCCTTTTTCGCAAGCCGCGCGAATGTCGGGATGCGTGGCGTAGGTCTCCTGCACCAAAGTGCCGAGCAGGCACGTGTAGTCCGGCAAGTCGCCTTGCAATATTTCGGCGCGGAAATCGACGTAACCGAGTAGACGCTCCAAGGGGTCTTCGACTGGTGGTACGGCGCGCTGGCAAAAAATCCTTCCGTCATTTCGCCCCAAAAGGCGACGGCGGACAGCGCCAGTTCGTCCTTGCTCTTGAAGTGATGAAAGAAGCTTCCCTTGGTGACCCCCGCCGCATGGCAGATGTCATCAATTGTCGCGGCCGCATACCCTTTGGCGCGGATCACGTTGAGCGCCGCGTTGAGGAGCTTTGTCTTGGATTCGTGCTGCGATTGAGTGGCCATGAGCGAACTCCATACCGATTAGTCGGTATCGTGTCAATACCGACTAGTCGGTATGTTGCAAAATTTACGCTGAGGCTCGTCCGAACGGGCGAAGCGGGCCTCTCAGAACTCGACCGTTTTTTTAAAAACGCCGCCCTTCCGCGTTTCTCTCGAGAGGTGTTTTGAGACAGCCTTTTGAGATGCCTCGGAATCGTCCCTTTTAGAGTAAGATTAGGCAGTCAAACGCGAAGCGCGTGCGGCACGACTCTTTGTCAACTTCTTCTTCATCGTCGCCGCCCCATCCGCCCGATCGACGCGGAACTCCCCGACCAATGCCGCTAGACGGTTGGTCTCGCTCGTAAGGGTGCGGCTGGCGGCGGTCGACTGTTCGGCCATGGCGGCCGTTTGCTGCGTCATCTGATCCATTTCATTGACGGCTGTCGCCACCTCTTGCACTACAGTCGCCTGTTCGATGGAGCTTGCCGAGACATGGCTCACCGACATGTCGATCTCGCCGATGCCGGAAATGATCTTCGTCAGCGATTGTCCCGTCTCAGCGACAAGCTTCACGCCCTGGACGACCTGCGTCGAGGAGGCGCCAATCAAGGTCTTGATCTGCTTGGCGGCGTCCGCCGCCCGTTGCGCCAGGGCGCGCACCTCGGACGCGACGACAGCAAATCCGCGTCCCGCCTCTCCCGCTCGCGCCGCCTCCACTCCAGCGTTCAAGGCAAGCAGGTTTGTCTGAAAAGCGATCTCATCGATCACGGCATCGGCAGACGAACAGTCAACAAGCGCCGCCGCATTCGCAGGCTTGACGACCCGCATGAAAGTCCGCTTCCGTCTTGAGCCAGCCAGTTCAAGGGAGCCAGACTTGCCGCAACCGTCGATCCACCTGACCCAATGGTCGAGATGGCAGGCTTCCGATCCGACCGTCGTGCTGGTGCATGGCGGAGCGCAGGGCGGGGAAACGGGCGGGGACAGGACTTTTGCGCCGCAGGCCCGGCTGGCGATGCGGGGTTGGCGCGTCGTGGTCCCCGATCGTCCGGGCCACGGTCGAAGCCCGTATGCGGGCTATCCCGACGACGCCGAACTCGATGGGCTCTGGGTCGCCGACCTGCTTGGCGAAGGCTCGCATCTCGTTGGCCATTCTTTTGGCGGCTGCGTCGCGCTTTCGGCGGCCGCGCGGCGCCCCGAGGCGACGCTATCTTTGACCTTGATCGAGCCCGCCATGCACGCGCTCGCCTTCGCGGATGCGAGGGTCCAGGAGTTCCTGAAGAGCATGATGGCGGTTCACGCGGGATCGCCTTCCGCGGCCGAAGTCGCGGCGCGTTTCCTGAAGGTCGTCAACGTGCCGGCCGAACTCAGGGGTTCGTCGAGCCCGGAGGAACTCGAGCGCATGGGCGAGGGCGTCCGGCGGCTCAAACTCCCCTCTCCGGACGCGCTGCGCGCGCAATGCGCGACCCTGAAACAGGCCGGCGTGCCCGTCCTCGTCGTGACCGGCGGATGGAGCCCGGCTTTCGAGGCGACCGGCGATGTGGTCGCCGCGCTGTGCAGCGGCGAGCGCGCGCTCATCCCTTCGCCGCACCATCTGCCCCAACTCGTCGGCGACGGTTTTAACGATCGCCTGATGGAATTCTGCGGTCGGGCTCGCTGAGGCCGATAGCCGCTGTCTGCGACCGCGGCTACAGAGATGGCTCATACTGCGAGTGCGGTTTGATTATCACCGCCATCCGTCATGGCCGGGCTCGTCCCGGCCAACCACGCCGTCGAACGATGCGCGGTTCAAGGGCCTTGCGCACACAGGTCGATTTCACGTTTCATCGGGATTGCAATAAGAGCCAGCGACATGTTTTGACATATTCAGGAATCTGTGCTAAAGGTATTCTGCTTTTCGAAATTTTTTACGAAGACTCCTGTGAAATGATCGGTTTTCCCTCGTTTTAATTGCCCTGTGGCGCGCTTCAGCTTCGCCCGCCTGAAAAAACCCATTGCTCCCGGATTAAGTAATTGAAATCGCTAAATACTTTCCAAAATTAAGCGGCTTTTAACGGCTTTTAACGGACGCTTAACCGCTCTTAATGGACGCTTAACGGCTTCTACTTTCCCTTTAACGGACGCTAAGCCGCCTTTAATTCCCCGCCACCCGCGCCAGGCGACGGCATGGCGGATGGATCACTCCGCCGCGCAGGAGGGTCGCCGCTGCTTCGCGGCGCTCGACTCTGCCGCTTCGATCGCCTTCTCGAGCGGCTTGCGCATCGCGGCGCGGCCGAACCGCGCCTTGGCATAGGCGACCCCGCGTCGTGACGCCTCCAGCCAGGCGTAGTCCGACGCGTTCAGATAGCGCAGCACTTCTTCGGCGAAATCCTCGGCGCTCTCTCTCACCGAGACCGCCTCCTCGAGCCCCGGCAGGCCCTGCGCGCCGACGGGCGTGGTCACCAGCGGCGCGCCCTCGGCCATCGCCTCCACGACCTTGAGTTTTACGCCCGCGCCGAACCGCAGCGGCACCACCGCGACGCGGGCGCTCAGATAGCGCTCGCGTAGCTCCTCGTCGGAGACCCAGCCGGTCGCATCGACGCGATCGCTCGAAAGCGCAACCACTTCTTCCGACGGATTGGAGCCGATGAGGGTGAGCGACGCGTCGGGGCGCGCCTTCAGGATCAGCGGGAATACCTGATCGACCAACCAGACCGCCGCGTCGACATTGGGCGGATGCGCGAAGCCCGCGACGAAAATGATGCGCGCCCCGGGCGCGGCTACGGGCCTGTCGCTGAAACGATCAAAGACATAGGCCGACATCGCAAACGCGGCCGTCGCGGGCTCGATTCTTCGGACCTCGTTGATTTCGTCCTGCGAGGGATAGATCGTGGCGTCCGTGTCGCGCCAAAGATTGCGTTCCAGTTCGAACAGCTTGCGCGCGCCCTTGGCCTTCTCCGGTTTGTTCATCACCTCGGATTCGCGCTGCTGGCGCTGGAAATGCAGGTCATGGCCGTAGTAGAGGACGGGCGCCTCGGTGAAGCGACGCACCGCCGGCAGGGCCCGCGTCGATTCGCGCGGGCGCGACAGCAGCACGAGATCGATGTCGCCGCCGTTCTGCTCGAGCCAGTCTTCCAGGCTCTCGACATAGGGCTTGTACAAAACCTCGACGCCCATGCGCTGCAGCGGCGGCGTGTACTTGGGATTATAGGCTTTGTTGTCCGGCCAGAATTTTACGACATAGTTCATCGACTGGAAGGTGCGGATCATCTCGATCATCGTCCTTGAGCCGGCGTCGCGGTCGGGCTCCGGCGCGTAGTGATCGACGATAAGCAGAATGCGTTTGTCGTGCGCGTGGTCGCGCGCCCGCATCACGTGCTGGGCATTGGGATAATGCTCGCGCGCGAGCACGGCGGCATGTCGCTCGACCAGCTTTCTTTGGTTGACGACCTGATAGGCCTTCACCCCGGCGTTCGTATTCACGCCATGCGAAACGCCTTCGAAATGGCTGACGGTGGAGGTCGGCAGATAATAGACCTTCAGGCCGGCGGCGCGCACCCGCATCGCGTAGTCAGAATCCTCGCAATAGGCCGGCGCGAAATGCGGATCGAAACCTGCGAGCTCATTCCAGACGCGCCGCGGCGTCAGGATCGCCGCGCCGGATATATAATCTGTCTCGCGCGTATAACTGAACTCCGGCCGCGCAGGGTTTTGGGAGCGGCCATAGTTCCAAGCCGATCCGTCCGACCACAGAATGCCGCCGGCCTCCTGCAGATAGCCGTCCTCGAACAGCAGGCGCGAACCAACCAGCCCGGCTTCCGGATGGCTTTCCGCGAAGGCGACGAGTTCGTCGACGGCGCCGGCGTGAACGATCGTGTCATTGTTCAGAAAGAACAGATATTCGCCTTGCGCCTGTTCCGCCGCCGCGTTGCAGGACAACAGGAATCCAAGGTTCTTCGCATTCTCGATCAGCCTGATCCCCTGCACTTCGCGCAGCCGCGGAATTTCCGGGTCTTTCGAGGCGTCCTCCACGACAAGGATTTCGAAAGGAACCCGGGGCGGGCGGGCGGCAAGCGACTTCAGGCAATTCAGCGTATGGCGAACCTGCCCGTAGCAGGGGATGAGGATCGACACCTTCGGCGCATCGGAAGGACGAAATTTCAGCGACGCGGGGTCAATGTCGCTCTCGAGCTTGACGGCCAGCGCCGGTTCGATCGGAAACCTGTGCTTCGACCTCTTCGAGCGGCCGAGCGCGGCGCGCAGGCGGTACTTCAGTTCACGAAGCAACGAAACCCGGATTCGCAATCCATCCGCCTTTTCATGGGCTTTGCGAGCCACCGCAGACTCGTTTCCGTGAGACCAGATTTTTGGGTTTTAGGCGCGCGAAAGGGACTTTTCAATGTCGCGCCAAACTACGCGCAATTCACGCCCGCTCCGCGGCAAGCGAGGCCGCAAATTGCGGATAAGTCTCGGCGAGTTCGTCGCTTACCCTGCCGCGCAGCAGCGCGAGCGTTTCCGCGTTGGGTTCAGGCGTCGCCGGCGGATCGGCGGGCGCGTCATAGGCGAAGCCGGTGAGGGCGCGGATTTCGTCGGCGCTCGCGCCGCCGTGGCGGCTCACGAGGCGAAAGCGGCGCCGCTCGCGATCGAATCGGAACAGGGCCTTCGAGGTCAGCAGCGCGTGCGGGCCGCCGCTGCGGTGAATCCCTTCGCTCGACCCCGGCGCGCTGAGAAAGTCGAGCTTTTCGACCAGCACACGCGGCGAATGTTCTTCGCGAAACAAGATCACTCGCGGGACGAGATAGTAGAGAAAGGCCGAACCGAACGAGCCCGGCCATCTCACCCGCATATCCGGATAATCGCCGATGCCGACGAGGTTCACATTGGCCTCGCCGTCGATCTGCCCACCGCCGAGAAAAAAGGCGTCGAGCCGGCCCTGCGCCGCGCAATCGAACAGTTCGAAAGCGCCGTTGGTGAAGAAATTGTGCTCGCGCGAACCGAGCACGGCTATGCGCACGGGCGCGGCGCTGCGCGCCCTCAGCAGCATCGCGCCAGCCGCCGGCATGGGCGAGCTTGCGCCGACCGCGATCGTGCGCGCCCCTTCGAGCAGGTCGGCCAACGTCGCGACGAGGATCTCGCGCGGGGAAGCGGCCCTCAAGCCGCCGCCTCCACAGGCTTCTCGAAAGTGCGCATATAGGCCCAGAAACCCTCGCGGGTTCGCGCCATAGCCGCATAGCGCGCGATCTCCTGATCGTCCGTCGCGTATTCGCCCCACAGGCCGATCGGCCACGCGCCGCGCGGCGCGACGGCGATGGCGTCGACATAAAGCGCCGGCAGCACGCCCGCGCTTTCGTTCTCGTCATCGAGCAGCGAATCCTCCACGATCCGTTCGACCGTGACGAGGGTAGCGCGTGACGCATAGGCCATCGCGGCGAGTTCGGCCTGCCGGCCGATCCGCACATTGCCGAAACGGTCGGCCTCGGGAGCGTGGAACAAGGCGAAGTCCGGCTTGATGGCCGGGACCACGACGATCGGGTCGTCGGCCGCAAAGGGATTTTCTATTGTTTTCCAATCGGGGCGGACCTTCATCAGATCGGAGCCGATGAGGCCGCGGATCGGCATGAACGGAACGCCTTTTTGGGCCGCGACGAGGCCGGCGAGGATCGCCGGGCAGGTCGCATCCTTCATAGTGAACTGGCCCTCGCGGATCCCTTCCACGAAGCGCGGCGCGCCGCCGGCCTCACCGAGCGTGACGGCGCTCGTCTCCAGGACGCCGACGCAGCCCGCGCCGATCAGCATGTCCGCCTGCAGGCCGCTGACGGGAGCACAGACGAGATGCAGGCTCCGGACGCCCCGTGCGACGAGCGCGGCGGTCGCCGCCATCGCGACGCCCGAACGGTCGGCCGGCACGACCAGCGAGGCGCCGTCCACGATGCGGGCCGCGAGCGCTTCGAGCGAGACGAGATTATCCATGAGGAAGCTCCATGGCGGAGAACGTGGCGAGCGAAATCGGGCGTGTCAACGCGCGGGGCGTTTTCGAAGGAAGCCTGCCTTGGGCACGCAACATGCTGCGGTCCGCAGGAAAGACCGGCCGCTGACAGCCCGTGCGCCATTTCGGGACATATTCGCGGTATTCAAGCGCAGGGGCACCCTCCATGAGACATGCACAAGGCGGCGTCGGCGCCGAAAGCCCCAAAGACCGGCTCATTTCGCTGCAATGGCTGCGCGCCATCGCAGCGGCGATGGTGGTCGTTCATCACGCCCTCTTCAACACTAACACGGCGCAGGGTCTCGGCTGGGACGCCGAGCGCAGCCTGTTCGGGTTTGCGAACTGGACGTTCGGCATCCACATCTTTTTCGTCGTGTCCGGCTTCATCATGATTACCTCGACGCATGATTTCGGCGAGCCGGGCGCCTCGCTTCGCTTTCTCTCGCGCCGTCTCGTGCGCATCGTCCCGCTTTACTGGATCATAACGACGCTCGGGCTCGTCATGGTGCTCATCGCTCCGCATGAGCTGCCGATCGAGCACGACAAGTTCACTTATGTGCTGGGCTCCTATCTGTTCTTCCCCGTGCCGCGCGAGGTCGGCGACCTGCGCCCGCTGGTTGGACAGGGCTGGACGCTGAATTACGAAATGTATTTCTACGTCGTGTTCGCTATAGGGCTGTTTCTGCCGCGCGCGCGAGCCGTCGCGTGGATGAGCCTAATGTTTGCGATGCTGTGCTTCGAGGGCCGCAACGTGACGACGGCGAGCCCGGCGCTCTATACCTGGACCGACGGGCTCGTCCTCGAATTCATGCTCGGCGTGTTCGTCGGGCTCGCTTGGCTGAAAGGCTGGCGGCTGCCTCTCGCGTTGCGCGCCCTCGCCGTCGCCGCCGGCTTCGCATTGGCCGCCATGAAATTTTCCGGACCCGTTGCGCTCGTCTCCGGCTTACCGGCTAGCCTCGTCCTTGTCGGCTTCATGCTCGGCCCGCAGCCCGCGATCACAGCCGCAGGAGCAACGCTCGCGCTGATCGGCGACGCCTCCTATTCGCTCTATCTGACCCACACTTTTCTCCTGCGCGCGCTGTCGAAGGCGTGGACGCTTGTGGGCGGCGACGCGCTTCCGGCCGCCGTCTACGTCGGCGCGGCGCTCGTAGCGACGACTTCGGCGAGTCTGGCGATCTTCCGCTATCTCGAAGTCCCGATGACGAAGGCCCTGCAACGGCGCGTGCGCGCCTGGACGAAACCCGCGGCGATGCGCCAGATCGAAGTCGCCGGATAAATCGCGCAGCGCGGGTCAGAGGGACGCCCTCGCCGCTTCGCCGAGCCGTTTCCACCAGCTTTCGTCCCAGTTCCAGTTCGCCGCCGGCGAGGGCGAGGGCAGCAACCAGAGACGTGTCGCGCCGATCCGCTCCGGCTGCTCGCCGAAGTGGGCATCGGGTCCGAGAAAGCAGCGGCCGGCGTTGAGGCTCGTGAAGGCGAGGATGCGCGGGGCGAATTCCCTCATCTTGAGCCGCATCGCCTCGCAGGCGAGCCGGCCGAGCGCGCCCGCCGGCAATTGCCGGTCCATGCCGCTGACGCTCTTGGCGAGGTCGGTAAGGCCGAGGCGAAAGCTCGGCATCAGCACAAATTCCTCGGGCGCGAGTTTGCGCGGAGTAAGCCCCGCCGCATGCACCGCGCGCCAGAACCTGTTTTGCGGATGCGCGTAATAGGCGCCCCTGGCGGCCGAGACCGCGCCGGCGGCCGTGCCGCAGAACACGACCGTCAAGCCCGGCTGAAGCACGTCCGGCAACACATGCGGGAGCGCTTCATTCACGCCGGCTCGCTCCTCACATATCTGACGATCGCGTCGGATATGGAGGCCTTGCGCGCTTCGCGCTCCGCTGGATCGTCCCAGTCCGCGCCGAACAGGGCGCGATAGTTGGGTCGCGCCGAGATATGATAGGCGCAGAGCCCGACGAAGTTGACGTAGACGTCGATCGCCCGCAACCCGGCGCGCATGCTGCCGTCGGCCCGTCCGCGCGCCAGAATGCGCTCGACGACCGCGAGACGCGCCTGGTTGATCGCCTGAACATCCGGCCGCCCTTCGAGAAAGCGGCCGCCCTGCAGGTTTTCCTGCATGGTCAGGCGGATGAAGTCGGGCGTCGCGCAGAAACGTTCGAAGGCGGTCTCCGCATAGATCGCGATCGCGCTCAGCGGCGGCGCGGCTTCGAGGCGAGCCTGCACGTCGTCCGTGCCGACCTTGCGATAGGCATAGCCGAGCGTCGCCGCGTAGAGCCCCTCCTTGGAGCCGAAGTGGTAGTAGATCATCCGCTTGCTGGTCAGCGTGCGCGCGACGATGGCGTCGACGCGCGCGCCCGCAAAGCCGAAATTGGCGAACTCGACGAGCGCCGCCTCGAGAATGTCGCGCGCCACCGGTTCGTCGAATTTCGCCGCGATGTTCATCGCTTCATGGCGGCCGCAAGGTCGTCGCAAAGCTGGTTTGCGGCCGCCTCCGAAACTTTCGAGATCGCGGTGTAGCTGAAGAAGCCGTGATTGAGCGAGGGAAACAGCCTCAGCGTTACAGGAACGCTGGCCTTCTCCAGCGCCTCTACATAGGCGAGGTTGTCCTCGAACAGGAAGTCATGCGGTCCGATTCCGACGATCGCCGGCGCCACGCCCTCCAGATGGGCGAACAAAGGCGAGGCGCGCGGATCGCGCATCGCGCTTTCGAAATTCGATCCCAGATAACTCGCCATCGGGCCGTCCCGCCTTGAACCGGAGAGGTTGGTCGCGGCGTAGATCAGCAATTGCGACTTGAGGCCGATGCCGGCATCGCGCGCCATCCAGGCCGACGCGGCGGCGAGATTGCCGCCGGCGCTGTCGCCGCCGATCGCGAGGCCGGCGTCCACGCCGCCGAGGCGGTCGAGATGGGCGAACGCCCAGCGCACGGCCGCCATGGCATCGTCAACCGCTGCCGGAAAGCGGTGCTCGGGCGCCAGCCGATAGTCGACGTTGACGACCGCGAGACCGCAGCGATTGGCGATGCGCACTGCATGCATTTCGTGCGAATCGAGATCGCCGAGCACCCAGCCGCCGCCATGCATGTAGACTAGCGTTCCCTTCGCCTTTCCCTCGTGCGGCCACACCACGCGCACCGGCACATCGACGCCCTCGCCGGGAATTGAGAACGCCTCGATGCGGCCCTTCGGCAGCTTCGGCAGCGGATAGAACACGGCGCGCACGTTGCGCCCGCGCTCGCGGCTCACGTTCGGATCGCCGCCTTCGTAGAGATCGGGAATGCCGCTCTCCTGCCAGCGCCGCTGCATGTCGGCGACTTCAGCGTCGAGCGGCTCCTTGACGATTTCATGTTTCATCTCAATTCTCCTTACGCGGGCATGATGTTGACGAGGTCGATAACCAGCGACTGGCCGGGCTGCGGCGCCTTCACCGTGTTCGAGGCGAAATAGCAGACATGGATCGCCGAGACCGGCGCGAACCAGGCGATCTCGACAACTTGCGCATAAACCTTTTTCCACGCCTCTTCGGCCTTGCCGATCGGCAGCACAGAAGCCTCGCCGATCAGCTTGGTCAGCGTCTCGTCGGTTGAGTTGTAGAAGTTGAGGCTGCCGTGCGGATCGAGCGTCTGAAACTCCGCGAGATTGGGCGGCCCCGAGTTGGTGTTGAAGATCAGCGTCGGGAATCCATGCTGGCGCGCCGCGTTGTTCAGGGCGCCGAAATTCTGGAGTTCGTTGATCTTGGCGGCGATGCCGGACTTCTTCAGCAGGCCCGCCACGGCCTGGGTGAGAAAGCGCGACAGGGTGTTGTTGACATAGGAAATGTTGAGCTCGATCCCGCTCGGGAAACCGGCCTCCGCAAGCAGCGCCTTCGCCTTGGCCGGATCATAGGGGTAGCGCGCCTCCAGCGCGTCGTCATGGCCGATGAAGCCCCGGCTTTGCAACTGCAGCGTCGGGTCGCCGAACTTGCCGAACAAGGCCTTGCAGATGAGCTTGCGGTCGATCGCGAAATTGATCGCCTGCCGCACCCGGACGTCCTTGAGCTCCGGCGCGATCGACGCCGTCGCGGTCGCAGATGATGAGGCCGGTCCATCTCACGGGATCGGAGATGATGCGCAGATCGGCGGTGAGATTGGCCGCGTTGGCGTTGGCGGTCAGCGGATCGGAGGAGAGGAACTTCAACTGCCCCGCCTTCATCGCCTGGATCGCCGAGTTCTGATCCTCGAACACGGAGAGCATGATCTTGTCCCAGCCGATGCGCGACTTGTCGTAGTAGAACTCGTTCGGGATGTAGACATAGGTCTTGCCGGTGACGGTGGTCAGCGAATCGAGCTTGTAAGGGCCGGCGCCGAAAGTCTTGGAGGCGAGAATATCAGGCGTCGTCAGCGCGGCCGGGCTGATGATATCGGAGCAGAGGAAATAGGCGTCGAACAGCGAGATGAAGATTCGGCTGCGGCTTCGAAAGGTTTATGCGCACGGTAAATTCGTCAACGACGTCGATCGAGGCGAGCGTCGCGAGATTGGCCGAGAACGGCCCCTTCTTGTTGACGAAATACTCGATCGACGACTTGACCGCGGCAGCGTTGACCGGCGCGCCGTCGGAAAAGCGCGCGTCCTGGCGCAGCTTGAAGGTCGCCGACTTGCTGTCGTCCGTCAGGCTCCACTCGGTCGCCAGCGCCGGCTCAAAGCTTCCGTCCGCCTTGGTCCGAAGCAACGGCTCGTAAGCCGGCATCAGATGGATGCCGGCGCGGCCGTTGCCGCTGAGCGCCGGATCCATGCTGAGCGGCGAGAAGGCGCTGCCGATGGTCAGCACCTTCTCTTCCGCCTGCGCCGCAGGCAGCCCGATACCGACGGCGAGCGCGCCGGCGCCGGCAAGCGCGGCGCGCCGCGTCAGACGAGGCGTTGCATCAGAGGTCATCAAATTCCTCCCACAAGGTTTTCGTTGCGAAGCTGCTCCCGCCGCGCGCGTTGCGCGCGCGGATCAGGAATGGGGGCGGCGGCGATCAGACGCTGGGTATAGGCGTGTTTCGCCGCGGCCATCACGTCGGCCGCCTCGCCCTGTTCGACGATGTCGCCGTGATAGAGCACGACAATGCGATGCGAGACGTGGCGCACCACCATCAGATCGTGCGAGATGAACAGCATGGCGAGTTTTAAGCGTTTCTGCAGGTCGTTCAGCAGATTCAGCACCTGCGCCTGCACGGAGAGATCGAGCGCGCTGACCGGCTCGTCGCAGATGAGCAGTCTTGGGCGTCCGATCACCGCGCGCGCGATCGCGATGCGCTGGCGCTGGCCGCCCGAGAAGGCCTGCGGAAAGCGCCGCGCGGCGTCGCTCGGCATGCCGACTTCGGCGAGCGCGGCGTCGACGCGCATCATGCGGTCGCGGCGGCTCAAGGTGCGGTCGATCAGCAATGGCTCGGCGAGCGTCGCGCCGATCGTGCGGGCCGGATTGAGCGAGCCGAACGGGTCCTGAAACACGACCTGCATTTCGCTGGCGAGCGAGCGCCGCCGCGCCCGCGTCGCGTGCGTGATGTCCTCGCCGTCGAACAGCACGCGCCCTGCGGTCGGTTGCGTCATGCCGAGGATCGACGCGCCCGAGCGTCGACTTGCCGGAGCCGGATTCGCCCACCAGTCCGACGGTCTCGCCCGCTTCGATGCTGAGATCGACGCCCTTCAGCGCGCTCAGCACGCGGCCGCCGCTGAGCGGAAAGTCGACGCGGATGTTTGAGGCTTCGACGAAGGCCATCACTCCCTCCCCCCTTGTGGGGGAGGGCCGGGGTGGGGGGTAGTCGCGGTTGCCGCGCCTTCCTGAGCGCCACGTCCAAGCTTGACCGCCCCCCCACCCTTACCCTCCCCCACGAGGGGGGAGGGGATCGGCAAGCGGATCATCACAGCATGCTCCCTCACGGCACGAGCTCCTCGATCATGGCAAGCTTCTCGTCGACCGTCGGCAGCGCGGCGCCGGGCAGCGCGGCGTGCGGGTTCGCGGCCAGCAACGCCTGCGTATAGGGATGCCGGGGACGCTCGAAAATGTCGTAGACGTCCGCCGTCTCCAGCGCCCGGCCGTGGCGCATCACCATGGCGCGATCGCAGATGTCGGCGACGACGCCCCAGTCATGCGTGACCATGACGACCGACATGTCGCGTTCGCGGCTCATGACGCGCATCAGTTCGAGGATTTCCGCCTGCACCGTCACGTCGAGCGCGGTCGTCGGCTCGTCGGCGAACAATATGTGCGGCGACTTCATCAGCGCGCGCGCTATGCCGACGCGCTGCGCCATGCCGCCGGATATCTGATGCGGATAGCGCTTCGCGACCTCCTCGACATCGCGGATGCGCACCTGTTCGAGCGCGGCGAGCACGGATTTCCAGCGCTCGGCGCGCGACAGGCGTGGGTCAGCGACCTCCATCAGGTGATGGCCGATCGTGAAGCAGGGATCGAGCGACGCCATCGGATCCTGGAAGATCGCGCCGATCTTTGCCCCTCTCAGGCTTCTCAGCGCGCGCTCGTCGTTTAGCGCGATCTCCTTCCCATCAACGATCACGGCGCCGGAACGGGCGGAGACCCCCGGCGGCAGCAGGCCGATCAGCGCCATCATGGTCATCGTCTTGCCGGAGCCGGATTCGCCGACGATGCCGAGCGTCTCGCCCGGAAAAAGGTCGAAGCTCACCTTGTCGACGAGGATTTTGTCGCCGGCCGCGATGGTTACGTCGCGAGCGCTGAGACGCGCTCCCTTCGGCGGATCGGCGGCCGCGCTCGTCGCAAAAGCGCCGCTCTTTCCTGACGTCGCAGGTCGCGTCCAGCGTTCCGTCGTGGCGTCGCGCAGACCATCGCCCAGAAGGCCGAAGGCGAGGATGGTCAGCGCCACCGCGCCGCCGGTCGGCGCGAGCAGCCAGGGAAAGTCGTTGAGGCTCGCCGCCGCATCGTAGATCAGCCCGCCCCAGGTCGGCGCCGGCGGCGCGACGCCGAGGCCTAGGAAGGCGATGCCGGTCTGCACCAGCACGGCGATCGCGGCGAACAAGGCGAGCTGCACCACGACCGGCCCCGCCACGCGGGGCAGCACGTGATTTGACAGAATGTAGGCCTCGCCGAGCCCGCTGAGCCGCGCCGCGGCGATATAGAGCTCCTCGCGCACGGCGAGCGTCGCGCTGCGCACGACGCGCGCCACCCCGGCGGAGCCCAGCACGCCGAGCGTCGCCATCGCCGGCGCCATCGACTGGCCGAACACCGCGAGCACCGCGAGCAGCACGACGATCGTCGGCAGCGACTGGACGACATCGATATATTGACCGACCACCATGTCCCACCAGCCGCCGCTCAAGCCCGCAGTGAGGCCAAGCGGCGCGCCGATCAGCGCGACGACCACGACCGCCTCCACGACGCCGATCAGCGTGTCGCGCGCGCCCCAGACGATGCGGCTCAGCACGTCGCTCCCCAGCGCATCGGCGCCGAGCCAATGGTCCGCGCTCGGGCCCTGCTTGATGTTGAGCAGATCCTGATCGAGCGGATCGTAGCTCGTGAACCATGTGGGATGGAAGGCGGCAGCGACGACGAGCGCGATCCAGACGAGCGCGATCAGTGTCGTCGGGCGCGAGAGCAGCCGCCGTGCGAATCCGCCGCTCATGCGAGCCTCACTTTGGGGTTCAGCCAGCCGTAGCTGATGTCGATGCCGAGATTGATGATGACGGTTATGAGCGTGAAATAGAGGGTGACACCCTGCAGAAGCGCGATATCCTTGTCGAGCGCGGCGCTGACGGCGAGGCTGCCGAGACCGGGCAAGACAAACACCCGCTCGACGAACACCGCGCCACTGATCGCGCCGACCAGCACGATGCCGAGCACGGTCACGACCGGCAGCGCGGCATTGCGCAGGGCATGTTTCCAGACGATCGAGCTTTCCGGCACGCCGCAGGCGCGCAGCGCCCGGATGAAGTCGCGGCCCAGCACGTCCGCCATCGAATTGCGCGCCTGCTTGGCGACATTGGCGATCGAATGCAGCGCGACCGCGACGACCGGCAGCGTGAGGCTCGCGATCCACGGCCCGACGCCGCCGGCAAGCGGCGAGTAGCCGGTCGCCGGCAGCCAGTGCAGGGTGACCGCGAACACCGAGATCAGCACCAGCGCGACCCAGAACGAGGGAAAGATCAGCCCGACGAGCGAGAGAAAGTCGATCGCGCGTCCGAGCGCGCCGCCCTTCAGCGCGCTCGCCACGCCGAGCGCGAGGCCGAGCACGGTGCACACGACGAGCACGCCGAGCATGATCGAAATCGTTACGCCGATCCGCGCATTGACGAGCGAGACGACGCTTTCCTTGGTGAAGAAGGATTGGCCGAGGTCGCCATGCAGCGCACGCCACAGCCAGTCGAAATATTGCAGGATGAGCGGGCGATCGAGGCCGAGCTGGTGACGCATCGCCTCGTATTGCGCCTCCGTTCCGTCGGCCCCGAGAATGGTGCGGGCGAGATCGCCGGGCGCGAGGTTTTCGAGCGCGAAAGTCAGCGCAGTGACGACGAGCACCAACGGGACGGACAGCGCCAGGCGGCGCAGGATGAGCTTCAGCACGGACGTCTCCTCCCCTCCGCTTGCGCGGTATGTACTAAATGGTACACATACTTTGGTCGAAGGACAAGAGGCAACTTCGAGGCGCCGCCAAGGGAGAGGGAAAAGCCATGGAGATATCGCTGGCGCCGGAGATTCCGGTCCCGCTGTTGCGCGCGCGGCTCGCCTATGAGGCGCTGGCCGACATCGGGCCTGTCGAGCCGCTCGGGGCATCGCCGCTCGGCGAGCGGCGCATCGTCGCCATCTTAGGCGGCCGTTTCGCCGGGCCTGGCCTCGAGGGTCGCATCCGGCCTGGCGGCGCCGACCGGCAGTTGATCGGCGCCGATGGCGTCCGCCGTCTCGACGCGCTCTATGATCTCGAAACCGACGACGGCGCCGTCATCACGGTGCGCAATCGCGTGCTGATCGACGATCTCGAGGGCGGCAGGCGTTACGCGCGATCATGGGTCCAACTGACCGCGCCGCTCGGGCCCTACGAATGGCTCAATCGCCGCGTGTTCGTCGGCACGCTCGATCCGCTCGCCCCGAAGCCGCAGGTGCTGATCCGGGTGTTTGTCGTGGAGTAGAACCGCCCTCACCCCAACCCTCTCCCGCAAGCGGGAGAGGGGGCAGAACCCTTCTCCCGTTTACGGGAGAAGGTGGCGCGAAGCGCCGGATGAGGGCAAGCCGTGATTCCAGTTGATCGTTATTTGCTCTAAGCTTCCTGTCTCAGCGAATTCCCGCGTCGATCAGCTTGGTCAGCGCATCGATCGTCTTCGGCGTCACCACGCCCGCGCCCGTGTTGAGCGACAGGCCCGGCATCTTGTATTTGGCAGTCATCACGCATTGCACGACCGGCATGAAGCCTTGCAGATAGAGCAGCTGGTCGAGCGTCGCGCTGACGGCGCCGGACTTCAGCCCGTCGATCGTCGCTGGCCCGAGATCGATGCCGCCGACGACGATGTCGCCGGCCTTCTTGCCCGCTTTCTTGAGCACCTCGTTCATGATCCCGGTCACGCCGCCATGCTGCGTGCCGATCGCCTTCAGGTTCGGATGCGCCTGGATGTAGGCGACGAGAACTGGCACGCCGAGCGATGTGTCGCTGTTGACCTCCTGGGTGATCTCGAGCCTGTCGACCTTCAGCCCCGCCTTTTCGAGCGTGTCGGCGAGGCCTTTTTCGGACTGGCCGCGCTCCGCCTGGCTGAACACGCCGTAGACCATCGCCTGATCGCCGGACTTCAGCCCTTGCGCGAGCATCGCCTTCGCGGTCAGCGAGCCGCCCGCGTAGAGATCGACGCCGGCGTAGCCAAAACCCTTGGGGCCGAACTCGGCCTGCAGATCGGTCATCGGCGAATTGCCCGAAGTCACTTCGATGCCCTGGTCGAACGCCTGTTTCACCAGATCATGAAACGCCGTGCCGCCCGGGTGTCCCATGATCTCGATGCAGTTCGGCTTAGCGGCCATCGCCTCCTTGAACTGCTCGATCATCTTTTCGGGCGCCCAGGCCGAAAACTGCGCCTTGAGATCGACGCCCAATGCCTCGGCTGCCTCCTTCGCGCCGGTCTGGCGCGCCAGCGTCGCGCCGTCGCCGGGGTTGCCGCCCATCTGCATGTACATGACGATCCCTTTGCCGATCGGATCGGCGGAAGCCGGGACCGTGATTGCCGCAATTGCCGCCGTGGCCGCGCCGGCCAGAAGCACCTTGGATAGACGCATGCTGTTTCTCCCTGCTTTTTGGGTCTGCCTTGCGACCCTTTGTCATTCGGCGGCGCGCGCGCCCCCGAATCTCCGGAACGATCCGAGCCTCGCGACAAAAGCGCGTCTACGCTGCGGTTCATCCATGACCATGTAGAAGACGATCGAGATCAGAAAGATCAGCCCTTGCACCGTTCGGACCCAGGCGCCTGTGAGGCCCGCTGCGACGAGCCCCGCCTCGATCATGCCGATGATCAGACAGCCGAATACGGTGCCGATGATCGTCGCCTGACCGCCGAAGATCGAAGTGCCGCCGATCAGCACCGAAGCGATGGCGGTCAACAGATAGCCTTGGCCCTGGTTGCCGAAGAAATTCTTGTTCTCGAGCGTGAGGATGATCGCGGCGCAGGCGGCAAGGAACCCCATCAGCGTGAAGATCTTGATCTTCTCACGATCGACGTCGATGCCGACCACGCGCGACACGCTATTCGAATCGCCTATGAACAGCACGTGCTCGCCGAAACGATGGCGCGTGAGGATGAGCCAGAGAAAGCCGAGGATGAGCGCGGTCCATAAAGCCTGGATCGAGATCTCCTGCAGCCAGGGGACGCTCGAAGCGGCAAACGGCCTGCCGACGATCACCTGCCAGACCGAGCTCTCCTCCGCGCCGCGCAGCGCATAGGACTTGCCGCCCGACAATACGGTCGCCATGCCGGCCCAGAAGAACTGCGTACCGAGCGTCGCAATAAAGGAGGGGAGGCCGACTTTTGCGACCAGGAGGCCATTCACGAAGCCGACCAGCAGCCCGGAGGCGAGCGCCGCGACGACGGCGATCCAGCCGAGCTCGTATTCCTTGAACAGCACCGAGAATACGAAGCCGGAAAAAGCGATGATCGAGGGAAAGCAGAGGTCGATTTCGCCCGCCGCGATCACGAAGGTGAGGCCTGCGGCGAGCAGGATCAACGGCGGCAGCGTCGAGAGGAAGGTCGTGTAGATATAGGGCGCCAGGAAGACATTCGGCGACAGATACATGAAGAGGGCGAGCAGAAGCGCATAGACGACGATGATCGGCAACGCTTCGATTCGCATGAGGATCGACCCTTCTGACCGCTCAATCATGCGAACGCGTCCTGTAATCATCCATGCTGCAGGCCGATCAGATATTCGGTCAGTTGCGCAACGGTCATATCTTTCGGGGCGATCTCCGAGACGATCCGCCCCCTGTCGAGCACGACGAGCCGGTCCGCCACCTCATGCACATGAGCGAGATTGTGCTCGATGTAGATGCAGGCTCGGCCGGAGTCCCGGATCCTGCGCACGAAGTCGACCACTTTGCGCACTTCGGCGACGCCGAGCGCCGCGGTCGGCTCGTCGAGCACGATGAGGTCGGCGTTGTAGTGCATCGCCCGTCCGATCGCGATGCCCTGCCGTTCGCCGCCGGAGAGGTTGGCGACCGTGGAGTCGACCGTGATGCCGACGCCGCGGAAGCCGATGACGTCGAGCAGGATTCGTCTCGCCACTTCTTTTTCGCGCTTGATGTCGATGAAGCCGAAGCGGTTCACGATCTGCCGCCCGACGAAAAAGTTGCGCCACAGCGGCTGTTTGTCGGCGAGCGACTTGTCCTGATAAACGGTCTCGATTGCGAGGTCGTGGGCCATGCGGACAGAGTATTCGCTGGCCTCGATCACGCGATCGCGCACAAAAATCCGGCCCGTCGTCGGCGCGAGCACGCCGGTCATCACTTTGATAAGGGTCGATTTGCCGGCGCCGTTGTCGCCGATCAGGCCGACGATCTCGTTGCGGCCGATCGAGAGGTTGATGTCGCGCAGCGCATGCACGGCGCCGAAGTATTTTTGAACCCCCTCCAGCCGGACGATGTCAGAATAATCCGGTCCCTCCGGCGGCATTCCCGTCCTCCCGCTGGCCAAAGGGACCTTCGCCCCATTTTTCATACTTTTTGACATTCGCCGAACTTTTGGCGCTTGGCAATAGCGCGCTCCGCGACCATCGCGCGTGTTTCCTCGGGAACAGCGTCACGAATGCGTCAGCTCTAGGTTCGTGAACGTCGGGCGGATGGCCCGGCCGAGAGACCTCACTACGGGAGCGCCACAATGTTCAAGACTTTCGTTCTCAGCGCCTTGTTCGCCGTATCGCTCGGCGCCTTCACAGCTTCGGCCCACGCGGAAATCGACGATTATTCCTTCGACATCGAGCAGATTCTCAATATCAGCGGCCGTTGAGCCAGAAAGTTGCGCCTTCCGCGCGAAGTTGGGCGACGCTTGGATGGGGTGTGGCAGGCAGTGACGACGTTCGGCAAGTTCCCGCGTCGCGTGGAGAGGTCCGCCTGCGATCGAACTGTTGCAACGACGGCATGAACCTTGGCGTCGCCCTTCCTCCCTCCCGCACTTCGAGTTGGACGTCATCCTCTGCGCCGCGGTCGGGATCGAAATTCTCCCCGGCCGCGCGATCGCCTATGACGATGAGGATTTGGCGATCTGGACTCCCAAGGCGTAGTCGGGGCGGATGCCCGGGCAAAGCGGGTAGTCGTGAGACGCCTCATTTATTAAGTGTAGCCAAGCCCGGGCGCCGCGGTGAGCGACCGCGGCTACAACCGCTCCTAGGCCGTCTCAAACTCCACGCGCGCGCCTTCCGGCTGCGGAATATTGGAAAAAATCTCCGACTTGAGCTGGTTGAGATCGAGCCCAGCGGGCACATGCATGAGGAAGACGAGTTGCGACTTCGGCTTGTTGAGCGAAGAGCTTTGCAGGCTGCAGCCGCGCGAGATCAAGAGCGACTGCGCCGAGCCGAACACCGGCTCCGGGTCGACGCCCTTGTCGAGCCTGATCTGCAGACGGACCGCGATGCGCGAATCGAGCCAGTAGATCAGCACCCAGCTGAAGGCGGTGAGGAAAATCGCCATCGCCCATGCGCCGACGCCGCAGGCGAGCCCGATGACGACTACGAGGATCGCCTTGCCCGTCACCTTGGGATTGTCGAGCACGGTGCGAAAGCGCAGCAGCGCGCCGATGCCGAAAATGACGAGCGCCAGCGAATGGTTGATCATCGAGAGCTCGGCGACCGCCGCGCCGACCATGCCGAGGAGCATCAGCGTTTTGCGCTCCTCGAGTTCCGCGATCGCCTCTCGATTGACCGAGCGCGGATGCCAGGCGATGACCGAGGCGGCGCCGACCGCCAGGGCGAGGCTGAGGAAAAGTCGCAGCATGAAGATCGGCTGGGCGAACTGGGCAACGCTGTGCTGGATCGAAACCCAGGAATCGCCATGCGGGTCGAAGCCGCCGAGAATGGTGCTCTGGTCGGGGTTTATGTCGTGGACGAAGGGATCGGCGGCGAGCGCCGCCACAGGATGAAGCGCCAGCAGCGCCAATCCGATCGCCACGACGGCCTTGCGATGGTTCATCTTCGCCCCCACTGAACTCAGGACAATTTGAAGGAAACGCGCTGGCTTCGGACAAGCTTGCCGTCGGCGTCGAACTGCAGGACGATCACCCAGTCATAGACCTTGCCCGGCCACCTGCCGTCAGGCAGCACCGCCGCGGGATCGGCGCCGAAACTCTGCAACAGCGCCGGGATGCGGCTGTGGCGCCAGGCGACGAGCGCGACGGCGCCCTTCGGCAAGCCCCGCACTGTCGCGGCGAGCTTGTCGACATCCTTGGTTCGAAAATCGGCGTCGATCGTCAGGCCGAGCGCCTGAGCCGTGGGCTCCAGCGTCAGGCGCGGCCGCATGCTGTTGTCGGAATCGACCGCCGAAAACAGGTAGCCGATCGAGGCCTTCTGCCCGTCGAGGGTAAAATCCTTGAAATACCGCGCGTAGGCCTCGGCGCGCTGAGCGCCTTCATCCGACAGGCCAGTGCTGTCGTCTGCCTCGGCATGGCGCACGATGAGGACGGTTTCGCTCACCTGGCTCTGGGCAAGAGCAAGCGGCGGGGCGAGCAGAAACGAAAGCGCGAAGAGAAGAGAAATGAGTTGGGTCATGAGGCGGCAGTTAGCAGGTCCTTGGGCCGCACGAAACGGCGAAGCTGGCCGGCGCCGGCGGCGAGGCCGGACCAAGGGCCGGCAAACTCGAATTCGGCGAGCGAGGCCGTCGGAAATCCCCGCAGCAGGCGCGCGGAAGCCTTCGGCTTGTCGATCAGCGAGTCCGGCGAAAGCAGCGCCACCGCGAGATCATGCAGTCCCGGATTGTGGCCGACAACCAGCGCCTTGCGAACGCTGTCCTCGAGGCCGCGCAGCAAGGTCAAAACTTCGTCCGAGGTGGCGTGATAGAGTTTGTCGCTGAACACGACGTGGATCGTCGCCGGAAGCGCCCGCAGCCACTCGAGGGTTTCGCGCGTGCGCTGCGAAGGGGAAACCAGCACGAGATCGGGCGCAAAAGTCTTGGCTGCCAGATGCGCTGTCAGCGCCCGCATCTGCTCGTGGCCGCGCTCGACGAGCGCGCGCGGCATGTCCTCGACGCCCTCCCCGCCGAGCACGGCCTTGGCGTGGCGCAGCAGATAAAGCCGGTTGCCGCGCTTCTGTCGCTTTCCGCCCCGTTCCCCGTCGTTCTTGCCCAATGCCGTCGTTTCCCGACTTGCGCCCATGAGCGCGACATATGCCTTGTCCGGCGCCTTTAGGGAAGCGGCCGCGGTATTCGAGCGTTTCGAGCAGGCGCCAATGTGGTTGACTTCCCGGGCCGAACAGCCTATCGAGCGCCCGCTTATCCAAGGCGCGGCCCCGGCCGCGCCTTTTGGCGTCATGCCGGGACGAGCAGATAATCGGGCCTCACGGCCCGGACAAGAAGCCGGCCGCGCGGGGTTTTCCGCGTAGAGCGCGGGGAACAGGAGCCAGAATGTTCGCTGTCATCAAGACAGGCGGCAAGCAGTACAAGGTCGCCGCCGAAGACCAGATCACCGTCATGTCGCTGGAAGGCGAGGCGGGCGCGAAAGTGACGTTCGGCGAGGTGCTCGCGCTGTTCAACGGCGAGACGAGCGCGATTGGCGCCCCGACGGTCGCCGGCGCCAGCGTGGTCGCGGAGATCGTCAAGCAGGCGCGCGGCCCGAAGGTTTACGCCTTCAAGAAGCGCCGCCGCAAGAATTCGAAGCGCAAGCACGGCCACAAGCAGGATCTGACCATCGTCAAGATCCTCGAGATCAATGGCGCCTGAGGCGCTTGAACCCAACCACGGCGCCTTGAACGCGATGCCCGCGATCGGCGCGAAGTAGAGATCAGGAGCGGTAACCATGGCACACAAGAAGGCAGGCGGTTCGTCGCGCAACGGGCGCGATTCCGACGGTCGCCGTCTCGGCGTCAAGAAATTCGGCGGCGAGCGCGTCATTCCCGGCAACATCATCATTCGCCAACGCGGCACCAAATACCATCCGGGCCAAAACGTAGGCATCGGCACGGACCATACGATTTTCGCGACCGCGGCCGGGGTCGTGACCTTCGAGAAGAAACAAGCCCGGCAATTTGTATCGGTGACGGCGCCGGAAGCGGCGGAATAAGGCGGGGGCCGACGAGACCCCGCCGCGGCTCCTGGAAAGCCCCTGCGGACGGTCTCGAGGTTTTAGGCCCCGGGAAACAAGAGAACAGAAACTTCTCTCAAAACCGTCCTGCAAGCCAGAGTGGCTTGCAATGCAAGGGGATACGGGGGACCGTATCTCCTTCGTCGTTTGGGGACCTGTCAGCCAGCAGGTTCCGGTCAAGCGGAGCGGACATGTTTCCCGATATCGCCCGAGACGATGTGTTCCGGCTGGAGACGGCCCGGCTGTGGCTGCGCTGGCCCCGCGCCAAGGACGCGCCGGCGATCCATCGCTATTCGTGCAAATGGGAAGTGGCGCAATTCACGGCCCACATCCCCCACCCCTATCCTGCGGGCTCCGCCGAACGGTTCATTTTCGCGGCGCGGGCGCGCAACAGCGATGGACGTGATCTGACCCTCGTCATCGAGCCGCAGGAAGGACGTCGCGACGTGGTTGGAGCTGTGAGCCTCGAAGGGCGCGGCCTCGATCGGCTGGCGCTCGGCTATGCGCTTTCGCCAGAAGTCTGGGGGCGCGGCTATGCGAGCGAGGTGGTGGCGGCGATGGTCGAGGCGGCGTTCACGTTGAGCCGCTCGGTGGAGATCAACGTCGACGTGCGCGTCGAGAATGGCGCGTCGCGGCGCGTGCTCGAAAAGTCGGGCTTTTTGCACGTCAGCACGGGCCCGCTGGGCGCGCCCGCGCGGGGTGGGATGGTAACATGCGACCGCTTCCAGCTCCGGCGCGCGGCCTGGGCCGAGCGGCGGGCGGAACTGACCTCGCGAGCCGAACAGATGGCGGAGACGGCGCGGTGAAATTTCTGGATCAGGCCAAGGTCTACGTGCGCTCCGGCGACGGCGGCGCCGGCTGCGTCTCGTTCCGACGGGAAAAATTCATCGAGTTCGGCGGACCCGACGGCGGCGACGGCGGGCGCGGCGGCGACGTCGTCGTCGAATGCGTGAACGGCCTCAACACCCTGATCGATTTCCGCTACCAGCAGCACTACAAGGCCGGAACCGGCGTGCACGGCATGGGCCGGAACCGGGCGGGCGGCCGCGGGGCTGACGCCGTGCTGAAAGTCCCCGCCGGCACGCAGGTGTTCGACGAGGCGAGCGGCGCGCTGATCGCCGACCTCAAGCACGAGGGCGATCGCGCCGTGATCGCCAAGGGCGGCAATGGCGGGTTCGGCAATCTGCATTTCACCACCTCGACCAATCGCGCCCCGCGCCGCGCCAATCCCGGCCAGCCGGGCGTCGAGCTGACGATCATCCTGCGGCTGAAACTGATCGCCGACGTCGGCATCGTCGGCCTGCCCAACGCCGGCAAGTCGACCTTGCTCGCGACCGTCTCGGCCGCGAAGCCGAAGATCGCCGACTATCCCTTCACCACCCTCCACCCCGGCCTCGGAGTCGTAAAAATCGACGATCGCGATTTCGTGCTCGCCGACATTCCCGGCCTCATCGAGGGCGCGCACGAAGGCCACGGCCTCGGCGATCGTTTTCTGGGCCACGTCGAGCGCTGCGGCGCCATCCTCCACCTCGTCGACGCCTCCGGCGAGCACGTCGGCAGCGCCTACCGCACCATCCGCCGCGAGCTCGAAGCCTACGGCGAAGGCCTCGCCGACAAGGCCGAGATCGTCGTCCTCTCCAAGATCGACGCCGTCGACGAGGACACCCTGAAACTCCAGCGCGAACGCCTCAAGCGCGCCCTCCGCGCCTACGGCCCGCCCCTGCCGCCCGGCGCGAGGCGGCCCGCCCCGCTCGAAATGTCCGCCGTCGCGCATCGCGGCGTGACCGAAGTTTTACGCGCAGCCTTGCGGCAGGTGGAGGCTGCAAGGGCGAGGGAAGCAGCGACGGCGGCTTGAGAATCCCCTTCTCCCCTTGCGGGAGAAGGTGGCCGAAGGCCGGATGAGGGGTCCGCGCAGCGAGGCGGCATGTCTCAGGATTGTACGCGCCGCCGTTGCAATCCTGCGAGCCGACCAGATCCCGGAAACGACCCCTCATCCCCCCTTCGGGGACCTTCTCCCGCAAGGGGAGAAGGGGACAAATCCCATGCGCCCGGCGTGCAAACATTTCTTTGGCGGGAAGGCCGAAAACCAAGCAAATCGCCCGAAAAACCCCGCCAAACCTCCAAATTTATTGGGCGATTCTCCAAATTTTTCCAAAGAATCTCTTGGTGGTTTTGAGCGATTTCAGAGGGTTATGCTCACCCGAGGGCCATTTTTCCTTTAATGGGCCCCTTTTTCCTCGAAGAGGCCGCCCTTGGCGCGGATTTCTCCATAATGGAACCGGAATTTCGGTTCAAAGACATATGCGGCTCCCTTGAAATTTTCGTCTCAAGTGTATCTGAAAATCAGAATGCCGTCCAGAGATTTCTTGGAAAAATTCCGCTGCCTGGGCTCGGGTGTCGGTGGCCGAAATTTCCTGCATCTGGCATCGGTTGAGCATTTTGGCAGTTGATATCATCTCCCCGCAATGAGGGCGCACGGCGCGCCGCGCCGCTTGAAATGTCGGCTGTGGCGCCTCGCGGCGTGAGCGAGGTCTTATGCTCAGCCTTGCGGCAGGTTTAGGCTGCAAGGGCGAGGGAAGCGGCGACGGCGGCTTAGAGGGGCCGAGGCTGACGGTTCGGCGGCGCTAACGCCACCGATGGGCGGATAGCAGAAGATGCCTAGTTCAAGACCGACATACGCAAGCGACTGGTAGAGCAATGGCGCGAATCCGTCGCAGGCAGAGCGAGGCCCGGCGCGCCAATGATCATTGCAGTCAGCAATCATCTTCGTCGGCGCAGCAATCGTCCGCGGCGCCGTCACAAGCGCCAGCGCACCGGCATCCCTCACATCCTTTGCCGCCGCACTTGTCGCAATCGCCTTTGCAGCCGCATCCATCCCAGACCGTGTACGCCATAACATCTAGCGTCTTTGTCGGCATAGCGGGATCATCACTCTCGATAACGAGCTCGCAGGCGATCGGGCATTTCTCGGTTGCCTTGTATCGCACGACCAGTCCCAGACATGCGCCAGGCGGCAGGACGGCCGGGAAGGGGTTGTTGACAAGCTTCCAGTGCGGATTCTTGCGCTTGAACCCAACCTTGCTAACGTGCAAGGCGCACTCGCCCATGTTGCAAATGCTCAACGTCCGTTCGGCGCGACAGCATGCCTTAACGCCACCGAAGCATAGTGATCCTGTCACGACTAGCGCGCCGGAGGGGGCGCTTCCGCTGACGTCGATCTTGTGCGGACTGCCGGGGTCGCTGCTCGTCACTGTGATGACGCCGGCCACCGAACCGAACGCGGTGGGGGCGAAACGGATCGGCAACGGAAGCGAGCCGCCGGGCCCGATCAGCAACGGCAGCGCCGCCGCTTCCGGCGCCAGGAAAGCGCTGGATGAGGAGCTGACCCCGAACACGGTGACCGGGCATTTGCCGCTGTTGTTGAGAACCAGGGGCTCGTCGGCGAAACGCCCGACACAAACTTTGCCGAAGCCGCCGCTGTTTGCAATCACGAGGCTGAGACGCGGCGTCGGCGCGAAGCCGGACACGTCGACGAAATGCGGGCTGGCGGGATCATTGCTGTCGATGCGGATTTTCCCCGCCTTCGCGCCGAACGACTTCGGCGCGAAGCGAATGGCGACGTCGATAGCGTCCCCGGCGTCGATCCTGATCGGGTACGAAATCACGCTTGGCGGCTCGAAGTCCGCTGACGACGATGTAATATCGCGTATGAACAGCGTCGCCTCTCCGCTGTTATCGATCGTCAATGTCTCGTCTCTGAATGAGTCCACGCAGACGTCGCCGAAAAATCCTCGGTCGGCGATGATCGTCGTGACTACGGCGTTGAAGGTCAACTTGAAAAAAAACGGGTCGATCGAGGCGGCGACAGGCGTCACGTTGTCGGTCGCGAGCAGCGTTTGGGTCGCCCAATTGGCGTTGCGCTGGTAGATCACTCCCGACGGGAAATTTGACTTCACCGGCTGGTTGCCTGCGCAGAACACCCCAAAGAAGTCCTCGCCGGCGCACAACAGTTTTATGTAGTCGCCGAGATAAGTGGCCATAACCGACGCCGGCGTCGGCGAGCCCGTCGGCGTGATGGCGAGCGTATGCGAGACGAAGCCCGACTGAAAACCACTGTCGCTGGTTTCCAGGACAGTCACCCAATTGCCGCCGACCACTTGCTGGTAGACGAATCCGACTGCCCCGCGCGAGTTGATGGCGAGGCTCGGATTCTTGGCGGTTGGCACGGCTCGCAAGTCGGGCGACCAGGTCTGGCCGCCGTCCAAAGAACGACGCAGATGCAACACGGCGTCGCTGGCGACGGTCCCAGTCATATAGACGATATAGAGTCGATCCACGTCGTCGGGATCGACGGCGATCGCGAGATCCGGACCGTAGCGGTCATTGCCGAAACTCGGGTCGAGGAAATTGGAGAAATACCAAGGGTTGTTGATATTTACGGCGACCCTTACCCCCGCATTTCCGTCGGTGTCGATGAGAGCTTGAAACGGCGGCGCTGAGCACCCCAATTCAGGTCTTTGACGACCACGACGTTGCGCAGGCTCGCTGGGCCCGCTGCAAGGTAACTGTAGAAAGCGCAGTATATGGCGCCGCTATGATGAATTGCGGTGCGCGTCGGCGGCATATCCTGGGGAAAGCGCACGTCCAGGTTGACCGCTGTCGTTGCGGCGGATGTCTTGGCGTCCAGGAATACGTTCACGGTCGAGTTGACGCCGCCCTGGTTGTAGCCAACGTAGAGCCGATCATGGCTCGCGCCTCCGGCTATGGTCGTCGTCGCCTCGAGGAAGGGCTGGTCCCCGGAAACAGAGGTGATGGTCGATTGTTGCGTTGAAGCGTTGGGCGCCTGATTGATCAGAATCGTGAAGCTTCCTGGCGAGATCAGCCCGGAATAGACCTCCCCGCTCGGCGCGTAGCGCGACGTGACATCCCAAGTTGGCAACTGGTCGCCTGCGGCGCTGGGAAGAACGAATTGTAGCGCCCAGGTCTCGCCGCCATCCAACGAACTGAACAGCGGCGCCCAATTTCCCGACATCGCGGGACTGAGCGCCGAAGTCCCAGCCGGGTTGTCGAAGGTAAACGCCGTGCCAATTATGTGACGCCTGTCGGCTGGGTTAACAGATAGATTTGGTTCGCAGTCCTGATTTTCCTCGTCGCTCCAGCTATTTGGAATCATGTTGATGATTCTCAGCATGGCGGCTACTCCCTGCCTTCTCCGTCGAGAAACCGGGCGATTTCTGCGGCTCGTTCAGGCGGCTGAATGTCATGCGTGTCAGCAATGAAGGCGGTCCACTGGCGTTCTGAACTCGGGAACAAGCTCCAACGCGTCCTTGGGCGGTCTTTGAAGGATCAGGATGGCGTGCAGACCGGATCGCAGAGCTGGAGCGCGCGGGAGCCGCTTGGAGGCGTGCAACGGACCGACAAGCAGCACTTGCTTCGGCTTTTTTCCTTTTATGACGTGCTCGACGTTGAACGGGGCAATTGCCCAGGGAACGCGGCCTCGCCGCTCTTCCGGGGGCAGCAGCGGGCGAACCTCGCCGACCGTACCCAGCGCAACCAAGAACGCTACGGCGCAGCGATCGGCTATTCGAGCCGCGTAACCGCGCGCCATCGCCGCTTCAGCCAGAGCGACTTCGTGGTCCGAGAGATGCTCGCGCTCGTTGATGACGACCCCGTCGCCGATCGTGACCGGATCGGCGAAAAAGACATAGCGACCGTCCGGAAGCGGATGACGCAGCCGCACCGTCACATCGCGTCCGGCGAGGCCGCGCAAGCCTGGAGGAACCTTGATGGCCCGTTCAACCCGCATCAGCGCCGTTGCGCGTTCCGCAGGGTCGCCCGATTGATGCGGCCTGGCGATTGAACCCAACAATATGAAGACCGACGCATCTGCGACGGTAGCGAGTTCCACTTCGGACGGCATCAGATCACCTCCTCTGGCGATGCGTGATATGGCGAGGCTCGCTCATTCATTGAAAGCGGCGCTGTCACTACACGCCCGAATAAATGCGTCGTCCTGGACGTCTCCCTGCATGTCAAACATGGGGTTCGCGTCGCGAAGAAAGCTTCAGTACGGCTTCGGTAACATCGTCACGTTGCGCGAGCCTCAAACTCGCCGGTAGTGCGACAGCGTTGCCAGTGCAATCAGTTTAATGAGCTCGGCTGCGCGACTAAGGCCCGCCAATCACGCCGCGCCAAAGCCAGCAGCGTCAACGTGATCAGAAACAAAGCAAACGCAATCATCCATTCGACCGAGCCGTCGTGCTGGTCCGGATCCCAACCGGAGATGGCCTCGATCCAATCCGGCCAAAACGGCGTAATTACAGTCAGCACCGCGGTTATGCCGCCCAACACAGCCTCTGCCCAAAATCTGCGCGGCAGCAACTCAAATGTTTTCCTATCCATGGAGGCCTTCCTCCTGACTAGGTTAGAAACAGGCTGCACCACATAGCGCGGCCTCACCAAAATAAGGCCAACTCATACAAAAGTTTGAAAAAGTTGCTTAGTCCTTAGCCCAACTCTTCTGTTCCGTCAATGAATCCATTGAGCGCCTCGAGAGTGTGCCCTCCGGGTCATACACGCTTGTCGCCCGCAATGCGCGAGCGCCCAGCTTCGCCCTCGCCCCCTTACCCAGCCCCATGACACACCGCCTCGACATTATTCCCATCCGGGTCAAACACGAACGCCCCGTAGTAGTTGGGGTGGTAGTGCGGGCGAAGGCCCGGGCCGCCGTTGTCGCGGCCGCCGGCGGCAAGCGCCGCGGCGTAGAAGGCGTCGACGGCGGCGCGGGTTTCGGCGGTGAAGGCGATGTGGACGCCATTGCCGGCCGGCCGGCCGTCGCCGATCCAGAAATAGGGCTTGCCGCCGGAGCCGAAGCCGGCATGCGCGCTCCCGCCGGTCTGTTCTCGCGTGACTTCCATCAGCAGCGAAATCGACAGAGGCGCGAGCGCCTCGGAATAGAAGCGCTTGGAGCGTTCGAAATCGGAAACGGGATAGCCGATGTGATCGAGCATAACTCACCTCCTGTCTGTTTGAGCCGCCTCGAGCCTGGCGACAATCTCGGCTACGTCCCCCTCGACCGTCAATTGCTTGACCCGGCTCTTCGCGCCCGCCGTCAGTTTTACGCGAGAAGGCGCGACGCCCAAATGATCGGCCAGCAAAGCGCAAAGCGCGCGTTCGCCTTGCCGTCCTCGGGCGCGCTGCGCACGCGCGCCAGCAGCACGCTCTGGCCATCGGAGAGCGTGGCGACGCCTTCGATCGCGTCGCGGCCGCCCTTCGGGGTGAGGCGGATTGGATCGTGACGCCGGCGGCGTGGGCGCGCCAGGGGGCGGTCTGATCGTCTCTTCTCATGGCGAGCGTAGCGAAGCCATCCATGCCGAAGCGGAGCGTGGTTTCCGGTGGGGGCGGTACACCCTGAAAGACGTGGGCGTCCCCGCACTCGCAACGCCGCCCCCGCTTTGCGCGCGGAGGACGCCCCTCACTTGCCCTCCTCGTCGGCGAGCGGGTGCAGATCGCGCACCATCGCCTTGGCGCGCTCGTCCAGCACATGGGTATAGATCTGCGTCGTTGAAATGTCGGCGTGGCCGAGCAGATCCTGCACGACGCGCAGATCCGCGCCGTTCTGCAGCAGATGGCTCGCGAAGGCGTGGCGCAGCACGTGCGGGCTGACGCGCTTCGCGCTCAAGCCCGCGGCGGCCGCGACGAGCTTCAGGTCGCGCGCAAAAGTCTGGCGCGACATGTGGCCGCTCTCGCTGTCGGCGGGAAACAGCCAGGGCCCGGCGGCCTTGCCGGGCGCGATTTCTTCCAGGCGGGCCCGCCAGTCCCGCATCGCCGCGCGCGCCGGGTCGGAAAGCGGCACGAGCCGCTCCTTGTTGCCCTTGCCGACGACCGAGATGAGCGGTTCACTGCGCGCGCGCAGCTGATTTGGGCAGGGCGATGAGTTCCGAAACGCGCAGGCCCGTCGCATAAAGCAGCTCGATCGCGCAGGCCATGCGGGCGATCGCCAGCCGCTCGTCGGGCGATGCGTCGGGCGCATCCAGACCCTGGCGCGCGTAACCGATCAACCGCTCGACCTCATCGACGCCGAGCGTTTTCGGCAGCGGCCGCGCCCGGCGCGGGCCTTCGAGCGACAGGGTCGGATCGTCGCCGCGCCGCCCTTCCAGATAGAGGAATTTCTGGAACTGGCGGACCGCACGACAGCCGGCGCGCCAGCGTCGCGCTCGCCAGCCCCGACGCGCCGCCCTCGGCCTGAAAGGCTCTGATGTCCTCGTCGGCCGCCTGCACAGGCGACGAGCCGCGGCTCGCTCAGAAACTCGACATAAGCGGAAAGATCGCGGCGATAGGATTCGATCGTGTTCTTCGCCGCGTTGCGCTCGGCGGCGATCGCCTCCAGAAAATCCTCGACCAGTTTTCGCGCGCGAGGATTCGGGCGCGGTCATTTGCGCCGCCTTCGGAATCTCGATGATCTCCGTCATCTCGCGCGGATGCACCTGAACATTGTTGGCGAGGTAGTACATCGCGCCATAGACCACGGCGACGACGCCTCCGACGAGAATGAGAAAGCGGATGAGGGAAGGCACGAATTTGCCTAAGGGGCTGGATTTTTTCGGGGTACGCGGCGGCTCCGGTTTTGGCTTGGGCGTGGGCGGCGCGGGCTTTGGCGGGGGCGCGGTTTTGGGCGGGTCTTTGCCGCCGCGGCCGCGAGGATGCACGATATCGATATCAGGCATCGCGCGCGTCAAACCTCGTCGTCAAACAAGGGCGCCTGAACCGCCTCGCGCGGCGGCTCGGCGAGGCCGAGGTGGCGGAACGCGTGCGGGGTCAGCAGCCGGCCGCGCGGCGTGCGCTGAACAAAGCCCTGCTGGATCAGATAGGGCTCGATGATTTCCTCGATCGCGTCGCGCGGCTCCGACAGCGCCGCCGCGATCGTCTCGACGCCGACCGGGCCGCCGCCGAAACTCAGCGCGATCGTGTCGAGATAGCGCCGGTCCATCTGGTCGAGGCCGATGGCGTCGACGTCGAGCAGTTTCAGCGCACGGTCGGCGATCTCGCGTGTGACGATCTCGGCATCCTCGACGACGGCGAAATCGCGCACCCGCCGCAGCAAGCGACCCGGCGATGCGCGGCGTGCCGCGCGAGCGGCGCGCGATCTCGTTCGCGCCCTCCTCGGCGAGCGCGAGGCCGATGACGCGCGCGCCTCGGCCGACGATGCCCTCGCAGTTCCGCCACGGTGTAGAAGTTGAGGCGGATCGGAATGCCGAACCGGTCGCGCAGCGGCGTCGTCAGCAGGCCGGCGCGGGTCGTGGCCCCAATCAAAGTGAAGGGCGAAAGGTCGATCTTGACCGAGCGCGCCGCCGGCCCCGCGCCGATGATGAGATCGAGCTGGAAATCCTCCATCGCCGGATAAAGGATTTCTTCCACGGCGGGATTGAGGCGATGGATCTCGTCGATGAACAGCACGTCGCGCGGCTCGAGATTGGTGAGCTGCGCGGCGAGATCGCCGGCCTTGGCGATCACAGGCCCGGATGTCGAGCGGAAGTTGACCCCGAGCTCGCGCGCGACGATCTGCGCGAGCGTCGTCTTGCCGAGGCCCGGCGGCCCGACGAACAACACATGATCCAGCGCCTCGTTGCGGGCGCGCGCGCTCTCGATGAACACCTTCAGGTTCTTGCGCGCCGCCTCCTGGCCGGTGAAATCGGCGAGCACCTGCGGGCGCAGCGCCGCATCGTCCTCGGGACGCTTTTCTGCGGAGACGAGGCGGCGGGGCGGGGTCGTCATGCGGCGTCTTGCGGATCGGCGCGAAGGCCCAGCAACGAGGCGAACAGGGAACAAACGCAAGCGGCGATCGCGCCGCTGAGGACGAACGCTTGCTGCACGCTCGCGGTCGAAGCGGCGGAAAACATGTTTCCTGACGCCCGGCCAAGATAATCGTCGAGTTCGAGGCGCAGGTGAATGTCGATCCCATCGGCGAGCGCCGCGATCCGATAGCAAACTGCCAGCGCCAGAGCCGCGCCGATGAACGCCGCCGCGAGCGAGCGCGGCAGCACATGGCCGCCGAAGCGGTCGTAGAGGGCGAGCACGAACGCCGTCCCCACCGCCGGGCCGATGCCCAACAGATAGGCGATGAACAACGCGAAGGAATGGCCGAAGACAAGCGCGAACCAGTCGAGACCTGCCACGGCCGCGTCGGCCTCGGATGGCGCAAAAGCAAACAGCGCCGGCCAGAAGGCGAGCGCGCCAATATACGGGCCGACGAACACGAACAGCACGACGAGCCGCAGCGCCGGACCCCAGAAACGCAACGGCGCGGGCTGCGCGCTCGCCACGCTCACTGCGCGAGCTCCTTCAGGCCCGCCTTGATGAGCGCAGAGGTCTGCGCCTCCTCCCCCAGCGCCTTAAAGCCCTTCGCGACGGCGGCGAGCGCCTGCGGACGCTGATAGCCGAGGCCGACGAGGGCGAGCACGGCCTCTTCGCGCCGCCTTCGGCAGTTTCCCCCCCTCCTCGGCGGCGACCGGGCCGGCGCCGAAATCGACCCCAGCCGGCGCCTTGTCCTTCAACTCCGCGACCAGCCGCGCGGCGAGTTTTGGGCCGACGCCCGGCGCGCGCGACAGCATGGCCTTGTCCTGGCGCTGGATCGCGACGCTGAGCGCGTCGGGCGGCAGCACGCCGAGGATGCGCGAGGGCGACCTTGGCGCCGACGCCCTGCACGTTCTGCAGCAGGCGGAACCAGTCGCGCTCGGCGACGCTCAGGAAGCCGAACAGGCGGATCGCATCCTCGCGCACCTGCGTCTCGATGAGCAGCGCGACCGCCTCGCCCGCGCGTGGCAAGGCCCGAAGGGTGCGCGCGGAGGCCGCGACCAGATAGCCGACGCCGCCGACATCGAGGATGAGGTTCTCTTCGTCGACGCTGTCGACGAGCCCTTTCAGCTTGCCGATCACGCGGCGCCCCTCGTCCGCGCGTTGCGGTGCTGGGCGTGGCAGATGGCGGCGGCGAGCGCATCGGCCGCGTCGGGCGTCTTCGCTTCGGATTTCGGCAACAGCATCCGGACCATCATCGCCACCTGCTCCTTTTCCGCATGGCCGACGCCGACCACGGTCTTCTTGATCAGGTTGGCGGAATATTCGGCGACCCTCAAGCCGGCGAGCGCGAGCGCCGACAGCGCGACGCCGCGCGCCTGGCCGAGTTTTAGCGCCGATTGCGGATCGCGATTGACGAAGGTTTCCTCGACCGCGCCCTCATGCGGCGCGTGGTCGCCGATCAGGCGGGTCAGTTCGCGATGGATCAGCGCGAGGCGTTCCGCGAGCGCGAGGTCCGTCTCGGTGTGGATCGAGCCGCAGGCGACAAAGGCGAGCCGCGAGCCGCGCTGCTCGATCAGCCCCCAGCCGGTGTTGCGAAGGCCGGGGTCCACGCCGAGGATGCGAATCGCGCCTATGTTCATGAAATGATCTCATAGCGCGAAGCGCCCAAAGCTAGAAGGGCGCAACCCTTTCCCAGCGAAGCTGGGGAAGGCCCTCGTCACGAAATCAGGCGCTTGAACCAGCCCTTCTTCTCGCCCTCGCCTTCCACGGCGGGGGCGGACGCGTCGGCAGGCGCCTCCGCAGGGGCCTCGGGCGCCGGCGGGCTAAGCGCTTCCGCAAACCGCTCGAAAAATTCGCCGGCGAGTTTCTTGGCGGTGGAGTTGATGAGCCGCGAGCCGAGCTGCGCGAGCTTGCCGCCGATCTGCGCATCGACGACATAACGCAGGTTCGTGGCGTCCTCGCCGTCGGCTTCGAGCGTCACGCTCGCGCCGCCCTTGGCGAAGCCCGCGACGCCGCCCGAGCCCTCGCCCGAAATGCGATAGCCGTTGGGCGGATCGAGATCGGAGAGCGTCACCTTGCCCGCGAAAGTCGCCTTCACCGGCCCGACCTTCAGGACGACGTTCGCAGTCATGTCGGTCGGCGAGGTCATCTCCAGGCTCTGGCAGCCGGGAATGCAGCGTTTCAGCACTTCAGGATCGTTGAGCGCCGCCCAAACCTTGTCGCGCGGCGCCGGCACGCGCTGGGTTTCGTTCATCTGCATCGGGCGGTCCCTCCCCGTAACTTTCCGAATTCCCTCCCTCGCTAAGCGGGGGAGGGAGTCTTCGCTCCTAGATGTGGCAAGACGACGCATCCAAGGCAATGGCGCCAACGAACGAGATCGCGCTATGCTTTCAAAGATATAGCGCCGCCGAACACCCGCGTAAAAATCGTGTCGACGTGCTTCAGGTGGTAGCCGAGATCGAAAAGTTCCTCGAGTTCGGACGCGGGCAACGCCTTCGTCACGTCGCGATCCGCCTTCAACAACGAGAGAAAATCGCCCTGGCCGCGCCAGACCGGCATGGCGTTGCGCTGCACGTAGGCGTAGGCGTCCTCGCGCGAAATCCCTTTCTGCGTCAGCGCCAGCATCACGCGCTGCGAATGGATGAGCCCGCCGAGCCGGTCCAGATTCTTCCTCATGTTTTCGGGATAGACGACGAGCTTGTCGATGACCTCCGGTCAGCCGATGAAGCGCGAAATCGAGTGTGATCGTCGCGTCCGGCGCGATTCCTGCGCTCGACCGACGAATGCGAGATGTCGCGCTCGTGCCAGAGCGCGACGTCCTCGAGCGCCGGCGTCACAGCGCTGCGCACCAGGCGGGCGAGGCCCGTCAGATTCTCGGTCAGCACCGGATTGCGCTTGTGCGGCATGGCGGAAGAACCCTTTTGGCCTTCCGAGAAAAATTCCTCCGCCTCCAGCACTTCGGTGCGCTGCATGTGGCGGATCTCGATCGCCAGCCGCTCGATCGACGAAGCGACGACGCCGAGCGTCGCGAAGAACGCGGCATGCCGGTCGCGCGGGATCACCTGCGTCGAGACGGGTTCGACGGCGAGGCCGAGCTTTTCCGCGACATGCTGCTTCCACGCGCGGATCGATATTGGCGAAGGTGCCGACCGCGCCCGAAATCGCGCAAGTGGCGATTTCCGCGCGCGCCGCGATGAGCCGCGCATGGGCGCGCAAAAACTCGGCGTAGGCCTGCGCCAGTTTCAGCCCGAACGTCGTCGGCTCGGCGTGGATGCCATGCGAACGGCCGATGACCGGCGTGTATTTGTATTCGAGCGCGCGTCGCTTGATCGCCGCGAGCAGCGCCTCGACATCGGCGATCAGAATGTCGCTCGCGCGCTTCAACTGCACGGCGAGGCAGGTGTCGAGCACGTCCGAACTGGTCATGCCCTGATGCACGAAGCGCGAGTTGGGGCCGATGAATTCCGCAAGGTGGGTCAGGAACGCGATGACGTCGTGCTTGGTGACGCGCTCGATCTCGTCGATGCGCTCGACGTCGAACGTCACATGCCCCGCTTTCTCCCAGATCGCCCTGGCGCTTTCCTTCGGAATGACGCCGATCTCGGCCAGCGCGTCGCAAGCGTAGGCCTCGATCTCGAACCAGATCCGGAACCGCGTCTGCGGCTCCCAGATGCGAACCATTTCGGGGCGGGAATAGCGGGGGATCATGCTGAACGCTTTACAGCAAACAAACGCGCGCCGCGAGGGGGCGCCTCCCCTCTCCCGTCCGGGAGAGGGGCCGGGGGTGAGGGTGTGCCGCCCCCGCTACGCCGAAAACTTCCTCTCTCCCGCCACCCAGGTCTCGCTGACTTTTATGTCGGCGATCGCGTCGGGATCGACCTTGTAGGGGTCGCTCTCCAGGATGGTGAGATCGGCCTCCTTGCCCTTTTCGAGCGATCCGAGCCGGTCGCCCTGGCCGATCTGGAGCGCGGCGTGGATCGTGATCGCGCGGAGCGCATCGTCGAGCGAGACGGCCTGATCCGGGCCGACGATCGACTTGTCGATGATGCAGCGCCGCGTCACCGCGGCGCTGACCAGCGCCAGCGGCCCGAGTTCGGAGCAGGGCGCATCGGTGTGCAGAGTGAACGGCACGCCCGCTTTCACGCAGGCCCCCGCAGGGTCCATGAAAGCGGCGCGCTCGGCCCCAAAAATCTGGTCGCGATAGGCGGCGCCGTAGAAGCGCACGTGATTTATCAGGAACGTCGGCTGCACGTTGAGCTTCTTCATGCGCTCGATCTGGTCGGCGCGCGCCATCGTCGAATGTTCGATGCGGTTGAGGCCGAGGTCGGTCGAGTTTCCATAGGCCGACTCGATCGCGTCGAGCGCGATGTCGCAGGTATAATCTCCGTTGCAGTGAATCAGCACCGGCATGCCGAACGCCTTCACCTCGGCGACCATCTGTTTCAATTGCGCGGCGTCGAAATTCGGCGAGCCCTTCGAGGCCGAGTTCAGATAGGGTTTGGTCTGCGCGCCGGTCTCGGTCTGGTTGGAGCCGTCGCCGACGATCTTGATTCCATAGAGCGAGAACAGCGAGCCGTTGACGATGGCGCCTTTCGGGCCGAGTTCGAGATGCCGCCATGGCTCGAGGCCCTTCATGTCGTCAAACATCACGCTGGCGCTGGTGCGGCAGGCGAGCGTGTTGGAAAGTCCGGCGAACGGGGCGATCCAGTCGGAGCGCAAGGTGCCGGGCTCGTGCAAGGTCGTGTTGCCGACCGAGGCGACGTAGTTCGAATAATGCTGGATCGCCTTGCCGGCGAGTTCGGGCGTGATCTTGGCGAGGAAATGGACCGCGAATTTGAGCATCGCGCTTTCCTCGTAGACCATTCCGTTGAGCTTGCCGTCGGCGCCCCTTCCAAAATGTCCGCCGCCCGGCAGCGCGCCGACGTCCTCGCCGATGCCTGCGATCTTGAAAGCCTCGCCGTTGACGCAGGCGTCGTGCAAATTGATGTACCAGATGAGGATCGGGTGATCGCTGGAAATCGCGTCGAGTTGTTCGCGCGAAAAATCGCCGCCTTGCAGCAGGTTGTCGAAATTGGCGCCGACGATCCATTGCCCCGCCGGCGTCTTGGCCGCGACCTCCTTCAGATGGGCGACGAGCTGGTCGCGGGTCGGATATTTGGCGTAGCCGACGTCGTCGAGCAGTTCGGATATCAGCGAGGCCGCGATGGTGTGGCAATGCGGATCGATGAGGCCGGGCAGCAAGGTCCGGCCGGCGAGATCGACGGTTCTGGTGTTGGCGCCCTTGAGGGCCGACAGATCGCTCTCGCTGCCCGTCGCCAGCACCTTGCCGCCCTTGATCGCGAGCGCGGAGGCGATCGCCGCGCCCGGCAGCGGGCGCACCGTTCCGCCAGTAAAGATCACGTCCGCGCCCTCGTCGGCCGCGAAGGCCGGAGCGGCGCCTAGAACTGACGCCGCCGCGACCGAATAGGCCATGAAGGCGCGCCGCGAGGGGCGCGCCGCGGCGATCGAACCGAACAGCCCGGCGGCTCCGCCGGAATGCAATTCGTCACGCAGCAGAATCTGGCTGAAGCATCCCCGGCACATGCAAAATTCCCCCTATCGAACCGCTGCGCCCGATGCGCCCGCCCTTTGATGCCCCCGATTACAGCACGAAAGTTTGGCGAGGCTTTACAAGCGAAGCGAAGCTTGAAGGATTTGGGAACTTTTAGCCAAGGTGGCCGCTGGGGCGCGGCATAGGCGATTTGGCCGTCGAATTCGGGCGACTTTTGTGGCATTATGAAATGCATGGAGAAGCAGGATATTCTTGACCGACTAAAGGAAAACGAGGGCGCATTGCGCGCTCGCGGCGTGACTCACGCTGCTCTTTTCGGGTCACGAGCGCGTGGAGACAATCGCCCCGACAGCGACACCGACATCATGGTGGAAATCGACCCCAACGCCGACATATCTGTTTATGAGTACGTCGGGTTGAAGCGCTACATCGCCACGCTGCTTGAGGGGCCGGTCGACGTGATCGACCGCGATGCGCTGAGACCACACATCCGCCGCCCCGCTGAAAGCGAAGCGGTCTATGCCTTCTAGGCAATTCGATCCGACAGCGACCCTCCTTCGTATCCGGCACAATATCGCGCTCGCACGATCTTTCGCCGAGGGCTTCGACTATGAACGTTTTCGCGCCGATCTGCGCACCGTCTACGCCGTAATCCGCGCACTTGAAATCATTTCGGAGGCCTCGCGGCGATTGCCCGTCGCCATCAAGACCCGGCATCCCGAAATACCCTGTGTTGATATTGCCGGAGCGGGCAGCGTTTATCGTCACGACTATGAGGACGTGCGCGAACGACGCGTTTGGAGCGCGTTGCAGAAAGACCTGGCCCCGCTTCTTGCCGCCGTCGAGCAGGAATTGCGTGACCTCGGCGAATTGCCCTGATTGCTTTCAAGCGCGCGTTTGGGAAGGCAGGCGCGAACCCGCCCTCCGCTCTACGCCTGCCCCGCCTCAAAGATCGTCAGCCGGTCCAGTGTGCCTCTCAGCACGGCGCGGATCGGCATGTCCTCGACCGGGCCGTCCTCCAGCGCGCGCGCGAGCGTTGCGAGTTTATCGGCGCCTTCGATCTGCAGCGCGAGCTGCCGGCGCTCGCAGGATCGCGCGGCCGGTCAGCGTCAGCCGCGGCTCCGGCGCGCCGGCGGCGGTGATCGGCGCGACGAGCGCGCGCGCGGCGGGGTCCATCGCCTCGGCGAGCCCGTTGGCGCGCGGAAACCACGAGGCGGTATGGCCGTCGTCGCCCATGCCGAGCACGACGAGATCGGCGGGCATCGGCAGCGCGGCGACGCGCGCGCGCGCGCCGGCAAGCTCCTGATCCGGGCTGAGGCGCGAATTGGCGAGGCGGACGAACTCGGCCTTGGCGGCGCGGTTCTGCAGCAGCGTCTCGCGCACCAGCCGCGCGTTGGAGCGCGGATTGTCGTCGGGCACGCGCCGTTCGTCGGCCAGCGTCACGGCGACGCGCGACCAGTCGACCGGCTGCGTTCGACAGCGCCTCGAAATAGCGCTGCGGCGTCGAGCCGCCGGAAACGACCAGCAGCGCCACGCCGCGCGCGGCGATCGCGGTCGTCAGCAAGCGCGGCGGTCCAGTCGGCGAAGGCCGGCGCGAGCTCAGCGCCGGTTGCGAATTCGCGGCGCGTGTCAGAGACGTCATTCGTATTCCTCGTTCCAGGTGCGGCCGTCGCGCTCGATCAGCGCGATCGAGGCTGCGGGTCCCCAGGTGCCGGCGGCATAGGGGCGCGGCCCCTCGCCGGTGTGGCCCAGGCCTCGCGGATCGGATCGATGAAGCGCCAGGCCGCCTCGACCTCGTCGCGCCGCATGAACAGCGAGGCGTTGCCGCGCACCGCGTCCATCAGCAGGCGCTCGTAGGCCTCGGGCGAGGGCGTCGCCGAACGCCTTGGCGAAGCTCATGTCGAGCGGCACGTGCTGCAGCCGCATGCCGCCCGGCCCCGGCTCCTTGATCATCAACCAAAGCTTGATGCCTTCGTCCGGCTGGACGCGGATGACGAGGCGATTGGCGGGAATGCCGTCCGAGCCCGTGTCGAAGATCGCGTGCGGCACGCGGCGGAAGCCGACGACGATCTCCGAAAATCGCTGCGGCAGCCGCTTGCCGGTGCGCAAGATAGAACGGCACGCCCGCCCAGCGCCAGTTGGCGATGCCGAGCTTCAGCGCGACGAAGGTTTCCGTGTCGCTCGCCTCCTTGTCGATGTCCTGCGAGATAGGACCGGGCCGGCGCGCCCTCGGCGAAGCCGGCGCGATATTGGCCGCGCACGGTCAGCGCGGAAACGTTGCTCTCGTTGATCGGCGTCAGCGACTTCAGCACCTTCAGCTTCTCGTCGCGCAAGGCGTCGGCGTCGAACGAGGAGGGCGGCTCCATCGCGACCAGGCAGAGCAGTTGCAGCATATGGTTCTGCACCATGTCGCGCATCGCGCCCGAACTCGTCGTAATAGGCGCCGCGCCCGCCGACGCCGAGCGTCTCGGCGACGGTGATCTGCACATGGTCGATATGCGCGTTGTTCCACAAGCGGCTCGAGCAGCGCGTTGGCGAAGCGCAGCGCCATCAGGTTCTGCACCGTCTCCTTGCCGAGATAATGGTCGATGCGGAAAATGTTGCTTCTCCAGGAACACCGAGCCGATCGCGTCGTTGATCGCGGCCGCGCTGGCGCCGTCCTTGCCGATCGGCTTTTCGACGATGATGCGCGAGCGCGGCGTCGCGAGCCCTTCGGCGCCGAGGCGCTTGGCGATCGGGCCGAACAGATCGGGCCCGGTCGCCAGTAATAGGCGCGCGTGCGCTCGTCGGGGCCGAGCAGCGCCTTCAGTTCCTTCCAGCCGGTCTCGCTGGTCGCGTCGACCGCGATGATAGTCGAGCGCGATCCAGGAAGCGTTCGAGCACGCTCGGGCTCGGCGTCCTCGCCGATTGAACTTCGTCAGCGCATCGCGCACGGAGGCGCGGAACGCGTCGCGCTCCGAGCTGGCGGCGCGAGACGCCGATGATGCGCGTCGGGTCGGTGAACTGCTCGCTCTTGTCGCGATGAAGCAAGCGCGGGATAGAGCTTGCGATAGGCGAGGTCGCCGGTGCCGCCGAACACGACGAGGTCGAACGGTTCGACCTTGATGAACTTGGCCGCCATGAGTTCCTCTTGATTTGGTTGCGGTGTTGGCCGGCCGCTGACGCCAGGGGCGTAGCAGGGCGCGGCGAGAGAAGCGCCCGAAGGCCTTCAACCCAGTTCGCTGGGCCGCGTCCTTTAACAACACTTCGCGGTCGCGCGCAAAATTCTTGATCAGCGGCAGCGCCGCGCCGCCGATCGCGCGCGCGTCCGCGCCGATCACGCCGGCCAGGACCTGCACATCGGAAAGGCCGCGCCGATCGAGCGTTTCGAGCTGCGCCGCGACGCGTGAGCCGGATCGCCTGGCGCACGGCGTCCGGCATCGCGCCGTCGATCACGATCGCGGCGACGTCGATCACCGAGGCGGCGGCGATCGAGGCCTGCGCGATGCGCGTAAGCCGCTTCCTCGATCCATTGCTCCAGCGGCGCGCCGAAATCGCCCCAGGCCTCGGGCGTGCGGCACAGATCGAGGAGGGATCGCGCCCCGCCGCCTCGAGCCGCTCTCCAGCTGATAGAGCGAGGCGCAGGCGATCAATTGCGAGGAGCCGCTGCCGCCGGGCGCGCTGATCGGCATCGAGCCGAGCGCCGCGGCGTTGCCGGTGCGCCCGATATAGAGCGCGCCGTCCAGCACCAGGCCGCCGCCGAGGAAAACGCCGACGAAGAAATAGAGAAAGTCGCGCTCCCGCCAGGCCTCGCCGAGAAAGAATTCTGCCGCGCAGGCCGAGGTCGCGTCGTTGCAGAGCGTGACGGGATAGGGGCAGAGCCGGCCGATCTCCTCGGCGATCGCGAAATCGCGCCAGCCGTCCATCGCGCCCGCGCGGCGCGCCGATTTCGCTCCGCCCAGCTCCACAGCTGGAACGGCGAGGCGACGCCGAGCCCGGCGATCCGCGAGCGCCGTCGCGCGGTCGAGGCTGCGCCGTCAGGCCGCGGCGAGCGCAGTCTTGACGAAATCGAGCACGAGTTCGGGCGTCGGATAGGCGAAAGTGCGCGCGCTCGCGGGTGCGGATATGCCGCCGAAAAATCGATCAGCACGAGATCGCAGCTGCGCCGCCCGATCTTCAGTCCCGAGCGAAAAGGCGCCCTCGGGATCGAGCGAGACCGGCACCGTCGGCTGGCCGACGCGCCCGCGCAACGGCGCCTCGCGCTTCAACAGCCCCTCGGCGCTGAGGCGGTTCATGATCGCCGAAGTCGACTGAACGGAGAGGCCGGTCATGCGCGCCACTTCGATCTTGGAGAGCTGGCCGAACCGCCGGACCAGAGAGAGCAGCAGCCGCTCGTTGTAGAGACGCACGCCGGCCTGATCGGCGCCGCTCGAAAGGGTCGCGATCGCCAGCGAAGTTTCCGCGCGCGATCGGGCAGAGTCTCCATGAGCGCGCGTTTCGGATCGCGCCTGCGTCATCCTCCGCCCCTCGTTTTTTCTTTTGGCCTGATCCCGACTGCGGTGAGAATGTGCGAATTGGCGCCGTTAGTCAATAATTATTCCATCCGATTGATTTATCCTTGACAGGCTCTGCGAAATTTGTGTCTATAAGCTCGCGACGACGGGGAAACCGTCCGACGCAGGTCAAGGAAACGCCATGCGGACCCCCGTGTAAAGCGGGGCGAAGTCGCGAACTCGCGTTCCGGGAGGAACCCATGTCCATCAAATTCGGTTTGCTGAAGACCGTCGCCGCCGCCGCGGTGACGCTCGCGCTCACCAGCGCGCCCTCGTTCGCCGCGGGCGACATCGTCGGCCTCATCACCAAGACCAACACCAACCCGTTCTTCGTCAAGATGAAGGAAGGCTTCGAGGCCAAGGCCAAGGAACTCGGCCTGACGCCGCAGGCCTACGCGGGCAAGTTCGACGGCGACAACGACGGTCAGGTCGCGGCGATCGAGCAGCTCATCGCCGCCGGCGCCAAGGGCATCATGCTGGTGCCGAGCAACTCCACCGCGATCGTGCCCACGGTCAAGAAGGCGCGCGACGCGGGCATGCTGGTCATCACCCTCGACACGCCGCTCGATCCTGATAACCGCCGCCGACGCCAACTTCGCGACCGACAACTTCAAGGCCGGCGAGTTGATCGGCGAATGGGCGAAGGCCACGCTCGGCGACAAGGCGGCGACCGCCAAGATCGCCACACTCGACGGCGACGCCAACAAGCCGTCCGTCGACTACTTTCGCCACAACGGCTTCCTCACCGGCTTCGGCATCCCGGTCAAGGATGTGAAGCATTTCGCGCAGAGCGACAACCCGCAGATCGTCGGCTCCGACGTCACTCAAGGCGCGACGGAAGGCGGCCGCAAGGCGATGGAGAACATCCTGCAGAAGGCCGACCAGATCGACCTCGTCTATGCGATCAACGAGCCGGCCGCTTACGGCGGCTATGCGGCGCTGAAGGCCGCCGGCAAGGAAAAGGGCGTGACCATCGTCGCGGTCGACGGCGGCTGCCAGGGCGTCAAGTGGGTCAAGGAAGGCATCATCGGCGCCACCTCCCAGCAATATCCGCTGCTGATGGCCGCCGACGGCGTCGCAGGCGGTCGCCGACTTCATCAAGACCGGCAAGAAGCCGCACAGCATCGACACCGGCGAGAAGCTGGTCACCGACCATCCGGTGCCCGGCGTCCCGTCGATCAGCGTCGAAGAGGGCCTGAAGCTCTGCTGGGGTTGATTTCGGCCCACGTTGAGCGCTTAATTTCCTTAAAAGAATGAGCGAGCGGCGTCCGCAGCTCGCGTTTGCGGACGCCGTTTCTGCATTACGTGCCGAGTGAGGAAACCAAGAGGGCGCCATGACCGAAGCCTCTCAGGACGGGCGCGCCGCGCCCCAGGAATTCGAAAAGGTCCTGCACGGCGGCGACGACGGCGGTCGCTTCCTTCGATGAAGATCAGGTCTCGCCCCTTCAGCGCCTGCAGCGCTTCCTGCACGCCTATCCGACGACGGTGCCGTTCGTGGTGCTGGTGCTCGGCCTGTTGCTCGGCATCGCGGTCAATCCCCAGCGCTTCGTCGCCGGCAGCAATTTCTCGACCGTGCTGACCCAGGTGATGGTGACCGGCATTCTCGGCATCGGCCAGACGCTCGTCATCCTCACCGCCGGCATCGATCTCTCGATCGGCGTCATCATGGTCATTTCCTCGGTCGTGATGGGCCGGCTCGGCGTCATCGACGGCCTTCCGATGATCGTCGCCTTTCCGCTCGGGCTGCTGTGCGGCGCCTTCTTCGGCTGGCTCAACGGCGCGCTGGTCACCCGGCTGAAGATGCCGCCCTTCATCGTCACGCTCGGCACGCTCTCGATCATCGGCGCGCTCAACACCTATCTATTCGCAGATCGAAACGATCGGCATGCAGGACATCGAGGACAAGGCCTATTTCCTGCAGATCATGGGCAATCAGGTTTTCATCGGTTCGGCGCGCGCATCATGTGGGGCACGTTCCTGATGCTGGTCGTCGCTGCGGTGTTCTGGTATGTTCTGAACCGCACGCCCTACGGCCGCCATGTCTATGCGACCGGCGACGATCCCGAGGCCGCGCGGCTCGCCGGCATCGACACCGACGCCGTGCTGCGCAGCGTCTATGTGCTCGCCGGAGTCATCGCGGCGATCGCCGGCTGGGCGCTGATCGGCCGCGTCGGCGCGATCAGCCCGACGGCGGGCGACAACGCCAACCTCGATTCGCATCACCGCCGTCGTGATCGGCGGCACCTCGCTGTTCGGCGGCCGCGGCTCGATCATCGGCACGCTGGTCGGCGCGCTGATCGTCGGCGTGTTCCGCTCCGCGGTGTCGCTCGCCGGCCTCGACGTGCTCTGGCAGGAATTCGCGATCGGCGTGCTGATCATCCTCGCCGTCGCGCTCGACCAATGGATCCGGAGGGTTTCGAAATGAGCGTCAACGCCCATTCTGCAGGCCCGTGCGCTCGTCAAGCGCTACGGCCGCGTGACCGCGCTCGACCACGCCGATTTCGACCTCTATCCCGGCGAGATCCTCGCCGTGATCGGCGACAACGGCGCGGGCAAGTCCAGCCTGATCAAGGCTCTGTGCGGCGCCGCGATCGCCCGACTCCGGCGAGATCCGGCTGGCGGGCGAAGTCGTGCACTTCAGCTCGCCGATCGAGGCGCGCGAGGCCGGCATCGAGACCGTCTATCAGAACCTCGCGCTGTCGCCCGCGCTGTCGATCGCCGACAACATGTTTCTCGGCCGCGAGATCCGGGCGCCGGGTTCGCTCGGCCAGTGTGTTCCGCTGCTCGACCGCTCGGCGATGCAGAAATTCGCGCGCGAAAAGCTCAACGAACTCGGCCTGATGACGATCCAGAACATCAATCAGCCGGTCGAGACGCTGTCGGGCGGCCAGCGCCAAGGCGTGGCGGTGGCGCGCGCGGCGGCCTTCGCCAAGCGCGTCGTCATCATGGACGAGCCGACGGCGGCGCTCGGCGTCAAGGAATCGCGGCGCGTGCTGGAGCTGATCCTCGACGTGAAGAAGCGCGGCCTGCCGATCATCCTGATCTCGCACAACATGCCGCATGTGTTCGAAGTCGCCGACCGCATCCACATCCACCGCCTCGGCCGCCGGCTGACCGTCGTCGACCCGAAGAAGGTCACGATGTCGGACGCGGTGGCGATGATGACCGGCGCCATGGCGCCGCCCGTCGAGGCCGAAGCGGCGTGAAGGGATTGTAGCCGCGGTCGTTGACCGCGGCTACAGGCCGGCGCCCCTAAGGAGGGTCGGTCTCCAGGCCGACCATGTCGGCGGCGTGGACGCCGCCGCTCCTCAGGCAGCCGGCGCCCAAACCTTGGGCTGCAGAATCGATTGCGCGCCGCCGTTTTCCTCGCCATTCTCTCGCGCAAAGCGCGTGCGTGGGGCGAGAAACACATGAATCTGACGCCGAGGGAAAAGGACAAGCTGCTCATTGCGATGGCGGCGATCGTGGCGCGCCGGCGGCTGGAGCGCGGCGTCAAGCTCAATCATCCCGAAGCGATCGCGCTGATCACAGACTTCGTCGTCGAGGGCGCGCGCGACGGCCGCACCGTCGCCGACCTGATGGAAGCGGGCGCGCATGTGATCACCGCCGATCAGGTGATGGACGGCATCGCCTCGATGATCCACGACATCCAGATCGAGGCGACTTTCCCGGACGGCACCAAGCTCGTCACCGTGCACGATCCGATCCGCGGCGCCGACGACAAGCTGATCCCCGGCGAGACGCTGACCGAGCCCGGCGAGATCGTGATGAACGAAGGCCGCAAGACGCTGACCCTCGACGTCGCCAACTCCGGCGACCGGCCGATCCAGGTCGGCTCGCACTACCATTTCTTCGAGACCAACCCCGCGCTGAAGTTCGACCGCGCCGGAACGAAAGGCTACCGGCTCGACATCCCCGCCGGCACCGCCACCCGCTTTGAACCCGGCCAGACCCGCACCGTCCGCCTCGTCGAGATCGCCGGTAAGAAGCAGGCGATCGGGTTCAGGGGCGAGGTGATGGGGAAGGTGTGACTTGTAAGGCGATATCGGGCTCCTTACAATGAACGAAGTAAGGAGGACTAGTCATGCCGACCACTCTTTCGGAAGAGATCGCGGATTTTGGCGAGACGACCGTGACTGCCAAAGGGCAAATCACACTGCCGAGCGCGATGCGGCAAGCGCTGAACTTGGCGCCCGGCGACCGGATTTCGGTTTCAGCGACGCGCCGACGGCGAAATCGTCGTGGCTACGCGCAAACGCCGCAGCATTTTGGATATTGCGAAGGAGAATGCGTTCCTGATCGGCGACGACCGCGCCGATCTCGAAGGGTTGATCGACGAAGCCGTCGAGGAGGGCATGATCGAGAGGGAACGGCGCATACGCAAACAGGGCGCGGCGTGATCGGCCTCGACACCAACGTCTTCCTGCGACTTTTCGTCGAGGATAACGCGGATCAAACCGCCCGCGCGCGTCGTTTCGTCGCCGCCGCGGTGGCGGACGAGCATTGTTTCGTCAACGCCGTCGTGCTGGCGGAGTTTGTCTGGACCCTGAAGCGGCGTATGAAGCGCGAGAAATCCGACATAGTCCGCCTGATAGCGCAGTCTTTGACCGCGGACGATCTCGAATTTGCACACCGTGAATGCGCGCGCCGCGCGCTCGCCGCCTATCGCAGCGGCGACGCAGATTTCGCTGACTATTTTCTCGCCGAAATCAACCGGGAGAACGGTTGCGTAACGACCGCGACCTTCGACCGCGACGCGCTCGACGCGCCCACATTCTCGGCCGTGCCGTAGGGGCTCGCGCGCATGACGCCATCGCAGCCGAATTACAACGCCTTCGAGCGAATATGCGCTCAGGCCGTCGTCTGCAATTCTTGCTTCCCCGCGCTGGGCGTCGAGCGCGCCTTCGTGGATTTGGCTCAGCCGCGCTATGTCGGACCCGGCTATTGGACGGCGAGCAAGCGCCGGCTGTTTTTGATGATCAATCCGAGCAAAGGCAAAGGTTCGGCCTTCGACGCGGCCATGCGCGAGGACATCCGCAAATATCGCGACGGCGCCATGACCCTTGACGTGCTGTTTCGACCCTTGCGCGGATACATGGCGACTTGGCGCCGATTCCTTCCCTTCATCGCGGAGAGCGGCGCTTCGCTCGACGAAATAGCGTTGCTCAACATTGCCTGGTGCGCGACGAAGAGCAACAAATATCCTCCTCCATATTTGGAGGCGTGCTGGAACGCGCACACGCGACGTGCGCTCGACGCGCTCGCCCCAACACTCGTCGTCGCCTGCGGCGATATACCCATGTCATTCGCGACGGGGCTTTCCGTTTGCATGATGGATACCTCGCATCATGCCGCTCGCGGCTATCGAAAGCCCCGTCACTCAGACGAGAATGTCATCCGGCTGCTCCATCCCTCGGACCCAAAGATGGGCCGGGGCCGAGAGCGATACGCCTGCTACCGCGACGGAATGACGCTCGCAGATTATCGAGCGGAGGTCGCCCACCGCCTAAGGCGCCGCCGAGGCCGTCAAATGTCCCGCCGATCTTCGTTGGGACGTGAAAAGAAATTTCATTCGCGTCGATCCGCACTAGTCCCGCCGTCACTAAGAGACCCGCCCATGACCCGCAACTCCCAAACCTCCCTCCCCCGCGCAGCCTACGCCCACATGTTCGGCCCGACGACGCGAGACCGCGTCAGGCTCGCCGACACCGAACTTTTCATCGAAATTGAAAAAGACTTCACCACTTACGGCGAGGAGGTGAAGTTCGGCGGCGGCAAGGTGATCCGCGACGGCATGGGGCAGAGCCAGGTCACGCGCGCCAGGGGCGCGGTCGACACCGTCATCACCAACGCCGTCGTCGTCGATCACTGGGGCATCGTGAAGGCCGATGTCGCCATCAAGGATGGGCGCATTCACGCGATCGGCAAGGCGGGCAATCCCGACATCCAGCCCAATGTCGACATCATCGTCGGCCCCGGCACGGAAGTGATCGCGGGCGAAGGAAAAATCCTCACCGCCGGCGGCTTCGACACGCACATCCATTTCATCTGCCCGCAGCAAATCGACGAGGCGCTGATGTCCGGCGTCACCTCGATGCTCGGCGGCGGCACCGGCCCGGCGACCGGCACGTTCGCGACCACCTGCACGCCCGGCCCCTGGCACATCGCGCGCATGATCGAGGCGGCCGACGAATTTCCAATGAACCTCGGTTTTGCGGGAAAGGGCAACGCCTCGAAGCCCGCCGCGCTTGTCGAGCAGGTCGCCGCCGGCGCTTGTGCGCTAAAACTGCACGAGGACTGGGGCACGACGCCGGCCGCCATCGACTGCTGCCTGTCGGTCGCCGACGATTACGACGTGCAGGTGATGATCCACACGGACACGCTCAACGAATCCGGCTTCGTCGAGGACACGATCAAGGCGTTCAAGGGCCGCACCATTCACGCCTTCCACACGGAGGGCGCGGGCGGCGGCCATGCGCCCGACATCATCAAGGTCGCCGGCCTGCCGAACGTGCTGCCCTCCTCGACCAATCCGACGCGGCCCTACACCCACAACACGCTCGACGAACATCTGGACATGCTGATGGTCTGCCATCATCTCGATGGCTCGATCCCCGAGGACCTCGCCTTCGCCGAGAGCCGCATCCGCAGGGAAACGATCGCAGCCGAAGACATTCTGCACGACCTCGGCGCGCTCGCCATGATGTCGTCGGACAGCCAGGCGATGGGGCGCGTCGGCGAGGTCATCATCCGAACCTGGCAGACGGCCGACAAGATGAAGCGCCAGCGCGGCGCGCTCGCCGGCGACGGCCCCAACAACGATAACGCACGAGTCAAACGCTACATCGCCAAATATACGATCAACCCGGCGATCGCGCACGGCGTCTCCAAACACATCGGCTCGGTTGAGAAGGGCAAGCTCGCCGATCTCGTGCTGTGGACTCCGGCCTTCTTCGGCGTAAAGCCCGACCTCATCATCAAGGGCGGCGTCATCGCGGCGGCGCCGATGGGCGACCCCAACGCCTCGATCCCGACCCCGCAGCCGATCCACTACCGCCCGATGTTCGGCGCCTATGGCCGCGCCCGCACCGGCTCGTCACTGACCTTCGTGTCATCAGAGGCATTGGACAAAGGCGTCGCGCGCAAGCTGAAGGTCGAAAAGCCGCTCGTCGCGGTCGAGAACACGCGCGGAAAAATCTCCAAGAAGAGTCTGATCCACAACAGCGCGACGCCGGACATCAAGGTCGATCCGGAGACTTACACGGTGACAGCGGACGGCGAGCTCTTGACCTGCGAGCCGGCGGAGCGCCTGCCGATGGCGCAGCGGTATTTTCTGTTTTAGCGATAAGGCCCCCCTCACCCCAACCCTCTCCCGCAAGCGGGAGAGGGGGCTCAAAGCGCCGTGAGACCCTTCTCCCGTTTACGGAGAAGGTGGCCGAAGGCCGGATGAGGGAGGCCCGTGCGCGTCTAAAGAAACCATTTCTTAGCCTTTCCTCTCGATTCTAAGCCGATCGCAGCGGGCGGGGCGAGTCTGTCGCTCCCGCGGGCATCAGGCCGTTCCGCTGGGAGGGACGAATCCGCGACCGCCGCGCCAGGCGCCGGCGTTTCGCGCTGAGCGTCCATGCCGCCCCTTTTCAGAGCCGATCGCAGCGCGCCGACGCCGCCGGGAGACTTCATGCCGTCGATCCTCCAGAATCTCAGCCCGCTTGATTGGCTCCGCTCGATCCGCGCGCGCCTGCTCGGCGTCGTCCTGCTGTTCGCGATCGCGATGATCGCGCTGGTCGGCTATCTGAGCCTGCAATCGATCGACGAGATCTATGCCGCGCGAAAGGATCAACTGCGGAGCGTCGTCGAGGTCGCCTACAAGGTGATCGACAGCGAATATGCCGCCTTCAAGGCCGGCAAGATCACCGAGGCGGAAGCGCAGGAGCGCGCCAAGGCGGCGCTCAGGGCGATGCGCTACAACACGACCGACTATCTGTTCGTGCAGGACGACAACTACATCACCATCGTGCACGGCGCCCGTCCCGGACCAGGAAGGGGTCGATGGCCGGATGACGAAGGACCCGACCGGCAAGTTTTTCGTCCAGGAGCTGCACAAGGTCGCCGCCGGACAGGGCCAGGGCTACGTCGACTACCAATACGCCAAGCCCGGCGCGCCGCTCGATCAGCCTTCGCCCAAACTATCGTTCGTGAAATATTTCGCGCCCTGGCGCTGGACGGTGGGAACGGGGGTGTACGTCGACGACCTCTCCGCCAAAATCTGGTCGCAAGTGTTGGTCGCTGCCGGCCTCGCCTCGGGGTTCGTACTGGTCATCGGCCTCGTCAGCGGCTGGGTCGTGCTCGGCCTCTCGAACCGCCTGACCTCGCTCGGCGCCGCGATGGGCGCGCTGGCCGCGGGCGATCCCGACGCCGTTGTCCCGAAGGCAAAAGGCCGCGACGAGATCGACCGTATGACCGACGCGGTCCACGTCTTCCAGCAAGCCGCGCGGGAAAAATCCCGGCTGGAGAGCAGCGCCGCGGCGACGCGCGCCGAGGCGGAATCCTCGCGCCTCGCCTACGACAAAGACCGCGCCGACCGGGAGCGCAAGCTCGAGGAAGCGACGAACGCGTTGGGGCGCGGCCTTGAAAAGCTGTCGGGCGGCGATCTCGCCTTCCGCATCGACACCCCCTTCGAGGCGCGGCTCGACAAGCTGCGGCTCGACTTCAACGCCGCATTGGAACGCCTCCGTCAGACCATGCTCTCGGTGCGCGCCGACGCCGACGGAATCCGCTCAGGCGTCGCCGAATTTTCCCGCGCTTCGCAGGACTTGTCGGGTCGCACCGAGCAGCAGGCGGCGCAGCTCGAGGAGACCGCCGCGGCGGTCGATGAGATCGCCGCCACGCTCAAGACGTCCGCCGCCGGCGTGAAGAACGCCAGCCAGATGGTTCAGGCCGCCGACAACGACGCCAAGGAGGGCGCGATCGTAGTCAAGCGGGCGATCGAGGCGATGGACGAGATTGCGAAGTCGTCGCAACAGATCGCCCAGATCATCAGCGTCATCGACGAGATCGCCTTCCAGACGAACCTGCTCGCGCTCAACGCCGGGGTCGAGGCCGCGCGGGCCGGCGAGGCGGGCCGGGGATTCGCGGTGGTCGCCTCAGAGGTGCGCGCGCTCGCGCAACGCTCGGCGGAAGCGGCCAAGGAAATCAAGGCGCTGATCTCGGCCTCGGCGGCCCATGTCGAATCCGGCGTTGAACTCGTCACCGGCACCGGCGGCAGCCTCGAGCGCATCATTACGCGAGTGTCAGAGATCAACCGCGTCGTCGCCGAAATAGCCTCCGGCGCGGACGAACAGTCCTCGGGCATTCAGCAGGTCAATGCGGCGATCAACGCGATGGATCAGGCGACCCAGCAGAACGCCACGATGGCGGAACAGGCCAATGCCGCGAGCAGCGCGCTCGCCAAGGAAACCGCCGGCCTGACGGAGCTGATCGGTCAGTTCAATCTCGGCGCTGCGGCCGAGCCGGATCTCCGCCGCGAATTGCAGAAGGCCGCCCCGCACGCCTTCGCCGAACCGCCGCGTCCGCCAAAGCGGGCCCCTGCCCCAGCCGCCCGCGCGCCTGCGCCCCGCCCGGCCGTCAAACTCGCGACCGCGAAGGCGGGGGGCGGAAGGGACGACTGGTCGGAGTTTTGAATGCGCGCCAGATCAGGATTTTCGTCCTTCCCCCCCGCGATGTGAATTGCTAAGCGGCAAAAAGGCACAATCGTCGCGTCACATTGGCCAAAAAGGAAGCGCGACTCCGACAGGCCTTGCGGCAGCGCCATAAATCCCGACATTGGGCGCTGACATGGACGCCTCTTCCTCCGACATGCGCCCAAGCGTCGTCTCGCGGGCGCTCGGAGTGTTTGCGCACCGCGCTTTCGCGACCATCTGGTTCGCCAACCTCGCTGCGCTGATCGGCGTCGCGATGTACGACACGGCGTCCGGCTGGATGATGCTGCAGCTCGGCCACGATCCGAGCTCGGTCGCTATGCTGCGCACGGCGATCAACATGCCGATGTTTCTGGTCACCCTCCTTGCGGGCGCGCTCGCCGACGTGTTTGACGCACGGCGGCTGCTGATCGTCTCGTCGGTCGCGATCGCGGCGCTGATCGCCCTGTTCGCCGTGCTCGTCGCGCTCCAGCTCACCAACGTGAGCCTGCTGCTCGCGACGACCTTCCTGCTGAGCGCCGCCCTGTCGCTGGCGGCGCCGGCCTGGCTCGCGATCGCGCCGCGGCTCGTCGAACCCCGGCAGATGCCGGGCGTGATGGCGGCGAACGGCATCGCTTTCAACCTGAGCCGCGCGGTCGGCCCCGCGCTCGGCGGCCTGGCGATCAGCCGGTTCGGCATGATCGCGCCCTTCCTGTTCCTGGTCGCCGGCAATCTCGCGGTCTGGTGGGCTTTGGATAGATGGCGGCCGCCGCCGGCCCCGAGCACAGGCCTGCCGGCGGAGCGTCTGACGAGCGCGGTCAGGATGGGACTGCGGCACGCCTTCAACAATCGCCCCTTCCTGGTGGTGTTGGGGCGCACGCTGGCGATCTACCCGTTCGCGGCGGCCTATTGGGGTCTGCTTCCCCTGATCGCTTCCGCCGTCAGCGACGATCCGAGCTTCTATGGCGTGCTGCTCAGCGCCATCAGCATCGGCACGATCCTCGGCGCCTACGCGCAGCGATTCCTGCGTGGCTGGCTCGGCGACGACGAGATCGTCGCGTTCGGGTCGGCGCTGACCGCCGCGGCGCTCGTCGGCTTCGCCTTCGCCGAGCATCGCGCGACCGTGGTGGAATTGAGCCTCGTCGCCGGGGCCGGCTGGGTGATGGTGCTGGCGAGCCTCTATTCGGCGGCGGAGCGCACGCTCGCCGGCTGGGTGCGCGCGCGCGGTCTTGCCGTGTTCCTCACCGTGGTGTTCGGGGCGCTCGCCTTCGGCAGCGCTCTGTGGGGCTGGGTGGCGCAGGAACAGGGCCTGCATCTCACCCTCCTCATCGCCGCAGCCGGCGCGCTCCTCTCGATTCCGCTGACGTGGAAGTTGAGGATGAACGCCGCCGCCCATCTCGATCTTTCGCCCTCTGGCCATTGGGCGGTCCCGCAGGCGACGCGCCAAATCGACAACAGCCGCGGCCCCGTGCTCGTCAAGATCGAATATCACATCGATTCAACCCGGCGCGCCGAGTTTTTGCGCGCGATGGATGAGTTAGGTTACGAGCGGCGCAGCGACGGCGCGTTCGGCTGGGGCATTTTCGAGGACGCCAACGCGAACGGCCGCTTCGAAGAGGCCTATCTGATCGAATCCTGGCTGGAGCTGCTGCACCTTCGCGAACGCGTCACCAAGGCCGACCTGATGCTGGAAGAGGAAATCCGCCAGATGCTGACGGCGCCGCCCAAAATCGAATATCTGGTGTCCACCGAGCCGCGGCGCGGCCTGTTCGCTGCGCATGCGACCGAGGCCGGAGCCTGAGCGCGTTGCGAATCCATGTCCTCTACGCGCACCCCTCGCCGACGAGCTTTGTCGCCGCCCTGCACGAGCGTGTCATGAAAGCCCTGAAGAAGGGAGGCCACGAGGTCGACGACCTCGATCTCTATGCCGAACGCTTCGATCCCGTGCTAAGCCGGGAAATGCTAAGCGACTATATCGATGTCGAACGCAACACCGCGGAAGTCGCCGAATATGTCGCGCGACTCAGGGCGGCCGACGCGCTCGTCCTCGTCTTTCCCGTCTGGTTCGACGGCCTGCCGGCGATTCTGCAGGGCTATTTCCAGCGCGTCTTTCTGCCGGGCGTCGCGACCGTCATCGATGAGCGTGGGCTGTTCCACCGCCAATCTGACGCATCTGAAGCGGCTCGCGGCGGTCGCGGTCTACGGCGAGGACGAGCGTGACGTCGCGGCGAAAGGCGACCCGCCCCGCCGCTTCGTGCGCGACAATATCGGCGTCCTGATCGACCCGGACGGGCGCTTCGACTATCTCACCCACTACAACATGAATTTTCCCGACTCTTACGCGCGCACGGCTTTTCTGGAGCGCGTCGAGCAGGCATTTGCGGAGTGGTGAGCGGAGGGGTGGCGTGTGCTTGTGTGTCACTAGGGCATGCACACAAATTCGTTCAGCTGAGATCTCCGTACAGTTGCCCCTTCTCCCCTTGCGGGAGAAGGTGGCCGAAGGCCGGATGAGGGGTTTGCGCCGCGAGAACGGCATGTTTGAGCGTTGGACTGGCTGCGGCTGCCACCCTGGAAGCGGCGCAGAAGCCGGAAACGACCCCTCATCCCCCCTTCGGGGACCTTCTCCCGCAAGGGGAGAAGGGGGTAAGCGCCAAGTCCTCGGCTCAATCAAGATGTATACATGCGCCCGCCGATAGGGCGGACGCCAACCCTCTCGCCAGCTCTCACGCCGCGCGGGACTTCGGCTGCACTTCGTGGGTGTAGTCGTCGATCAACTGCGCGGTCAGTTGGCCGGGCGTGAACTTGTGCTCGCCGATCTCGCCGACCGGCGTCACTTCCGCGGCGGTGCCGGTGATGAAGCACTCCGAGAAACTCGGAAGCTCTTCCGGCATTATGCGGCGCTCGATCACGTTGACGCCGCGCTTCTTGGCGAGGCCGATCACCGTCTTGCGCGTGATGCCGTCGAGGAAACAGTCGGCGATCGGCGTGTGGATCGCGCCGTCCTTGACGAAGAACAGGTTGGCGCCCGTGCATTCGGCGATCCGGCCCTGCCAGTCGAGCATCATGGCGTCGGCGTAGCCGCGCCGCTCGGCGCGATGTTTGGAGATCGTGCAGATCATGTAGAGGCCGGCGGCCTTGGCGAGCGAGGGCGCAGTCTTCGGGTCGGGGCGGCGATATTCGGCGACATCGAGCCTTATCCCCTTCATGCGCTGGGCGGGATCGAAATAGCTCGGCCATTCCCAGACCGCGATCGCGAGGTGGATCTTGTTGTGCTGGGCGGAGACGCCCATCATTTCCGAACCCCGCCAGGCGAGCGGCCGGATATAGGCGTCGGTCATGTCGTTCTTCTTAAGGGTCGCCGCCTTCGCCGCGTCGATCTCGGCGACGCTGAAGGGCACCTCGAAATCGAGCACGCGCGCCGAAGCGCGCAGCCGCTCGGAATGCTCGCTCGACTTGAAGATCTCGCCGCCGTAGGCGCGTTCGCCCTCGAACACGGCGCTGGCGTAATGGAGGGCGTGGGTCAGCACATGCACCTGCGCATCGCGCCAGTCGACGAACTGGCCGTCGAACCAGATGAACCCGTCGCGATCGTCGAAACTCTGTCCTGCCATGGAGCGACTCCTCTTCTCCCGCGCCCGGCTTTGCTTTTGGAAACGCCGGGTTCTATCACGCGTGATATCGTCATCCTCAGCACTTTGTACCAGTGCGGGAGCAATATGTCAACAATGCTGACCTAATGAGGCCGGATGAGCGATCGTCTTGAAATCGACGGGCGCGCCGCTTCCGGCGCGGACGGCCAGCCGATGTACGACCTGATCGAGCTGTTCTATTTCGCCTATCGCGATTTCGTCGGCGATGCGGACCGGCTGCTCGAGGCCTATGGGTTCGGCCGGGCGCATCATCGCGTCCTGCATTTCGTCAGCCGCAATCCGGGCCTCACCATCGCGACCTTGCTCGACATCCTGAAAATCACCAAGCAAAGCCTCAATCGGGTGCTGAAGGAACTGATCGCGGAGGGTTTTGTCGAGGCGCGCGCCGGCGCGGAGGATCGCCGCCATCGCGAGCTCTACGTGACGGGAAGCGGCGAACGGCTCGCTCTTCAGCTCTCGATCGCGCAGACCCGGCGTTTCGATCGCGCCATGCTCGGGCTCGGCCCGCAAGGGCGCGCCGAGGCCATCGCTTTCCTGCTCGCCATGATCGACCCCAAGGAGCGCGAGCGGGTAATGGAGCTGACAGGGGTCGAGGCGCCCGGGCGCTCGCGTGACGGCTCAACCGAAAGAGGAGGATCTGATGACGGCTTCGCCTGTCTCTCCTTCCGATGATGCGCCCCACATTCTCGTCGTCGACGATGACCGCCGCCTGCGCGCGCTGATGTCGTCGTTTCTCGGGCGGCACGGCTACCGGGTGACCGTGGCGGCCTCGGCGGCGGAAGCGCGCGCCTATCTCGAAAGCCTCGAATTCGAGCTCATTGTGCTCGACGTGATGATGCCGGGCGAAAGCGGCGTCGAATTCGCGACCGCGCTGCGCAAGGATTCCGACATCCCGATCCTGATGCTGACGGCGCGCTCGGAGATCGCCGACCGCGTGCTCGGCCTGGAAGCCGGCGTCGACGACTATCTCGCCAAGCCCTATGACCCGAAGGAGCTGCTGCTGCGGATCGCCTCGATCCTGCGGCGCGCGCGCATGCCGCCGCCGGTCCGCGAGGGCGATGTGGTCGTCAGGTTCGGGCCGTTCGTGTTCTACCCCGAGCGCGGCGAACTCAGGCAGCACGACCAGCTCATCCGGCTGACCGAGCGCGAGCGCGAGATCCTGAGGCTGCTCAGCGCGACGCCCGGCGAAAGCGTCGGACGCGAGGCGCTCGCCGGACCAGGCTCGGCAGGAAGCGAACGCACCATCGACGTGCAGATCAACCGGCTCAGGCGCAAGATCGAGAGCGATCCCGCCAATCCGCTCTACCTGCAGACGGCGCGCGGCGCGGGCTACAAGCTGGTCGTCGATTCGTGATCACCGACGTCGCGCTTCTGCCATACCGCGGCGCGCGGGGCGTCGCGCGGCTCTATCGTCTCGGCGCCCGCGGCCTCGCCGACCTGCTGCCGAAAGGGCTTTATGCGCGATCGCTGCTGATTGTGATCGTGCCGATGGTGCTGCTGCAGGCGGCGGTCGCCTATGTGTTCGTGCAGCGCCATTTCGACATCGTGACGCACCGACTGTCGGCGGGCGTGGCGCGCGACGTCGGCGCGCTGGTCGATCTCTATCGCGCGCTGCCGCTCGGCGCGGACGACAAGGCGCTGCGCACCATCGCCTCCGAGCGGTTTTTGATGACGGCCGAGCTGACGCCGCCTCAGGGGCTGCCGCCGCGTATGCCCAAAACTTTTTTCGACGTGCTCGATCCGCTGATCCGCGCGCTTCCGCAGGAGCTCGGCAAGGAGCTCAAGGAGCCGTTCTGGGTCGATCCGGTCGGAAGGTCCGGGCTGATGGAGATTCGCGTCGACCTCGGCTTCGGCGTTTTAAAGCTCATCACGCGCCGCTCGCTCGCCTACGAGCCCAACGTGCAGATTTTCATTCTGTGGATGGTTGGCGCCTCGTTCGTGCTGATCGCGGTCGCGATCCTGTTCCTGCGCAACCAGATCCGCCCGATCCTCCGGCTCGCCGCGGCGGCGGAAGATTTCGGCATGGGGCGCGATCTCGATTTCCAGCCGCGCGGCGCGCGCGAGGTCCGACGCGCCGGCTACGCCTTCATCGAGATGAAGCGGCGCATCGAGCGCGCCAGCGAACAGCGCACCGCCATGCTGAACGGGGTCAGCCACGATCTGCGCACCATCCTGACCCGCTTCCGCCTCTCGGTCGAGATGATGGCCGATGCGCCGGAGGGCGAGCCGCTGCTCACCGACATCGAGGAAATGAGCGCGATGCTGGAGGCCTATCTCGCCTTCGCGCGCGGCGACGGCGGCGAGCCGACCTCGGTCGGCAACCTGCGCTCGATACTTGAAGAATTACGGGTTGGAAGCGAGCGCCACGGCGCGCCGGTCACCGTCGAGACAAAGGGCGACCTCCATCTCAAGATGCGGCCGCTCGCCCTGAAACGCTGCCTCGGCAATCTCATCTCCAACGCGCAGCGCTATGGCCGCAGCGTCGCCGTGCAGGCGATGCGCGAAGGCCGTTTTGTAATCGTCCATGTCGATGACGACGGTCCGGGGATCGCGCCGGAGCATCGCGAGGACGTGTTCCGGCCATTCCTCAGGCTGGACGAAGCCCGCAATCAGGACCAGGGCGGCTCCGGGCTCGGGCTTGCGATCGCGCGCGACATCGCGCGCTCGCATGGCGGCGACATCTCGCTCGCGACGAGCCCGCAGGGCGGCCTGCGAGCGGTGGTGCGGGTCCCTGTCTGATTCTTGTCAGCGACGCCCGAACGGCGCGCTCGGACGGCTCATCGTGCGAGGACGCTTGTATTCGACCACCACCGCACGGGTGCGGCCGGTGACCAGCGTCGAGCGGCCGCGCGTCTGCGCCAACTGCCTGGCGGCATAGGCCTTGACGTCCTCGAGCGGCGCGCCGATCAGCGACGCCGCGATTTCGATCTTCTGCGCGGGGTCGCTCGCGATGGCGTCGGCCGCAATGAGCGCCTCATCAATGGTCGGAGGCTCCTTGCGTACGCGACGCGGACCCCACTTTGTGTTCCACACGGTGCTCATGGCCGGCCTCGATAGCCTGTTGATCTGGCTTTTGTATTGGTCAATCGGATTTACTAATTCCTCGACGCGACCTGCAATCTAACACATTTGCTGCAACGCAGCAATCATGTCCCGCTTCGTTCTTACGGTCCAGAATCGGGCTGCGTCCATTCGGCAGCTTAAATTTTCAGGCTCGCGCGAACCATGCTAGCGCTGTCGAATAACAGTTTTCCGGCGCTTCGATGTCCAAGCCAACGTCACCAGCGACAAATCTACAACACCCACCGTTTTCCCCATTTTTCGAAGACGTTCGCGAGCACGAGGGGCTGCGCGCCGAGATCGACGCCGCCCATCGCGCGCCGGAGCCGGAGCGGATGGCGGCTCTTGCCGCCGCTGCCGAGATGCCGCGGCGAATGGTCGCCGAGGCGCAAAGCTTCGCCCGCCGCCTCGTCGAGGGTTTACGCGCCCGCCCCGCCGGCGGATTGGTGCAAGGATTGATGCGCGAATATTCGCTCTCCAGTCAGGAGGGCGTCGCGCTGATGTGCCTCGCCGAGGCGCTGCTGCGCATTCCCGACGCCGCGACCCGCGACGCGCTGATCGCCGACAAGGTTGGCGGCGGCGAGTGGCGCGCGCATGTCGGCCAGTCGCCCTCCCCGTTCGTCAACGCCGCGACCTGGGGCCTGCTGATCACGGGCCGGCTCATCTCCTCGGTCGACGAGCGCGGCCTCGCCGCGACGCTCTCGCAAGCTGATCGCGCGCTCCGGCGCGCCGATCATCCGCGCCAGCGTCGACACGGCTATGCGCGTGCTCGGCGAGCAGTTCGTCTGCGGCCAGACGATCGAGGCGGCGCTGGCGCACGCCAGAGCGCACGAGGCACAAGGGCTTCCGCTATTCCTACGACATGCTGGGCGAGGCGGCGCTGACCGCGGAAGACGCCGAGCGCTATCTCAGAGGCTTACGAAAGCGCGCTCGACGCGATCGGCGAGGCCTCCGCGGGGCGCGGCATCTACGAGGGTCCCGGCCTTTCCGTAAAGCTGTCGGCGCTGCATCCCCGCTACAGCCGCGCGCAGCGGGCGCGCGTGATGAGCGAACTCTATCCGCGTCTGAAAAGCCTGTTCCTGCGCGCGCGGCGATGGGACGTCGGCCTCAACATCGACGCAGAGGAGACGGAGCGGCTCGACATCTCGCTCGACCTGCTCGAGGCCCTCTGCCGCGACGAAGACCTGCAGGGCTGGAACGGCATCGGCTTCGTCATCCAGGCCTATCAGAAGCGCGCCGAATTCGTCGTCAAATGGGTGATCGAACTGGCGCGTGCGACCAAGCGGCGCATCATGGTGCGGCTCGTCAAGGGCGCCTACTGGGACAGCGAGATCAAGCGCGCGCAGGTCGAGGGGCTCGCGGATTTCCCGGTGTTCACGCGCAAGATCCACACCGACGTTTCCTATCTCGCCTGCGCGAAGCTGCTGCTCGCCGCCCCTGACGCCGCATTTCCGCAATATGCGACCCACAACGCGATGACGCTCGCCACGATCCATACGCTCGCCGGGCCGAACTTCTATGCGGGCCAATACGAGTTCCAGTGCCTGCACGGCATGGGCGAGCCGCTCTACGGGCAGATCGTCGGGCATGCGCGTGATGAGCGGCCCTGCCGCATCTATGCGCCCGTCGGCTCGCACGAAACGCTGCTCGCCTATCTGGTGCGCCGCCTGCTCGAGAACGGCGCCAATTCCTCGTTCGTCAACCGGATCGCCGATCCGAACGTGCCTGTTGAAGCCCTGATCGAAGACCCGGTCGAGGTCGGCGCGCGCGATAAAACCGTTCGGCGTCGCCGCATCCGCGCATCGCCTTGCCCGGCGATCTGTTTGCGCCCGAGCGCGCCAATTCGAAGGGCGTCGATCTCGCCAACGAAGGCGCGCTCGCCGATCTCGCGCGCGACTTCGCCTCGGCGCAGCGCCGCCGCCGCGCTGCCGCGGCGAACGAACGCGAATCGATCCGCAATCCCGCCGACCACGCGCGATGTCGTCGGCGTCGATCGTCGACGCGAGCGCGTCCGATGTCGACGCGGCCTGCGCGCGCGGCGGCCGCCGCCGCGCCGGCCTGGGCGTCGACGCGCGCCCGCCGAGCGCGCGCGCGGCCCTCGCCAACGCCGCAGACCTGTTCGAGCGCGACATGGGCAGGCTCGCCGGCCTGATCTGTCCGCGAAGCCGGCAAGACGATCGCCAACGCGATCGGCGACGTGCGCGAGGCCGTCGATTTTCTGCGCTACTACGGCGCGGAAGTCGCGCGCGGCTTCGCCAACGACACGCATCGCGCCGCTCGGCGTCGTCGCCTGCATCAGCCCCTGGAATTTCCCGATCGCGATCTTCACCGGCCAGATCGCCGCCGCGCTCGCGGCAGGCAATGCGGTCATCGCCAAGCCGGCGGAGGAAACGCCGCTGATCGCCGCCGCGGCCGTGCGTCTGATCCACGAAGCCGGCGTTCCCGCCGAAGCGCTGCAGCTCGTGGTCGGCGACGGCGAGATCGGCGCGGCGCTGACCGTCCGACGCGCATGTCGAACGGCGTCATGTTCACCGGCTCGACCGAAGTCGCCAAACTCATCCAGGCTGCGCTCGCCCGCCGCCTCAATCCCTCGAGGCGCGCCGGTTCCGCTGATCGCCGAGACCGGCGGCCAGAACGCGCTGATCGTCGATTCCTCCGCGCTCGCCGAACAGGTGGTCGACGGACGTGCTCGCTTCCGCCTTCGATTCGGCGGGCCAGCGCTGCTCGGCGCTGCGGGTGCTTTGCCTGCAGGACGATGTCGCCGACCGCACGCTCGCCATGCTGAAGTCGGCGATGCGCGAACTGAAGGTCGCGCCGCCCGACCGACTCTCGAGCGACGTCGGCCCCGTCATCTCGAGCGAAGCGCTCGCGAGGCCTCGAGCGCCACATCGAATCGATGCGCACGCGCGGCTTCGCGCGTGCATCAGACGGAGCTCGGCGCGGACTGCGCCGCACGGCCATTTCCTGGCGCCGACCGTGATCGAGATCGGACGCGGTCGGCGATATCGGCCGCGAGCAGTTCGGCCCGATCCTGCATGTGCTGCGCTTCAGGCGCGAGGCGCTGCCCGCGCTGATCGACGAGATCAACGCTTCCGGCTATGCGCTGACCGGCGGCGCGCATTCGCGCATCGACGCGACCATCGATCTGATCTCCTCGCGCCTCTCCGCCGGCAACCTCTACGTCAACCGCAACATCATCGGCGCCGTCGTCGGCGTGCAGCCGTTCGGCGGCCATTCGCTGTCGGGCACGGGGCCGAAGGCCGGCGGCCCGCTCTACATGAAGCGGCTGCTCGCGCAGCTCGCCCGCCGACTGGCCGAAACTGCCGGCCGGCAGCCCTGCCGCCGCACGCGCTGAGCTTTGCGCAGAAGCTGCGCGCGCAAGGCCGCGGACGAACTCGCCGATCTCGCCGAGCGGCTGGCGCGCGGCTCGCGGCTGGGGCTGGAGATCGAATTGCCGGGCCCGGTCGGCGAACGCAATCTCTACTCGCTCAAGGGCCGCGACGGCGTGCTGTGCGACGCCTCGAGCGAGGAGGCGCTGATCGCTCAGATCGCCTGCGCGCTCGCCTCGGGCGGACGCGCCTTCCTTGATGGACCGGCCGCGGACGAAGCTCTGTTCGCCTTCTCCGGCCTGCCGCTGGAGCGCGCCGCGCCCGGCTCGCACTTCTCCGCGGCGCTCACCGATCGGCGCGGCGAAGCGCTCCAGGAATTTGCCGCCCGTCTCGCGCGCGCGCAAGGGCGAGATCGTAAGCCTCTATCTGGTTGACGCGGAGACGCTGCGCCGCGACGAAGCGCCGCTCGACCTGCTGCTCGAAGAGCGCTCGCTCTGCGTCAACACCACGGCGGCCGGCGGCAACGCCAGCCTGATGTCGATCGGATGAGATGTGTTTGTAGCCTCGGTCGCTGGCCGCGGCAGCCGAGAACCTGTCATTCCCGCGAAAGCGGGAATCCAGTGTCGTAAGGCGCATCGCCCACAAGATCCAGAATCATTTCTTGCAAGCCACGCATCTCACACTGGATCCCCGCGTTCGCGGGGATGACATGGATCGGCGACCTCGCCTACAGCTTCGCCGCCGCCTGCAGCGCGGCAATATCCAGCTTGATCATCTTCGTCATGGCGTCGAAGACGCTCGGCGCGACGGCGGGGTTGGCGAGAAGCTCAGGCAAGATTTTCGGCACGATCTGCCAGGGCACGCCCCATTTGTCCCGCAGCCACCCGCAGGCGATTTCGGCGCCGCCGTCGGCCGTCAGCGCCTCCCACAAGCGATCGACTTCGCGCCTGGTCCACGCATTCGACGGCGATGAAGGCGACATTCGCCGTAGCTTTGCGCCTCGCCGCCGTTCAGCGCCTGATAACTCTGGCCGCCGAGCGTGAAATTGATCAGCAGCGACTTCGCCCTTCTTGCCGCCCGGCCAGTCCGCCGGCGCGCGCATGATGTGGGTCACGCTCGAATCCGGAACCAGCGAAACATAGAAGCGGGCGGCGGCCTCGCCGTCCTTGCCGAACCACAGGCATGTGCTGACCTTCGACATGCGCTACGCTCCCGTAAATTTGAAGCCTTTTCGAGGCGGGAAACACGGGAGCTAGGACAAGCTCCGAAAATTTCAAGGACTTGGCAGGGCGCCTTCGCGCCGGCTAGACTTGCTCTCGTGGCCGCCGTTCTGGCGCCCAAAATTTCAGGACACTCCCATGAAATTCAAGCCTCTCGGCCGGACCGGCCAATTCGTCTCCGAAATCTGCCTGGGCACGATGACCTTCACGGCGGCGCCAGTTTCTGGCGCAACGTCGGCACGGTCGAACAGCAGGGCGCGACCGCGCTCGTCGCCAGCGCGCTGGAAGCCGGCGTCAATTTCATCGACACCGCCGACGTCTATTCCGAGGGCCAGTCCGAGGTGCTGCTCGGCCAGGCGCTGCGCGATCTCAAGGTCACGCGCGAGGACGTGATCGTCGCCACCAAAGTGCGCGGCCGCACCGGCGCCGGCCCGAACGCCGTCGGCCTGTCGCGCGGCCATATCATGGATCAGATCGCCGGCAGCCTGAAGCGGCTGCAGCTCGACCACATCGATCTCTATCAGATCCACGGCTTCGATCCCGTCACGCCGATCGAGGAGACGCTTGCGCGCGCTCGACGACTGCGTGTCGCGCGGGCTGGTGCGCACCATCGGCTGCTCCAATCTCGCGGCGTGGCAGATCATGAAGGCGCTCGGCATCTCCGAGCGGCGCGGCTTCGCGCGGTTCGAGACGGTGCAGGCCTATTACACGATCGCCGGCCGCGACCTCGAGCGCGAAATCCTGCCGCTGGTCGAGGACCAGGGCCTCGGCGTGATGGTGTGGAGCCCGCTCGCCGGCGGCTTCCTCTCCGGCAAGTTCACGCGCGAGGGCGCCAAGACCAACGACGCGCGCCGCGTCGCGTTCGACTTCCCGCCGGTCGACAAGGAGCGCGCCTACGACATCATCGACGCGATGCAGCCGATCGCCGACAGCGCACGGCGTCTCGGTAGCGCGCGTCGCGCTGGCCTGGCTGCTCGCCCGCAAGGGCGTGATGAGCGTCATCATCGGCGCCAAGACGCGTCGAGCAGCTCGACGACAATCTCGCCGCCGCGAAGCTCGAACTGACGCGCGGAAGACACGGCCGAACTCGACGAAGTCAGCGCGCCTGAAGCCGGAATATCCGGGCTGGATGCTGGCGCGCACGTCCGACGGGCGCGTTCCCGCTCCGAAGGGCTGAAGCTTGTCGCCGCCCTCGGAGCTTCGCATCCTCACGGCCGCCGACCTCGGCCTGATGCGCCAGCTGAACGCTCTGTTCAGCGAGGCGTTCGGCGAGCGCGAAATTTTTGGGGGCGAACCGCCGGACGACGACTATTTGCGGGATTGGCTCGGCAAGCCTCACGTCGTGGTCGTCGCGGCGCTGGAAGACGGCGCGGTCATCGGCGGTCTCGTCGCCTACGAGCTCGAAAAATTCGAGCGGAGGCGCAGCGAGTTCTACATCTACGACCTCGCGGTCGAAGCTTCGCACCGCCGGCGCGGCGTGGCGAGCGCGTGCATAGAACGGCTGCGAGCGATTGCGGCGGAACGCGGCGCCTGCACGATCTTCGTCCAGGCCGACTATGGCGACGAGGCGGCGATCGCGCTCTATCAGAAGAAGGGCGTGAGCGAGGACGTGATCCATTTCGACATCGCGCCGAAGCGATAAGCGAGCTCTTGCAAACGTCTTGCCCGCAGGCCTGTCTCGCTTGCGGCGAAGATCGACCCGCAAAAGATCAGGACGAGGGAGGGTGAATGCACATGGCCAAGGTCAAATGGGGCGTGCTCGGCGTCGCGAAAATCGCCACCGAAAAAGTCATTCCGGCCATGCAGCGCGGCAACGGACACGCGAGATTCTCGGCATCGCCTCGCGCGACGGCGCGCGCGCGGCCGAGGCGGCGAAAGAGCTCGGCATCCCCAAGTCCTATGGCTCCTATGAGGACCATGCTCGCCGATCCCGAGATCGAGGCGATCTACAATCCGCTGCCCAACGAATTGCACGTGCCCTGGACCGAGAAGGCGCTTGCCGCCGGCAAGCATGTGCTGTGCGAAAAGCCGATCGCGCTCGACGCCAAGCGAAGCCGACGGCTGATCGCCGCGCGCGACAAATCCGGCAAACTCGTCGCGGAAGCCTTCATGGTGCGCTTTCATCCGCAATGGCGGCGCGCGCAGGAGATCGTGCGCGTCGGGCGGCATCGGCGACGTCAGCGCGATCCAGACCCTGTTCGCCTATCGCCTGCTCGACGGCGACAACATCCGCAACAAGCCGCCGGGCGGCGGCGGGCTCTACGACATCGGCTGCTACGCGATCCTGACCGCGCGATACATTTTCGGCGCCGAGCCGATCCGCGTCGCCGCGGCGCTCGACATCGATCCGAATTTCGGCACCGACCGGCTGGCGAGCGCCTTGATCGAATTTCCCGGCGGCCGGCATCTGACCTTCAGCGCCGGGACGCAGCTCGCCAGCGCGCAGCGCGTCGTCATCGCCGGCACGCGCCGGGCGCATCGAAGTGCAGGTGCCGTTCAACGCGCCGATCGACCGGCCGACGCAGCATCGTCGTCGACACCGGCGCCGATCTCGTCGGCGGCGGCGCGAAGATCGGAGGAATTCGCGGTCTGCGATCAGTACACGCTGCAGGGCGACGCGTTTTCGCGCGCCATCCGGGGCGAGGGGCAAGCTCGAATTTCCGATCGAGGACGCGATCGCCAACATGCGCGTCATCGACGCCTGCTTCCGCTCGGCGCGGGACGGCGCCTGGGTGAAGATCTGAGGCTCAGGGCGGAAATTTCCAGGCGGCGTGTAGCCGCGGTCGTCGACCGCGGTCGGCGACATAGAGCAGGCACACATCGCGTGTCTCACTTTTGGGGTCCAGACCACACCATTTGGCGTCCCCGTAATCGCTGTAATCGAAGGTTGTGGTGCTCGCCATTCAAAGCCGTAAATGGTAGAGAATTTCCAATAAGCAGCCTATTGGGCGGGGCAACGTAGTGAACTCACGTAAAAAAAAATCAAAGCTGGCGCTGTCGATGGCCTTTTCGGCCGTCGCAATCTTCGCCGCCGTCAGTTCGGCGCGAGCGGCGCCGCCGCCTGCTTGCCCCACGCAGACGGGCGAGGGGCCGGGGTTCATTCCCCTCCAGACCATCAAGATTTTCAACGACAGCAATGCCGTGCAGATCTATGCGGAACTCGAGGTGGGCCTCAACAATCCCGATCTATGGATTCAGGACGCGTGCAACGTCCCAAATGCCGACAAGAACACGCTTTATCCGTACCCGACTACGCTGACCAACCGAATCTATATCAATGGTCTGACAGGCATCCCGCCGGGCGGCAGTGTCACGATCACGCTTCCCCTCTACACGCAATTGGTCGCGAGTGTGGTTCCCACGGCGGACAACCAATATGCGGAATGGTGGCAGGGCCAGAATGTCCAGATTTTCTCCAGGCCGGTCGGGACGGGGGCGCCGAAGTCCTTTGCAAACTATTTTAACGGGACGGCGCCGACCAGGCCCGCGGGCAGTCAACAGCCCATGGTGTTCGGCGCGGGCAACGCCGCCAAGCCGACCTGCGCGGCGGGCGGAACTCTCAAAACATGCTCGTTGACCTTCGTGACCGATTCCGCCGGCACGCTGCCGAAGTTCGGCGCGAGCCAGTTGGTCGAAGCCACCCTGGGCGCCAATCAAGACAAGGCGCCGCAGCCCACCGATGGCTCAATCAGGAGCTTCCTCTTTCCGACGCAGGCCGATTTCGACGTGAGCTATGTCAACGTCGCCGACATGGCGGCCGCGATGGGTCCCGTCGACAACGACCAGGCCGGTTATGTCGGCTCGCCGCTCAAGCCCGGGGCATTCACACCCCTTCTCAAAACCTTCCAGTCGCAGACCGGATGGCCGACCTTCGTGGACCTCGACGGAACCAATGCGGCCATACCAAAATTGCCGTCGCCGCTCGAGGTCCTGGCGAGATTGACCGGCAAAGACGCGCCTGCGGATTTGACCCCCTTGGCGCCGCCGGAGAGTTGGCCCAATAACGTTTGGCCGCCCATTCAGGCGCTTCGGACAAACTGGAAGACTTATTCGGCCAGTTGTCAGCATAGCGCTGGCGGCTTCGCCACGTTTTGCGACGCGGTCCTCGATGTCAAAGAGCTGATCCATGCAAACTACTTGCAGTATGTACAGCTCATGACCGCCGGGAAATGCACGGGAGGCGCGGTTTCGGAGACGGAAGATCTGAACATTGCGCATGTCTACGGCTGGCAACCGTGGACCGAGGCGGCGAGCGGCAAGCATGGCGAAGGCTGCGGCCCCAAAGCCAACCTGCTCGAGAACACGCCAGGCTACGGATCCGAGGACAAGAGCTATGCAAAATATTCGAAGGTCAAGTCGGAATTCGACAGCTTGAATTATGGGGGACCCTCCGGGACGTCATGGGATCCTCCGGCGCCCTACGTCTTCAACCCTTGGGTGAACTTCATTCATGGTCTGCCGCCAGGCGAGCAAGACGAGGCCAAGGGCTATCTCGGAATGCCCGGGGTCTATGCTTACTCGGTCGATGACGCGGTGGGGAACCTCAACGTGTACGCCACCGGGTACATAGTCGATATTGGAAGCACAGAGCACCTGGAGAACGCCAACCCGGCGGGGCCGCCGATCGCCATCTCGCTCGGATATTCGATCAAAGACGCGGTCAGGTTCGATACCTATAGCGTCTGCGGTCCCAACAAGAACCGGAAAGTAAATCCTGCCGATCCCGTATTCATCATCAGCGCCATCGATCCGCAAAACTGCCCGGTTTGGCTGACGGATAACTCTGGGGACAAACTACACGTTCACCCTCAAGCCGGCATTTTCGACGCCGCCGCTGTTCACGGAGATTCCTACCTCAGCCGTAATGAAAGTGCCGAGCGAAGCGAGTTGGTCGACCGGCGTCGGCTATCCCTCCTCCGGGAGCAATCCAACCCCGTTCGACACCACCAGCATCGTCGACTGCAGCGGCAATACTTCGCAGTTGGCCAAGCTATGGTGTTGTACGAGGCTGGCGCCGCTTCCAGGAGGACGCGGCACGGGCAGTGGCGTATTCGCCTATTCGACGCCGCAGTACCCCCCCACCGGCCACTCGCTGTATGACAACCATGTTGTGACCAACCCGGCGACTAACAAGATTCTCCGCGGGCGAAGTCTGTGACATGGGAAGGCCATAAGGACGATCGAGGGATATTTGATCGTCTCGAGCGCGATTTCGGTCTCGCCGGGCCGAATTACGCGAATTACGGGATTACGGGTAGAGTTGAGGGAGGGCGCGGTGGCGTTTAGTGATTACGGTGATTACGGTGACACTTTGATTACGGTGACACTTGCTTTATTTTCCTATATGATTACGGTGACACTTGCTTTATTTTCCTATAGCCAAGATCGCGCGCGATTTCTCTGGCGCGATGCGCCGAAGGCGAGCGGAAGGATCGGACGAGCGGCTCCGAATTGTGAAAATTGGAAATAAAGCAAGTGTCACCGTAAGCTCACGTAAGCTGCGTTGGAGTGGACCCCGAAAGTGAGACAGAAGGATTTTGGTGACAAGGCTCCGACAGAGGAGCTTTGTGATGACTGTGAGGTCTCCGTTATCGAGGGATGAGAAGTTGGCCTTGGTTCGTCGGATCGAGGCTGGGGAAAGGCTCGGGGCGGTGGCCGTCGAGCTGGGCATCCGGCGCAAGCTGCTCTACGAATGGCGGGCGGCGTATCGGGCGCTGGGGGCGGCCGGATTGAACCGCAAGCGGGGGCCGAAGGCGGGCGCGAGGAAGGCGGCGGGTTCGTCGCCGGGCCTCGCCTCGTCCGCCGCGCCGTCCGTTCCGGCCGGCGCGTCGCCCTCGGCGCGGCCCGGCGACGAACAGGCGCAAGCGCGAGAACTGGCTGAAGCCCAGGCGCGGATCGCCGAACTCGAGCGCGTGATCGGGCGTCAGCAGGTCGACCTCGATTTTTTTCGCGAAGCCTTGCGGCTCATGGACGCGACGCCCCCGAGCGGCATCGCGACCAACTCTACGCGGTCATCGAAAAAATGAGCGCGTCGGAGCCGCAAGGCCAGACCCACGAAGACGCCAACATCCAGCGGCTGTGCCGGTTGGGCGGGGTATCGCGCGCCGGCTACTATCGGTGCTTCATGACCAACCAACCAGCTCGCGCCGACGCAGACATGCGCGATCACATCCAGCGCATCAGTCTCGCTCACCGCCACTACGGCTATCGTCGGATCGCCGCAGAATTGCGGCGCGAAGGCCACATCGTCAACGCCAAGCGCGTGCTCCGGTTGATGCGCGAGGACAATCTCCTGTGCCTGCGCGCCAAGCCGTTCGTTCCTCACACGACCGACAGCCGACATGGCTTCGCGGTCGTGCCCAATCTGACGCGCGGCCTCATACCACGGGCCTCGATCAGATATGGGTCGCCGACATCACCTACGTCCGGCTCGGCGAGGGCTTCGTCTATCTGGCCGTCGTGCTCGACGCCTACTCCCGCAAGGTGGTGGGCTGGGCGCTCGACGATCATCTGGAGGCCAGGCTCGCGATCGCAAGCGCTGGACATGGCGATCGTGGCGCGCGATCCTCCGCCCGACAGCCTGATCCACCACTCCGACCGCGGCGTGCAATACGCCTGCGGCGACTATTCCCAGCGCCTGGAGGCGCGCCAGATCGCCGCCAGCATGAGCCGCGCCGCCAACCCCTACGACAACGCCAAGGCCGAAAGCTTCATGAAGACGCTCAAAGCCGAGGAGGTGAACGCCAAGACCTACGCCACCCTCGAAGACGCCCGACGCCAGATCGGCGCCTTCATCGAAACCGTCTACAACGCCGATCGCCTGCATTCGGCGCTCGGATACAAGCCCCCGGCCGAGTTCGAGGCGGAACGGCGCGGGGCCACATAAGGAGCTGTGAGGCGCTGTCCCCGTAATGCCAGTGTCTCACAAGAGGGGTGCAGTCCACCACTCCTCTCCAGCACTGTCACCTTAATACCGTAATAACGGTAATCCCGGAGCTACTCGTTTCGCTTGACAACGGCGTTAAGCAGAGATTCGCAGGGCGTCCAACGGATGGCGGTTTCGAGCAGTGTTCAGTTCGGCGACGGCTTCGTGGATAGCGGCGTCGAGGGTGTCGGGGTCGGCGAAGGTCTGATGTGCGAGCCAGCGCGATTTCAGATCGCCCCAGACGATCTCGATGTCATTGAGTTCTGGAGCGTATTTGGGCAACCATTCGATAGTGAGCCAGTGTGCGCGGTCCGAGAGAGCCGCCCGGCTGGCTTTGCTGACGTGGATAGGGCCGTTGTCGAGGACCAGGACGACGGGTTTGTTCTCGATCCCAGGTCCGGGGCCATAGAGGCGATCGAGCGCCTGCAAATGTTCGATGAAGTCGGCGCTGCGCTTGGTCCGAGACGTCGTGACGATGAGCTTGCGGCAGGCGTAATCGAGCGATCCCATCATCGCGACCTTCTGAGCTTGCCCAGGCGCTGGAACCCGCAGATCCGCCCCGCGCTTGGCCCAGGCGCGCGCGAGATACGGATGCGTCAAAGCTTCGCTCTCGTCTTCGAACAATAGAACGATGTCGCCAGCCTCGGCTTGCGCCCTGAACAATTTCAGCCGCAGGCCGCCGCGATCGACGGCCTCGGCGTCTTGCCGGCCTTTCAGCGTGTGGCGGGGCCGGCGGTAGCGGAACCCCCTTTTTTCCGCAGCGCCTTGGAGAGCTGCGATTTCGAGATCGTCACACCTTCGCGCTGGGCGATCTCGTCGCCCAGTCGCGCCAGCGTCCAGTTCACCCGGTTCGTCACTGGCGCCGACAACAAAGGCTCGGCGACGCGCAGGGCCGCCTCGGTCTTCGACGGCGCCGGTCCTGGCAGGGGCCGGGTTTCCAGAGCCTCGGCGCCGCCACTCATGAACTCGCTGCGCCAATACCGCACGCTGTCTTCGCGAACGCCGAACGCTTCGGCGATCCGAGCGCTCGTCCAACCGCGCAACGTAAGAAAATCGCTCGCGCCCGGTCTGCCTCCGCGCGGTCCGAACCCGAAGCTTTCCGTTCCAGCGTCGCTATCTGCGCGTGCGTCGCAACCAACGGTGACTTGCCCGACATGCAAATGACCCCCAAATCGCTTGCGACAAGGGAATCAGAAAAAGCAACCGTTGGATAGGCCCCGCAAACCTGCTTAGACCGCCCAAGCCTAAAATCATTATATTGGAATTACAGTGACACATGCTTGATTTTCAAATTATCCCGAGGGTTCAGTCCTCCCCGCGGTTTTTAGAAAATAATGTATGTGTCACCGATATCCGGATCGTCGGTTTATCACGGTAGGAACTGAGCCCGGACATTCGCGCGAGGGTATCAAAGCTCAAAGTTCGGCCAAAGGCCCCATTCGCAATGCAGTATATTATGCTATCCTTGCCAGAGCTTTGGGGAGCGCCAGCGCCTTGGCGGAGAGTCGGAAGATCGCGGCAATCCTCGCCGCTGACGTCGTCGGCTTCAGCCGGCTGACGGGCGTGGACGAGGATGGTACGCTGGGCCGCCTCCGCGCATTGCGCGCCGAACTCATCGACCCTACCGTCGCGGGCCAGAACGGGCGGGTGTTCAAAAGCACCGGCGATGGCGCCTTAATCGAATTTCGCAGCGTCGTCGAGGCCGTGCGCTGCGCGATCGAAATCCAGAACGCTATGGTCGAGCGCAACGCCGGCATTGCCGAGGACCGACAGATCGTGTTGCGCATCGGCATCCATCTCGGCGACGTCGTCGAGGAGAGCGACGGCGACCTGATGGGAGACGGCGTCAACATCGCGGCGCGGCTGGAGAGCGTCGCCCGGCCCGGCGCGATCTGCCTGTCCGAGGACGCCTACCGGCAGGTGAAGTCGCGGCTCGATCTAGCCGTCACCGATCTCGGCGAGACCAAACTCAAGAACATAGCGGAGCCGATCCGGGTCTATTCGCTTCGGGTCGGCGCGCCAGTCCAACCAAATGCGTCGCCGCGCCCTGAGCTGGAGAAGCCCGAGCCCACTCGCCTCGCGTTGCCCGACAAGCCCTCGATCGCAGTGCTTCCGTTCCAGAATATGAGCGGCGATCCCGAGCAGGAGTACTTCGCAGACGGCATGGTCGAAGACGTCATCACCGGCCTGTCGCGGATAAAGTGGCTGTTCGTGATCGCGCGAAATTCGAGCTTCGTCTACAAGGGCAAAGCCGTCGACATCCGGCAGGTCGGACGAGAACTCGGCGTTCGCTACGTCCTGGAGGGCGGCGTGCGCAAGGCGGGGAACCGCCTGCGGATTAGCGCACAACTCATAGAAGCGGAAACGGGCGCACACCTCTGGGCCGACCGGTTCGACGGCGCGATCGTGGACGTTTTCGACCTTCAGGATCAAATCACGGACAAGGTGGTCGGCATCGTCGAACCAAGTCTGCGCAAAACGGAAATTGAACGGTCCCGACGAAGGCGTCCCGATAGCCTCAATGCCTACGACCTCTATTTGCGCGCGACGCCCTATATGGCTTCGGTGATGCCGGCGGACGCCAGAAAAGCGGCGGGCTATCTCGAGGAGGTGCTCAAAATTGACCCCGGCTACATCGCCGCTCATGCGCTTCTGGCTTGGTGCCATGAGATTTGTTTCACGACAGAACCAGGATTTGTCGAGGCCGAGAACTCGCGGGCGTCAAACATGCGCGCATCGTTATCGCCAGCACCACAGACGACGCGAACGCGTTGGCCATTGCCGCGATCGGCATCTCTCACTTGGACAGAGACTACACAGCGGCGGAGAGCGCGATCGAGCGCGCGCTTTCGCTCAACGCTTCCTGCGCCACGGCCTTGTATTTCGGCGCGCATGTGCATGCTTTCAATGGCAATGTAGAAGTCGCACGGTCCTATGCCCACCGCGCGCTACGGCTGAGCCCATTCGACCCCTTGGTTTACGAGGCTCATGTGGCGCTGGGCTTCGGCGCCGTTCAAGAGGCGCGCTATGAGGATGCTGTCACCGAATTTGCGAAGATGGTGCAAGCCAATCCCGTCTTCAGCTCTCTTCACTTCATCTACGCGATCGGGCTGGCGCTGGCGGGGCGGATAGACGACGCGCAACCTGTTGTCGCTAGAGGACTGGAACTGGAACCGACTTTCAGCAGCGGCCTGTTGCGGCAAGTCGGCATTACCCGGCAAATCGTGGACAGGCTCGTAGAGGGCGCTCGTGTTCTCGGTTTGCCTGAATAATGGCGCCTTTGCCGCATCGAACTCGTGCCACAGTAGGAATTGGTTGAGGGGCGCCATGACCGAAACGCGAAAGCTCGCCGCGATCCTCGTCTCGGACGTCGTCGGTTATTCGCGGCTCGCGGGCGCGGACGAGGATCGGGTGCTCGCGCGGTTGCGCGCGCTGCGCAGCGACCTCATCGACCCCACGATCGCGGTCTACAAAGGCCGCGTCGTCAAGCGCACCGGCGATGGCGCGATTGTCGAGTTCCGCAGCGTCGTCGACGCTGTGCGCTGCGCGATCGAAATCCAGAACGCGATGGTCGAGCGCAACGTGGGCTTCGCGCGAGGATCGACGGATCGTATTCCGCATCGGCGTCCATCTCGGCGATGTCGTGGAGGAGAGCGATGGCGACCTGATGGGCGACGGCGTCAACATCGCCGCGCGGCTCCAGGGCGTCTCCGAGCCTGGCGCGATCTGCCTGTCCGAGGACGCCTACCGGCAAGTGAAGTCGCGGCTCGATCTCGCCGTCACCGATCGCGGCGAGACCAAACTCAAGAACATCGCGGAGCCGATCCGCGTATATTCGCTTCAGGTCGGCGCGCCGCTCCAACCCAAGGCGCCGCCGCGTCCTGAGCCGGAAAAACCCGAGCCCAGCCGCCTTGCGTTGCCGGACAAACCCTCGATCGCGGTGCTTCCGTTCCAGAACATGAGCGGCGATCCGGAGCAGGAATATTTCGTCGACGGCATGGTCGAGGACATCATCACCGGTCTTTCGCGCATCAAGTGGCTGTTCGTGATCGCGCGCAATTCGAGCTTCGTGTATAAAGGCAAGGCGGTCGATATTCGCCAGGTCGGGCGCGAGTTGGGCGTTCGCTACGTGCTGGAGGGCGGCCTGCGCAAGGCGGGGTCACGCCTGCGGATCACCGGCCAGCTCATCGAGGCCGAAACGGGCGCGCATATTTGGGCCGACCGATATGACGGCGCGCTGGAAGACGTCTTCGACCTGCAAGACAAGATCACTGCGGCGATCGTCGGCATTCTCGAGCCCAATATTCAACGCGCCGAAGTCGAGCGCGCGCGCAGTAAGCGGCCGGATAATCTCGACGCCTACGACCTTTTTCTGCGCGCCGTGCCGCATTTCGCCTCGGTCATGCCGGAAGACGCCAGGATAGGCATGACACTCCTCGAACGTGCGCTCGCGCTCGATCCCCACTTCGCCCCCGCGCACGCCTACATGGCCTGGGGCCTGGAAATGCGGGTGACGCGGGGCATCGCCGGCGAGACCGATTTGGCGGAAGCGGTAAGGCACGCGCGCGCCGCGTTCGCCCATGGCGGCGACGACGCCGCGACGCTCGCGATCGCCAGCAACATCCTCATGATTTTGGGCCAAGATCCGGACGCGGCGTTGGCCGCCAGCGCCCGGGCGCTTTCGGTGAACGGTTCGTGCGCCTTAGCCCTCTTCGCTGGCGCGCAAATCCAAGCTTATATCGGCGACGCGGCGAAAGCCGAGGACTACGCGCACCGAGCCCTGCGGCTAAGTCCGCGCGATCCCTTGAGCTTTGTTGCGTATATCGCGCTCGGCTACGCGCGCCTGCGCGAGCAACGCTACGACGAGGCGGCAGCGTTTTACGCTAACGGTGTGCAGGCCAATCCACGCTTCAGCTTGCTTTACTATTTGCAGTGCTTGGCGTTGGCGCTGGCTGGCCGCGACGACGAGGCAAGAGCGGCCGCGCGGCGACTTCTCGAAGTGGAGCCGAGTTTCAGGTTCGGGCCGGTCATCGAGGTCATTCGCCCATGTGTCGACGGACCGGAGATTGCGGCTATTGGCGCCGACGCGTCGCGCAGACTGGGCCTTCCCGACTAACGCCGGCCGTTCGGCCGGGTTGCGGCGGGGGCAAATCTGCCAGGAAAATGGCCGCCCCCGGCAGTCGATTGAACTACCGCTTCCGAATTACCGCCAAAATGGGCTGAACAGCTCAGTTGGCGCAATCCTGTAAGCGCCAATCGCGTGTGAATGTCCGCTCCCGTAGTCCACAGAATGCCCGTTCTACGGCCTACTTGGGTCGTGACCGGAAATTCAAACTGAGACTGCACGCTGGCATTGGCGCGCCGGCGCGGCTACGATTTACGTCAGGGATTCGAAAAGGTTCTGGAAGCGTTGAAACTAGCACTTAGCGCGCTGGCGACGGCGCTCGGCATCTGGCTCGGCCTCGCTGGCGCCGCGGAGGCGGCCGATGCGCCCGTGCCGGAGGCCGTGCTCGCCTCGCTGCCGGAACTGCCCGACATCGTCGAGGGCGCGCAAAATGCTCCCGTGACCATCATCGAATACGCCTCGCTGACCTGCTCGCATTGCGCGGCGTTCCACGCGACGACCTGGCCCCAACTGAAGGCCAAATATGTCGACACGGGGCACGCCAAATTCATCCTGCGCGAGTTTCCGCTCGATGCGCGCGCCAGCGCCGGTTTTTTGCTCGCCCGCTGCGCAGGGCCGGACCGGCGCGACGCCGCGATCGATGTGCTGTTCGATCATCAGAACGAATGGGCGTTCGTCAACGAGGCGGGCGCGGCGCTTAGGCGGCTCGCCGCGTCGATTGGCGTCGAAGGCGAGGCCTTCGACGAATGCATGCAGAACAAAACGCTCTACAACGAAATCCTCGAGAGCCGCGATGGGGCGATCCATGCGCTCGACATCCGGCGCACCCCGACCTTCTACGTCAACGGCCTGAAGCTCGAGGGCGAAGCGCCGCTTGAAGCCTTCGATCAGCTCATCGCACGGTCCGCGCCGTGAGCGGCGCGATGGTTTCACACAGGTTTATCGACGCCAGGGCTTGATTGGGCGGAGCGGATGTGGCGGCGTCGGCATGGCTTGGAGCGTCGGCGCCCTCGCCGACGAGGGTGTAATCGACAACCGCGGCGGGGGCGCCGCCGCTCCAAATTCGTCGGCGCTCAGCAAGTTTGCTAAGCCAGCGAGGCCGAATCACGAGGGCGGCGCGGGAGCCACGAAGAGCGAGTTTTCATGAAGTTTGAGCGGCTCAGATTGGTTGGGTTCAAGAGCTTCTGCGATACGCAGGAGTTCAGGATCGAGCCGGGATTGACGGGAATCGTCGGGCCGAACGGCTGCGGCAAGTCGAATCTCGTCGAGGCGATGCGCTGGGTGATGGGCGAAAGCTCCTACAAGAACATGCGCGCCTCCGGCATGGACGACGTGATCTTCTCGGGCTCCGGACGCCGGCCCTCGCGGAATTTCGCCGAAGTCGGGCTGGTGCTCGACAATTCGGACCGTCGCGCTCCCGCCGCCTTCAACGAGCACGACGTGATCGAGGTCTCGCGCAAGATCGAGCGCGAATTCGGGCTCGACCTATCGGGTCAACGGCCGCGAGGCGCGCGCGCGCGACGTGCAACTGCTGTTCGCCGACGCTTCTACCGGCGCGCGGTCGCCCTCGATGGTCAGGCAGGGCCAGATCGGCGAGATCATCGCGGCGAAACCGCAGGCGCGCCGGTCTGATCCTCGAAGAGGCGGCCGGCGTCTCCGGCCTGCATTCGCGCCGGCACGAGGCGGAGCTGCGCCTGAAGGCGGCGGAAGACAATCTGGTCCGCCTTGAAGACGTGCTGAAACAGGTCGAGGCGCAACGGGAAAACCTCGAAAAGCAGGCGAAACAGGCGCAGCGCTACCGCACCCTCGCCGCCGAAATCCGCCGCCATGACGCGCTCGCAAAACTCGTCGCCTGGCGGCAGGTGGAAACCGCCTATGCCGAGGCGTCGCGGCGGCTCGAATCCGATTTGCGCGACGTCGCCGAGCGCACGCGCGCCCAGGCCGAGACGGCGCGCCTCGCGGCCATCGCCGCCGCCGCGCTGCCGGGCTTGCGAGACGCCGAAGCGCGCGCCGGCGCGGCCGTGCATCGCCTGACTCTTGCGCGCGATGCGCTGTCGGGTGAGGAGAAGCGCGCCGAGGCGCGCTCCGCGGAGCTCAAGCGGCGCATCGAACAGCTCGCGCTCGATCTGCAGCGCGAACAGTCGCTGACGAGCGACGCAGCGAGCGTCGATCAGCGGCTCGCCGACGAAGCGAGCGCCATCGAAGAGGAATTGCAGGACGCGGACGGGGCGCGCGAGAAGGCGGAGGCGCGAAGGCTCTCCGCCGAACAGGCCTTGCAGGCGGCGGAGGCGGCGCTCGCCGAGGCGCAGGCCAATGTTTCGGACCTTTACGCGAGAAAGCAGACGCTCAACGCGACCCTCGCCGAGGAGACGCAGCGCTGGCGGCGTTTCGAACTGGAGCTTTCCGAGCTCGAGATCGAGCGCGCGGCGCTGAGCGACGACGACGCCGACGCGGAAGCTTTCGAGGCCGCCTCGGCCGCGCTCGAAAACGCCGCCGCCGCGCTCGACGAGGCGGAAGCGCAGGCGCTCGAGGCGGAAGCGCGCCATCGTGATGCGCGGGACGCCGAGTCTCATGGCCGCGCGCCGCTCAGCGAAGCCGAACGCCTCGCGCAACGGCTCGAGACCGAGGCGCGGACCTTGCGCAATCTGCTCGCCCCGTCGCGGGCGGCGAATGGCCGCCAGTCGTCGAGCAGATTTCTGTCGCGCGCGGCTTTGAGGAGGCGTTGGGCGCTGCGCTCGGCGACGACCTCGATGCTTCGACCAAGAGCGGCGCGCCGGCTTTGTGGTCCGCGCCGTCAGGCCCTTACGAGGATGGAGCGCTGCCGGAGGGCGTCGAGGCGCTCGCCGATTTCGTCGAGGCGCCGCCCGAACTTTTACGACGCCTGAAGCAGATCGGCGTCGTCGCGCGCGAGGATGGCGAGCGGCTGAGCCGGCTCCTGAAGGCGGGCCAGCGGCTCGTGTCGCGCCAGGGCGATCTCTGGCGCTGGGACGGGTTCTCCCATTCGGCGGAAGCGCCGACGCCGGCCGCGCGGCGGCTCGCCGAGAAGAACCGGCTAGGCGATCTCGAAGTCGAGGCCGAGCTGGCGCGCGAGAAGGTCGAGGCGGCGCGGGAACAGGCAGCGGCCGCGCAGGCCGCGCTGCGCGAGGCGGCCAACGCCGAGGGAGCGGCGCGTCAGCGCGTGCGCATCGCGCAGACCGAGCGCGACTCGGCGCGCGAACGGCTCGCCGGCGCCGAGCGCCGCCGCTCGCAGACCAACGCCCGGCTCATGCAATTGCAGGAGGCGGTCAACCGCGCCAAGTCGGCGCGTGACGAGGCGGGCTCGAGGCGCGACGCGGCGGAAGCCGGCCTCAAATCGCTCGGCGACGCGGACGGTCTCGCGCTGGGTCTGGAGCAGGCTCGCGCTTCTGCTGCGCAAGTGCGCGGAGAGCACGCGGAAGCGCGCGCGGCCGCCAATACGCTCGGCCGCGATCATCAGACGCGCATGAGCCGCATGAAGGCGATTGCCGAGGAGCGGCGCTCGTGGAGCGACCGGCTGCAGCGCGCCGATGCGCAGATCGCCGAGATCGGAGAGCGGCGCGCTGAAGCCGCGGACGAACTCGAAACCCTCGCCGACGCGCCCAACGAATTTTTGTTGCAGCGCCGCCGCCTGATCGCCGAACTCGAAGAGGCCGAGCGCGGGATGAAGCAGGCGAGCGACGAGCGCGCGCTCGGCGAAACCGCGCTCGCCGACGCCGATCGCGCCGCGCGCGTCTCGCTCGAAGCAATGAGCTCCGCGCGAGAGGCGCGCGCGGCCAACGAGGAGCGCGCGGAAGCCGCGCGCCGGCGCCGCCTCGAACTGATCCACGTGATCGAAGTCGAGATGGAGACCTCGCCCGCCGCGCTCGCCGAACTCGCCGGCCTCGCCCCCGAACAGCCGACGCCGGAGCTGCCGGCGATCGAGCGCCGGCTCGAAAACCTGAAAGGCGAGCGCGAGCGGCTCGGCCCCGTAAACCTGCGCGCCGACGTCGAGCTCACCGAGGTCGAGGCCAGCATCGCCAAGATGATCGCCGAGCGCGACGATCTGACCGAGGCGATCAAGCGCCTCAGGCAGGCGATCCAGAACCTGAACCAGGAGGGCCGCGAGCGGCTGCTCGCCGCTTTCGACGTCGTCAACAAACACTTCGGCGAACTGTTCGCGACCTTGTTCGAGGGCGGCGAAGCTGAGTTGCAACTGATCGAGTCCGACGATCCGCTCGAAGCGGGGCTAGAACTGCTCGCGCGCCCGCCGGGCAAGAAGCCGCAGACCTTGACCCTGCTTTCCGGCGGCGAACAGGCGCTGACCGCGATGTCGCTGATCTTCGCGGTGTTCCTCACCAACCCCGCGCCGATCTGCGTGCTCGACGAGGTCGATGCGCCGCTCGACGACTACAATGTCGAGCGCTTCTGCGACCTGCTCGAGGAAATGCGCAAGCGCTCCGACACGCGCTTCCTCACCATCACCCACAATCCCGTCACGATGGCGCGCATGGACCGGCTGTTCGGCGTCACGATGGCCGAGCGCGGGGTGAGCCAGATCGTCTCCGTCGACCTCGCGACGGCCGAGCGGTTTTTGGAGGCGAGCTGAGCGAGCGCCGCCGGGAATCGCGGCGCCGCAGCATTGTTTATGACCAAGAAAACGCCTAGCTTTTGACCCGCGCGCGGCTTGACTCCTATTCAAGCGCGCTGCCAAGATAACTGACCAATCGGTCAAGAAATCTTGCCCGAACAACGGCTGCCGCTTGAAACGGCGAGGGGAGCGGAGCGCGAGGATTTGTTTATCTCGCGGGTGAAAACAAAGGGAGACAGGAATGACCGGTCGGAGCATCAAGACAATCGCGGGCGCCCTGACGGCCGCTCTCATGGCCTCGACGGCGGCCTTCGCCGCCGACATCAAACCCGCGGTCATCTATGACCTCGGCGGCAAGTTCGACAAATCCTTCAACGAAGGCGTGTTCAACGGCGCCACCAAATTCCAGAAGGAAACAGGCATCAAATTCCGCGACCTCGAGCTTCAGAACGAGGCGCAGCGCGAGCAGTCGCTGCGCAAGTTCGCCAAGGACGGCTTCTCGCCGATCCTGGTGCCGGGCTTCTCCTGGGCGACCGCGCTCGGCAAGATCGCCGACGAGTTCCCGAAGACCCAGTTCGCCATCATCGACATGGTCGTCGACAAGCCCAATGTGGCGTCGCTTGCTGTTCCGCGCCGACGAAGGCTCCTATCTGGTCGGCGTGATCGCGGCCACGACCTCGAAGACCGGCAAGGTCGGCTTCGTCGGCGGCATGGACATTCCGCTCATCCATGACTTCGAATGCGGCTATGCGCAGGGCGTCAAGTCCGTCAACGCCAGCAACACCGTCATCCCGAACATGACCGGCACCGACTTCCACGCCTGGAATGATCCGGTGAAGGGCGGCGAACTCGCCAAGTCGCAGATGGATCAGGGCGCCGACATCGTCTACGCCGCGGCCGGCGCGACGGGGCAGGGCGTGCTGAAGGCGGCCGCGGAGGCCGGCAAGCTCGGCATCGGCGTCGACTCGGACCAGGACAACCTGTTCCCCGGCAAAGTGCTGACCTCGATGATGAAGCGCGTCGACGTCGCGACCTACGATATGTTCAAGGCCGCCAAGGACGGCACGTTCAAGGGCGGCATGACGGTGTTCGGCGTCAAGGAGGGCGGCGTCGCCTATGCCGAGGACGAGTGGAACAAGGCGGTCCTCGCGCCCGACGCGAAGAAGGCGGCCGACGCCGCCAAGGCCGACATCATCTCCGGCAAGATCAAGGTTCACAGCTATCTGGAAGACAACAAGTGCCCGGTCTGAGCTGAGGCGGCCGCGCCTTGTAGCCGAGGTCGTTTGAGACACTGTCGTCCCCGCGAAAGCGGGGACACAGGGGGGGTAGGGCCATCGGGCAGGCCTGGCTTCACACACTGGATCCCCGCTTTCGCGGGGATGACACAGGGGGTGTCAAACAAACAACTTCTCTCGACCTGGCTGGAGGCGTGAGTGACGACCGAGGCGACTGCTCCGCCCGCCATTGAACTCATCGGGATCGACAAAAGCTTCGGCCCGGTCCACGCCAACAAGAACGTCAACCTGCGCGTCGAGCGCGGCGTCATCCATGGCATCGTGGGCGAGAACGGCGCCGGCAAGTCGACGCTGATGTCCATCCTCTACGGCTTCTACGAAGCCGACGCCGGCGAGATCCGCGTCAACGGTACGCCTGTGCGCATCCGCTCCTCGCGCGAGGCGATCTCGCATGGCATCGGCATGGTGCATCAGCATTTCATGCTGGTGCCGCCGCTCAGCGTGCTCGAGAACGTCATGCTCGGCGCCGAAGGCGGCCCGCTGCTCGCCGAGGGCGCAGCAGCGCATCCGCACGGAGCTTGCAAGCGGCTCGGCAAGGAATATGCGCTGGAAGTCGAACCCTGACGCGATCGTCGGCGAACTCTCCGTCGGCCTGCAGCAGCGCGTCGAAATCCTGAAGGCGCTGGTGCGCGGCGCGGAAATCCTCGTGCTCGACGAGCCGACCGCGGTGCTGACGCCCTCGGAGGCCGATCAGCTGTTTGAAATGCTGCGCGTGCTGAAGAGCCAGAACAAGACGATCATCTTCATCACGCACAAGCTGCGCGAGATCATGGCGCTGACCGACCGCGTCTCCGTCATGCGGCGCGGCGAGATGGTCGCCACCTACGAGACGTCTCAGACCTCGCCGCCCGAACTCGCCGACGCGATGGTCGGCCGCAAGGTGATCCTCAAGGTCGACAAGGGCGAGGCGCATCCGGGCCGCGTCGTGCTCGAGGCGCGCGGCGTCTCGTGAAGGACGATCGCGGCGTCACCTGGTCGACAACGTCTCCTTCGCGCTGCGCGAAGGCGAAATCCTCGGCGTGGCCGGCGTCGCCGGCAACGGCCAGTCCGAACTGCTGGAGGCGCTCGCCGGCATACGGCACTTGAGCGCGGGCGAAATCCTGATCGAAGGCGCGCAGCCGCCCGCCGCGCTCGCCAACCCCAAGGGCATGCGCAAGCTCGGCGTCGGCCATGTGCCGGAGGACCGCCACCGCGTCGGGCTCGTCATGCCGTTCGAGGCCTGCGAAAGCGCGATGCTCGGCTTCCATGACGAGAAGATCTATGGCTCGGGCCTGCTGTTCGACCGCTGCGCGATCGTCGGCGACGAATCGAAGAAGATGGACGCCTACGACATCCGCCCGCGCGCGCCGCTGTTGAAGACCGCCAATTTCTCCGGCGGCAATCAGCAGAAGATCGTGCTGGCGCGCGAGATCGAGCGCAACCCGAAAGTGATCCTCGTCGGCCAGCCGACGCGCGGCGTCGACATCGGCGCGATCGAGTTCATCCACAAGCGCATCGTCGCGATGCGCGACGCCGGCAAGGCGGTGCTGCTGGTCTCCGTCGAGCTCGACGAGATTTTCGCGCTCTCCGACCGCATCATCGTGCTGTGCGGCGGCCGACGTGACAGGCGAGCGCAAGCCTGATGAGACAAACGCGCAGGACCTTGGACTGCTGATGGCGGGCGTCAGCGAGCAGGCGGCATGAGCTCGCCCCTAAAACCCCTGCCGGTCTGGGCCGACGTCATCGTCATTCCGCTGCTCAACGTCACGGCGGCGTTCATCATCTCGGGCCTCGTGGTGCTCGCCATCGGCGAGGACCCGATCGAGGCGGTGAAGCTCTTGATCGGCGGCGCGATCGGCGATCTCGAAGGGTTAGGTTTCACGCTCTATTACGCGACGAGCTTCATCTTCACCGGGCTCGCGGTCGCGATCTGTTTCCACGCCGGCCTCTTCAACATCGGCGTCGAGGGACAGGCCTATGTCGCCGGCCTCGGCGCCACGCTGGCGGCGCTCTATCTGCGGCTTCCTGCCGGGCTATTCGCTGCTGATCGCCGCGATCCTCGCCGGCGCGCTGTTCGGCGCGGCCTTCGCCGCCATTCCCGGCTATCTGCAGGCCAAGCGCGACAGCCACATCGTCATCACGACGATCATGTTCAACTATATCGCGACCGCGCTGATGGGCTATCTGCTCGTCAACGTGTTCCGCGTGCCGGGCTCGATGGCGACGGAATCGCGCGGCTTTCCGCCGAACGCGATCATGCCGCAGATCCACGACCTCCTGAAACCGCTCGGAATCGATCTGGCCGGAGACGCCGCTCAATCTTTCCTTTCCGCTCGCGCTCGTCTGCGCGCTCTGCGTCTGGGCGCTGATCTGGCGCACTCGGCTTGGCTATGAGATCCGCACCGTCGGCGCCAATCCGACTGCCGCGGTCTATGGCGGCATTTCGCCGGCCCGCATCACCATCATCACGACGCTGCTGTCGGGCGCGCTCGCCGGCGGCATGGCCTCCAACATGGTGCTCGGCGAGGAGCACCGCCTCATTCTCGAATATACGTCCGGCTTCGGCTTCGTCGGCATCGCGGTCGCGCTGATGGGGCGCGGGCATCCCCTGGGCATCATCCTCGCTTCCATCCTGTTCGGCATGCTCTACCAGGGCGGGGCCGAACTCGCCTTCGACAAGCCAAAAATCAGCCGCGACATGATCGTCGTCATCCAGGGGCTCGTCGTGCTGTTCGCGGGCGCGCTCGAACACATGTTCCGCCGCCCGGTCGCGACGCTGCTCGCCCGTCGCACCACTTCGCCGCCGATCTGAGGAAACGAGATGGGCTTCGAAGACGTCGTCAGCATCCTCGGCTCAGGCATACGTCTCGGCGTGCCGCTCGTGCTCGCCTGCCTCGCGGGGCTCTGGTCCGAGCGCTCCGGCGTCGTCGACATCGGCCTCGAGGGCAAGATCCTCACCGGCGCCTTCGCGGGCGCGACCGCCGCCTACTTCACCGGCAGCGCCTGGCTCGGGCTGCTGGCCGGCGTCCTCGCCTCGGTCGTCGTCTCGCTGATCCATGGCTATGCCTCGATCGACCAGCGCGCCAACCAGATCGTCTCGGGCACGGCGATCAACATGGTGACCGACGGCATGACTGCGCTGATCGGCAATGCGATCTGGGAGCAGGGCGGCCGCACGCCGCAGCTCGACGATTCCGCCCTGTTCAACGCGATCCGCCTGCCGTTCGTCGATCAGCTCGCGCCCTTGCCTGTCATCGGGCCGATCTACAAACATCTGATCTCCGGGCACGACGTCGTCACCTACATCGCGTTCGCGATGGTGCCGATCACCTATTGGGCGCTTTATTCGACGCGCTTCGGCCTGCGCCTGCGCGCGGTCGGCGAAAACCCCGCCGCGGTCGACACCGCCGGCATCTCGGTCAGGGGCCTGCGCTATTCCGCCGTCATCATCTGCGGCGTGCTGGTCGGCATGTCCGGCGTCTATCTCTCGCTCTCGCAGGCCGCCTATTTCCAGCCGCACATGAGCGCCGGCAAAGGCTTCATCGCGCTCGCCGCGCTGGTGTTCGCCAAATGGCGGCCGTGGCCGGCGCTCGCGACCTGCCTGCTGTTCGGCGTGCTCGACGCGCTGTCGACGAGATTGCAGGGCGCGGTCATTCCGGGCGTCGGCGAAGTGCCGGTGCAGGCGATCCAGGCGCTGCCCTATGTCTTGACAGTGGTGCTGCTCGCCGGCTTCATCGGCAAGGCGATCCCGCCAAAAGCTTCGGGCGTCCCCTATGTCAAGGAACGCTGAAACGCTGCAGGCCTTGTTCGACGCCGCCAAGGCGGCGTTCGACTAGGCTTACGCGCCCTATTCGAAGTTCAAGGTCGGCGCCGCGATCCTGACCCCCGAAGGCGAGATCTTTTCCGGCTGCAACGTCGAGAACGCCGCCTATCCGCAGGGCGCCTGCGCGGAGACCGGCGCGATCGCGGCGATGGCGCGCGCCGGGCGGCGGCGCATCGCCGAGATCCTGGTCGTCGGCGACGGCGAGGGTTTATGCACCCCCTGCGGCGGCTGCCGCCAGCGCATCCGCGAATTCGCGGAGCCTGATACGCCGATCCATATCGCGGGCCTGCAAGGCGTGCGCGCCAGCTTCACGCTGGAAGAGCTGCTGCCGCACTCGTTCGGGCCGGAGCATTTGGGGACGTGAAGGCGTCGCGAGGCGTTCGAACAACTGAGTAACGTCATGCCTACGCTGAGCGTATTTTACGGTATCGTCATCCAGATGTACTGGAACGATCACCAGCCGCCTCATTTCCATGCGCTATACGCGGAAGATGAAGCGCTTATCGATATCCGGACGCTTGACATTTTCAGAGGAAATTTGCCTAGACGCGCCCGCGCCTTGGTGCTGGAGTGGGCGCTGGAGCACCGCGCCGAACTTATGCGGAGTTGGGATTTATGCGCACAGAACCAGCGGCCCCTGAAGATCGCGCCCCTGGCTTGAACCCGCCTGTGGCGCCGCGCTCGCCATGGCGCGTCGCCAGCGTCGCGGCGCTCTCGGGCTTTCGGTTGAAGGTCAAATTTCGCGATGGGATCGAGGGCGTCGTCGACATGTCTGAACTCATCGGCTCGCATGAGGCCGGAGTGTTTGGCGCGCTGGCCGATGTCGCGCTCTTCGAACGGGTCGGAATCGAATTCGGGGTTCCGACATGGCCGGGCGATCTCGACATCGCGCCTGACGCCATCCATGACGCGATCGCCGCAAGCCGTAGCCGCCTCTGCAAGCTCACCCCGGGAGCGGTTGAGCCTGCCTGATTGGCTTCGTGCTCGGCGCCGGCCCGTAAGAGGCGAGGCAGGCGGCACATGGGAGGCGTATATGCGATGGGTTGGTTGGGCGGCGCTCGCACTGGCGCTCGCTTGCTCGGCGGCCGAAGCGGCGGAGGAGCCGTCGGCGTTCATCACAAAAGCATACGAGCGTGACCTCGCGAGCGCGGAAAACTACAAGGACCTCATGCCCTGGGACGAGCCGGCGCGCGAAAAATGGTTCAGCCGGCGCCTTGCGGAGCTGTTCGCGCGCGATGCGCGTTACGGCCAGGAGTCGCACAGCGTCGGTCTGCTCGATTTCGACCCGTTCCTCGGCCGTCAGTGCTGCGCCGCGCCGAAGCTCAAGATCACCACCCTCTCGAAGAGCGGCGACAAGGCGGTTGTCGTCGCGAAGTTTGAAGGCGCTGGCCCCGCGGGCGTAGAATTCGACTTGGCGGCCGAAGGCGATGCGTGGCGGATCGACGACATCAAGGAAAACGACAGCGACAAGAACAACGCGATGGTCTCTTTGGCGGCGATCCTCGCGGGCCCGCATGCATGCGGCGCCGATACGGGAAAAGCCTGCCAATGGCCGCCGCGCGCCGAGGCCGGCGCGCCCGCGGGTCCGAGCCCCGTCGACGTTGTCAAGGCGATCTACAAGAGCGCCATCAAGGCGAACGCGGACCTTGAAGCGCACCCGGACGCCAAGACGACCGGCGACTATTCCGATGAGGCCTTTCGCGCGAAATATTTTTCAACGGCGCTGCGCAAGGCCGCTGATGGCATGGACGCCATGTTCCTCAAATATCACGGCGAAATCCTTGACTGGGATCCGATCCTCGCCAGCAACGGTTTTCCTGACACCAGAGGCCTGACGGTCAGCGCCCTGAAATCGGACGCCGCCAGCGCCCTCGTCGTGGCCTCGTTCGGCGCGGCTAAGAACAAGTCTTCCGTCGCCTATCAGTTCGTGCGCGAGGGCGGCGCCTGGAAGGTCGACGACATTTCAAGCGCGCCGGGCGCGAAAGGAACCGACGTCTGGTCGCTGCGGAAGATCTACGACGACACGCTGGCGACGCTGCCGAAGACATGAGGGACGGGAGGAAGGCGGCCTTGCGCTCCGGCCGGGCGCGGATATATTATTAGATAATATGCCGACTAGCTACACCCTCGGAAAGCACTTCGAGGCTTTCGTGAAAGAACAGCTCGCCAGCGGGCGCTACAACAACGCCAGCGAAGTCGTGCGCGACGCCCTGAGGTTGCTCGAGGAAAAGGAGCGCCGGCTGGCCGCTCTCGATGCGTTCGTGCATGCCGGACTCGCCGATGCCGACGCGGGCCGCATCGAAGATGCGGAAGCCGTGTTTGACGAACTCGAAGCGGAACTCGAACGCGCGCCGAACAGCGCGCGCGGATGAGGGTCGTTTTCACCGAGACTGCGAAGAGCGACCTTTTTGAAATCGCGCGCTTCATCGCGAGGGATAGCCCGACGCGAGCGAGGACTTTTGCCCGCGAACTACGTGCGACCGCGCGATCGCTCGGCGACCGGCCGCTCGCATTTCCTCTCCTCGATCGCTTTGCGCAGCTTGGCGTCCGACGGCGCGTTCATGGGAATTATTGATCTTCTACCGGATTGACGACGCGACCGTCGTTATCTTGCGCATCTTGCATGGCGCGCGCAATTACGAGACCTTGCTTGGGGCGGCTCGAATGGGCGACGCGGCAGGAGGAAAAGACGTTGAGTGAAGTGAACGCAACGCTCGCCGCCCTCGCCTCGCGCGGAATCACCTCGCTGCCGCGGCTCGGCTTCGTGCTCGGCTCGGGCCTCGGCCCGCTGGCCGACGAGGTCGAGAACGCGGCGATCATTCCCTATAGCGATATCCCCGGCTTTCCACAGCCTTCCGTCCCCGGCCATAGCGGGCGCTTTGTGGTCGGCGAACTCGAGGGCAAGCGCGTCGCGCTGTTCCAGGGCCGCGGCCATTATTACGAGCACGGCGACGCGCGCGCGATGGCGGTCGCGATCGAGACCTTCAAACATCTGGGCGGCGAGACCCTGCTGTTGACCAACGCGGCGGGCGGCCTCAACATTGACTGGAAGCCGCCGGCGCTCGTCGCCATCACCGATCACATCAACTTCGCGGGCGTCAATCCGCTGATCGGCTACGCCGACCCACATCATCGCTTCGTGCCGATGACGGCGGCCTATGATCCAGCACTGCTCAACGACCTGCGCGCCGCCGCCGGCGACATCGGCCTCGCGCTCAACGAAGGCGTCTACATGTGGTTCAACGGCCCCTCGTTCGAGACGCCCGCCGAAATCCGCATGGCGAAGATTTTTGGCGCCGATCTCGTCGGCATGTCGACCGTGCCAGAGGTGATCCTGGCGCGCTATCACGGCCTCAGATGCGCGGCGGTGTCGGTCGTCACCAACTTCGCGGCGGGCCTGTCGGGCGGCGATCCCAGCCACGAGGAAACGCAGCAATATGCGGCCAAGGCTTCCGAACGTTTCCGAAAACTGTTGCGCGCCTTCCTCAAGCGGACCGAGGCCGCCTGATGCTGCCCCAGGAGATCATTCGCGCCAAGCGCGACGGTCGGATCCTGACTGCTGAGCAGATCGAGACCTTCATCGCCGGCCTCACTTCGGGCGAGGTCACCGAGGGACAGGCCGCCGCCTTCGCCATGGCCACCTTCTTTCGTGGCATGGACATCGACGAGCGGGTCCATCTGACGCGCGCCATGATGAACTCAGGGACTGTGCTCGACTGGAGCGATTTCGCGCTTCCCGGCCCCATAGTTGACAAACATTCGACCGGCGGCGTCGGCGACAATGTCAGCCTGATGCTTGCCCCGATGCTTGCGGCGTCCGGCGTCTACGTGCCGATGATTTCGGGGCGCGGCCTCGGCCACGGCGGCGGCACGCTCGACAAGCTCGAGGCGATCCCCGGCTATGTCGCGACGCCCGACAAGGATTTGTTCCGCAAGGTGGTGAGAGACGTCGGCTGCGCGATCATTGGACAGACCGACGATCTCGCGCCCGCCGACCGGCGCCTCTACGCAATCCGCGACGTGACGGCGACAGTGGAATCGATCCCGCTCATTACGGCTTCGATCCTCTCCAAGAAACTCGCCGCTGGCCTGCAAAGCCTGGTGATGGACGTGAAGACCGGCAACGGCGCCTTCATGACGACGGTCGAAGCCGCAAAAGATCTGGCGAGCAGCCTCGTCGAGGTCGCCGTTGGCGCCGGCTTGCCGACGGTCGCCCTCATCACCGACATGAACGAACCGCTGGCCTCGGCCGCCGGTAATGCTGTCGAAGTCGCAAACGCCGTCGAATTTTTGACCGGCGCGAAGCGCGATGCGCGGCTATTGGAGGTGGTGGAGGCGCTTGGCGCCGAACTCATGGCGCTGTGCGGCGCTTCGGCCAGCCTCGAGGCCGGCCGCGCGGCGATGCGGCGCGCGCTCGACAGCGGCGCGGCGGCCGAAAAATTCGAGCGCATGGTCGCCGCGCTCGGCGGCCCGAGCGATATTTTGACCCGCATGCGCGCGTTACTGCCAACCGCGCCCTTGACGCGCGCCGCGCCGCCGCGCGCGCTCCGGCTATGTCATCGGCATCGACACGCGTGAGGTCGGCCTCGCGGTGCTCGAACTCGGCGGCGGCCGCGCGCGCGCTTCCGACACGATCGATCCCGCCGTCGGCCTCACCGAACTCGCCGGCCTTGGCGCCCGTGTGTCGCCCGATGCGCCGCTGGCGCTCGTGCACGCCCGCGACGAGGGCGCCGCCGCGCGCGCCATCGCCCGCTTGCAAAGCGCCTATCGGATCGGCGACGCGCCGCCTTCCGCAAGTCCGGTCGTGATCGCCCGGATCGGCGGATGAGCGTTCTCGTCGCCGTCACCGGCTGGGACCCTTCGAGCTGGATCGCCGAACTGCAACGGCTTCTGCCGGGGCGCGAATTCCTGACGCCCGAAACACTGTCTGACAGAGCCGCCGTCCGCTACGCGCTGACCTGGAAACATGAGCCCGGCGCGCTGCAAAACCTTCCCAATCTCGCCGCGATCTTCTCGCTCGGCGCCGGCGTCGATCATGTGCTCGCCGATCCTCGCCTGCCTGAAGCGCCGATCGTGCGCGTCGTCGACGCTGATCTGACCCAGCGCATGAGCGAGTGGGTCGTTCTTCAAACCATGCTGCACTTCCGCCAGTTCCGTCGCTACGACGTTCAGCAGCGCGAGCGCGTCTGGGCGGAGGACGAGCGGCAGCCGGCGGCGGGCGACGTGCGCGTCGGCGTTCTCGGGCTCGGCGTGCTCGGGCTCGATGCGGCTAAGAAGCTGAAGGCGATCGGCTTCGACGTCGCCGGCTGGACGCGCAAGTCGCGCGAGGCGGCGGGCTTCCCGTTGTTTCATGGCGCCAACGGGCTCGACGCGCTGCTGGCGCGCACCGACATCCTCGTCTGTTTGCTGCCGCTGACAGACGAAACGCGTGGCCTCATCAATCAAACCCTGATCGAAAAACTTGCGCAAGACGGGCGTATCGGGCCTTTCCTCATCAACGCTGGGCGCGGCGGCTCCCAGGTCGAGGCCGACATTCTGGCGGCGCTCCGAAGCGGCGCGCTGAAAGGCGCTTCGCTGGACGTGTTCGAGACGGAGCCGCTTCCAAAGAACTCGGCGCTCTGGGACGCGCCGAATCTCTTCATCAGCCCGCACAACGCCTCGATCTCGGAGCCCGGCGCGGTCGCGCGCTATATTGCCAATATGATCCTCGCCTTCGAACGCGGCGAGCCGCTCGTCAATGTCGTCGACGTCACACGCGGATACTGAGCCATGCAACGCTTCACCACCCCGCAGGACCAGGCGCTCAAACTGCCTTTCTGTTCGGCGGTCCGCGTAGGCGAGCTACTGTATTTGTCTGGCGCGATCGGCAATCTGCCGGGTACGCTGACGCTCGCCGGCGGCGGAACCGCGGCCGAGGCGCGGCAGGCCATGGACAACATTGGCTCGACGCTCAATCATTGCGGCCTCGGCTTCGACGATGTCGTCAAGTTCACGATCATGCTCGCCGACATGGCGGAATGGGCGGCGTTCAATCAGGTCTACGTGACCTATTTTACGCCCGGATCGCTGCCCGCTCGAAGCGCCTTCGGCTGCAGCGGCCTCGCGCTCGGCGCGCGGCTGGAGATCGAATGCATCGCGCGCTTTCCGTGAGGCCCCGGTGCCTGTATCGAGGTCGCAAACCACGTTCTACGTCTCCTTGTTTTGCCGAGCGTCTAACAAATATGAGCCGCCGCTTTCAGCGACGGCGGCCGCAGGGGCGCTGCCAATTTCCTCCGAATACGCGCCGGCAGATCCAGTGTCGTTTAGCGCATCACCCGGTAGCCAATCGCAGTGCGCAGTCGGCTGTTTATCCCGCTGACTGAGCCTCGGGCCGCCCCTACACTACATGTGTACGCTCCCCACACAGCTTTCAACGTTGCGGGGCGACGATTTGAATAGCTTCGACGCGCCATGTTTGAAACGTGGAGTAGCGGTTTATGAGTGCGATAAATTTCAATGTAGTCAACCTTGACGGCCCCGATACGGAGGCAACGCTTGGCATCCGTGCGACTGGCTATAGCATCGGCTATTTTTCGGTCCCGACGTCGGGCCTCATAAGAGGAATCCTGCGGTCCCCACTCGCGAGGAGACGTTATTGCAAGGCGTTGGAAGCATACTTCCCGCCGCGTGAAAGCCCACGGACGAAGTGTCGGGCAAAGATGTGGACCGCGAGCGGCTTCGACGCATATAGCTGGTCGCAGACCGCTCAGGCGACGTTGCTGGAGGATGTCGGCGGGCAGGCATTTCCTCAGCTGATGACGTAAACGACAAGGGTTACTCTGTCGGCATTTCCGTGACCGGCGCGGATAATACCGCCGATCAGCAGGACGCCGTGCTCTGGTCGCCGCAGCGCGGCCACCGTGCTCGCGGACGTCGCCGCTGCAACTGCGACTGGCTTCGGCCGTCAATCACGAGAACGAGGTCGTCGGCGCATCGGGTTACAGATCAACGGTCCGAGAGCATCAACGCTTATGAAGCGGTGCTGTGGACGACGGGCGCGGCGCGGTCATCCTTGCTGACGTCGGCGGCGGCAACGACAGCGTCGCGACCGCTCTCAACATTCATGGTCAGAGCATCGGCTCTTCGGCCCTTGCGAGCGGCGACGGGGCGGACCGGTGCTGTGATCGGCGACGGGCAGCGCTACCGTGCTCGACGACTTCGGCGAGCAGGGGCAAAGCTTTGCCATTGCGCTGAACAACAATGGCGTCAGCGTCGGCTATTCCGATACGAAGCGTGGCGGCAGCGAGGGCCGTGCGCTGGTCGGCGACCGGCGCGGCGACCGTGTGCTGCAGGACATCGGGGGCGACGGCATCTGCGAGGCGAACGCGATCGGTGGTGATGAAATCAGCGTCGGCTTCTCCATCACCGACCGCGGCCAGGGGGTTGAGGCCGTGATGTGGAATGCGCATGTCGCGCTACCGACCTTGGCGCCATTCTGGGCTCCAGCTGGTCCGACACCTACGCCACCGGCATCAACGCGTCCGACCAGATTGTCGGCTATGGCATCCATAACGGCGTACAGCAGTGATTTTTGCTGACGCCCAGCTCGCCGGTCTCGAGTGGCGGCGGCTTCAAACAAACACCGGCTCGTTGACCGCGCTGCTGAGCTCCGCAACAACCACGTCTCCTTACCGCCGAGCTAACACCCCCGAAACGGAATATCCATTTCATCACGAAAAGCTGATCGTCCTGTTATTCCGCTGTGCGACGAGTAAGCGAAGGCCCCGCCGGCGAAATCGCCGACGAGGTTCAGCGTGGTCGTGGCGGCGCCGCTCGGCGAGCGTAATCGACGCTCCGCTCGATCCTTTGATCGCCGTCGCTCTGGAAGGCCCAGTTGGTGACCATCGCGTCTTTGATGAGGCCGCCGAGGTCGAAGTCCGCTATTGTCGCGCCGAAGGTCGAGGGCGTATTGAGCACCAGGCCGCTTCATCACCGGTGAAAGTCGCCGCTGCGCCGGAGGCGATCGCGCCGTCAATGACGAGGCGGGCGTTTGCGGCGATCTGCAACGCTCCGGTCCCTGCGATTGCGGCATCGATCGGGAGGACGTCGCCGGCGGCTTCGATCGCGCCGGAATTCGAGTACGTGGTTGCGTCGATGGTCCCGTAGCCGACAATCGTGGCGATTGCGGCGTTGGTCAGCGATGCGCCCGCGGCGGTCGCGGCCAATGTTCCGCTGCCGAGCGTGATGACGCCATCGTTGGTGACTGAATCGCACGCAGACCCCAGCTTCGACTGTCGAGCAACGAAAGCGCGCCGTCGGGATCGATCGTTTCAAAGAAGCATCGATTGCGGTCGTGTCTGTGGTTGCCGCGTTGTAGATCAGAAAGGCTGAGCCCGTCCCGTCAAGCGTGACGCTCGCATTCAGCGTCGTGAGGTCGCAAGAATGTAAATCTCGAATTTGGAAGCGGCTTCGACGTCATAGGTTCCGCTGGCAAGCGATCCCGAGGCGTAGTTGGTGAAATTCTTCTAGTTCGATCTTTGTCGTTGCGCCGCCAGAAACGCTGAACGTTCCGGAATTTGTCAGATTTGTGGCCTTCACCTGGGTTGTGACAATACCTGTTGTCACTATCGCTCCGGCATTGCTGAAAGAGGGAACCGGCAATTGTCAAGGAGGCATTGTTTGCGCCCAAATGCTCAATGAGCCCTTCGTTCACGATCCCGTCTCCTTTCGCCAGACCCGACTGAATTACGCCAATCCCGGTGAAGCTTATGGTCGTCGAAGTCGCATACTCACAAACCGGCCGCCCCTTATTCCGACATCGTCGCTCCGCAGGCTGCTGTCTTTCCCCTGCCTTTCGGACGACAAGTCTATCGTGTCGTCCGAGATGGTTTGCGTGTTGTCGAAAATAGAGCGAGGCCACTTCTCTGTTGATGACGCCCTGGCCCGCGTTCGCGGCGCCGACAGCCTTTGATTCCGTCTGCGAAATACACCGCACCCGACAGCCCGAGCGGTCCCTCGATTAACACATCGCTTAGCGTGCCGCCGGCGACAGCGAGCCCCGCGCCGGTGACAATTCCGCCAACAACCGTGCCGCCATAGAGGGTAAGTTGCCCGAAGGATGCGGTCCCATTGAGCGTCAATCCGGCATTCTCGTATTCGCCTTCTATGTATATGCTTCCGTAACCGGATCTCTCAACCGAGCCGAGGCTCGCGGCGGAGACCTTGGCGTCAATGGTGATTGAACCGCTGGTCAACGATATCAATCCATTGTTCGTGAACTCATCGCTCCGCGCCCAAATCGATTTTTACGCCGGCCTCAATGACGCTCGATGAAGTCGTCGTGAACGTCTTCGACTGGACGAAAGTTTCGTAGCCGACTCCGTCGATAAGTCCGCCGTTGGTGAAGTTCGTTGACTCGATATCGATAATGCCTATGCCGGCGTTGTACATAGAGCCGGCATCGATAAATTCGTCGCCGGAAATGGTGAGATGGCCAGCGCTCAGGATAACGCCGTCGTTGACGATTGCGTCGCCGCTCAAGCTTCCCGATTTAAGTGCGCTGTTTTCCGAAATCTGCCCAGATTGCCGTGGATTTGGCGAGGGTAAGAACCTGATTGCCCGCGCCGCTGGCGTCATCGGTTGCAAGAAGTTCAACTGCTGCAGCATAATGCTCGTCGCTGCCGAGATAGATTGTCTCGTCCGATACCGTCTGGTTGTTGTCAAAATACAGCGCGTCATTGGAGCCAGTTAGTTTGATCACGCCCGCGCCGGACCCAGACGACCCGACGACAGTCGTTCCATTATCGAGATGGATCGAATTGTCGGCCCCCGACATGTTCAATAGCCCGTCGAATGTGACGCCGCTCAAGGTTCCCGAGGAGAGCGTGATTGGGCCATGGGTCAAATCGATCGTGCCTCCAGCGATCGCCCCTCCTTCGAGCTTGATGCGCCGCCCGCCTGCGGGCGTTCCGTTCAGTAGAGCGCGGCGCCTACGCTGATGTTGAGCGCGCCATTCGAAAGGACAATGCCATCGCCCGCCGCCAGGCCGTCGGATGCGGTCGAAGCATCCGCAAGGTTCAGGGCCGCCTGCGGAAGGTCAGTAGGCGCGTCGAGATGAGCAGCGCGTTCGGGCCGCTAATGGTCAGGTTCGCGTTCGTGCTGGAGAGCTTCAGCGCCGAGGCGGCATCGCTGGTATTTACCATCACCCCTTAATTTAATCCGGTCGCGGAGATCGTCACGTCGTCGTCGGAACTGGGCGGGCCGCCAGACGGGGTCCAGTTCGACGCAGCGGACCAGTTGCCGGATACGTCCGTCGTCCAATCGAAATTCGTCATCAAAGCTTCCCTGCGCGCGCCCGACGCGAGAAGGTTCTCGATCCGAAAGAGGGTCTGTTGGTAGCTCGCCCCTGTCGATCGCAGCTTCGAGTACATCTGAACACATTTCAAACACAATTGTCGCGCAATGCCTTGGACCGCCCCCAGATCCCCGCGCACGGCCCGAGCTTCGCCGCTTCGAGACAAACTATTTTACGGATATTCCATGCCCTTGCGCAAGCTTGCGCGTCCAACAAGATGTTTTGTCTAGTTTTGAAAGCGACGCTCGTCGAGCGTTTCGTCGGCATTTGAAGGCAAGGCTAGCATCGTGCGGTCAACTGAAACCGACCTCACCCCAACCCTCTCCCGTAAACGGGAGAGGGGGCCTAAGTTCGCCGTCAATCCCTTCTCCCGTTTGCTGGTAGTAGGGCGCGCAGCGCCTGATGAGAGGAAGGCGTGATTCTAGTTGCGGGGCCCACGGCTCTCGGCTTCCTCACGCGCAGCGTCAGCCGTTCAGCGACTGTTGACAAAATGAAAATGATATGGTATTTATTTTCCGTTTGTCAGTAAAAATACACCACTTGTGATCTCGTAAATGGGGCTGTCGGCGCCGACTTGGTCTCAAAAACGAAAAAACAGAGCTTTTTCACGTGAAAAATAACCCAACTATTTGATTTACTTCATGAAAATTCATTTGGAATTCCTTGAATAATTTGGATTCCTTCGATCCAGGGTGTGATGCTTGGTTTGCAGAAGGGAGCTGAAATCCCCCAAGCGGCGCAGCCCTGCGACACTGGATCCCGTTTTGCGGGATGACAGCTTCCTGTCTGATCGACCGTGGGTCGCATCGGCACGCGGGGTGAGGAGCCCGCGCCGGCCTCACTCTCCCGCCCGCCGCTCGGCGACGCCGACGGCGAGCGTCATGGCGAGGCAGAGGGTGGCGGAGAGCGAGCGGAAGGCGCCGAAATCGCCTTCGGTCACTTCGAAGCGCGCGTCCGCGAGGCCGGCCAGCGGCCCGAGCGCGCTGTCGGTGACGAGCACGATCGGCGTCGAGAGCTCGCGCGCCTTCTGGGCAAGCGAAAGCGTGACGGGGGAGTAGGGCGCAAAACTCACCGCGATCAGCGCGTCCTTGGGCGAAGCGGCGGCCAGCTGGTCGGCGCCGAGGCTGCCGACATTGTCGATCAGCGCCGCCTTCACGCCGAGCTGCGCCAGCGCATAGGCGAGGTAATAGGCGACCGTGAACGAGCGCCGCTGGCCGGCGAGATAGATCGTCTCGGCGGGCGCCAGAATGTCGAAGGCGGCATCGAGTTCGGCGCGCGAAACGCTGTCCTTCAGGCGGGCGATCGATTGCGCGGCGGAATCGGCGAAGCCAACCAGCAGCTTCATCGGATCGCCGCTCTCGAGCGCACTCTCGTGCAACGCCTTCAGCCGGTCGGAATAATTCGGCCAGCGATCGCGCAGATGGGTGCGAAAGACCCCCTGCAGCTCGGAAAAGCCCGCGAAGCCCAGAGCCTGGGCGAAGCGCACCAGCGTGGAGGCCTGCACTTCGGCGCGCCCTGCAACGCTCGCTGCCGTGCCGAGCGCCATCTCGTCGGGGTGTTGCAAGGCGAAGGCCGCCGTTTGCCGGAGGCGGCGGGGCAGGGTCGGCTCCACTTCGATGAGCCGGCGCTTCAGCGCCTCGAAATCGGCGGGGGCGTTCATCGCTCTCCTCTCGGCTATTCAGCCGGACAGGTTAGAACGCCTGTTCCAATTAAGAAAGCGATTGGAACGCCTCAATCCCCGATATCGGCGCCAAGCGAAGCCATCAGGGCGCGAAAGTTGGGGAAACTGGTGGCGATCATCGCGCCGTCGTCGACCCGCATGGGCTTTTCCGTCCTCAAGCCCATGACCAGAAAACTCATGGCGATGCGATGATCGAGATGGGTTTTTACCAGACCGCCGCCGGGCGCGCCGCCGCCCTCGACGATGAGGTCGTCGCCCTCGATCTCCGCTCGCGCTCCGGCCGCCGCGAGCCCGGCGGCGACCGCGGCGAGCCGGTCGCTCTCCTTGACGCGCAATTCGTGCAGCCCGCGCATGCGCGTAAAACCTTCGCGCGAAAGCCGCGGCGACCGCGAGGATCGGATATTCGTCGATCATCGAGGGCGCGCGGGCGGCGGGCACGTCGACGCCCCTGAGGTCGCTGGCGCGCACGCGCAGGTCCGCCACGTCCTCGCCGCCCTCGAGGCGCTGGTCGAGTTTTTGGATGTCGGCGCCCATCTCGATCAGCGTCGTCAGCAGGCCGGAGCGCAAAGGATTGGTCATCACGCCCTCGACCACGATGTCGGAACCGGGAACGAGGAGCGCGGCGACGATCGGGAAGGCGGCCGAGGAGGGGTCGGCGGGCACGATGACGGGTTTGGGCCTCAGTTCGGGACGGCCCTGCAAGGTGATGCGGCGGCCTTGTCCTTCGATCTCGACTGTGACCTCGGCGCCGAAATGGGCGAGCATTTTTTCGGTGTGGTCGCGCGAGGCCTCGGCCTCGATGACGGTGGTCGCGCCGCGCGCGTTGAGCCCGGCGAGCAGCACGGCCGACTTGATCTGCGCGGAGGCGACGGGGGTGCGGTAGACGATTGGGGCGGCCTCGTCCGCTCCCTTCAGGGTGATCGGGCAGCGCCCGCCCTCGGCCTCGGCGATGACTTCCGCGCCCATCAGCTTCAGCGGATCGAGGATGCGACGCATGGGCCGCTTGCGCAGCGACGCGTCGCCGTCAAAAGTCGCGCGGATTGGGTGGCCGCCTACCACCCCCATCATGAGGCGGGAGCCGGTGCCGGCGTTGCCGAAATCGAGCGTGTCGCGGGGCGCGAGCAGCGAGCCGAGGCCGGGCCCCTGGACGCTCCATCGCCCCTCGCCGAGCCGCTCGATCGTGGCGCCGAGCGCCTTGCACGCGGCTGAGGTGCGCAGCACGTCGTCGCCTTCGAGCAAGCCTTCGATGCTAGTCATGCCGCGGGTAAGCAGGCCGAAAAGAAAGGCGCGGTGCGAAATCGACTTGTCTCCGGGCGGCCGCACCCTACCTTTGAGGGCGCTAGCGCGGTGCGCAGTCAGCGGGCGGGCGATATCGGAGGAGGCTGCGGACATGGGCTCTTCGTCGATGAAGGCGATCGGGCCGGCTCCTTAGCCGCGATCGCATCTACTGTCGATGTGTGCCCCCATTTGGGGCGATTGACACGATGGCGAGCGCCGACTAACCGGAGCGGCCGAATCCGCTGGGCAGATCATCTCAATCCAAGGGAAACGAAATCGTGGCCAAACCCGAGCTCGGCGCCAAGCGTCAATGCCAGTCGTGCGGCGTGAAGTTCTTTGATCTCAACAAGGATCCCATCGTCTGCCCGAAATGCGGGACGGTCTTTCAGGGCGCAGTCGCGCGCGCCGAGCGCGCCACCGTGAAGGAAGAGGAAAACGAGGACGATGCGGCGGCCTCCGCCGGCGTCGAACTGGTCTCGCTCGACGAAGTGGAAGCCACCGAAGAGAAGGCCGCCGAGGTCAGCGTCGATGACATTGATGTCGACGACGAGGTCGAGGAAGAGGACACGTTCCTCGAAGAGGAAGAGGAGGACGCCGACGACGTCAGTTCTCTGATCGACGGCGAAATCGCCCCTGACGAGGAAGGCTGAAAAAAACCGCCGGGAGGCCTTGCCTTGCCGCCCGGCTCACGGCTATAGGGGCGCTCCGCCGCTCTAGGCGAACCCTCCGGTCCCAACCGGAGGCGAAAACGACAATGAAAATGGGGCCATAGCTCAGTTGGGAGAGCGCTTCAATGGCATTGAAGAGGTCGTCGGTTCGATTCCGTCTGGCTCCACCAACCAATCCCTTGATTTTGCTAGATTTTCCGTCTTTTTGAATGTCTCCGACACTTCCGTGGCTTGTGCGCCGGGAGTGCAGATTTTCGCATGCGGAGACGCAGAATCGGAGACTTTCGCGCGCTTCGTGCGGCGCGGTCTCCGCGCGAAAAATTCCTCTTCCGTGGAAAGTTGCATAGGCTCTTTGTGAGACCGGTTCGCATTGGCGCGGAGACCGGTTCGAAATGCGGCGACGGCGCGCGATAGACGTCGCGTTCAAATCGAATCGGGTCGAGACGCGCGCTAGAGCGACGAAGGTAGAAGGGCGGTCACGCCTTCACGCGATCGCCCTTGTCGGTCATAGATCCAGATTGTGTTGCTCAGGGCGGAGAAGGCAACGCAGCCGCCCGTCGCTGCTTCGCCCAACTTACCGGCATGTCGATCAAACGGGAAACGCCGAAGCCTCGCGGAAGTGTTCCATCGACCGCCGCCTTGACGATGTCAGGCGCCAGGAACGCCAGCGACAATGTCATGCGCGCCGATCGTTCGTTGAGCCCTTCGCGAGCTGCGATGGCTTCGATGCCTGCGGCTTTGCCTGAGACGATCTCATCGAGCCATCGTCGCGCGCGAGCAATCGCCGATACAAGCCGCGTCCTGGATTCCGATCGCATCGGTCGTGGGTCGTGCGGGCCTTGTGACGTGGGCGCGATCACTTCGCGCTTGCGCCGGAAGGTTTGAGGCGTCCAGGGGATCGATACGCGCTCCGCAGGGTCGACATCGTTTTGTGCGGAGTTCGATGTCGATCGATTGAGCGAACAGCGTGACCCTCTCGATGCGCTCGCGGGCCGCCTCGTTTGTCGTCGATCGTCGAGAGCTCCGCAGTGGCGTCGTTGCCGGACCGTTTCGCCGATCGCGATGCCGTTGCCGCCGGAGGAGTCCGCCTCGGCTTAGCCTTCGCGATCGCCTCCATACGATGCGCTCCATTTCGGTTGCTGCGACTCGCTTGACGGTTCCCGCATCCTCCTTGCGGCCCTGCGCCAGCACGCAGGAGACGTAGTAGCGATAGCGAACGCCCTTCTTGATGGCGTAGCTCGGCGTCATCGGGTTCCCGCGATCGTCGAAGAGTTTTCCGAGCAGCAGCGCCTTCGAGTTCTGATGCCGTTCCCGCGCTGCCCCGACGGTTCTCGTCGAGCTTGGCCTGGACGGCATCGAAGAGCTGCAGCGTCGAGGATCGCGCTCGTGCTCTCCCGGATAGCTCTTGTCGCGATGGTTGATCTCGCCGAGATACATCCGATTGCGAAGGAGGTAATTCAGCGGACCATTGGTGAGGGCGCGTCCGCCGACCATCCGACCGGAGGACAGCTTCCGCTCTCGGGTGACGATCGCCGCGCTCGCGAAGATCCCGCTGCAGCGCCGGCAGCGATCCGAGTTCGAGATAGCGCGCGAAGATGAGCCGGACCGTCGCGGCTTCCTCCTCGTCGACGATCAGCTTTTGCTCTCGGACCTCGTAGCCGAGCGGAACCACGCCGCCGACCCAGATGCCTTTCTTCTTCGACGCCGCGATCTTGTCCCGGATGCGCTCGCCCGTCACCTCGCGCTCGAACTGGGCGAAGGACAGCAGCACATTGAGGGTCAGCCTGCCCATGCTGGTCGTCGTGTTGAACGATTGCGTCACCGAGACGAAGGCGACGCCATGTCCGTCGAACACCTCCACCAGCTTGGCGAAGTCGGCGAGCGACCGGGTCAGGCGGTCGACCTTGTAGACGACGACCACGTCGATCCGGCGCTCCTTGATGTCGGCGAGCAGCTTCTGCATCGCCGGCCGTTCGAGGGAGCCGCCGGAGTAACCGCCGTCGTCGTAACGTTCTCGGATCAGTATCCATCCCTCGTGGGCCTGGCTTTTCACGTAGGCCTGGGCGGCTTCGCGCTGGGCGTCGAGCGAGTTGAACTCCTGCTCAAGGCCCGGCGTCGGTCGACACGCGGGTATAGATCGCGCAGCGCAGTTTGCGAACAGGCGACGATTTTCATGGAGCTGCCCCACCCGCACTTGACGTGACGCCCGAGGTCCTTCGCTCGCGGCTTATGAGACGGGTCGGACTTAGCCGTCCGAGCCACATCTGTTGTCTGAGTCGGCACGTCGATCTTGCGGCCGAACGCCGAAGAACCGATGCCCATTCCATTTTGTGCCGGTGATCGCCTGCGCGACCGCCGAGAGGCTCGCGAACATCTCCCCATTCCAAGCGAAGCCGTCGGCGACCACCATCACCGTCTCCATTCGCCCCTGCCACTCGCGCGTCAGCAAAGTCCCGGGCTTCAGGATGAGAGGCTCAGAGACCCTTCGCTCGGGCGTCGAGCGAGACAGCAGCAGGTTCGCCAGCCTCCGTCTGGATCAGCGGCCCAGTAGGCCGCTGATGTTCGCTGGCCTCGTCCCACCGCGCGAGCGCTCGCGCGGTGTTGCGGTCGAGATCACCAAAACTCTGAGCCTGCAACCGGTATGCGAGGATCCGCACCAACAGGCTGCGGGACAGATACTTCGGCGCAAGTCTGCCAGTCAGATTACGCCAGCGGATCCGGAGATCGTCGAGGGATAGGCTCTGGATTTCGACGATCTCCTTTTCCTGGCTTTGGCCGTTTGCAGCCTCGGGGATGCTGCCGAACGATCCCGAGCCGTGCGGCGCTAAGGGCGAGCGTCGACGGGCGCGGGCGCAATGACCGCGCGCCTCGATCCATCGCGAGGAGGTGACCCCTTGCCCATGGCCGGTTCACCCTTGTCCGGTTGCATCGACGCGATCCGCTTCGATGACGTAGGCGCTCGCACGCCTGTCTGGCGTCTTGCGGCGCGCAACCAAAACGCCGCGCTTGCGGAGGCCGGTTAGCACGGCGCGCGTCGAGTGCGGCAGCCAGTTCATCGCCGCCGACAATTCGTCGATCGTGACGCCGCCTCTCGCGCGAGCATCGCCACGACTGCCGCGAGCTTCGATCCTTCGCGAAAATTCGGCAGTGCAGGTGGAGCTCCCTGATCTTCGATGTTGGCCGCAGGCGGTTTCTTCCCATCATCGCGCTCGTCGTCGCCTGGCGCCGACGGCGTTGGATCGCCACCCGAACCTTGCGGTTCATTTGCAGCGATGACCTTTAGTCCCGCAGAGGTCAGCTTGAGCGAATAGGCTGTCGCGGTCTCCTCGTCGGTCCGCCAAACGGGCGCGCCCAACTTTGCCTTGATCTCTTTGAGCCAGCCTGCGTCGATCAACTTCGCCGCGGACTTCTTCGCGCTCGCAGTCTTACCCGTTGGCGCGACGATGCAATGATCCGCGCGCCGGAACCCGGAGCGGAGCAGACAATCTGAGCGTCAGTTGGCTTGTTGGTCATCGTTTTATCCTCGTTGCTGTTTGAGGTTGCCCAGTTCGGCCCCTCACCAGCACGAGCCCCGGATCGATGCGATCTACGGGGCTAAGGATCATTCGCGCCGCTTAATCCGCACGGCGACGTCACCACACATGCTTCCTTCCGGAGGGAATGCCAGTCATATCTGGCGTCCGGGGGCAAAAATTGCGCCAAGCGATCAAGAATCCCGACCAGTGTTGGCGGTGCATGCCTGAGTCGGATCGCGTCGGCCGCATCCAAATGTGTCATTCGAGCCTAGAAGCGAGGACCGCATGGCGCCCACCATTGCCTTTCAATCGACAAGCGCCGCTCCTCCAAAGCTGACGATCCCTCGGTGGCCCTGTTCGTCGTTAGCGGGCGGAGAGCCGCCCGTCCGCTGTCCGCGCCGGCGCGGCGACAATCGGACGTTCGATTTTTGATCGAGATTGGTATGACCATGAGACGCCTGGGAAGACGTGTCAGCAAATAATGCATGCTGGCATTACCGACAATGGACTGGAAGCCCGAAGCGTTCACATCTCGGGCGCGACCTCGATTTCGCCCGCGCGGATCGCGCGCACGAAAGTACGATAGTCGCGCTGATTCTGGTCCGCGTACTCGACCGCAAATTCGCAGATCGCGTCGTCGAATGTTGCATTCGAACCTATGTAGCCAGCGATGGCCGCGGAATCGCCTGATCTGGCATGAGCCCTCGCCAACGCCCATGCGCAGAGCTTTCCGTACTGGCGAAGCACACCGGGATCCCAGTCTTCCGGCACCGCGGAGATTTTGACGTCGCGAAGCTGGCGCATATAATAATCACGCCCGTTGGCGCCGCGCATCCAACCGAGGAAGAGATCGCTTGCGGACTGCATCAGTCGCTGTCCGGCGACCACTCTCTCGCCGTGATTGGCGTGGATGCTTTTCCCGGCGTACGCCTCCAGCACAGACGATCGCGCCTCCTTGATCTGAAGAAAGATCGGATCCTTGTCCGAGGCCATGAACAGGCCGACGGCGCAGTAGGTCCCAACGCTGCCCACGCCAACCACTTTGATCGCGAGATCGACAAACCGGAATCGGTCGAACAGCACCCGCACGTGTTCCGGGAGCGAGGCTCGATACTCACCATATCGCCTGCGCATAGTCCGAGCGCATCCCTGGCGCCTGATCTTCCGTCGGATGGAAAATCAGCGGCGGCTCGTCCTTTATTCTCGGCTCGGCGCCGACGTGCTCGACCAGTTTGGGAAACAATGCGCCCGGCGCGCTTTTACGGCGGGCTTGTTCCACTCTTTGTTCGATCCGTTGTGCGACTTCTCGGCTGCGAACGGATTTCAGGACGCTCTCCAGATCAATTCGATCGTACCAGACATCAAGTGAGCGCATCGCCGCATAGTTGGTTATTTGCTCACGGTAGGCGCGAACCGCATCGTTCGCGGCTGCAGCCGCCTCGCTATCTGGAAAATCCAAATGGTTCGCAGCGATCACGATGCTCGCGGTGAGACGCTTGACGTCCCACTCCCAAGGCGCAGGCAAGGTTTCGTCGAAATCATTGATGTCGAAAAAGATGTTGCGCTCAGGCGTTGCGAATCCGCCAAAGTTCATCAAGTGCGCGTCGCCGCAGGCTTGAACGAGCAGTCCAGACGTCGGCGTGGTGGCCAGATCGGCGGCCATGATGGCCGCAGACCCACGGAAGAACGCAAAAGGGGACTCGCGCATTCGCGCAAATCGAATAGGGACGAGCGCTGGGATTCTGCCCTCGTTCGACCGTTTCAGGATCTCAACGGGGTCTTGGCGATCCTTGGACGCCGTCCAGCCGCCGTGTGACTCTCTAGACGCCCTGTCGCGCAGCGCCTTTCCGGCGGTGCGCCGCTCGTCGACCGAAACGAGCGCGCGCGGGTTCGCGCCGCCACTGCCCCTCTCTTTAGACTTCTCGTTAGATGTCCCGTTGCGTTCCCTTCCGGACTTGATGTTTTTCATAGTGCGACGCTCCTTCTGGACCTGCGCACCGCGAGCGAGATTTACGTCAAGAGGTTCGTGCAATACATCGTGGGTTGTCAATGCTTCGGCTCGCTGGCCGAGGCTCCAATGCGGGTCGGCCTCGCAGACACATTCGCGCGCCTCCCGTTTCGAGGGAAATGCCGCGTCGGCTTGAACGCCAAGAATACCAGTCCCAAACATCGGCCCCCAAGAGCGCGGCGCGGGATCGGTCATTTCGGAAACAGGAATGTGAGTTGCATTCGCACCCCCCAGAGAGGCGCTCCGTCGGGGCGCACGGCCCAGTACTTTCCGATCAGGCCGAGGCTGATCGGCTGGCTCCCGGCTTTGAACAATTGGCTAACACCGGCCGTTAGCGGCACGGTCCAGGATTCGTTCGTCCAATTATAGGTGGACTCCGAGCCCAGACTGAAGGTGGTCTGACTCGGCGTCGTGTAGCTGAGGAAGGGCTGCAAGTAGGTCGCGTTGACCACTGGAGAGCGGCCGGGCGGAACAGCGATGGTCGAGCCGTCGTCGGCCAATATGGAACCCCCACCCAGGCCGTTCGCGCCGGGTGTTCCTATGCCCCAGATGTGATTGGCGAGAATGCCGAGAGTGGCGCCATTGGATTGGTACAAGGCAACCAACGTGGGGCCTGCCCCGAATTGATTGGCGCTGAGTTCGTCGCGCGTAGCCGTAGGGTACATGAAGACTGGCCCCACTCCCCAGGTAAACCCATTGACGGTCTTTGCAGGGGAGAAAAAGAAGCTCTGGACAATGTCGCCGATGCCAGCGGGGTCGCCAGGAAAAATGCCGGAGGTCGCCGTGATCGGTATGATCGTACGAACGATCATGTTCCAGTCGTTCGTTAGTTTCATGGGGATCACGGGTTGCACATTCAACAGATATTGAGTTCCGTCGTGGTGCGCGCCGCCCCCGAAATCGACATTGCTCTGAAAGGGCACGCTGATCAGGCTCGCGATCGGGTTGTTCAATTGTTTCGCCAGGTCGGCTGAAGACTCTCCGCCAGCGGGAGGCTGGACCGCAGCCGGCGCGCTCGCTTGCTCCTGCGTGAGGGGATCGGCTGCAACAGCGCCGACGCCGCCCAGCAGGCAGGGAATTGCAAGGACGGCGGCGCGAACGCGCCCTCTTGAAATGTACATAGAGCCTTCCCGCTTGGGCCTGCCTCACATCTCGACGGCGGTTAGCATATCTTACCTGTGGGAAATTTGCTTGGCGGGCGGCGCCTTGGAATCGAGGGTTTCGAGAGAGCGCCAACAGAGTAAATTTTGCACCATCTGCATCAGTGACATAGACCCCGGGGAATTCTTTCTCGTCTTCTACCCTTAGCAACTGGGTATTCCGTCGAGTTTCGAGTCCAACCCGCACGCGCGAAACACATGGGAATCCCCGCGGGCCGCGAGGTCGTTGCTCTCGCAATTTAGCGGTGCTACTGTTCACGACTTGTGAGGGGGACCAGATCATGGCGCTACTTGCTGACATGATCGCACGCGGTTGGGAGAATTTTCTCTCGCGCCCGTCTGGGCCGTTGAACTTCCGTTTCGTGATTCAGCCAGCCATTGCTTCCATCATCGCGGTTCGCGCTGGCGTCAAGGACGCGAGAGAGGGCCGCCCGCCCTACCTCTGGTCCGCAATATTTGATTCCGAAAGTCGCGGAGAATTTTTACGCTTCGGCTGGCGCGACATACGAACCCCGTTCCTTGTTTCAATTGTGCTCGACGTAATCTACCAAATATTCGTTCATCACTTTGTTTTCCCGCTCGAGTTGCTTTTCACTGCTACATTATTGGCGCTCGTGCCGTATCTCTTGTTGCGAGGGCCAACGAATAGGATTGCAAGCCGATTTCTAATTTGATGAGCCAATTCGATTGCAATGCGCCAAGCGCTACGAAGACGAAGCTTGCGAATGAAATCAACGTAAAATCGGGAGGAATGGGGTTATGTCGAACGAACCGAAACAGGAAGACTGGACAAAGCCCGCAGCCATGGCGATCCCCAAAGGGGGATACTTCCAGGACAAAGTCGAGCAGGGCCGCTACGGTCCGATCTTTCCCAAGACCCCAGCCAGCTACGGGTTCTCTATCGTGGCCAAGATCGTCCCGGGACGTGAGGACGTCTTCTACCAGTACGCCAAAAACATTGAGGAAACGATCGCGGCGCAGCCAGACGCCCTGGCCGTCTTGCAATTGCATTACCTGCGCTGGGTGCTCTTTCCTATCAAGGGGGAGACTTACTTCATGTATCAGGGGATTTTCGACACTGACTTCGACAAATATACCGAAGACGCGGTGACGCTATTTGGGATTACCGGTTTGCGTACCGTGTTCGAGAAATCTTGAGGGTTTCCCGATGGATTGGCAGACCAATCCCGCCGCGTTCGTCAAATTTGTCCGCGATCATCAATGCCCAAGCTTCCTTGAATATGCGGAGTACCCTTTTGTCAGCGCCTCGGAAATCAAAAAGGCTCTAAAATTGAAGGCGGCTTTCTCGACAATGCTCGATCAGATGCAATAGGCCTACCGGCGAAATTTCACTCGAACGAGTGGAAGGGAGCAAAGATGCCTGAGGTGACGGGACCGCTAGATACGGTGAGGAGCTATATCGACGCCTTCAATAAGGGCGACGTGAAGTTGATGGCGGCGCAATTCGACACGTCGGGGTCGATCCTTGACGGGATGGCGCCGCACGTGTGGCAGGGTCCAACAGCTTGCGAGGATTGGTACGGCGAGGTGTTGCGAGAAGGCGCACGGGAGGGCGCGGAGGCCTATTTCATAGTCCTAGGCGACCCGTCGCATGTCAATGTCGTCGGCGACAGCGGTTACGTGGTTGTGCCCGCGACAATGACGTTCAAACTGCGGGGCCAAGAGATCACCCAAACCGGCGCGACTTATACAGTCGCGCTTGGCAAGCTTCCCGCCGGCTGGCGGATTCGTGCCTGGGCGTGGGCGAAGGGCGTCGCCAAGGCGCATTAACATAGGCCGCGGCCATCCGCGATCGGGTTGGGGAATAGGAACGTCGAGATGCTCGAATTCGACGACATTCAGCACTTTCTGCTAACGCGCGCCCCGGCGCTCACGGCCCGTTACGAATTTCTGTCGTTTCGGGATGAAGTCGGCGGCCGCGCCTGGGTGTCGGCGATCAAAGAGAAGATACATTCCGCAGCGTCGATGCGCGCCGGCGTTGACGGGGACAAGCGCTGGGTTACGGCGGCCTTCACCTGGAATGGCCTTCGTGCGCTTGGGCTTGACGAAGCATCGCTCGCGTCTTTTCCCGAAGAGTTCAGGCAAGGCATGGCGGCGCGAGCGGAGATGCTTGGCGATAGCGGCGTCAACGCCCCCGAACATTGGGTCGGCGGCCTCGCGAGCCCCGATCTGCATGCGATCGTCATTCTCTTTGCGCGGGACGATGCAGAGCACGATCGGTGTGTCTCGGAGCATCAGAAGCTTATCGCCGGCTGTCCAGGCGTTGAAGTCCTTTCCGTGCTCGATCTTCACGCCATTCCGCCCTTCGGGTACGCGCACGAGCATTTTGGCTACCGCGATCGGCTATCGGAGCCGGCTATCGAGGGGAACGGCGTCGAGCCGTCGCCTGGAACCGGCGAGCCTTTAAAGGCCGGCGAGTTCATCCTGGGCTATCCCGACGAGAACGGCGTCACCGCCGGCCAACCGCAGCCAGAAATTCTCGCACGGAACGGAAGTTACATGGCCTACCGGAGGCTCGAGGAGCACGTCGGGAAGTTTCGCGAGTTTCTCCTTGAGCACGGCGACACTGCTGAGGAGCAGGAACTGATTGCGGCCAAGCTGATGGGGCGTTGGCGCAGCGGCGCGCCTCTCGTGCTCGCGCCCGAAAAGGACGATCCGGCGCTTGGCGCCGACATGCAGCGCAACAACGACTTCACCTACAAGGATGCGGACCCGCACGGTTACGCAATCCCGCTTGGCTCGCATATTCGCCGCATGAATCCTCGCGACACTGGCCACAACATGAACCGGCGCCGGATGATCCGGCGAGGGGCGCCGTACGGGCCTCCTCTGCCGGAGGGCGCTCCCGACGATGGGGTCGAACGCGGGATTGCGGCCTTCGTCATCTGCGCAAGCCTCATCCGCCAGTTCGAGTTCGCGCAGAACGTCTGGATCAACGACCGGAAGTTCAGCGACCTCGAGAACGAACGCGACCCGATCATCGGCGCCCAGGACGGAACGCTGGAGTATCAAGATCCCGAAGCGGCCAATTCGCAAGAAGATCGTCGGCTTGCCCGCCTTCACTACAGTCAGGGGCGGCGCGTATTTCTTTCTCCCCGGCCTCAAGGCCCTTGGCTATCTCGCATCGTTGAACGAGCAGCGCCCGGCCTGAGCCAGCGCGACAGGAGGGAGGATCCATGTCAGCGCAAGCTTCGGCCCGGACGTACAATCAGGATCACGTTCCGCGCAAATACGCGCAGGGCAAAAGACGGATAAGCATCTACTGGACGTGGAGCTATCCTTGGGAGTCGCAGCGCGACCTTGCGGAGATGGACAACCGGTTTTCCACGATGACGGAAGTCCGCCGCGTCGCGTGGCCTGCCTATGAGACGCCGGAATGGAGCGCCGCGCAGTTCCTTCAGGGCATTGCGGGGACGCTTGAGCTGTTTCACCGCTCAACCCTCAGTTTTCAGAAGATCGCCGGCGAAACCACGGGACATCCCGTCGCCGTCTTTCAACGCATTGATCAGGCCGGATACAAGCTGCCGATCGACGAACGCATTCTTGCCGACACCGATACGCTGATGGTTTTCGGCCTCGATCATCTTGTAGCCGAACAGGAGGCGGCGCCCGAGGAGATCGAGGCCATCCGCGAATGGCTGAAGCGGGATGGCGCGTGTCTCCTGCTTGCGCCCCATCATGACGTGGGTTTCTCCGAGGACATGAAACAACGCCAGTTGGAATATCTGCACCATCGGCGACCCGCTCGTGCCTCGCCAGCAGCGATTTGGTCAATATACGCGCTCGTTGATGAAAGGGCTCGGCGTTCCCGTGCATAACACCTTTGGCCTTCGGCCCGCGCTCCTGAAAGGCTCCAGCGAGATTGCTCCGCTTACACCCTTCCGCGACCTCGATAGCCTCGGCCTCCTGGAGAACGTGCCGACCCTAAACTTTCACCCGCATCTGCCGCACTACGAATTGACGGGCGACGCAGGGAGCGTCCGGGTGCTCGCGCGGCAGCCGATCGACTTGGAACGTCCACATCCTTTTACCGAGGCTGGCAATAGGGAGTTCAACAGCCTCCTGTGGATGCCGCCAAGCGAGAAAAGGGCCGGAGACGTCGTTTTGGTTGATTCCACCAATTTCACCACACTGTTTGGCGGCACGAAGAGCCTCGAGACCTTCTGGAGAAATCTTGCGGCGATGAGATAGGATGCGGTTCGCGCCGACGCCGCTCTCGGAGCGAGCGCGGGCTTTGTTCGCGCAAAGCAGACGATTCTTATTCGCTCTAGCCTTTTGCGGTTTTATTGCAGGGGCGCTGAACCTGCCCGAACGCGCGCTTGCCGACGCGGGTGAACCGGACCTCGCGAACGGCGTCGGAGACGATCCGACCCAACCGTTTGGCAAGATCGAACTCTTGGACCGCTATACGGTTGCTCCCGGCCCCGGAGTTGATCTGGGAACGACCAAACAGGTTCAAACGAACACGCCGTTCGCCCGGATTGAGGCGCCTTTCAGGCTAACATCGGAATGGGAGTTGAGCTTCCGGGCCGAAATTCCGGTCGTATCGACGAACGGGGTGACGCCTGGCAATCCGACGGGCGCGGTCGTGTCCGGCTTCGGCAATGTGCTCGCTCAGGCGTGGGTCGTGCGTGACATTGATCAACGCTGGGCGATCGCGCTCGGCGGCCAGTTGATCGCCCCGACATCGACCAATGGCGTCGCGTCGAACGCGTGGGAACAGGTCACCGGCTTCGTCGTTCGCGCCATGCTCCCGGAGATCAGCCCGGGCAGTTACTTCGCGCCGCAGGTCCGCTATGGAATCGATTTCGAAGGCAACGACGACGGCGCCATGTTGCGTCAGTTGCGAATTGCGCCGACCCTCAATATCAACCTGCCGCATCGGCCTGTTTTTCACGCTCTACCCCAGCCCGGACATTCGATTGAACTATGGGACGCCGGTCTGGAACCAGACGGGCCGCTTGTTCCTGCCGCTGAATTTCATGGTTGGCTGGAAGCCGACCGAACATACCGTGATTTCGGCGGAGTTCGGCATTCCGATCATACGGGATTTTCCAGTTTACGATTTCAAGAACTCAGTTGAGAGCCGGCTACTTGTTCTAGTTTGTGTCTGTTCGGCAAGCCGACCCTGTGCGAAATTCGCATTGTGACAACCCCATTCTCCCGCGTTTCAGATTTGCAAGTCCCGCGCGCCCAGGCAGCTCGCGCCCCACGATCCAATAGTTAGGAACTTCTTCCATGCAAACAATCGCTCAATTCGTACGAATGACAGTCCTCGGTGGCCTCTTTTTTCTGGCTCCGATTGTCGTGTTGATCGTCATCGTCGCTAAAGCGATCGACTTTGCAAAAACGGGCCTGAACGCCGTCCTTGTTCACATCCCTTCTGCCGCTGACATAGACGCGGGCGCGGCGACGTTGCTGTCCGCGCTGTTGATAGCAATTATTTGCTTTCTTGCCGGCCTTGTCGCCCGCACTGCAACCGCCGAGCGCGTGATCGACGCAATCGAGTTGTCGGTGCTCTCCAAGATTCCCGGCTACGAGTATCTCAAGCAGGAGAGCGCAAGCATGCTGGGCGTCGGTGAGACCGGAGAACTCCCCTTGGTGTTCGTCGCCATGGAAGGCGGGTGGCAACTCGGCATTCGGACCGAGGCGCTGGGCAATGGCCTCGTTTCCGTCTTCGTCCCCGGCGCGCCGAACCCGCATTCCGGGTCAGTCTTTTTCTTTCCGGCCAACGACCGTTCACCCCGCCGGCGTCAAGTTGGCCGCCGCGCTCAATTGCCTAAGGAGATGCGGCGCGGGCGCGTCCACGCTCGGCGCCGATTGGCCGGCAAGCGTGTTGTAGCGACATTCCGCGTCCATATTAACATTTTGATGCGCGACTACTTTTGGAGGAAGTCCGAGCCGAACTCGGTCGTCGACATCGGGGGCGACCTGGTCGGGAGCCGGCGATCGTGAATGGCCGCTCCTGAATTGACAAAAACGACGCCCTACGGCCTCCTTGGTGAAGGGTTTCGGCCGGCGTCCGAAACCCTTCACCTCTGCGGACTGCCAGCGGCTAACTGGTTGTCTCAGCAAGCGCCGCTTCGGCTCTGCGGGCGAAGATGACGGCGCCCTGGAGTGCAGCCACGTCCCGCGCCATGCCGAACGCCGCGCGCGCCTCCTCTATGTTGGCGCGGTCGAGGGCCAGCAGGCATTCGCCGCGTAGTCGATAGACCTCCGGAAGATCGAAGCCGACTCTCGGCTCAAAGGTCATGGCGATGGCGCGATCGAGATGCGCCAATCCATCGGCCGCGCGGCCCGCGGCCAACAGCACCTCCGCTGTCACAGCCAGGTAATGTCGCGTTAACGACATCCCATGAGCCAACACCTTGCTTATTTCGACATCGATCACACGCGCCGCGTCGGCTATGCCTGCTCCTTCCGCTGTCGCCCAGGCCGTAAGCATAGGGACATTCACCCCATACCAATATAGTCCCAGTTTCTTCGCGGGTCCCGCCAAGCGTCGCACGGCCGTTAGCGTCGCCTCGCGGTCGCCGCTCAGTTGGCACATCGTGCACGACATCGAAAGCGCGTGGACGAGACTGACGGGGTGGTCAAGCGTTTCAGCGAGCGCAATTCCGCGCTCGGCGCTCGCTTCGGCCTCCACTCGGGCGCCGGACAATTGGAGCCCGACTCCCATCACGACATGTGCGCAAACGCCCGGATCGTGGCCAGCATACGCCAGTCCCAGATGGCGATGTCGGCCGATGTCGTAGCACTGGACGCCGATGCGGCCATCGTCGACCATTCCGGCGACATCGCCGCCAATAAATGCGCTCGCGATGCGGCAGTGCCGCGCTTCGAGCAGAAATCCGTCGTCTCCCGAGCGCTCCGCGAACTCGATCAACCCGCTTGCCCGTTGGCGCGACAGCGCCAGCTTGCCCCTTTGAATGGCATTGAACCACAAGCCCCACTTGGCCTGGTAGGTCGCAGCGACATCGTCCAGGGCCTCCCCAATCTCGGCAGCGCGGTCAAGGGTGTCCGCCACCTCGACGCTCTGTGGGCCGTGGACCAGCGTCTGTGCAGCGCTGAGTTTTACGTGAAAATCCAATAGTCGGCGCATGCGTTCCGACTCGGGCAACGCATCAGCGGACCTTAGCCCCGCCGAGAAATGCGTGATGGCGTCGTTATGGGCCGACTGGCTCATCGCCCTTTCGCCGGCGCGCATGCGATAATCGCAAATCTTGTCCGCCAACCCGGCCTCGCCGAAATGATAGGCGAGCAGTTCCGGCTCGTTGGCCGCGATCCCGGGAAAGCTCTCTTCCAATGCGCGAGCGATCCGCTCGTGCCAGTCGCGCCGCCGCGCCAACAACAGGCTTTCATAGGCCGCATCACGCACCAGTGCATGTTTGAAGCTGAAACTCCGTTCGCCGCCGCGCCCTTCAGGAAAGACGATTCCCGCCCCAATCAGTTTCGTCAGCGCGGGGTCGAGCGCGGCGCCGCCCTTGACGAGAACGGCGTCGAGCAACGCGAAGGAGAACTGCCGCCCGATCGCAGCCGCGATCTGGGCGACCTCGCGCGCCTCGCCAAGACGGTCAAGCCGCGCCATCAGCGAGTCCTTAAGCGTCGCCGGAACCGCCGCGCCGTCGTCGCCGGCTTGCTCCATCACGTTCCTTGTCACTTCCTCGATAAAGAGCGGCACGCCGTCGGTCTTGGCGACGATCGCAACCACGGTCGCCGGCGACAATCCATGCGCGGCAGCGACCCCGGCGACCAGTTCGGCGCTTTCAGCTTGGCCCAATCGCGACAACGTCAGCAACGTCGCGTGCGGCCGCGCCTGCCAAGGTGGCGCGAACTCAGGTCTTCCCGTCGCCAACACAAGCAGGCGCGCCGCGCCGATGCTGTCGGCGATGTGCGTCATAAGTTCAAGCGTGGTGGCGTCGGTCCAATGTGCATCCTCCAGCACCAGCAACACGGGTTCAGTTTCGCCGAGGCCAACGATCTCGTCGCTGAGCAGTGCGATGGTAGCCAATCTTTGTTGCGTCGGTGTCAGCGACAAGGGCGTTGCGCCGTCGGGGAGCGGCAGCGAGACCAGTTCGCCCAGCAGAGCCAGTGCGGCGGGGTCGGACGCCGCTCGGGCCGCAAAGAGGGTGCGGAGCTTTTCGATCCTTACTTTGGGCAAGTCCTCGGCGGTGAAACGCGCGGCTCGATTCAAATACTGGATCACCGGATAAAGTACGCTGTCGCTGTGATAGGGCGAACTTTGCAGATGAATACGGGCGTGCGGCGCGCCCGCAAGCGCTTCGTGCAGCCCCTCGACCAGTCGCGATTTCCCGATGCCAGCCTCGCCGACCACGGTCACAATCTGTCCCTCGCGGCGTTCCGCCAAACGCCAGCGGTCGAGCAGCAGCCCCATTTCGTGAGTACGGCCGACAAGCGGCATGCTGCTGTGGGGTCGGGTAGCGGCAAAGCGGCTGTCAAACACGGCTTCTCCGCGCACCCGCCAAACCTGCGTTGGCCGTGCAAATCCCTTCAACTCATGTTCGCCGGCGGCTTCGAGTTCGAACATCTCGCCCAGCAGACGCGCAGTTGCTCCGCTGATAAGGATTGCGTCTGGCGTCGCCAGCGCCTGAAGCCGCGCCGCGAGGTTGGGCGTCTGGCCCACGATGGCGCTCTCCCGCGCCGCCCCGGTCGCCGACGATCTCGCCGACCACCACGAGGCCGGTGGCGACGCCAATACGCGTCTGGAGTGCCGCGCCGTCGGGACGAGCGATACTCCTTACCTCGGCGACCATAGCCAAGGCGGCGCGCACAGCGCGTTCGGTGGCGTCCTCATAGGCGCGCGGGAAACCGAAATAGGCTAGCACGCCGTCGCCCATGAATTTGGCGACGAAACCACCGTATCGGCCAATCGCGCCCGCCACCGCGTCCTGGTAGCGCCGGATCAGAGCCGCCAGGATTTCCGCATCAAGCACAACCGACATTTGCGTCGAACCGACCAGATCGCAGAACAGGACAGTGACCTGGCGGCGTTCCGCTTCACTGGACATCTCCACCGCAGGCGACTGTCCCGCCCCGTCCGGCTCGCCGGTCCGCATGGCGATCGCGGCCATCAGTCGGCGTCGGTTGCCGCGCGATACGCCAAGCTCGACGAAATCCTGCTCTGTCAAATTCCCAAGGATATCGAGTTCGATGTCGTCCTGTTCGAACGCATCGGCGTATTGTTCGAGGTCTATCTTGCGAAGCCACTCGCGAAGACCGCCCATGCTGGTCCCCCTGCCACATTCACGACGCGCAATGCCATTGTAACCGCACATTAGTCGCTCTGTCGCGGCTACTTCCAGGCGTCCTAAGACGATCGGCTCCCAACGTAAATGGCACGCCGCGAAAGAAGTCCGCAAGGAGCGAGTTCCAGTCTTAGCCGGCCGAAAGGGCCGACCTAACCGCCCATAGCGGCCGCTCGTGGCAGGCGTCTCTCGAAAAGGAAGGTTTTTTTGAGAAGTTCGACGGCGCGCGGGCTAAGCCCTCGCTCCCCCAAAATCGTGTCTCAAAACTCACTCTCGAAAGCTCTCTACCGAAACGTCCCGGGTTCGCTGAGTTTCGAGAGATTGTAACGCCGCGCGTGCCCGCCGCGACCGACCGGAATGGGTCGACGGGACCCGCACGACATTCGACAGCGAACGTCTGCTTGGGCCTCCGCTCGTTCAGAAGGCTGCCACTCTGTTGTCGGCCAGATCCGGGCCCAAGCAGTGGGTCGGGATAGCGCCCACTGTTGCCGTCAAGCCGATTGCCAGCGCGGCTCCGAAGCGGTCATTCCGGCGAAAAGGTGGATTGACCGAGGTAGGCGGGGAGACCGCCCGTCCGCTATCGGCGCCGGCGCGGCGAGAACCGGACGTTCCAACTATGGGCAGAAATGGCCGAAGGCTGACAGACGGGATCATGAACGAGCGGGGGTCCAAGCTGACCGTCATTGGCGAGCGGCGTACGGCTCCTGACGACCCAAGAAAGCCGGAGCACGGCCTTTTCGTCGATCTCGGAAGCCGCCGTTCGCGCTCGCTGCCTGCCGACCGGATCGCGCCCATCTTGGTCAGAACCAGCCTGTGCGGCGCTTCTCGAAAGCGGACGCGCTGTTGCGGTTCGGAATGAAGGCGCTAACCGCTCGACAGGGCTACGCGTGCTCGTCAAGTCTGCTGTCTAGATTTCTGATTGGCGCTAGCCGGTCTGAGTCGGTCGCGCCTACGAGAAAATCAACTCGGCCGAGGTAGGCAATTTCCGCCGGGAGCCATGGGCCAGCGCGCTGAACGCGCGCGGAGAGCCAAGGCTCCCGGATACGTGGAAACATTTCAGCCGGGCAAGACCGGCATTCCTCATTCGAGCGGTTTCGACGGCCCGATCTGCGGCGCCCGAACCGGCTTCGCCATGCCGTAGAAAACGACGATGCCCTGGCCGCCGCAGCGGGTGTTAAGACCTTCGGCCGGCGTGCCGTAGCACGACGCATAGTCTTGCCAATTGTTGGAAGTCCAAACGTCCCCGGCCGGATCGATCGAAGCGTCGACCAGCAATTGCATGCCGCCGCCCTTGTAGCCGCCGCGCGGCGAGATCGGATCGCCCGTCTTCATGCCGGGCGGGCACGTTTCGACGCGCGCGCCACAGAGTTCGGTGAGGCCGCCGCCTGGAGCAAAATTGGAAATCCAGGCGTGGTCGTTGCCGTCGATCGAGACGGCCCATGCGCCCCAAATGCTGCCCGGATTGAACGGCGATCCCGGTGCCTGAGTGCCGTCGGGCCGCAACATCGACACGCTTCCAAGCCCGGGATGGCTCTCAAGAAAGTCGACGACCACGTGGTCGATCGCCGAGAGCGTCGCTCCGCGCAGCTTGAGATCGAGCAGGTGCAACTTGATGGCGAGGCTCAACCCAGCGCCGGCCGTGTTGGTGACCCACGCGTTGCCCTTGCTATCGATCGCCATGCCCTTGCCGCTGCTCCCTCCGGCCGGAAAGACCTGGACCTTGGAAGGATCGCTGGCGGGAAAGCGCGTTACGGTGTCGCCGATCGCGTTGGTGATCCAGATGCGGTCTTGTTGGTCGATCGCCAAGGCGAAGGGACCGTTGAGCTTGCAAGCGCTATCCTTGTTGGGCCTTCCGTTCGTCGATTGGCAGTAGAACTTGGCCTGGCTCGGATCGCCCTTCGGCATAAAGACGACCTTGTCGTCGCCGAAGTCCAAGGCCCAGACGTCTCCGCTGGGCGCGACGATGACGCCCTGCATCGTCTTCAACTTGCCGCCGAAATTATAGCCCTTCGGCGGCGAGAGCGGTTTGCCGTCGTTGTCGAACAGAGAGATCGTCTGGCCGCTGGTGCTGTCGACCCAGACGTGGTCGTTGCTGTCAATCGCGGTGCCGAAGCCTGGGCCGAGCATCCCGCCGCCGGTAAATCCGGTCGTCGGCGGAGACAGCGCGTGACCGTCCGAGGCGAACTTCGCCAAATTGCCGTTCCAGAGATCGTCGTGGCCCTGCCAGCCCACCATGAAGTTGGCCCCGATCCAGGCGTTGCCCTTGCTGTCGAACATCACTTTGGCGTTGCCGGCGCTGCCTCCCCCGGCGAACTTCAGGGGCAAGGTCCAGGCGCCGGGCGCGAGGCTCAGATAGGGCAGGAACGGAACCGCCCGCATCGGCTTGCCCTTTGGAACGGGATAGAACGCGTCCAACAGCGCGAAGACCCGTTCGGCCTTGTAACCCTGGTTGTGCGCGATCGCTTCGGCCGCCGTCAGCGTGTCGGTCGGCGCGTCTCCCTTTGGCGGCGTCGTTGCGATGAACAGCTTGTCGCAAGCGTTGACGGTCACCCGCGTGGCGCAGCCCGCCAACACGTCGGCGAGCGTGGCGAAATTGGCCATCGTCGGCGTCTGCTGGCTATTGAGCGGGTCCTGAATCATGCCGCCCCAGCCGCCGCTCGCGAGACCCACAAAGTTCGGCACGTTGCCGGCGGCGATGCTTAGGCTCAGCGCGGGACCCTTAAGGACCGTTCCATCGAGAAACTGAGCATTGGTCCACGCCGACGCGACCGTCGTCATCTCATTGATCGTGACCTTCGCCGGCGCCTGGCCGCCGAGCACGGCCAGAAACGCCAGCGCAGGGTTATCGCCAGCGCCTTTGTTGGCGGCCGCAACGCCACCCTTGGCGGTGAGATAGAGGCTCTCGCCCGGCGCGGCAGCGGCGTCCAGGGCGAGCGCAAAGGACCCGTCGTCCGCGGTTTTCGCCTGCGCCAGCTGCTTTGGGGCATCGCCGCTCGCCGCCCAGAGCGTCACCATCGATGCCGCGACCGGCGCCCCGCCGGCCTGCACCTGCCCCGCAATCGATGTGGCTGCGCTCGCGGAGCCCGCGGAAAACGCAATCAACGCCGACGACATTGTCAAACCAAGCCGTTTCATCGCCATCTCCAACGATTTCTTTCGCACGCGGCCTCTCGCATGACCCTATGGGAGAGAGTCGCACTTATTAGCATTGGGCCGATTCTAGGGAGCCCAATACTGTGCAATTCGCCCCCTGAACCACGAATATTTTTTGGGGACCGCGTTGGATCGGGATGAGGGTCTGAAAATTCCGGCGGGCGGCGAATGGCTAAGCGGCACGCCGGCCGGCTTTCGGCGTGCGGGCCTGACGTCGGCTTGCTTGGTGGCTTCATTACGAAGCCGGAGAACCGATCCAGACCGGCGGCGAAGAGGCGGGAGAGCTGATCGGGCTGGCGCGGGGCGTACTCGCGCTCAAGTCCATTCTCGGTCCCGCCGATACGCCAATCATGCACTTCGTTAATCCGGTCTTCTGGCTAGGCTACGTCCCCATCAATCCCGATGGCCGCGCCTTCGTGCAAGGCCAGGATGTAGCGGAAGTCGGAGGGGAAGCCCCGCAGGAAGGGCAGCTCGTTCGAGCCGGGATTGCCGAAGATGGTGGTGATGCCATGCCGGCGGAGCAGATCGTAGGTGAGGTCGCGAATGGTCGCCATGATTTGTCCCCGAAACAGCTCAGCGGTGGCCGATACGTCGAATGTGGGAAGGGTGGCGACGCAGGCCTCATGCCCCCGCCCGGTCCCGCCGTCCGGAGATCCGAAGTCACGCCGCGCCCGGAACCGTTGCAACGCGTGGCGGAGGCGGCGTGGCTGGACCTGAGCGGGACCTGGGTCGCATATGGAGCATTCGCAGCGGTCTTGTTCCCCGTCAAGCAAATGTACCGCCTCCGCTATTGCTCACTGCCGCCAACCGTCGCCGCCATGACCTGACGCGCTGCTTGCGGATCGGCCACCGCGGAACCGAGCACGTCGCCGTCGCGAAGCGCGAACAGCGGATTAGCGGCGCCGCCTCGCTGTCGCGGAATCGGCGTGGCCGGGCCAGACCGGGTCAGCGGGACCAACGGCCGCGCTAACGCATCTCGGACCACTTTTCTGGCTATCGCGCGGCCTTCTGGGGCGTCGACGAGAAACGGAGCGTGCTCGGCGCGCCAGTTCCGGATGGCCGCAGACCCCGCGCGGTTCCTATCGGAGAGCAGGTTACTTACCGGTTTCCGGTGGTCCCCAACGCGCGGCATATTCCTGCCGGCCATCGCCTGCGTCTGGTCATCGCCTCCGCCGACGAGACCAACAAAACCCCGACCGTTCTTGGCTTCACTCACGTCGTCGTGCGAGAGGCGAGCCGCAACACGATCTATAGAACATCGCGCCTTTGGCTTCCCCTACTGCGTCCCGACTTAGGCAGCTTGGTGGCTTAGACCCACGGGACTCGAAGCTTTGTCCACGAACCGCGACTTTCTAGCGTGCGAAGCGAACATTCGCCCGCGAGATCGAAAACCGCAGTAGCGGTCGGAAGTTAACCGGGCTGACTTCGGTTAAGGCGTCCGCTTGCGGGCCGAAAAGCAGACAGACAGCGATCGGCCAGCAACCCTTTGCATTCCGAGCGCGGCGGCGCTCGATCATCACCTGGCCAACTGTGGCCAGGAGGTGAAAATCCATGGGACATTCAGAATATGATCCGGCCGCAAAAGAGCGGCGGCCCTGGAACGCGGGTAGAAAGCACGGAGCCAAACGTGCGTTGAAGGCCCAACAGGTCTGGGCCATCAGGTTTTGGCTTGATCGGGAGCGCCGGCTGCGCGATCGCGCGATGTTCGATCTCGCGATCGACAGCAAGCTGCGCGGGTGCGACATCGTCAAGATCAAGATCGGCGACCTTGTCAGCGGCGGCCGGGTTCGCCCACGAGCCATCGTAGTCCAGCAGAAAACCGGTCGCCCCGTTCAGTTCGAACTCCTCGAGCCGGCCCGTGGCAGTCTACTGACTTGGTTCGAATGTCGAGGAGGCACGCTCGATGACTACGCCTTCCCGAGCCGGATTGATCATGCCGATCATATCAGCACTCGGCAGTATGCCCGGCTCGTCGACGAATGGGTAACTGGGATCGGACTCCGTAAGGAGGACTACGGCACCCATTCACTCCGCCGGACGAAAGCGTCTATCATCTACAAGCAGACGGGAAACCTACGCGCCGTGCAGATTTTGCTCGGCCATACGAAGATCGAGAGCACAGTCCGCTACCTCGGCGTCGACATCGAGGATGCGCTCGCCCTCGCTGAGGGCACGGAGGTGTAGCATCTGACGAGCTCCTCGACCTAGCGTCGAGGAGCTTTTGCCACGATCGGTCAGCAAAACTGCGCCCAACTTGGCCGTTCAGCCGAAAGCCGCGCAGGCTCGAAAGCGGACTTTCAGCGCTCGAAAGCGTTCGTTCAGCGGACGCACGCGATCAACGGCTTTGACGCTGTCTCTCTACATCAGAATGGTGCCTTTGCGGGAAGGAAATTCCCGCTCACGTCGCCGCTAAGGTCGATATTGTTCGGTTCGAGCGTCATCACCGGGGCGCCCTCATTGAAGTTGAGTTTGGCCAGATCCGTCCAAATGACATTCGGCGCGGTGGTCAATTCGAAAAAGTAGCGCTTGCCCGTGAGATTGCTGACGATGCGGTACTCGGTGTCGAACGTCGAGCCATTGACCGGAGCGCCAAACGGAATCGACACGTTGCGGATCAGCCCAAACATGCCGGCGACGCCGGCGCGCTCCGAGGCTGGCTTGGTCAGAACGGAGAGGAAATAAGTCGCGCGTTGAAACCGGTCGCGCGGATTGACGTTGCCTGGGACGTCAGTCTCCATCGTCGGGTTGGCGAATTGCTGCTTGCCGAGCAGCTCAAGCTGCTTGTCGTACTCAGGGGCATTCGTCATGACCCGAAACTCGTGTCCATGATGAATGACCAACTTACCGTCGAGATATTCGAGGATCGCCGAGTCGCCCGTGGCGTCCTCCAAAGCGACGTGAACCGTGCCAGTCTGTTTTTGGCCATGCACCTCGATTTCGACTTTGACGATCTGCACCTTAGCCAGCGCAGCAAGCGCCTCGTCGACAGTCGCCGCGTTGTCGAGAGCGTATTGCGCCCAAAGCGCCGCCTGGACCCCCGGCTTGGACGCGTCGCGCTCGCCGTAGCCGGCCGGAGGAAAATACAGCATGTGGGCGGCGAGGCCCTTTTCATTGATGCCGTCGGCCGTTCCAATGCCGAAGATCGTTGTGACGACGCTGCCGTATTTTGACGTCCATTGGGCCGGGTTGTCGGCGACTACGGTCATCGGACCGGCATGGCCTCCATCGCGCGCCATTCCGCGCGGGAAAACCGTCAGCATTGGTTCGGTGGTGGTCGCCCAATCCATGCTGCGCGCAACAAGCATTGTGTCGCCCTTGTCGTTGGCGAAAATCCGCGTGCAGGCTGTCGCATAGGAAAATTCGCCGCCAAGTGAGAGCGCAGCGGCGGCGATAACCACCGCGATAGTTTTCGTCGAGGTCACGAGAACTCCTAAGCAATGGAGTCGCTCTCCCCCAGCGAAGAACGACCTGGCAAACTCGCTATGCCGTCCTCTTGGTACCATCTTTCGCCGCACGTCGGCGACCTAAATCGTTTGGTTGACGTAACTACAACGTGCGCACCACGGTTGGAGCTTAGGCGGCTTTGCGCCCAAAGCGGCCATTCGGGCAACGGATTGGGCAGACCCCTTCTCTCCCGGGGGCGCGAGCCGCTTCAGGCGCCTCTTGCCGGCTCGCCGGCATCATTCAACTCACTCACTTCCTCGTCGGTGAACACGCGGCTGCGGGTCAGAAACCGCACGCCCTCGGGCGCTTCCAGCGTGAAGCCGGCGCCGCGGCCGGGCACGACATCGATGATGAGTTGGGTATGGCGCCAATATTCGAACTGGTTGGCGCCGATGTAGAACGGCGCCCGGCGATCTCGCCCATCAGCACGTCCTGCTCGCCGACCTTGAACTCGCCGACGGGAAAGCACATCGGCGTCGAGCCGTCGCAACAGCCTCCGGATTGATGAAACATCATGGGGCCGTGCTGCGCCTTCAGTCGCGCGATCATTGCGGCGGCTTCGGCGGTGAGGAGAACTCTCGGAACCATGAGCGTCGTCCTCTCCATGTTCGGCTACAAAATGTCAGGGCGCGGGACGCAGATGCCCGGCCATCCATGCTGCGCAACGGTTAGCCCGCCGGCTCAGAAGAAGCCCAGCGCCTTCGGGGAATAGCTGACCAACAGGTTCTTGGTCTGCTGGTAGTGGTCCAGCATCATCTTGTGCGTCTCGCGACCGATGCCCGAGGCCTTGTAGCCGCCGAACGCCGCGTGAGCGGGATAGGCGTGGTAGCAGTTGGTCCAGACGCGGCCAGCCTGGATCGCGCGGCCCATGCGATAGGCCGTGTTGCCGTTGCGCGACCAAACGCCGGCGCCGAGGCCGTAGAGCGTGTCGTTGGCGATAGCGAGCGCGTCGGCTTCGTCCTTGAACTTCGTGACCGAAACGACCGGTCCGAAGATTTCTTCCTGGAAGATGCGCATCTTGTTGTGGCCGGCGAAGATGGTCGGCTCGACGTAATAGCCGTTGGCCAGTTCGCCTTCCTGCTGCGGCGCGCTTGCCGCCGGTGAGGACCTGAGCGCCTTCCTGACGGCCGATGTCGAAATAGGACAGGATCTTCTCGAGCTGGTCGGTCGAGGCCTGCGCGCCGACCATGGTCGTCATGTCGAGCGGATGGCCGAGCTTGATCTTCTTCACGCGGTCGACGGCGCGCTCCATGAACTTGTCGTAGATCAATTCCTGGACCAGCGCGCGGCTCGGGCAGGTGCAGACTTCGCCCTGGTTGAGCGCGAACATCGCGAAACCTTCGAGCGCCTTGTCGAAGAACTCGTCGTCGGCGTCCATCACGTCGGCGAAGAAGATGTTCGGCGACTTGCCGCCCAGCTCCAGCGTCACCGGAATGATGTTCTCCGAGGCGTACTGCATGATCAGGCGGCCCGTCGTCGTCTCGCCGGTGAAGGCGATCTTGGCGATGCGCTTGCTCTGAGCGAGCGGCTTGCCGGCTTCGAGGCCGAAGCCGTTGACGACGTTCAGGACGCCCGGGGGCAGGATGTCGGCGATCAGTTCGGCCAGCACCAGGATGCTCAGCGGGGTCTGTTCGGCCGGCTTCAGGACGACGCAATTGCCGGCGGCAAGCGCGGGCGCGAGCTTCCAGATCGGCCATCAGCAGCGGGAAGTTCCAGGGAATGATCTGGCCGACGACGCCCAACGGCTCATGGAAATGATAGGCGACAGTGTCATGGTCGATTTCGGAGATGCCGCCTTCCTGAGCGCGGACGACGCCGGCATAATAGCGCCAATGATCGACGCAGAGCGGGAGATCGGCATAGGTCGTCTCGCGGATCGGCTTGCCGTTGTCGAGCGTCTCGACCAGCGCGAGCAAGTCGAGGTTGGCCGCCATCTTGTCGGCGATCTTGTTCAGGATCTGTGAGCGCTCGGCGACGGGAGTCCTGCCCCAGGCGTCCTTGGCCTTATGGGCGGCGTCGAGCGCGAGTTCGATGTCGGCGGCGGAGGAACGGGCGACCTGGCAGAGCTTGGCGCCGGTGACCGGGCTCGGATTGTCGAAGTAGCGCCCCTCGACCGGTGCGACGAATTTGCCGCCGATGAAGTTGTCGTAGCTTGGACGGATCAGAACCTGTTTCGAGATGGTGTCCAACGCTTGTTGGTACGTAACGTTTCCTCCTATGTCGCCGCGCTTTGGCGGGATTCCTAAAGTCTCGCATTGCGGGTATTCTCGCCGCAGTAACGGGCCGGTACAGCCAATGCGACGACCGGACCGAGCCGACCCTACCCAGCTTCCAGACTTGCGACGCGTGGAAACATCGCACCCGCCGGCTATATCTTGACGCATATAACGCTAGCCGAATACTCGGCCCCGCGCAAGGAGGGCATGGCGCACCCGCCTAATGCTGGTGGCGATGGCGCGAGCGCAGTGATCAAACCCGACCGCGACTGCGCGGCCGTCATTTGAACGGGAACTCCTTCCAAGCTGCGCCACCAAACTCGATGCTGGTCAATCAACCAAAGGCAGAGCTGTTTTTTGGTCTTCAGTCGGTCGCAGAACTCAGCTGGTTCTACCGTTATCGCCCCGGCCGCGCAGAATTGCAGCGGAGAAAAGCCAGCGGCCGCAGAGATTTAAGCTCCTCACGCTGCCGCTGCGGACCTTGCGCTCACCACCCCATTGCAACGAATGCATTCGCTATATATATTCAGACATAACGCGGCTTGCAAAGGCGACGCGAAAACCAGGAGGAACGCATGTTGTTGATTTCCGCGCCAGATTGACCCGTTTTTCCGTCGCTCTCTGACCCGCTTTGTTATGCCAAGAATTGATCGATTAGTTGAGCAGTTGTGGAACGTGACGGGTCAGCACCAAATGGAAAAACGGGTCAATCTGATGCGGAAATCAACACGCGAGCCAATGGCATCAGGCCAGCCGCACCACGACGAATAGATACACGGCTAGCGTATCACGCGCGACCATGCGAAATGTTCTTTCTTTGTTTTGGTCGGTAAACTGCTCAAAACCTAGCCGCGCGATAGGCGAGGATCAACGACGCGCCCTTGCAAGGGGCAGCGTGACAGTGATCGGCGCGTTGCACTAGCCTCGTCAACAACATTAGAACTTAGAAGAACTCTAAACTACAAACTTAGAACTGCTCTAATCTACATATTGGAACGCTTCTAACCTGTCCGACATTAGTTGACAATGTTTCTATCTGCAACTACTCGTCGCCGGCGTCGTCAGTCGGCCGTAGCGATCACTCGCCCCGCGATGGCGGGGTTCGTCTCGCGTCGCGGTCGCGGGATCGTTCGCGACCTGGTCCGTGGCTTTTTCGGTTAGAGATAGCAGGTGCTTGTACCTTTTCTGATTATGCTGCGGGAGGGGATCGAGGCGGCGTTGATCGTCGGCATCACCGCGGGATACCTCCAGCAGACCGGCCGCTCCGAATGGCTCCCCAAAGTCTGGATCGGCATCGCGCTGGCGATCGCACTCTGCGTCGCGATCGGCTGCGGCCTGTGGTTCGCTAGCGCCGAGTTTCCGCAAAAGGAGCAGGAATTCTTCGAGGGCGTCGTCGCCGTGCTGGCGACTGTCATCTTGAGCTCGATGGTGTTCTGGATGCGCAAGGCGTCGCGCTCAATCAAGGGCGAGCTACGGACCTCGGTCGACGAGGCGCTGCGCGCCGAGCGCCGGCAAGGCTTCGCGCTGGCCGGGATGGCCTTTCTGGCGGTCGGGCGCGAAGGCCTCGAATCGATGTTCTTCCTGCTCGCCATCGCTGAGCAGAGTTCGGGACCTGCGATGGCGATCGGCGCCGCGCTCGGCCTCGCCGGCGCGGTCGCCGTCGGCCTCGTCATCTACTGGGGCGGCGTAAAACTCGACCTGCGCCGCTTCTTCCGTTGGACCGGCGTCTTCATCCTGTTCGTCGCTGCGGGCCTCGCCGCCGGCGCGGTGCGCGCCTTCCACGAGGCGGGCCTATGGAACGGCCTGCAGCAAACCGCCTTCGACTTCAGCGATGCGCTGCCGCAGGACGGCGTGCTCGGCACGCTGCTCTCGGGAATGTTCGGCTATCAGGATATGCCGACCGTCGGCGAGGTCATCGTCTATTTCCTGTTTTTGCTGCCGATGCTCGCGCTGTTTTTCAGGGCGCCGCGCGCGGTCGCGTCGCCGCAGACCGCGTGAGGCTGCGGGGTTCGTTTGGGTTGTGGTTGAGGATGGGGAAAGGAAAACGGGATGCGCAGTTTCAAATTTAATCGCCGGGTTTCAATGATCGCGAGCCTGCCAGCGCTGATGCTCGTCTCGCATGCCCTGGGACAGGCGCAGGCGATGCCGGTTGCGCCGGAGCCGGTGCTGGTCTCCGTCACCAAGTCGGGCTGCGAGCCGGCCTCGATCACCGTGCCGCAGGGCAAGACCACCTTTCAGATCAGGAACGACAGCCAGCGCGCGCTCGAATGGGAAATCCTTAAGGGCGTGATGGTGGTCGATGAGCGCGAAAACATCCTGCCGGGCTTTACGCAGACGCTGACGACCACGCTCGACGCCGGCGAGTACCAGATGACTTGCGGCCTGCTCTCCAACCCCAAGGGCATACTGACCGTCGCCGCGACCGGCGCGACCTTGCCCGCGCCTTCGCCGATGGACCTCGTCGGCCCGATCGCCGAATACAAGGCCTATGTGAAAGGCGAAGTCGATACGCTGGCGACTGAGACCAGGAAGCTGGTGGACGCGGTCAATGCCGGCAAGCTTGCCGACGCGCAAAAACTCTATGCTCCGGCCCATCTGCATTACGAGCGGGTCGAGCCGATCGCGGAGCTGTTCAACGATCTCGATGGGTCGATGGATTCGCGCGAGGACGATTTCGAGAAGAAGGCGGCCGATCCGAAGTTCGTCGGATTCCACCGCCTCGAGCTCGGCCTGTTCACCAACAAGTCGACCGCCGGCCTGAAGCCGATCGCCGATCAGTTGATGGCCGATGCGCTCGAGCTGCAGAAGCGCATCGATGGCCTGACCATCACCCCGAAAGTGCTAGTCGGCGGCGCCGGCGAATTGATCGAGGAAGTCGCCTCGAAAAAGATCAACGGCGAGGAAGATCGCTACAGCCGCACCGACCTGTGGGATTTTCAGGCCAATCTCGACGGCGCTGAGAAGATCGTGGTCCTGCTCGATCCGCTGGTGCAGCCGCGCGACGCCGCGCTCAGCGCCCGTTTCAAGCAGAATTTTGCTGAAGTCGACGCGCTGCTCGCCAAATATCGCGCCAAGGACGGGTCCTTCGTCAGCTATGACAAGCTGAGCCAGAAGGACCGCAACGCTCTGAAGGGCCCGATCACCGAACTCGCCGAAGATCTGGCAAGATGAAGGGCACGCTCGGCGTCACCGAGTAAGAAATCGCCCGGACTGAGCTTGTCCCGTGAAAGATGAGGCGTCTCACGACAACCGCGGTCAACGACCGCGGCTACATAGCCCCGCCCTGCTGAGCGAATCGTTCCCGAATACACGAACAGGAGCTAAGGAGTTGGACGCGAAGGAAGAGGCGCGCGCGCCGGAACTTGGCCGGCGTCGCGTCCTGTTTGGTCTTGCCGGCGGCGCGATCGGGCTCGCCTCTGGCGCGAAGGCGGCGGAGGCGAGCGCGCCGCGGTTTCCTGCGACGGAACCGCCGAAGCGCAGCCCTTCTATGGCGTCCATCAGGCGGGCATCACGACGCCGCAGCCGGCGGCGGCGCTGTCGTCGCTTTCGACGTGCTGGCGCGCGACCGAGGCGAACTCGAACGGCTGTTCCAGACGCTGACCGAGCGCATCGCATTCCTGATGCGCGGCGGAGACGCGGAAACGCTCGGCGTCAGTTTCCCGCCGGCGGATTCCGGCATTCTCGGCCCCAGCGTCATTCCGGACAATCTGACGATCACGGTCGCGGTCGGCGCTTCGCTGTTCGACGACCGCTACGGCCTCGCCAGGCTGAAGCCGCGCCAGCTGATCGAAATGGCGCAATTCCCCAATGACGCGCTCGATGAAGGTTATTGTCACGGCGACCTGCTGCTGCAGATCTGCTCCAATACGGCCGAGACCAACATTCACGCCTTGCGCGACATCGTGAAACACACGCCGAGCGCGCTCGCGCCGCGCTGGAAGATCGACGGCTTTCTTCCCGCGCATACGCTGAGAAAGCTCGGCAAGGAGACGGTGCGCAACCTGCTCGGCTTCAAGGACGGCACCGCCAATCTCGACGCCTCCGACGACAAGCTGATGCAGGACATCGTCTGGGTCGGCGACAGCGCGGACGAGCCCTCCTGGACCAAAGGCGGATCCTATCAGGTCGTGCGCATCATCCGCATGTTCGTCGAGCGCTGGGACCGCACCGCGCTCTACGAGCAGCAGACCATCATCGGCCGCGAAAAGACCAGCGGCGCGCCGCTCGGCGGCGTCGAGGAGCACGAGACGCCCGACTACGCCGACGATCCGAAGGGCGAGCGCGTTCCCGCTCACCGCCCATATCCGGCTCGCCAATCCGCGCACGGCCGAGACCGAGGCGAACCGCATTCTCCGCCGCCCCTACAATTATTCGCGCGGGCTTTCGAGCGCCGGGCAGCTCGACATGGGCCTGCTGTTCGTCTGCTTCCAGTCCGATCTCGCCGCAGGCTTCCTCGCCGTCCAGTCGCGCCTGAACGGAGAGCCGCTCGAGGAATACATCAAGCCGATCGGCGGCGGCTATTTCTTCGCGCTGCCAGGCGTTCCGAAAGAAGGCGGCATGCTGTGTGAGGGGCTCTTGCGCGCGACGATCTAGTGGATCGAATCGAAGTGCGACAGGAGAAGCTCATGACTCCAGTGGATGAAAGCTCCACCGAGGTAGCTCCGCGCCGGAGGCCTCGTAGCCAGTCTTGGGTCCAGGTCGGTAACGCCTGTGATTCGTGAATCCCGTCAGGCGGACTTTTCGCACGGTCTGCATCAAGACTGTGCGAAAACTCCGAACCGGTTTCAAATTCAGCTCAAATTCGTCGCTCGGAGCGCCGCGCTCGACGATTTCGATGCTCTGAGGGCTGAAAAGCCTCAATACAGATGACGAAGCGCGAACGTATTATTGGCTCAGGAGTTTTCGTACGGTCTGCATGATATTGAAGCGGCGTTTTTCGGCTGAAAATCGGGGACTTTCGAGAGAAGCGCGGCCTGCAGCATCGCCTGAACCAGCGAGGGCAAGGGCAAAGGCACAAGCGGCGCTCGATCAACCAGCTTCGCGCCGAGTTGAAACGCGCGGAGAGGCGAAAATTTAGCGCGTGAAACAACCGAAGGGGAAGAGCGAGCCGCGCCGCCCGCCCAATCCGCACGCGCCGGCCCGGGGCCGGGCCGACATAGATCGCGCGTCAGGCTGCCCCGTGATATGGTGAGGTACGCTGCGCTAAGGCATGGATGTCTTGTGGCTTATCAGCGGCAATGGGGAGGAACGCCATGAAAGCACTTTACATGATCGTTTTTGCATTGTTCGCGGGCGTTGCAATGGGGCCTTCTCGGTTCAGGGCCTCTATGCACAGACCAAACCGCCTGCCTACGTTGTCACTGAGATCGAAATTACGAATTGGACGCCCAATCTGTGGAGTGACCCCGAATGGACTGTACCTGCTTCCGAGCATCTTACGATCGCTGGTGGGGCCAAGCTCCCGTAGACAACCGGTATCCGACCGAGCACCAAGAGTGGTTCGGCCACGAGCAGGACTGCCGGGAGTGCAGGGATTGGGCCAGACGCCGGTATTGCCAGCACCGAGGGATTCAGCCCGATCAGTGGTGGCGGTCCGGGAAGGGCGTGACCTGAAGACAGGTCGGAAAGCCATCTCGTTGGTGAGCAGCGGTCGATGAGCCCCGCCCATCAGGAGGCGGAGGACTAACCTTTACCGTCACAATCCGCCCACTTCTGGACATCAATTAGCGATCAGACCCTGTCCAGCCCTTTCAGGGCAGGAGTTTTCTTGGGCCGGGACCGGTCCCCAGGGCGATGCCCCGGGCTGTCCTATGCCACCCCTTCAGGGTGGGTGGGAAAGCACGCGACGACCTCGCTCTTGGCATCGTTGTCATCCGAGGGAATCGCATCGCTCGGCTCCGGCACGAGACATACCCCGGTAATTGTCGCCGGGGCCCGCGCTTCATTGTAACCGCTCGGAAGGCCAGTCAAACACTCGACGAGCCAGTCACCCCGCATCTCGACGAACTCCTCAGCAAGCCGAGTGCTCAACGCCTTGGGCACCGAGCACCAGGTGATCCGCGTCATGAGTGAAGAGCACGCGGTCTTCCGCATGGGCATGAGCGAGCTGGACAGGGTCGCGCAGCCAACAACCCGACTTCTTGCGATGTGGTCACGTTGATGCCGTGGCGGCGCAAGCCGGCGGCGATCGCCGGGTCGGTGTCCTCGTCAAGATGAAACCGGATCGTCCGCGGCATCGCTGACCTTGAGCTTCGCAAGTTTCTCTTGCACGAGCGACGGGGTCTTGGCCTTCATCTCGTCGTACCACACCTCATCCGCTGCAATCTCTCGGTCGAACTGGTCCTTGCAGTCGTAGTAGTAGGCCAACGCCGCGTGCACCCCGGCAAGCGTCAGATGGGGCCACTTTGAGATGATCTCATCGGGGCTCATGGCATGGTGGACATGCCAGATGACGACATCCTGCACGCGAATCCGGCTCTTGGCAATACGCGGTGCGCCGCCGCAGGTGTCGGGTGTGCTGACGATATGCTCGGAGACGACCGGAATTGTCTGGGCCTCCCTGGGCTCCATCGCGGTGCTCGGTGATGTTTCCATGGCGTTCGACTCCTTATCCTTACCCTCCAAGTTTAACACAGGAGCAATACGGCCCGATACCGGCCTGGAAGATAGAGCCGCCCCAGACTTCTTAAAGCATCCATTTTGTCGTCACGCCGATAGAACTTCCTACCGAATTTGGCCTCGGTCCGGCCCGTCGCATGGCACGTAAAACCGGAATAGCAGCTATACGCGGAGTTTTTCCAGGGTTGGCCATCAGAGGATGACAACGACCAGCGGCCGGGGCTTCTCGTCGAGGCCGATCTGCTTGACCAGGAACGCGACCCGACCGAAGCGCCGGAAGCCGTCGAGGGTTGCGTCGTGGTCGGATGGGTAGAAGCCGTGCACTTTGCGGCCATATATCAACACGTGCTCGCCTTGGTGCTCGCGCCAATCTGGGAGCTTGTCCTGGTAAAGCGAGATGTCCTCCTCGGACAGGATCGTCGACGCCGGGAGGGAAGATGCTGCTAAGTGGTACGATGACATGGCTTGTTCCGCGAAGCCCCTGGACTTTTCCGGTTCGCCGGGACCGTTTCTCCCCGTACGAGGTTTCCCACCGGCTGGCAGGTCGGAGCGGGGCTTCTAACCACGGCACGGCCCTCCGGGACGGAACTGTACCGAACCTACTGATTTTAGCGATTCTACGATGCGAACGACGATGGAAACAGGCGATTCCCGGGCTTGGCGGGTCGAACTCGGCTCGTTATACCCTGAGTTCCCCTCAATCTGGACGTATAATTGTCCAATACTCCAGACTTCGCCCTTTTCGGAGGACGCCGTAGGCTTATACCGTTTTTCCATTCCATTGCGACTCACGGGCCGAGGTGAACCATGACGAGCTCCTCGTTGATTCTCAAAGGGGTCATTCGCGGCAAAACCATCGAGCTCGAGGCCGAGCCGGGCCTACCCGATGGTCAGCACGTCAACGTGACCGTCGAGCTGGTAGCTCGCGGCCAGAGCCTACCTCCCGGCGAGGGAATTCGCCGTTCCGCTGGCGGGTGGGCCGAGGACGCCGAAGAACTCGACCAGTACCTCGAATGGAACCGTCAGCAGCGAAGGGTATCTCGACCGGAGCTTGAACCTTGAGCTTCCTGATCGATACGGACATCTGCTCAGCTCATCATACCCCCATGCTCAGCCAGCTCCCGATCGCCCTGGCCTGGAAGAACCTGACCGAGTCGAAGAAGCGGCTCGCGACGTCGCTCGCCGGCGCGGCGTTTGCCGTGGTGCTGATGTTCATGGAGAACGGCTTCCGCAACGCACTGCTCGACGGCACGGTGGCGGCGATCCGGCGGATCGACGGTGACCTCGTCCTGATCAATCCGCAGCGTTACATCTTCACCGAGCCGCTCCAGTTCCCCCGCCGCCGCCTGGAACAGGCCCGCGGATTTGCCGGCGTCGCGTCGGCCAGCCGCGCTCTACGTCGAGGCGTGGCGGACGCAGTGGCGGAACCCGGCGACCGGTGTGTCGCGGCGGATTCGCGTGCTCGCCTATTCCCCCCGCGACGACCTGCTCGCCATCGCCGAAGTCCGCCGCCAGCGCAAGGCGCTGGAGCTCCCTGACACGGCGCTCGCCGATGCACTGTCCAAGGAGGAGGAATTCGGCCCGTTCCACCTTGGTGTGAGCTCCGAGCTCTCGGGGCACCGGATCCAGATCGTGGGGACGTTCGCCCTCGGCACCGACTTCCAGAACAACGGCACCCTCATCCTGAGCGAGGACAACTTTCTCCGGGTGCTTCCCGAACCGGCGCCGGGCGTCGTGGGGTGACACGGCGATTGATATCGGCGTCCTGCGCCTGGCCGAGGGTGCCGATGCCGGCCAGGTCAAATCCGCGCTCCAGGCGGCGTTGCCCGAGGACATGCTTGTCTTGACCTTGCCCGAGCTCGCGGCCAAGGAGCAAGCGTTCTGGCAGAAGGTGACGCCCGTGGGCGTGGTGTTCGACATCGGCATGGTGATGGGCTTCATCGTGGGGATGGCGATCTGCTACCAGGTGCTCTTCTCCGAGATCAGCGACCGCCTTGGCGAGTTCGCGACCCTCAAGGCGATGGGTTACACCAACCAATGGCTGCTCCGGGTCGTGGTGGCCGAAGCTGTGTTCCTGGCCTTGCTCGGCTACGGTGTGGGCTTCGCGCTCAGCCAGGTCGCTTTCCGCGCCATCCATGAGAGCACCGGGCTGCCCATGATGTTGAAGCCGGGGGACGCCGCCGAGATCCTGGCGCTGGCCCTCGCGATGTGCACGCTTTCCGGCATCCTGGCGGCGCGAAAGCTGATTGCTGTCGATCCCGCCGATCTCTACGCGTGAGTCCCCCCATGAGCGACAACGTGAATGACGCGGTTGCCGAGCCGGAGAGCCCGGATTCCTACAACGAGTCGGTCCACGACCTGATCATCCACGGGCGGGCCATCTCCATCCGGGGAGTCAACTACCACTTCGGCGCGGGGGAGTCGCGGTCGCAGGTCCTGTTCGACAACAGGCTCGACATCGGCAAGGGCGAGGTGGTGATCATGACCGGGCCGTCGGGCTCGGGTAAGACGACGCTCCTGACTCTGATCGGCGGCCTCAGGTCGGCCCAGGTCGGGAGCATCCTTGTCAACGGCCGCGAGCTCGTCGGAGTCTCACGACCGCGCTCGTGGCCCACCGCCGGCAGATCGGCTTCATCTTCCAGCACCACAACCTCTTCAGCTCGCTGTCGGCGATCGAAAACGTACGCATGGCCACCGCGCTGAAGACCGGTCCCCGGACCGCGCTGCGCCAGAGCGCCGACCAGATCCTCGAGCGGCTCGGATTGGGCGACCGCAGCAGCTACCACCCCGGCCGGCTCTCGGGCGGCCAGCGCCAGCGCGTGGCGATCGCCCGCGCCCTGGTCAACCGCCCACAGCTCGTACTGGCCGACGAGCCGACGGCCGCCCTCGACGCCAAGTCGGGCGCCATCGTGATGGAGCTGCTCCGCGACCTCGCCGACGGTCCTGAGCGTTCGACCATCCTCATTGTCACCCACGACCAGCGCCTGCTCGACCACGCCGACCGGATCGTCAGCATGGTCGGCGGGCGGATCGTCTCGAGCGTCATGCCGGCGATGACGATCCGCATCCTCAAGACCATCTCCCAGCTCAAGGAGCTGCAAGGCCTGAGCGAGTCGACCCTCACCCGGATGGCCGACGTGATGACGGTCGAGCATCGCCGCCAAGGCGAGATCGTCGCGCGCGAAGGAACCCCCGGCCAGAAGGTCTGCGTCATCGGCGAAGGGACCGCCGAGGCAACCAAGGACGGCGTCATCCAGCGCGAGCTCGGACCCGGCGACTACTACGGCGTCTTCACCGCCCTCTCCAGCCGCCTGATCCGCGAGACCGTCCGTGCGAAGACCGACCTCGAGGTCTACACGCTCACGAAGGACGGCTTCCTCAAGGTCATGGATAGCGACAAGGATTACGAGCAACGGATCCGGGGCTGTATATGACGCGGCAGTGATCGGGGAGATACTGAACCTTCTTTACTTCTTGTGTGTACCCGAGTGATAATCGGAGGCGATCGATCCGCGGAGCTTGTCTACCTGCATTGTTATGCCGCGCTGGCGATTCCAAAGGGCGCTGAAGGCAAAAGGCAACGCAGCGATTCCGAGGAGCAGCCGCGATGGACGAACGGTCGCTCAACCCGACGGCGGAGGACGATGAGAGCGCTCGAACCGTGGCCCAGACCACGGGTGGCTCGCCTGGTCCGGACCTCGAGGACGATGAATCGAGCGCGATGACGACGGCGTGGAGCCTGGATGTCACCCAGGACTCACCCGAAACGAGCCTCAAGGGTGAACTCCGCCCGAAGCTGGTGCCCCATCGGTCAAAGCTGGTTATCCCGCAGCGCGTCCTCCGGCCGGCCGATGGAGATCCTCAGCTTCCGGCCGATTATGAGCTGTTGAAGATGCTCGGCGAAGGGGGCATGGGGGTCGTCTACGCAGCGCGTCAGGCGTCGATCGACCGCACGGTGGCGGTCAAGATGCTCAGCTCCGACGACGCGGAAGATGAGTCGCGGCAGGACACGTTCCTGTCGGAGGCCGTGGTCACGGGCGAGCTGGAACACCCCAACATCGTGCCGATCTATGACCTCGGGCGAAATACGGCGGGTGCCCTGTTCTACGCGATGAAGCGGGTCGAGGGGATTCCCTGGAAGGCCGTGATCCGCGAGCGGTCGCAGGCCGAGAACCTGGAGATCCTGATGAAGGTGGCCGACGCGGTCGCCTTCGCGCACTCGCGGGGCGTCTTGCATCGCGACTTGAAACCCGAGAATGTCATGCTCGGGGGATACGGCGAGGTTCTGGTGGTCGACTGGGGGCTCGCCATGGCCCTGCCCGAGCATCTACACCGGTCGGGCCACGTGGAGGGCGCGGTTGGTATGGGCGGCACCCCGACCTACATGGCCCCGGAAATGGCTACGGGACCGCTCGAGAAGATCGGCCGCCACAGCGATATCTATCTCCTGGGCGCGATCCTCTACGAGATCGTGACAGGGAAGAAGCCGCACGCCGGCCGGGACGTGCGGGCATGCCTGGCGGCCGTCGCGAAGAACCTCATCGAACCGACCGACAAGACGGGCGAGCTGGTCGAGATCGCGCTCAAGGCCATGGCCATGGCCCCGGAGGACCGATACCCGAGCGTGCTGGAATTCCAGGGGGCGATTCGCGAGTATCAGTCGCACTCGGAAAGCATCGTGTTGGCGACGAACGCGGAGACCGACCTGGCGCACGCCCGGCAGAACGACGTGTACGACGACTATGCTCGGGCGTTGTTCGGATTCGAGGAGGCCTACGAGCTCTGGCCGCAGAACGCGAAGGCCCGGGCCGGCATCGCGGAGACTCGGCAAGCCTATGCCTCCAGCGCGCTGCGCAAAGGGGACTTCGATCTGGGGCTGTCGTTGCTGCCGGCCGATGACCCTGCGCAGGCGGCACTGCGGGCCGCGCTCGCGGCGGCGAAGCGGGAACGCGATGCACGGCAACAGCGGCTGAAGACCCTGCGCCGGGCCATCGCGGCCGGCACCGCGCTGTTCATCACCGTGCTCCTCGGCGGGTCGTGGTGGATCTGGTTGGAACGCCAGGAAGCCGTCGCGGCGAAACAGGCGCCGAAATCGCCGAGAAAGATGCCCAGGAAAAAGCGGCCCAGGCACTTCTAGCGGAGCAGAAGGCGCTGCGCAGAAGCAGCGGGCCGAAGAGGCCGTGATCGCGGAACGGGGGGCCAAGCAGGCGGAAAGGACCGCCCTGCAGCAGGCGGCGACGACGCTCTCCGACATGTTCGTCGCTCGGGGCCTGCAAGAGGGCGACCCCGCCATCGCGTCGCTCTGGTTCGCCACCGCCGCGCAGCTCACAATGCACGACCCGCGCCGGCAGGACGAGAATCGTGTCCGCGCAGGAACACGCTGCGGAAGGCCGTTGTCCCCGTGGCAATCACTACCGTCAACGGCAACGTCACCAGGGCCCTAGAGCTTCAACCCGGGGGCGACCTGCTCCTCCTGCTCACCGATCAGAGTCACTTCGTGGTCTGGGACTGGAGACGCGACGAGCCCCTGGCCTGGTCTCGGGCGCTGACGGGTGTCCACTCCGCCTGCTGGAATCCCGAGGGAACATGGCTCGCGCTCGGCTTCAAAACGGGGCAGGTCGAGATCCGCGGTCTGCCGGGGGGTGAAGTCGTGCACACGCTGACCCATCCGGGTGAGATCATGCGCTGGCGTTCAGTCCCGATGGCCGCTTTCTGGCGGTCGGCAGCCAGGTGGTCCGCGTCTGGGATGCGGAGCATGCGACGTTTCTCAAGCACCGCTGGGAGCATCCCCGGCCGGTCCATTCGCTGACGTTCAACCACAAGGGCGACCGATTGGCCACGGCCTGCAAGGACGAGCTGGCGCGCGTGTTCGCCGTCGTTTCCGATCGGCCTCGGCCGGCACCTCTGTTTCCGCCGGTCTCGCATCAGCCGCAGGAAGCCTCACCACCGGTCTTCATCGACGACGACCGTGGCCTGCTGACCGTGGCGGCGCGGAGCACGCCTTCGGGCGGGGGGGGGTCCTCATACGGTGGGATACCGAGACCGGTACGGGTCCGATGCTGGGAGCCATGAGAGCGATCCCCAGATCGTTGCGGTGCGTGGTGGCGTCGCCGGACGGCCGCTGGTTCGCCACGGGAGGTGAGTTCGACGTGCAGGCGTGGAGCACCGCCGACGTCACGCACGAGCCGCCACTCTATTTCAAACACACCAACGTCGTGCCATCCCTTGCCTTCAGTCCGGACGGCGGATGCTTCTGAAGCCAGTTGGGATGGGACCGCCCGGCTCTGGTCGGTCCCCACGGCCGTCCCCTGGGGGTGTCGTTGCCGCATCAGGGCAGGGTCTACCGTTGTGCCTTCTCCAACGATCGCGTCCACCTGGTGACCGCCCAGTCCGGGGGAGTGGTCCGCGTCGGAAACGCCAGACGGAAGAGGCGGTGATCGCCCAGCTCCAGGCATCGGTTCAGGATTCCCGCATCAGCTTCGATGGCCGATTGGCGTCCCCCGGCCGCCGGCACGGAGCCCCGGTCTATTCCATCGGAAACAATCGCCTGCGCATGCTGGAGACCACTACGGGAAGCCAGGCGGTTTCCGAGTTTCTCCTGCCGGGTTCGCTGGTTGACTCCGCGGTCTGCGGGGACAACCGCTCGGTGGCCGCCGTGAGTGTCAAGGGCGAAACGGGATGGCTCTCCGTGTCGGACGTTGCGACCGGCCGTTCCCTGTTTCCGGCCAGGACGCTCCCGCACCCGCCGTGCAGCGTGGCCGCGCGGCCCGGGAGCTTCCAGGTGGCCGTGCTCTGCACCGGCGGCGAGCTGCTGGTGCTCGACAGCCGGAGCGGTGACCTGGTCAAGGAACTTCGCCGCAGAAGGAATGGCGAAGGGTGCGGACACTAGCCCTCGGATCGCCTACAGCCCCGATGGAGCCGCGCATGCTCTCGCTCACGTCGGGGTCAATGCCATTGATGTCCGCGACTCCGAAACCGGGCGGCTTCGGTTCGCCCCGGTCCGGCCGGTTCTGAGCGGCGGGCCCTGTCGCGGTATTCACCATCTCGGCGGACAGCCGGCTCCTGGCCACCGCAGTCAATGGCAAGAATGCCGTCCAGGTGTGGGACCTGGCGACCGGCAGTGCGCTGTCCGGCGCCGCTCCTTCATCCCGGGGATCTCTACGGCCTGTTCTGCGTCGCTTTCAGCCCCGACGGTCAGACACTCCTGAGCGGCTGCAAGGACGGTCAGGCCCGGCTCTGGGACTGGAAAGCCGGCCGCCTGGTCTGTCCTCCGCTGGCTCATGGCGACGAGGTCTATGGTGTCTCCATCACGCCCGATGGAAAGCATGCCCTCACCGCTTGCCGCGACGGGCAGGTCCGATTCTGGGAGCTTCTGACCGGCAAGCCAGTCATCGCGCCGCTACGGCTGGCCGACGGTAAACCCGGAGGGTCGGCCAACAGTGTCGAGGTCGCGGCCGACGGACGTCGCGCCGTGGCCACGGTGGGGTCGGGAATCGAGTTCGTGATCGACCTGCCCAGCATCCTCACTCCACCCGCGATGCCCACCGAGGAGCTGGTTTCGCTCGGGGAACTGGCTTCCGGTCAAACCGTGGAGCTCGGCGATCTGAGCGGCATGACGCAGGAACAGTGGTTGGGCGAGGGCGCCGTACAGTTTTCCCTGGAGCATCCCGACTTCACAGCACCGACGCCTGAAGAAAACGCGAACCTCGCCCTGGGGCGGGATTCGCGCTTGGCACCCTCCAGTGGAAGAACGGCCGGCTGGCCGCGGGCGCGACTCCGGCGGAAGGGGCTGGAATCGCTCCGCGCAGGCACCCGCGAGAGGCCGAGCACGAGGCCGCGCTCGCGACGCAGCTCCGCTCGGCCGAGAATGCCCTGGCGAATGATTACGCCGCGGTTCGGACTCTGGGAAGAGGCCGCTCCGCTTCTTCGCCCGAGGCTTCGAGCAAGTGCAACAGGCGTCGATCGGCGGGCCCTGGTTCTATCATCCGATGATGCGACTCCTCACCGGAGACACCGCGGGCTACCGCCGCTACACCGAAGCCCTGCGCGAACGGTTCGACCTGACGGGCGATACCTTCAATTTCGTCCGCTGCGGCTCCATGTCCCCCGACTCGGCGGTGGAACCCGCCCGCCTGACGCAGGCCGTCGAGAAGCTGAACGGGCTCATGGACAGGCTCTGGCCAGCCTACTGCCGCGGCGTCGCCCGCTACCGGGCGGGCCGATTTGAAGAGGCGCTCACCGCACTGAATGAGCAGGAAAACGAAGTCCCTCCCGTTCCGGGCGATGGCGAACCACCGCCTCGGCCGCTCGGAGGAGGCCCGCCGCTTGCTGCGCGAGGCCGATGCGTGGTTCGAGCAGCTCCTGCGCCGGGCATGGCGGGCAACGCGCTCAGTTGCCCACGGCTTGGTGGGGAACCGCTGGCCCTGTTCGAGATCCTCTACCGCGAGGCGGGCACGCTCATCGACGGCCATGCCCCGCCTGTCCACCCGCTCGTGCGGCTGCACCGGGCCCGCGTTTACGCGTGGCTCGGCGACGCGGAGAAGGCCGAGGCCGAGCTGCAGGCCGCGGTCGATGCACGGCCCGAAGACCCGGCGGTCTATCTGGCGACCGGCCGGGTCTTGTTACAGCTTGGACATCGCGAACGGGCCGAAGCGGATTTCGCCCGGGCGCTCACGCTCAAAACGGACGATCCTTACCCCTGGATCGCCCAGGGCCGGTTCCTCGCGGAACGGGGCCGCCATGCCGAGGCGGACTCGGCTTTCGCCCGCACCGCGGAGCGGACGCCGGGCGAACCTCAATGCCTTCCTCGACCGCCGGCGCGTGGGCTCGGCCATCCTTTCCCCGATTACGGGACCCGCTACGACTGCTGCCGCCCGAGGAGACCCGACCCCGCTGGCCCGGCCTCTCCCCGCGTTCGGCGCTGGGCGGAAGAGCTGACGTGGCGGTCGCCCGCGACCAGCCACTAAGGTCATGTCGATCTTCGAGAACCTGCTTCGACTCCGACCATCTCTCGGCCTACGCCCTGGCCTATGTCTTCTCGCCCGACGAGCGGACGGCCTCGCTCCTGGTCAGCGCCGACGACAAGGCACAGATCTGGTTGAACGGTCGAATCGTCCACGAGCCCGTGGACCATCGGGGCAGTCCGGTTAACGCTGTGTTGAACTTTCATGGATCGCCTCCCGGTCACCCTCCGCGCCGGCCGCAACGTGTTGCTGGTCAAGGTCAGCAGTGCGACCAGCGATATCTCCCTCCGTCTCCGCATTGGCGACAGCGCATTCGACCGCGGATTCACGTCCGCGGAGCTGGGGCTGTGGGACGAGGCAAGCGCAGGCGTCGCCCGGGCGATCGATCTTACGCATTCCGGGTCCAGCCCAGACGCTGGTCTGGTACTATTACGCGTCACTGGTTGCCGCCTCCGGGGACATGCAGGCCTATCGCCGCCTCAGTCGCCGCCTGTTCGATCGCTTTGGGCCGCAGGACTCGAACCATTACCCGCTCACCTACGCGTGCACCCTGGCCCCGGACCCGGTCGCGAACCTCCGGCGTCTGGTGGAGCTGGGCGAGCTCGGCGTGAAGGATCACAACAACACTCCGAGGGCGGTGCTGACCTCCGGACTGGCGTTCTACCGTGCGGGCCGCTTTCAAGAGGCCCTCGGGTCACTCGAGCAGGCGCGGGACAAGGGTGATCCTCGAGCCTTCCCCGCGCTGGCCATGACCCGCCACCGGCGCGGAAATCCGGAGGAGTCCCGCCAGTGGCTGGCACGGGCTACACAGTGGTACGACCTATCGAGACCCGGAAGGCCCTCGCCGCGCCGGGTTGCCGGCTGCCTGCGGACTGGCGTTACTTCTCCCAGTTCCAGGTCCTGTACGCCGAGGCGCAGGCTCTGATCGAGGGGGGCGAGCCGAAGGACGACCGCAACGGGAAGGCGGGTTTTTCAAGCCCGCGTACCGCGAGACACTGAAGGCCCTGGACCGGGCGACCTATGATTATGACCTGGCCCATCTGCTCGACCCGGACCAGGCCGGCCTCTACCTGGCTCGCGGCCGCCGACTCGCCGAGCTGGGCGCTGGGACCAGGCCGAAGCCGACCTGGCGAAAGCCGTGTCGCTGAAGCCGGACAACGCACAGGTCTGGAAGGATTGCGGCATCACCCACGCCGAGTTCGGCCGGGCCGAGCAGGCGGCCGGCGATTTCGTCGAGGGGCATGGACTCGCCCGGTGGGAGCGAGCCCGGGGCTGGGGTCCCAGGAGAGCTGGCGGGGTGGGACCCGGTCTTCGACCGCGTAACCGGGTTGCGGCCCAAGGACAAGCGGCTGTGGGACGCCCGGCTCGACTTCCTCGCTCACGCGGCCGCTGGCCGGAAGCTCTCACGGCTTCAACGCACATTGCCGATCTGGATCCGAATGATACGATGCACTGGATACGGCACACCGCGATCCTGGCCGAGACCCAGGACCAAGACCGGTACAAGCAAGCCATGCTGGCCATGCTGGCCGAGGCTGACCGCCACCAAGGACCCCGTGGTCGCGGAGCGCACCTCGAAGTGTGGCCTGCTCGTGCCCGGCGCGGTCGCCGACCTCCGGCCCATGCTCGACCTGGCCAATCGCGCCATGAAGGGTTTTGAGAAGCATTCTTCGCGGGGCTTTTTCGTGCTCAACCGCGTTCTGGCCGATTACCGCGACGGCCAGTTCGCTCGGGCCGCAGATCTCAAGAACACACTGAAGCTGGACCTCGAGAAGGATGCAGCCCTCCAGGCAGCCCTCGTTCCGGCCGTCGCCCGGCACCGTCTCGGCCGCAACGAGGATGCCCGCCAGGCCCTGACCTTGACCGCCCGATACCCTCAACCGGAAACTTCCCCGGCTCGACCGCGGCCAGCTCTACGACCAGAATTGGTACGATTTGCTGCGGTGCCAGGTCCTGCTCCGCGAGGCCGAGGAGCTGATCGAGGGGAAGAAGGAGGGGGCCGAAGCAATGACTCCGCCGAGGACGGGCAACCATCGGCGGCCGCTCACGTCGATCCCAGAAACGCGGCCGGGTTCACGCGGAAGTACTTTGCCAGCGTCTCGATGTGCTCCCGGGTCAGGTCCCGCTTGCCGTTCAGGACGAGCGACAGAACGGTCTTGCTGAGTCCGGTGCCTCGCACTACCTCGGCCTGCCTGACTCCTCTTTCGTCCATGAGGGAACGAAGCATCGCGGCATCACTGACGTGGGGCATTTCCACATGCTCGTCCTCGTACTTCTCCACGAGGTCACCTGGCACGTCAAGGTAATCGAACTCGGTCGCGGACAGGTCATCTCGGTCGGTCAGCTCGTCGATCATCTCGGAGGCCGTGTCTAGCTCGGCATCGGTGCGGATCGGCCGGCGCCGAACCGCTCGTCTCAGGGCGAGATAAGCCGGGTCGGTGCCGAGAGCAGCGGTAGGGGCATTGCTTTTTTGGATCTGGCCCGGGCCTCGGCAGAGGACATCCTTTTTTTCCTTGCCGCGTTCGACCGGGGAGACATCTCTACGATCGTTTGGCTCGGTCTTGCCGGTGGTTTTAGTCTTGGTCGCCATCGCGTCACCCCCTCGTCGAGGCCCTCAATCGTCCTTCCATTGGTCCTTGTCATATTCGAAATGATGTGCACCCGCCGCTCCTTGATCGCCATCGATCGAAGACATCGGCAGTATAGTTTTCAGAGTGAAAACAATCAAGATCGGGAATCTCTCGAATCGCGGATCACCTTTCCAGGCGGCTGGTCAAAGTTCGAGCACCTCGGCCGACTTCTTTTCGGCCAGCTCGTTGACCTTCCCCTCGAACCGCTTGGTGAGGGTCTGGATCTCTTCCTT
>CAVQBX010000004.1:0-121317 GCA_963710855.1 uncultured Pseudomonadota bacterium | reverse complement strand
CGCGATGGTCGGCGGCGTGGACGCCGCCGCTCAAAAGGTTGGCGCTCGGCTTGCATCGCCGTGCGTGTAAGGAGGGCGTTTCATGCGAACCCTATTGACGGCCAGTCTGCTTCAAGGCGAGGCGCCCTCCGCCGCCTTCGACATCGAGATCGACAACGGAGTCATCGCCGCCCTCACGCCTTCGAAGGCCGCGACGGGTCCGCGGCGGCTCGCGATCCCTGCGCTGGTCAATGCGCACGACCATTGCCGGCCGCTGTCGCCGACCTCGTTCGGCGCCGCCGGCAAACCGCTCGAGACCTGGCTCATCCGGCTCGGCGCGATGGCTCCGATCGACCCCTACCTCGGCGCCAAGGCGGCGTTTGCGCGCGCGGCGCGCTCGGGCGTCGGCTCCGTCATGGCGCATTACACGCGCTTTCACGGGCCCATGTCGCAGGTCGACGAGGCGCGCGAAATTGCCCGCGCCGCCGCGGACGTCGGCGTCCGCGTGACGCTCGCCGTGTTCATGCGTAATCGCAATCCGCTGATCTACGGCGACGCTAAGCCGCTGCTCGACAAGCTCGACGCGGATCAGCGCGCGGCGATGGAGGCCGTGTTCTTCATGAAGCAGCCGTCGCCCGCCGAACAGGTGGCGCGCGTCGAGGAGATCGCCGCCGCCGTCGAGAGTGAGACGTTTACGGTGCAGTTCGGCCCGAATGGGGTGCAATGGTGCACGGAAGAGCTGCTCTCGGCCATCGCGGAGGCTTCCGCTAAGAGCGGCCGGCGGATCCATATGCATCTCTTGGAAACGCGCTACCAGCGCGCCTTTTCTGGATCATCTCTATCCGAGCGGCGTGACGAAGCGGCTTGCGGAACTCGGCTTCCTCTCAGAGCGCCTCGCGCTCGCCCATTGCGTTTACGCGCGGCCTGAAGAACTCGACGAAATCGCACGGGCCGGCGCGGTGATCGTCACCAATCCGAGCTCCAACCTGCATCTGAGATCGGGAATCGCGCCGATCGGCGAGGCGATCCGGCGCGGCTGCCGCGTCGCGCTCGGCGTCGACGCCTCCGCCTTCGACGAGGACGACGACGCCTTGCGCGAAATGCGGCTCGGCCACTTTCTGCACGGCGGCTGGGGTCTCGACGAAGTCGTGACGCGAGAGGACTGGCTGGCCCGCATCGTCGGCAACGGCCGCTTCGCCAACGGGGCGCCGGGCGCGGGCGCCTTGAAGGTCGGCGCGCCCGCCGACCTGCTGATCCTCGATCTCGACAGGCTCGACCGCGATGCGGTGATGCCCGTCGAGCCGGTTGATCTGCTATTTGCTCGCGCTCACGCCGCTCATGTCGACGCCCTCTATGTCGCGGGCGCGCCGGTGGTTCTCGAGGGCCGCTTGCGCGTAAATCTCGAGGAGACGCATCAGGAGCTGCGCCGACAGTATCGCGAGAGAGCGCCGACCAGGGCCGCCTTCGTCAGCGCCTGCGAGGCGTTCGAACCGCTGGCGAAAGATTTCTATCGCAACGGGCTTGTGTGCTGCTGAGGCGCGCCTGCGTCGATCACACCCTCGTCGGCCTGGAGACCGACGCTCCAGGAGTGTCGGCGTCCACGCCGACCATCTCACCACCCCTCGTCGGGCTGGCGCATCGACCGGAATTAGCGCAGATTTCGCCTATCAACATTTATTGGGGGGAGCCGACATGCCGACGAAGATTTCAACTGATCCGCGGATTGATCCTCGCATCAAAGCCATGTTCGGCGCCATCGAGCTGCCGCCAGGCGCGGATGTTCCGGATCGCGAGACCTTGCTGGCGCGAGCAAACTCGGCGGAGGCGCTGGCCCGGAACGCCATGATCGAGGGGTTCCTCGACTCGATGGATACTGAAGGCGTCGCTTCGTCGAAGGGGCTGACTTCGCGCTGGGAGTTCCGTGGTCTCGCGAACCCGACGGCAACACGATCCGCATCCATTTCATCCGCCCGGACAACAGCGACATTGTCCCCTGCGTCTATTACATCCACGGCGGCGGCATGGCGTTCCTGTCGGCCGAACGGGGATTCTACAAGGCATGGGGACGGATCATCGCGGCGCAAGGCGTCGCGGTCGCGATGGTCGATTTCCGCAATTGCGTCACGCCCTCGTCAGTCCCCGAAGTGGCGCCGTTTCCAGCCGGTCTCAACGATTGCGTGTCCGGCCTGAAATGGGTGCACGCCAACGCCGCGACGCTCGGGATCGATCCGACGCGGATCGTCGTCGCGGGGGAGAGCGGAGGCGGCAACCTCTGCCTCGCGACCGGTCTTAAATTGAAGCGCGACGGCGACATCGGCCTTGTGAAAGGCCTTTACGCGTTGTGCCCTTACCTCGCAGGCGATGGCCGGCGCCCGACTGCCCGTCGTCGATCGAGAACAACGGCATCTTCATCGACCTGCACAACAACAACGGCGCGATCGGCTACGGCATCGAGGCGTTTCAAGCCCGCAACCCGCTTGCCTGGCCGGGCTTCGCCGACGAGGCCGAAGTCAAGGGCCTGCCGAGCGTTGTGATCAGCGTCAACGAATGCGATCCGCTGCGCGACGAAGGCATAAACTTCTATCGCCTGCTGGTTCGCAGCGGCGTCAACGCCCGCTGTCGCCAGATGATGGGCACGATCCACGCGACGGAAGTTTTCCCGGCGCTGTGCCCCGACATCAGCCGCGACACCGCCCAGCGACATCGCGGCGTTCTGCAGGGAGTAGCGCGTTCAAACGCCCTCCGCTGTCATCCACGCGAAAGCGGGGATCCAGAGTGTGACGCCGAGCCCGCAGAAAGCGGCTGGAAACCTGAAGCCGCGGAGCCCTACGACACTGGATTCCCGCTTTCGCGGGAATGACAGTTTCTTAATCCGAGCGCTTTGGCCACATGGCCCGCGGTGGACCGTAAGTTGCTTCCGCGGAGGCTTCAATGCAGATTTATTTGAGGGCGCGCGCGTTTATTTGGCTTACGACGTTCCTGCTGTTCGCCGGCTTGGCGTCCGCCCGCGCCGACGGTCAGAACTTCTTTGAGCCGGGCGCCGCGGAGGGCGGGCTCGAGGCGATCGTGGTCGCCGTCGGCAAGCCGTTCGATCTTCTGGGCGTCAGCATCACGGCGGATGAACTGACAGTCGATCTGATCCCGACGGATTCGCCCACAGATCCGCAGACCTGGCGCGTTTCGCATCGCGGCGTCATCGGCTCGCTCGGCCTCGACATCGCGAAGCGCGTCGGCGACGGGTCTTCCGCCGGCGCGCCGGGCTCGATCCGTGACCGCCGATTCGCCATGCCCAAGGATGTGTTTGCAATCGTGCCAAAGCTGGCGGCTGCGGCCATCGCCAAGGCGCGGCTCGACAACCCCGCGCATGTCACCGAGATGGAGCTGATGCGCCTGCCGGCGATCGTCGGCGACGCGTCGAAAACGCCGATCTGGCAGATCAGCGTCAAGGCGGTCGATGAATTCGCCGACTTCGGCGCCAACCTGCAGGGCGAGATCACGTCCAGCGATCTGCGCCACACCAATCGCGCCGCGCGCCTAGACCTGTTCGCGGGAGACGACGACTTCAAGGATTTTTTGACCCGCATCGCCAAGGAGACAGGCAAGGACTGGAAGTTCTACAAACTCGAGATCGAAAAGCAGGACATGAGGCTTTCGATGCGGCTCGCTTCCAGTCCCAACGCCAAAATCCAACGCTTCACGGCCGACATCGAGGAGATCAAGACGAGCGCCATGGACAGCGCGCTCCAGCTTTTCCCGGACGAGTCCATTGGCGAAAGTTTTGACCTCGCCGAAATCGATTTTTCTGTGATAGGCGCCGCGAAAAAGGCTGCGCTCGACACGCTCACGATTCCCAAGGGGGCGGTGAAGAAAATCACCATCGACAAGCCACACCGCGAGAGCCGCTCCGCGATCGAATGGACCGTCGAGGTCGAGGAAACCGGCGGGCCGCTGTTCCGGATGCCGGGGACTCCTGAGCCGCTCAAGGGCTCGGTGACGTTCGACGCGAAAGGCGCGCCGCTGCACGTCGCCTATCCCGTAGGCGACAGCCGCCAGACGAGCCTGCTCGAGCCCGTGGAACTGAAGCGCGCGGTCGCCGAAATCGCCGACCAACTCGGCGCGCATGAGCCTATTGTCGAGATGCGTGTGCTGCCAGACTATATCCGGATGCGCGCCGCCGCGCCTTCGGCGCCGCAGACGCTCGCCTATTTCGAATATCGTCAGGGTCGCGTCAGCCGCACCAATGAGCCGAGCGCCGCCATGTTCGGCGACGGACCCAACTGGCGTTGGGACCTCGCCCTGCTTACGCCCGACGTGATCGATCGCCTGCCCGATCTCACGCAAAAATCCATCGCCGCGCACCCCAAGCCGAACGCCAGGCTCGACGACTACAATTTCTCGAAGGCGCTCGACTTCTATCCGTCCAACACCGAGCCGCTGATCGAAATCGCGACCGAGGTCGATAAGGACGTCGAAACAGAGACTTTCGACTTCGCCGGCCAGACGCCGGCAGTGGTTTCCGGCGACACGCGAAACGGCCTCTATGTCGGCAATCAGCCAGTCAGCGGCGGCAGCGACGACATCCAGGGCTGCGAATATTCCGACGATTGGCCGAATGTCGTCAAAGCCTGCACGCACTGGCTCGATACGCATCCGAAGGACGCGCCGCGCGACCGCGCAATCGAATACTACAATCGCGGCAATGCCTATATGAAGCTCAAGGACTGGAAAGGCGCGATCGCGGATTATACCAAGGCGATGGCGGTCGACCCGACCTATCAGCGGCCCTTTACTAACCGAGCGTATGTCTATCTGGAAAGCGGCGACGCCGAGCATGCGATCGCCGACGCGACCAAGGCGATCGGCGCCGACAAGCAAAAAACCTTCGCCTTTATCGTGCGGGGAACCGCGGAGCGGAACCTTGGGCGGTGGGACGCCGCGATCGCGGATTTCGGCGTCGTGATCAACCAGACCCAGGGCGACGCGCAAAGCTATTTCGATCGCGGCCTGACCCGCTATTCGAAGGGCGATCTCGATGGCGCGATCGCAGACTTCAGCGAATCGTCGAAGCGCGATGGCGCCAAAACTGATGCGCTCGTCTATCGCGGCATCGCCAAGCGGCTGAAAGGGGACATCGACGGCGCCATCGCCGACCATTCCGCGGCGCTGACCGCAGATCCGCGCAGCGCCGCCGCCTGGTTCAACCGAGGCATGGAATATTATCTCAACGGCGCGACGCCGAAGGCGCTCGCAGATTTGAGCCAGGCCGCGGCGCTTGCGCCGGCCGAGCCCTATCCTGGCCTGCTGCTCGACGTGGTGATGGTGAAGAGCGGCCTGCAAAGCCAGCTCAAGGAACAAAGCGCGAAATTCGACATGGGCAAATGGCCGGCGCCGGCGATCCGCCTGTTGCTGGCGCAATCGACGCCCGAGGCGCTCGCCGCGGCGGCCGAGGACGGCGCAGCTTCGGACAAGCCCCGCCGCCTCTGCGAGGCCAATTTCTATGCGGGCGTTGCGCTGGCGCGCGCCGGCAAGGGCGAAGCCGCGACCGCCAAATGGCGCGAGGCGCTCGCCGGCTGCCCGAAGCCGACGCCCGAGCGATCCTACGCGGAAACGGAGCTCAAGGCGGTGAAGGCCGGACCGTAACAGGAAACAAAAGTCTGGTTGGGCCGCCATGCGAAATCATCTTCAACTCTTTGCGATCTCAATTTTTATCGCCCTCGCCGCGGGGCCCTCGCACGGCGACGAAATCAAGAAAATGGCGAAGAGTTGCGAGAACAAGATCTGCTTCTGGTTTCAGACGCAGGTCAAGCCGCCCAATGGCTGGGTCGTCGACGCGGACGCCAGCCGCGAAAATCTCGTCACGATCCTGCTGCCGGACAAGAAGAAGCTGACCTTCGACGATCCGATGATCTACGTGCAGACAGCCTACCGGCCCGACGCGATGAGCTTCGACGACATGGTCGCCAAGGATCTCGAAAATTTGCGCAAAGGCGCCACCCCTCGGGCGAAGATCACGCCGATCGGCGAGGCCGCGCGCGCCGGCAAGCCGCCCTTCAAGCTGTTCCTGTTCGAAAACCCCGATGCGCCCAGACAGGCGGTCGAGAAGATCGCCTACGAACTCGAAACTCTGCCGAACGGTGAGCGCTATTATCTGACCGTTGTCGACACCGCGGCCAACCGGCGTGCGATCGATGGCTCCGAGGGCGCCTACACGCAAGTGCTTTCGGGGCTGTGAGATCCGCGATGCTGGTTTTGCGCGGCGCCTCGCGGATGTTCGTAGCCTTCGGTTTCATAGCGGCGTTCGCATCGCATGGCGGCTCCGCCGAGGCGCGGCCGCTGTTCGTTTGCGAGATCGGCGCGAAACGCATCGAGATCGCCAAGGAGAGCGGTCATTTCGTCTATCGCTTCGGTCCGCGCGCGCGGACCGAATTGACGATCGTCGGCGATCCCTTGCGCGGCGAGATTTTCCGCCTGTCGATGAGTTTCGACGGCGAGGAGCGCCAGCTCCGGTTCGTGCATGGCGACGTCAGCTATACGGCCTATGTAACGAGCGGCAATCCCGCCGTCGGGGCGAAGGCGATTGCGGGCCGTCATCGTCAGGCGAGGCATGACGACGATCTCCGACGAGGCCTGCTCGCGCACCGAAGGCGCGTTCTTTCTCGACCCTGATTACGAAAAGCTGCCGGAGATTCTGAGGCTTTCGGGCCGGCGTAGCGAGGACGCGCCGAAGGGTTAGGGAGGACAAATTGACGCACAGGCAGGGGGAAAACTTGCGTCGCTTCGCCTTCTCGTGTAGGAGCCGCGGCCAAACCCCCACGCTCGTGTTCTTTTCAAGGAGCCGCCATGGCGCGCGTCACCGTAGAAGACTGCATCGACAAGGTCGACAATCGCTTTGATCTCGTACTGATGGCGAGCCATCGCGCGCGCGCCATCTCCTCGGGTTCGCCGATCCATGTCGGCGCGCGACAACGACAAGAACCCGGTCGTCGCGCTGCGCGAGATCGCCGACTCAAAGCTCCCGCCGCCCGATCTAAGGAAGATCTGATCCACGCTCTGCAGAAGCAGGTCGAGGTCGACGAGCCCGAGGCCGAGTCCGCGCCGCCGCTGGTGCCGGCCAATGTCGTCGTCGACGCCGACTCCGACGTCGCAGTTCGATCGCATGACGGAAGAGGATCTGCTGCGCGGCCTCGAAGGCATGGCGCCTCCGCCGGAGCCCGAAGACGAGGGAGAGTGATCGCTCGCCATTTCTAGGTATTTGCCGCCGTCACGCCCGCGCGAAGCTGTCGCGCGCGGGCGTTTTGTTTGATGAGGCATGCGGGACACTATCCACAAACTTTGAACGGAGGCCCGTTTTTCGCTAGGCCCGCGCAAGCCGTTTTGCTATGTTGCTTGCGAGAGATTATTTCGCGTGGCGATTCGCCGCGTTGAAGCGCGAGCCATGGCGGAGCGCTGGTTCCATCGGCGGGCCGTTCGAGTTCTGCGGGCGTGGAGTCGCGGGCGACAGGGGGCCTGAGAGTTGAGCGACGAGTTCGACAAGCCCCTCATCGGACTGACGCCTGACAACTATCGAGCGCGCGAGCGGCGCGGAGCTATTGAGCGCCCGGTCGGCCTGGTCGAAATTGCGGGCCGCGTCAAATGGTTCGATGTCGGCAAAGGCTACGGCTTCATCGTGCCCGATAGCGGCGAGCGGCGACATTCTCATCCATGTGACCATTCTGCGACGCGACGGCTTCATGACGCTGACCGAAGGCGCGCGGGTCGTCGCCGAAGCGCAGCGACGCGATCGTGGTTGGCAGGTGTTCCGAGTGCTCTCGGTCATCGCCGGCGATGCGCCGCCGCCAGCGCCGCCGACGCAAGGCGCGGCCGCGCGCGCAGGCCGCCGATGTCGGCGGCTTCGAGATCGTCATCGTCAAATGGTTCAACCGGTCGCGCGGCTTCGGATTCCTGACGCGCGGCGAAGGGCACCGAGGATATTTTCGTCCACATGGAGACGTTGCGCCGCTACGGCTTCATCGATCCGAAGCCCGGCGACACGATGCTCGCGCGCTTCGGGCCGGGACCGAAGGGCCTGCTCGCCGTCGAAGTGCGCCCGCTCGAAGGCGTTCGGGCGCCCTCAGCGCACTGAGGTTTCCGGGATGGCGTCGGCGTTGCGCAGTTGGTTGTTCGCAGGCCTGCTCGCCGTCGCGTTCGCGCTCTTCGGACGTTCGTCCCTCGACCGCGCAAGGCCTCGAGCCGCTCACCATCGCGACGGCAAGCGGCGAGCACGTCTTTCAGGTCGAAATCGCCAGGAACGAAGCGGAGCGCGAGAAAGGCCTGATGTTTCGCCGCTTCATGCCGGCCGATCGCGGCATGCTGTTCGAGTTCGACGCCGAAGAGCCGGTCACGTTCTGGATGAAGAACACCTACATCCCGCTCGACATGATCTTCATATCGCCGCGTGGGCTGGTGACGCATGTCGTGGCGAACGCAGAGCCTTTGTCTGAGAACGTGATCACCTCAGGCGGCCCGTGCATCGCCGTGCTGGAGCTAAACGGCGGCATGGCGGCGAAGATCGGCGTTCACGTCGGCGACAAAGTCAAGGCCGCCTTCTTCAAGCCCTGAGCGGGGCGCCGGCTTGGCCCCGCATTGCATCCGGGCGCGGGCGTGCTACCTTCCTCATCGACAAGTCGTCCTGGCGCCTTGGCGCCGGGATGCACGAGGAGTTTTCGTCGTTGGCTCAATCGCAATTGGGCCCAACCGACGCTGGTCAGTCGCGCGCGGCCTATGCGGATCCCCAGGCGGGGTCTCCGCCTGGGCGTCGGGTCTATGCTGCGTTGGATTTGGGCACCAACAATTGCCGACTGCTGGTCGCGCGCCCGACCGCGGAAGGTTTCAGGGTCATCGACGCCTTTTCCCGCATCGTGCGGCTCGGCGAGGGCTTGAGCCAGACCGGGCGCCTTTCCGAAGCCGCGATCTCGCGCACGCTCGAAGCCCTGCGCATCTGCCGCGACAAGATGCGCGCCCGAGGCGTCACGCGCGCACGACTGATCGCGACGGAGGCCTGCCGCTCCGCGACGAATGGGCGCGAGTTTCTGGATCTGGTGCAGGATCGCATCGGCCTCGAGCTCGAGGTCGTCGACCGTCGCACCGAGGCTTACCTCGCTGCCGCCGGATGCGGCGAACTCGCGGATGCGGAAGCCGAAGGCGCCGTGCTCTTCGATATCGGCGGCGGGTCGTCCGAGATTGTCTGGACGACGCGCGGCCGCGACGAGGGCGGGGCGCGGCAGGTCGAGGCCTGGGCCTCGCTGAGGCTCGGCGTCGTCTCGCTCGCCGAGACCTTTGGCGGCGAGAACGTGACGTCGGAAGTGTTCACGGCCATGATCCGCCATGTCGACGAGGCGCTCGCCGCCTTCGCAGGCGAGGTCGCCCATCTTCGCCGGTGCTCGCGCTTCCATCTGCTCGGGACGTCAGGGACCGTGACGACGATCGCTGGCGTGCATTTGAACCTCGCCCGCTACGACCGGCGCCAGATCGACGGCCTCTGGCTGACCAGCCCCGAAGTTGACGCCGCTGTCGATCGCCTGCGCGCCATGAGCTATGCCGATCGCGCCGCCAACGGCTGCATCGGCGCTGAGCGCGCCGACCTGGTGCTCGCGGGCTGCGCGATCCTCGAAGCGATCCGAGCCCGCTTTCCCGCCGAGCGCATCCGCATTGCTGACAGGGGCTTGCGCGAAGGAATCCTCTCCCAGCTGATGCGCGCCGATCGCGTCGGCCCGCACGGCCGGCCGCGGTTCTGACATGGCGACTTCGGGGCGCGAAGGCGGCAGGTCGCTGAAGACGCGGGTGAAGACCGCGCGCAAGCGCAGCCTTTCCTCGACTTTGTGGCTGGAGCGCCAGCTCAACGATCCCTTCGTCGCGCAGGCGAAGCGGGAAGGGTTTCGCTCACGCGCGGCCTACAAGCTGGTCGAGATGGCGGACAAATACCATCTGTTCCGCCCGGCATGCGGATCGTCGATCTCGGCGCCGCGCCGGGCGGCTGGGCGCAGGTCGCGGCGCGGGCGGTCAAGTCGCACGAGGGGCAGGGGCGGGTGATCGGCATCGACCTCCTCGAGATCGACCCGATCGAAGGCGTCGAATTCCGCCAGATGGATTTTCACGATCCCGAAGCGCCCGAGATCCTGCGGGATTGGCTGGGAGGCCCGGCGGACGGCGTGATGTCCGACATGGCGGCGAATGCGACGGGCCATCGCAAGACCGATCACCTGCGCATCGTCGGCCTCGCCGAATTGGCGGTCGACTTCGCGCGCGACGTGCTCGTGCCCGGCGGCTTCTTCGTCGCCAAGGTGCTGCAGGGCGGAACGGAAGGGGCCTTGCTCGCCGACCTCAAGCGCGACTTCGCGGTCGTCCGGCATGTCAAGCCGAAGGCGAGCCGCGCCGGCAGCGCAGAGCTCTATGTGCTGGCGACCGGCTTTCGCGGCGGATCTCAAGGAGCGTCGGCCTCCAGGCCGACGAGGGTGTGATGGTCGGCGTGGACGCCGACCCTCCAATGCCGCGCATCCTACGTTCTTTGGTCTTCGCTCGGACGGCCTGATCTCGCCGGGGCGCCTGAGCCGGCGCGCAGCGTCATTGCAAAGCCCAGGGCGCACAACGCCGCCGCCGGCAAAAACAGTCCGACCGGGCCGAAGGCGGACTGGCTCGTCGCGAACAGCGGCGGCCCTAGCGCCGAGCCGACATTGCCGGTTTGCGCCATCGCTCCGAAGGCGCGCGCCTGACCCGGCGTGTCGGGATTGAGTTTTGGGATCATCGGCAGGATCGCGCCCGGCAGCAGGCTCAGCATCGCCATGCGGAACAGCGCCGCCGGCGCGATCAGTCTGCCGCCGACGGCGAATTGTACGAGCACGCTCGCCGCCAGGGTGGCGACAAAGGCGCCGGCCGTCAGCGCGAAGGGAGAGAAGCCGCGATGGGCGAGCGCGCCCGCGAACAGCGAGGCGCATATGCTCATGAAGGCCATGCCGACAATGATCGCCGAACGCAGCTCCGCTGGGGCAAGCTGCGGCGTCAGCGTCTGCAAGGCGAGATACATGCCGGTGTAGGCGAGCCAGCAGATCGCGGGCCCCTGGGAGCGAGGATCGACATAGAGATCGACATGCTGGCCGATCAGGCTGCGCGCGTCGCTCGTCACGCTGCGCTCGGTCGCCGGCGCGATGCGATAGGCGGCGACAGCCAGCACGAGCATCACGACGCCGTGCACGAAGAACGGCGAAGCCAACCCGAACCCTTCAGCAAGCGGTCGCGCGAAAAGGCCCGCGACCAGGAACGCCACGCTCATGAACGTGCCCCAGAGCCCGAGCGCCAGCGGCCGGTCCCGGATCGTCGCGAGCCCTGTGACGCAAGTCGGACCCGCGACCACGATGCCAAGCTGCGACAGGCCTTCGAGAGCCCTCAGCGCGACAAACAATGGCGCGGGCGGCAGAAGCGCTTCGAGCAGCGAAAGCACGGCGCCGCCGATGAGCGAGCCGATCAAGGCGACGCGGATGCCGATGCGGCCGACGATCAATCCCGCCGTCGCGCCGAACGCCACGCCCGCCAGCCCGACCGCCGAGATGAACCAGCCGATCGTCGCCGGGCTCGCCGCGTAGTGGCGGCTCAGCGCGTCGAACAGCACAGAGGTTTTGGCGAATTGCAGCCCGCCGCCGACGCCGCAGGCAAAGATGACGAACACGCCGAGCCACGACGTGCGCTGTGAAGGACTCAATGGGGATTCCGGGCGCTGGAGAACGTCCGCTCTCTAGCGCCGGTCGCCGCCCGCGGCCAGTCGAGTCGACGAGCGCGGCCGGCCGAACTCAACGACCTCGGCTACAACTTCACGCGCGCTTCCCGATCCGCGCCAGGGTGAACAGGCTCATCGGGCCGATCGCGCGGCGCTCTCGCCATTCCGCGTCATCGTGGACGTTGACCCAGTTCGACAGGATCGAGAAGGGAAACAGCGGGCGCCAGCCGAGCCAGTCCGAATAGCCGTCGAGCCAGCTCTCGAAGCCGCCGCGCAATCCGCGCTCCGCCGAAAAATGGCTGACGACCACCATCTCGCCGCCGGGCTTCAGCACGCGCCAGGCGTCCTCGAGCATCGCCTCCGGCTTCGGCACGACGGTCAGCACGTAGGGCGCGAGCACGGTGTCGAAACTAGCGGCGTCGAACGTCATCTGGCAGGCGTCCATGCGGATGAGCGCCTTCACATGGCTGAGTTGATCGCGCGCCACGCGCTTGCGCGCGACCTGCAGCATGGGCGCGCTGAGGTCGACGCCTGTCACGCGCGCATGTCCCGGCAGCATTTCGAGTTCGAGGCCCGTGCCGACGCCGACGACCAGCAGTTCGCCGCGCGCCGGCGTCGCCGCGCCCGCCGCTTCGGCGGCGGCCCGTCGCCCGCCCGAGAACGGCAGGTCAAAAATCAGGTCATAGATGGGCGCCCAGCGGTCATAGGCCGCATCGGTCTGCGCCTGCAGGGCTTTTACCCTTTCGGCCTGGCGATGGATCATCGCAAAACCCCCTCTAAACGGTGCGTCGATGGGCCAACGCCACAAAAACGCCGAACCGGAATTTCTGGTTCCTTCTATCGCAATTTTCAGTCCCGCGCCGAATTCGCCCGCCTGAGTACAGCCCCTTGGAGCGTCGACGCCCTCGTCGACAACTCTTTAAGCGCGCAAAAGCCTAATCGTCGAGCCCTTTGCCTTCGCGGATGGCCTCGACGTATTTTTCAATTCTCGCTTCCCTCGTCTTCGCCTGCTTGGCGCCGGCGAAGTGCAACAAATAGGCGCGCTGACGTCCGGGCGTCAGCGCGGCGAAAGCTTCCTTGAGATCGGGGTCCTTGGCGAACCTCGCGCGCAATTCGTCGGGCATGGGGAAATCGGCGGTCGTTTTGCGCGGCGTCTTCTGTCCCGATTTCTCGATCTCGATGGCCTCTTTGATGTAGGCCTTGAGCAGGTCCTTCTGGGCGGCGATCTCGCGCTTGTCGGCGAAGCGGATGTGGCGGCCTGACTGAACGTTCTCCGTCTGCTGGATCAATACGCCCTGCTCATCTTTCAGAAGCACGCCTTTCATGAACAGGATCGCGCAATAGTCCTTGAAGGCGTGGATCAGCACGACGTTCTTGTTGTCGAGGCTGTAGCAGGGTTGGCCCCATTTCAACTGCTCTTCGAGCCCGCAGTCGAGGATGATGCGCCGGAGCGCCGCCAATTCTTCGCGCCATGTCGTCTGGCGCTCCAGGAAGGCGTCGACAGCAGGATTTTTCGTGAGTGTCGCCATGGCGTCTCTCAATGCGGGGGGGTGGTTTTTCGGGCGGGGTCCAGCGCGTCTGCGAGTCGCGCCTTGGCCGACCCGGGCTTCAGGGGTTGCTGCTGGCTCTGATGCGGCGCCCAGCCGCTGATCCAGAGCGTGTCGAAGGTCGCGCGTAAGCGCCCGTCGGCGTCGGCGAAGCGCTCGGCGTAGATTTGTTGGGCGCGAAAGAATACTTGGCGCCGCGTCGGCGCGCGGAGCCGCGCGACGAGCGGGTTCGCCGCGCCGAAAGCGCGCAGGTCGCGCATCAGGGCGAAGAGGTCGGAATAGCGCACGGTCGCACGGTCCGCGTCGACCACCGGCAGGGCCAAGCCCGCGCGCTGCAGCAGGGCGCCCATGGCGCGCACGTCGGCGAACGGGATGACGCGAGGTGAGGCGCCGCCGGAGACTTCGGCTTCCGCCGCCGTCAGCGCCTGACGCAGTTCGGTCAGCGTGTCGCCGCCGGGCAGGGCGGCGATCAGCAAGCCGTCGGGCCTGAGCGCCTGGCGAAGCTGGATCAGCACGCCCGGCAGGTCGTTGACGAAATGCAGGGCGTGCAGGGAAACGATCAGGTCGAGGCTTTGCGGCTGAAGTCCCGGCTGCTCGAGATCGGCGACGCCGCCTTGCGGTCCCGCGCTCGCCGCCGTCGGCGCAAGCCTCAGCGTTTTACGCGCGCCCGCACGGGCGAGGAGGACGCGATAGGCATGCGGGCCGGGTGTGCCCACATCCGCCGCCTCCGCGAACTCGCGCTTGATGAGCGCGAGCCTGTCCTCGAGCTCTTCCGCCGCCCTCGCCAGCAGGAAGTCGGCGCCGGGCGCGGGGGCGCGCAGCGCGCGGTCGAGGCGCTCAGCGACGAGCGCGCGGTCGAACAGGAGGGGAGGCGAGGACACGGGGCTCTTATAGCGCAACTCGGCGATGTCGCAGCGACGGTGGTGATGATCGCCTTCCCCACTTTGTGGGGAAGCGAAGCCCGGATGGGGTGTGGTAAGCGGGAACGGCGCCGTCCGGTTTGCGCAAGGCTTGGACTCACGGCTCTGCAATGAAATTGCTGCGCCATGCGTTGTGCGTAACTAAGCGATGCTCTTCCTTCCCACACCTCATCCGGCCTTCGGCCACCTTCTGCGCCAAGCGGAGAAGGGCTTTTCTCGGTCGGCTTTGCCAGTTCCGCAGCACGCGCTACAAACCCGCCATGGCCACGTTATTGGCGCCATCAGAATCGCCCAGGGCCTTCGCCCGCTGGCTCGGCGCCGCCGCTCGCGCGGCCGTCGACGTCGTCTATCCGCCGACCTGTCTCGCCTGTCGTGCGGCGACGGCGGAGCCGAATGGGCTTTGTCCGCGCTGCTGGGGCGAGATGACGTTCATCGAGCGGCCTTATTGCGAGCGGCTAGGAACGCCGTTCGAGCATGACCTTGGCGAGACGCGGCTGTCGCGCCAGGCGGTCGACGATCCCCCGGTTTTCGCCCACGCTCGCGCCGTGGCGGTGTTCGCGGATGGACCGGCGCGGCGGTTGGTGCATCGGCTCAAATATTCGGACCGCGGCGAACTCGCGCGGCCGATGGGGCGATGGATGGCGCGGGCGGGCGCGGAATTGCTGAGCGAAGCCGATGTCGTGACGCCGATGCCGCTGCATCGGCTGAGACTCTGGTCGCGCCGCTTCAATCAGGCCGCCGCGCTCTCCAAAGAGATCGCGCGGGCTTCGGGCAAGCCGCATCGGCCGGATCTGCTGGAGCGGGTTCGCGCGACGAAAAGCCAGATCGGCCTCACCCGCGAGCAAAGGGCGCAGAACGTGCAGCAGGCGTTTCGCGCGTCGTCACAGGCGCGAGGCTTGCGGGTGCTGCTCGTCGATGACGTGCTCACTTCGGGGGCGACCGCCAACGCCGCCTCGCGCGCGCTTTTGCGGGCCGGCGCGAAACAGGTCGACGTGCTCGTCTTCGCGCGGGTTGTCGGCGGCGGCCGGATGACTATATAGGCGTTGAAAAGGCTGGAGTTATTTCCTTGCAACCCGTCGTCATCTACACCAAGGCGTCCTGTCCCTATTGCCACGCCGCCAAGGACCTGTTGCGCCGCAAAGGCGCGGCCTTCGAGGAAATCGCTGTCGACGGCGATCGCGCGGGGCAGGCCGCGATGGCCCAGCGCGCCAACGGCCGCTCAACCGTGCCGCAGATCTTCATCGGCGCGACGCATGTCGGCGGCTGCGACGATCTCTACGATCTCGACGGCGCGGGCAAGCTGGACTCGCTGCTGAAAGCCTGAATGAGATGATCAAGTTTTCGCTGCGCTGCGAGCGCGGCCATGAGTTCGAGAGCTGGTTTCCCGACAGCCAATCGTTCGACGCGCAGGCGCGGCGCGGCCTCGTGCAATGCGCGCTCTGCGACAGCGTGAAAGTGGAGAAGGCGATCATGGCGCCGGCGGTGCACGGAGTGCGCGACGCCGGCGAGGCAAAACCCTTTGCGCTGGTCGATCAGCAGCACAAGGAGTTGCGCTCGGCGATCCAGGAGCTGAGGCGCAAGATCGAAGAGAACACCACCGACGTCGGAACGCAGTTCCCCGACGTAGCGCGCGCCATCCATACCGGCGAGGAGCCGGACCGCCCGATCCGCGGCCGCGCCACCCGCGATGAAGCCCATGCGCTGATCCAGGAAGGGATAGGCATCTTGCCGGTGCCAAGCCTGCCGGAAGAGGCGAATTAAACGGGCTCTGGGTGCTCCGGCCTAGCCTCGGACCTGGCGCTTGACTCCTCCTCAGCGTGCAACGCCGCTGCGACGCGCTGCATCATCCCTCGCCACCGCACGCTTGTCGGCCCGCCCATGAGCAGGAAGTAGCGGATAATTGCGATCGGCAGCCAGGTCTCCATCACTTGCCTCAGCGCCGCTTCCGGCAAGCCGGACAGCCGCGCGTATTCGGATTGGGCGGCCGCGTTGACCGCGAGCGGACGCTGCGGATTGTCAGTGATTTCGAGGGCAAACTCGGTCAGGTTGAGGTGGGTTAGGCTGTGATCGAGCGCCGCAGGCGCGCGGATCGCAAAGGTCCAGTCGATCAGTCGCGGACCGCTCGCCGTCATGATCACGTTATTAGGGTGGATATCGCCATGGCACAGCCCGTCCCCCGGCTGCCGCAGCCGGTCAATCAGCGCGAGGATGCCCGCGGCGATCGGCTTGGACACCATGTCGGCCGAGTCTTTAAGCGCAACTTCCATCCAGTTGCGCAGATCGAACGCCTCCGGCGGCGGAGACATCCTGTGAATGGAGAGGGCCAGGGAGGCAAGGCAGCCGCCAGCCTGAGCGAACGTCACAGCGCCGCTGCGCGTAGCTTGCAACAGCGTCGGTCCGTCTAGTCGGGCGAGCACGATGCCGAAGCGTCCATCGAGCGTCACTTCGCCGAACGCCTCCGGCACAGGCGCGCCGGCGGCGAAGAGCGCTTTGGTGATCAGCGCCTCTTGCTGGCCGAGTTGTAGGGGAAAACCTTCCTTGAACAGTTTTACGATCTGACCTGGCGCCCAGGCGTGTATGTCCGACGTGCCGCCCTGGTTGATCTTCTCCCCGAGGGATCCCCGCATTGTTTGTCCTCGCGCCGGTCACGACCAAAAACGAACCGTGTTAGCGGCTTGCCGGCGAGTCCAGCCCGAAGGCTCGAATGATCTCGTCCGCCGTCGACTCTGCTGGCGCTTTCTCAGTGTCCAGGCTGATACAGTTGGAAGCGGGAACCGGCGCGTCTCGGTAGGTCTTACGAAAGGCTGCAAGCGCCTGCATGGACGAAGTTTTCCGCCGCTCGATGCGATCGGGGTTGCTGATCCGGTTGGCGATTTCGTGATCTGGGCACGTCAGGTGCGCGGGCAGGAGTTCGCCGCCGTCATCTATCACCAGCTTCTCGAACGCCTTGAAATATTCAAGGTCGGATGGGTGCGAATAGCAAAAGGTCATTACAACCAAGTTCAAGCGTTCCTTGGCGGCAGCCCTGAGCGCGGTCAATCTGGCGGCATGGACGAGATCCCAGAAACCAGGGGCGCCAAACTCGAACATGGTTTTCGCGAAGTCGATGACGGCATGGTTGTCCAATAGCCGTCCGTCAACCTTCCTCAGCAGCGCCCTCGCGGTGGTGAGCTTGCCGGTTGCAGGCGCGCCATGGATGAACAGCAGTTTCATTGGGTTTGAACGCCGGCGACGGTAATATCAGTTCTGCGCCGGGCATTTTGCCCGTGCACACACTGTCTGCAAAGGTTCGATTGCACGTATTGCGCCTGGCCCGTCGACGCGTCCTACTTATCCACCCTAAACTCCGTCGCTTCGCCCGTGATCGTGCCGATCATGGTGCGCACGGAGACGCGATAGGGCCAGAGCGCATTGGTCCCCGATATCGGCGCAAGCCACACTTCCATGTCCCGGTTCTCCGCCATGAACTTCGTGGCGGGGCGGTCGCGGCGGTGGCCGGCGATCGGGGTGTAGCGCACCGAGCAGATCGCGACCGGGCCGGAATAGCCCTTGGTCTTCACCTTGCGCTCGCCGACATAGCCGAGCGTGATGTCGAAGCGCGTGTAGCCGTCGAACACCGGCAGCGTGCGATCGCAGGCGGCGGCCGAGGTCGGCGGGGAGCCCACGGGCGCGGGGATCACGAAGGCGCCGACGGGATCGAGGATGTTGTGCGTATCCCTTTCGGTCAGCGGCACGCGGTCGGGTCGCTCCTCGAACGGCGGCGAAATGTCGACGCCCGCGACGGCATTGCCGGCGATCGCCATGCGGATCGTGCGGGTCATCGTGTCGCTCGCCGCGCTGGTCGCGAAGGTCGCGGGATGGACCTGGCCTTCGAGCAGCTCGCCTGTGCCTGTGGAAGACGCCCGCGCCGTCTTGATCCAGGAGGCGACGCCCGTCAGATGCGCGTGCGCTTCGACGTTGTAGCGGTTGCCGGCGAATTCCGCGCTGACGTCGGCAACGCCGATCGGCAGGCCGATCAGCGCGAGCGTATAGGTCGCGCGCAAGGTCTCGGCCGCGTCCGCGGGGCACGACAAAAGCCACCCGAAACCCGCGGCGAAGCCGGCGAGTCCGACAAAACGCATCACGCCGATCTCCCGAATCGATTGGCCGAAAGTTCTAGCAGCGGAAGCGGAAAATTCCGACCCTTGCGTGGCGCGGCCTGCGCCCGGCTGTCTCTCAGAAAAAAATCGCTGCGGCGCGGCTGTCAAGACCTTGCGAGCCAGGCGAGCGCGGACGTAACCTCGCGGGATGGTCGAAACCGTCATCTCCATCCGCATGGCGCGCCCCGGCGACGAGGCGGGGATCGCGCGGGTGCACGATGCGGCCTGGCGGGAAGCCTATCTCGGCATCATCCCCGGACGAGACCTCGAGCGCATGATCCAGCGACGCGGGCCAGCCTGGTGGCGGCGCGCGATTTTGGGCGGCACGCGGCTGACCGTGCTCGATTTCGACGATGCGATCGCGGGCTACGCGAGCTACGGCCGCAACCGCATGCCCTCGCTGCCTTACGGCGGCGAGATTTTCGAGCTTTATCTTTCGCCGGAATATCAGGGCGCGGGGCTCGGCCGCCGCATGTTCCAGTGGGCGCGCTCCGATCTCGCCGCCCACGGCTATGGCAGCCTCGTCGTCTGGGCGCTCGCCGGCAACGATCGCGCCGTCGAGTTCTACCAACGGCTGGGTGGCGCTGTCGTCCGCCGTGCGCCAGAACGTTTCGGGGCGGAGACGCGGGAGCGCGTCGCTTTCGGCTTTCACTGACCGGCTTTCCGCCTCCGGCGGCAATTGGAGCTCGACCCAAAGTGAACCTCGAAGCCATTTCCATTGGCGCGAACGCGCCCGATGAAGTCAATGTCGTGATCGAGGTGCCGATCGGCGGCGAGCCGATCAAATACGAGATGGACAAGGCGAGCGGCGCGCTGGTCGTCGACCGCTTCCTCTACACTTCTATGCGCTACCCCGGGAATTACGGCTTCATCCCGCATACGCTGTCCGACGACGGCGACCCCTGCGACGTGATCGTCGCCAATACGCGCGCCATCATTCCCGGCGCCGTGATGCGCTGCCGCATCGTGGGTGTGCTCCTGATGGAGGACGAGGCCGGCGGCGACGAAAAGCTGCTCGCCGTGCCGGCGCCCAAGCTCACGCAGCGCTACGCCAAGGTGAACAACCACACGGACCTGCCCGAGATCACGCTGAAGCAGATCGAGCATTTTTTTGCCCACTACAAGGACCTCGAGCCCAACAAGTGGGTCAAGATCGTGCGCTGGGGCGACGCGGCGGAAGCCCGCAAGCTGGTGCTCGCCGGCATTGAGCGCGCGAAAAAGGCGAAAAAGGCGGGCTGAAAGCAGGGGGCGCGATGAAACGCTCATTCATTGAGCAGCGCATCGAGACCATGCTCGCGGCCTGCGAGCGCCACGGCGCGCGCCTGCCGCCCTTCGCTTTGTGGTCGGACGCCGAATATCGCGAAGATCCCGCCGCGGCCCGGCGCATCGCGGAGCGCGGGCTCGGCTGGAACATCGTCGAGTTCCAGCCCGGCCACTTCGCCCGCGACGGCCTCAGCGCGTTCACTTTGCGCATGGGCGACTGGCACGGCCTGCAGACCGGGCGCGGAAAACTCTATGCGGAAAAGGCTTTGTTTGCCGACGACGGACAGCGCACGCCGTTCCACTATCACATCGTCAAGACCGAGGACATCATCAACCGCGGCGGCGCGCGCTTCGTCGTCGAGCTCTGCAAGGTCGACCGCTCGGGCGCAAAACTCAGGGACCGGTTCCGCGTCGTCAAGGATGTGAAGGCGCTCGAGCTCGGGCCCGGCGATCAGGTGAAGCTGGAGCCCGGCGAAAGCCTCACGCTCGAACCTTTCGTCGCGCACGCTTTCTGGGCGGAGGGCGGGCCGACGCTCGCCGGCGAAGTCTCGCTCGCCAACGACGACGGCGCCGACAATTATTTCTTGCCGCCGCTAAAACCCTTCGCGCCGATCGAGGAAGACAAGCCGCGACGCTACGTGACGGTGAGAGACCACGCGCGGCTGGTTGGTTGAGCCGAGCCCGAGGAGCGGCGGCGTCCACGCCGCCGTATCGATCACACCCTCGTCGGCCTGGAGGCCGACGCTCCTCGTTGGCCTCACGCCGCCATCGCGGCTTTCAATTTCTCGTCGATCTTGTCGAGGAAAGCTGAAGTCGACAGCCACTTCTGTTCAGGGCCGACGAGCAGGGCGAGGTCCTTCGTCATGTAGCCCGCCTCGACGGTCGCGACACAGACTTTTTCCAGCGTCGCGGCGAATTTGGCGAGCGGCTCGTTCTCGTCGAGCTTGGCGCGATGGCTGAGGCCGCGCGTCCAGGCGAAGATCGAGGCGATCGAGTTCGTCGAGGTCTCGCGACCCTTCTGATGCTCGCGATAGTGGCGGGTGACGGTGCCGTGCGCGGCTTCCGCCTCGACGGTCTGGCCATCCGGCGTCATCAGCACCGAAGTCATCAGGCCGAGCGAACCAAAACCCTGCGCAACGATGTCGGATTGCACGTCGCCGTCGTAGTTCTTGCAGGCCCAGACATAGCCGCCCGACCACTTCAGCGACGCGGCGACCATGTCGTCGATCAGCCGGTGCTCGTAGGTGATGCCCATCGCGGCGAATTTGGTCTTGAACTCGGCGTCGAAGATCTCCTGGAACAGGTCCTTGAAGCGCCCGTCATAGGCCTTCAGGATCGTGTTCTTGGTCGACAGATAGACCGGATATTTGCGCAGCAGGCCGTAGTTCAGCGAGGCGCGCGCGAAATCGCGGATCGAATCGTCGAGGTTGTACATCGACATCGCGACGCCGCTGCCCGGGAACTTGAACACTTCCTTCTCGATGACGGTCCCGTCGTCGCCCTCGAACTTGATCGTCAGGCGGCCCTTGCCGGGCACCTTGAAGTCGGTCGCGCGGTACTGGTCGCCATAGGCGTGACGGCCGACGACAATCGGCTGGGTCCAGCCCGGCACGAGGCGGGGAACGTTCTTGCAGATGATCGGCTCGCGGAAGATGACGCCGCCGAGGATGTTGCGGATCGTGCCGTTCGGGCTCTTCCACATCTCCTTCAGGTTGAACTCTTTTACGCGCGCCTCGTCCGGAGTGATGGTCGCGCATTTGACGCCGACTCCAACCTTCTTGATGGCGTTCGCGGCGTCGATGGTGATCTGGTCGTTCGTTTCGTCGCGCTTCTCGACCGAAAGGTCGAAATATTGTAGATCGATATCGAGATAGGGATGAATGAGCTTGTCCCGGATGAGCTGCCAGATGATGCGGGTCATCTCGTCGCCGTCGAGTTCGACGACGGGATTCTTCACCTTGATCTTCGACATGAACGGTCCCCGGGCGCATTTTTGCGCAGTTGCGAAATGGCCCTCGCTATAGCACCGTGAAGTTGGGCGGAAAAGCGCTGCTTTGGTCGAGGCGCGGCGGACCTGACGCGCAGCGATAAAGAAAAATTCATCAGAGAAAGTCATGGGCATAGCGCATTTCTGGGACGACGCCGTCGCGCCGCATGAAAACGTCATGTTTGCCCGAACGCAGGAGGGACGACGATGGAAGACGCGGATTTTGCTAAGCTCGACGCCTATTGGCGCGCCGCCAATTACCTCTCCGTGGGCCAAATCTACCTCTACGACAATCCGCTGCTCAGGGAGCCGCTCAGCAAGGAGCACATCAAGCCGCGCCTGCTCGGCCACTGGGGCACGACGCCCGGACTCAATTTCCTCTACGCCCATCTGAACCGCCTGATCCGCGCGCAGGATCTGAACATGATCTTCGTCACCGGGCCCGGCCATGGCGGACCCGCGCTGGTCGCCAACGCCTATCTCGAGGGGACCTACAGCGAGGTTTATCCCGGCATTTCCGCCGACGAGGCGGGGATGAAGCGGCTGTTCAAGCAGTTCTCGTTTCCCGGCGGCATTCCGAGCCACGTGGCGCCGGAGACGCCCGGTTCGATCCACGAGGGCGGCGAACTCGGCTACGCGCTTTCGCACGCCTATGGCGCGGCGTTCGACAATCCCGATCTCATCGTCGCCTGCGTCGTCGGCGACGGCGAGGCCGAGACTGGGCCGCTGGCGACGAGTTGGCACTCCAACAAGTTCCTGAACCCGAAAACCGATGGCGCGGTGCTGCCGATCCTGCATCTCAACGGCTACAAGATCGCCAATCCGACGGTGCTGGCGCGCATTCCGCGCGACGAACTCGAAGCGCTGATGCTGGGCTACGGCTACAAGCCTTATTTCGTCGAGGGTGACGATCCCGCGCTCATGCATCGCAAAATGGCGGAAACGCTGACTGAAGCGCTGGCGGAGATCCGTCGCATCCAGGAGCGCGCGCGCAGCGGGGGGCCGGTGACGCGGCCGTCCTGGCCGATGATCGTCATGAAGACGCCGAAGGGCTGGACCGGCCCGAAGGAAGTCGACGGAAAGCGCGTCGAAGGTTTCTGGCGCGCCCATCAGGTGCCGATCAGCGAAATGCACGAAAAACCCGAGCACGTGCGCACGCTCGAAAAATGGATGAAGAGCTACCGTCCCGAGGAATTGTTCGACGAGCATGGCGCGCTCAAGCCCGAATTGCGGGCGCTCGCGCCGCAGGGCCAGCGCCGGATGAGCGCCAATCCGCACACCAACGGCGGCGAGATTTTACGTGATCTTCGGCTGCCCGAGTTCAGGGATTACGCAGTCGCCGTACCCTCGCCCGGCGCAACCTCCGCCGAGGCGACGCGCGAAATGGGCAAGTTTTTACGCGACGTGATGCAATTGAACCTGCCGTCGCGCAATTTCCGTCTGTTCAGCCCCGACGAGAACAATTCCAATCGCTGGCAGGACGTGCTCGACGTCACCAATCGTGTCTGGATGGGAGAGATCGAGCCTTATGACGATCATCTCGCGCCCGAGGGACGCGTGATGGAGATGCTCAGCGAGCACCAGTGCCAGGGCTGGCTCGAAGGCTATCTGCTGACCGGCCGGCACGGCTTCTTCTCATGCTACGAAGCCTTCATCCATATCGTCGACTCGATGTTCAACCAGCATGCGAAATGGCTGAAAGTCTGCAACGGCATCCGCTGGCGCCGGCCGATCGCCTCGCTCAACTATCTGCTGACGAGCCATGTCTGGCGGCAGGATCACAACGGCTTCAGCCATCAGGACCCCGGCTTCATCGACCACGTCGTCAACAAGAAGGCCGAGGTGGTGCGGGTTTATCTGCCGCCGGACGCGAATTGCCTGCTGTCGGTCACCGATCACGTGCTGCGCAGCCGCAACTACGTCAACGTCATTGTCGCAGGCAAGCAGATGGCGCCGAATTGGCTGACGATGGACGAGGCCGTCAAACATTGCGAAGCCGGGCTCGGCATCTGGGAGTGGGCGAGCAATGACCGCGGCGGCAAGCCGGACGTAGTGATGGCGTGCTGCGGCGACGTGCCGACGCTGGAAACGCTCGCCGCGGTGTCAATCCTGCGCAAGCTGCATCCGGAGCTGAAGATCCGCGTCATCAACATCGTCGATCTGATGCGGCTGCAGCCGCCGAGCGAGCATCCGCACGGCCTGTCGGACGCCGACTTCGATGCGCTGTTCACCGTGGATCGCCCCATCATCTTCGCATTCCACGGCTACCCGTGGCTTATCCATCGTCTGACCTACCGACGGCACGGGCACGGCAATCTGCATGTGCGCGGCTACAAGGAGGAGGGGACGACCAGCACGCCGTTCGACATGTGCGTGATGAACGACATCGACCGCTTTCATCTCGTCGGCGACGTCATCGACCGCGTGCCCGATCTCGCCGAATACGCGGCCTATACCAAGCAGATGCTGCGCAACAAGCTGATCGATCATCGCGAATATGTGCGCAAATACGGCGACGACATGCCCGAGATTTCGGGCTGGTCGTGGGGCGCGGAGGGAGGAGCAGGCGCGGCGACTTCGACTGGCGGCGACAACGTTTGATCTTTGACGGCCTCGGGCGCCTCGTCATGGCGAGCAAAGCGAAGCCATCCATGTTGAAGCCGATGTATGTTCTCCTGCAAAGGCGGCATCGCGGAGAGCGGGATTGCTTCGCTGCGCTCGCAATGACGGCCGCTTTCGGGGAGTTCTCATGGTCCGCAACATCTTCATCCTGACCGGCGCGGGCGTTTCCGCCGAGAGCGGGCTAGGCACGTTTCGCGACAAGGCGGGGGAGGGGATCTGGTCGCGCTTCGATCCCGCAAAACTCGCCACTCCCGAGGCTTTCGCGCAAGACCCTCGGACCGTGCTCGCCTTCTACGATGCGCGCCGCCGCAACCTCGTTGCGGCGAGGCCCAATGCGGCCCATTTCGCTCTCGCCAAGGCTCGAGGCCGAACTCGCGAAACGCGGCGGCCATCTGACGCTGGTGACCCAAAACATCGACGATCTGCACGAGCGCGCCGGTTCGCGCCGTGTCTGCCACATGCACGGCGAATTGTTGAAGGCGCGCTGCGGGCGCTGCGAACTGACGACCGACTGGCGCGACGACCTGCCGGTCGAGGCCGCCTGCCCGCACTGCGGCCGCGAGGGCGCGATGCGTCCGCATGTCGTGTGGTTCGGCGAAACGCCGTTTCTCATGGACGAGATTTTCCGCGCGCTCGGGCGCGCCGATCTGTTCGTCGCCATCGGCACGTCGGGCGCGGTCTATCCCGCCGCCGGTTTCGTCATGCAGGCGCGATCCGACGGAATCGAGACGCTGGAACTCAACCTCGACGAAGCCGACAACGCCGATCTGTTCGACGACGCCCGCTACGGGCCGGCGAGTGAAACCGTCCCGCTTTGGGTCGAGGAGATGCTGGCGGGGGTCTGATAGACAGGATGAAAGCCATGCAACGGCGCCTGATCGCGTTTTTGTGTCCGAGGCGTTCGGGCTCCGGGCGTTATAAGGGAGGGCTCTAGTTGCGTTAGTTGACGGTGACGGCGCCGATAGCATGAAGGAGGTCGACGGCGTTGAGAAGCTTTTTTCCGCCACCCACCACCCTCATGCTGAGCTCGTCGAAGCATGGTCGAGATCGAACCGCGGCCGATGCCAGGAACCGGCGGCTGGCGCGACGCTTCGTCCACGCTGGAGCATGGTTCGACACGCTCACCATGAAGGTGGTGGCGGCGACGATGTTCGCGTACGCGCTTCTCGCTCTTTGTCTGATGTTTCCTGCCGCCGCTCGCGCCGCCGATGAGGGCGAGACGGTGGAGCAAACAATCTGCCGCCTGATCGATACCGCGGCGAAGGGCGAGGGGTTGCCGGTCGCCTTTCTCACCAGGCTGATCTGGCAGGAAAGCCGTTTCGAGACCGACGCCGTCAGTCCCGAGGGCGCGCGCGGCATTGCGCAGTTCATGCCCGGCACCGCCGACGCGCGCGGCGTCGTCAATCCTTTCGATCCCGAAGAGGCGATCCCGAAAGCCGCCTCGCTGCTGTCGGATCTCGCCAAACAATTCGGCAATCTCGGCCTCGCGGCCGCCGCCTACAACGCGGGATCCGGAAAGGTCTCGCGATACATCGCGGGCCAGACCGAACTTCCGTTCCAGACGGAGAGCTATGTCGAGATCGTCACCGGCCATACGGCCGAGGAATGGAAGGGTCCGAACGCCGACAAGCTGACGCCCGAGTCCGTATTTCCCAACGGCTCCTGCGAAGAGACCGTCGCCGCGGCGCGCGCCGGGTCCGGCGCCACGCTGATCACGGCCTCGCCGTTCTCGGCGCCCTGGGGCGTGCAGATCTCGGGCAGCTTCAACAAGGAGGCGGCGCTGCGCGCCTATCAGCACGCGAGTCTCGTCTATGCTTCGATCCTCGGCGACGTCCAGCCGATGATCATCGGCGGCGTGCTGCGCAGCCGCGGTTACCGTCCTTATTACCGCGTCAGGGCGCCGGCGCAGACCCGCGCCGAGGCGAGCCAGTTGTGCAAGCGGCTGTTGAAGGCCGGCGGCGATTGCGTCGTGCTGCGCAGCGGATATTTGTGAGCGCCCGCGACGGCTGAAGTCGCGGGCGCTCCCGGGCTATCGAGCGCTTTTACGATATCGTGGAATTACCTTCCTCCCAACCCGCTCCCGCAAGTCGGTGAGCGCGAACGAACTCCGAGTAAAATTTTGTGAGAAGCTCGTTGCGCCAAATGTTTCTTCACACACATGGGCGACGTGGGAACGACAAGAGTGTTACGGTTGCATGTCAATCGTATTGAGGCGTGGAACCGCGGCTCGGGGCGACTGCGACATATCAATCGATCGGACTGGTATTGTTGGAGAAAAGTTTTATCAGGGCGCCGCGACCGCTGCGCTCTTCGCCCGTCGCGTAAAGCACAGCGGCAGGATTTCCTTACAATTGTAATGTTTCAATGACGGCAGGACCGCAAGCTTGCGTTGCACGACGATCCGTCCGGGCGTTGCATTGATCGGAGCAGGGGAGGGGCATAAGATCGCGCCGCCCGGCGGCCCGCGAGGCCGCCGTGAGATCAGGGAGGACATGATGAGAGGCCACATTCCCTCTGCTTGCGTACGATCGCGGCGCTTCCAATCAACAGCCTTCGCCGCTTTGGCGGGCGCCATGTTCTTCGCCGCCCCGGCGTCGGCGGCGGGGACCGATTGGATCGGCGCCTGGACGGCAAGTCCACAGCCGGTTTGGACGGCGGATTTTCCGGTTCCGCTCGGCATGCCGACTGCGCTCTGGAACCAGACCATCCGGCAGGTCGCGCGCCTCAGCATCGGCGGCGACGGGGTGCGCATCGTGATCTCGAACGAGTACGGATCGACGCCTCTGAAGATCGGCGCCGCGCATGTCGCGCTCGCCGCCGACGGCGGCAAGACCGTCGCCGGCTCGGACCATGCGGTGACTTTCGGAGGCAGCCCCTCGATCGTCATACCTCCGGGGGCGCCTGCGGTCAGCGATCCCGTCGACATGAAAGTCGACGCGCTCGCCAAACTGGCGGTCAGTCTCTACCTGCCTGACATCTCGCCGACCACGACCATGCATTTTGACGGCCATCAGACGGCGTATGTGGCGGCTGGCGACGTCACGGGCTCGGAGGAGCTCAGCGCGGCCTCGAAGCAGACGCAGCGCGTATTCCTGAGCGAGATTCTTGTCGGGCGCCCCGAATGCGCGCGCGGTCGTGGCTTTCGGCGATTCCATCACCGATGGCGACGGCTCGACGGTCGACGGCAACGATCGCTGGCCGGACGTGCTGGCCGAGCGCTTCGTGAAGTCGGGCGCGCCGGTCGCAGTGCTCAACGAAGGCATTTCCGGCGCAAAAGTGCTGAGCGACCGCATGGGGACCAACGCGCTCGCCCGGTTCGACCGCGACGTGCTCGCGCAGCCGCACGCCGACACGGTCATCCTGATGATGGGCATCAACGACGTCGGCTGGCCCGGAGACGGGCTCGCGCCGCACGACCCGGAGCCCACGGCGGACGAGATCATCGAAGGCTACAAACAAATGATCACGCGCGCGCATGATCGCGGCTTCAAGATCATCGGCGCGACCTTGACCCCGTTCAACGGCGCCTTCGACGGCACGCCATTCCAGGGTTATTTCACGCCCGACAAGGAAAAGATCCGCGTCGCCCTCAACACCTTCATCCGCAGCGGCGCCTTCGATGGCGTGATCGACTTCGACAAGGTGATAGAAGACCCGCCAATCCCGGCCACTCCCAAGCCAAATACGACAAGGGCGACCACCTGCACCCCAACCCCGCGGGCTACGCGGCAATGGGCGCGGCGATCGATCTGAACACGCTGACAACGAAGTGACGTGCGTCCCCTTCTCCCCTTGCGGGAGAAGGTCCCCGAAGGGGGGATGAGGGGTCCTCACCGCAAGCAATACAGCTTGTGAGAGGGGGCGCCAGTGTTGCAATCCTCGCAGCCGTACAAATCATCGGCGCCGACCCCTCATCCGGCGCTTCGCCACCTTCTCCCGCAAGGGGAGAAGGATGCAATGCCCTGGCTACTCCGCAGCCGCGCGGCGCCGCTTCGGCGGACGGCGCGCCAGCGCTTCGGCGAGGTAGCGCCCGTATGGCTGCTTCGGGTTTTTGACGATCTCCTCGGGCGTGCCGATCGCGACGATCTCGCCGCCGCCGTCGCCGCCCTCCGGACCCATGTCGACGATCCAGTCGGCGGTTTTGACGACTTCGAGATTGTGCTCGATGACGACCATCGTGTTGCCCTGGTCGACGAGCTCATGCAGCACGTCGAGCAATTGCGCGACGTCGTGGAAATGCAGGCCGGTCGTCGGCTCGTCGAGGATGTAGAGCGTGCGCCCGGTCGAGCGTCTCGACAGTTCCTTGGCGAGTTTTACGCGCTGCGCTTCGCCGCCTGACAAGGTCGTCGCCTGCTGCCCGACCTTGATGTAGCTCAGGCCCACGCGCTTCAGCGTCTCCATCTTGTCGCGGATCGACGGCACCGCCTTGAACAGGTCGGCCGCCTCCTCGACGGTCATGTCGAGGACGTCGGCTATCGACTTGTCGCGATAGCGCACTTCGAGCGTCTCGCGGTCGTAGCGCTTGCCCTTGCAGACGTCGCAGGTGACGTAGACGTCGGGCAAGAAGTGCATCTCGATCTTGATGACGCCGTCGCCCTGGCAGGCCTCGCAGCGCCCGCCCTTTACGTTGAACGAGAACCGTCCGGCCTGATAGCCGCGCTGCTTGGCGTCGGGCAGGCCCGCAAACCATTCGCGGATCGGCGTGAAGGCGCCGGTATAGGTCGCGGGGTTCGAGCGCGGCGTGCGTCCGATCGGCGACTGATCGATGTCGATCACTTTATCGAGATATTGCAGGCCGTCGATGCGCTCGTGCGGGGCCGGCGGATCGCTCGCGCCGTTGAGCTGGCGCGCCACCGCCTTGTAGAGCGTGTCGATCGTCAGCGTCGATTTGCCGCCGCCCGATACGCCCGTCACACAGGTGAACAAGCCCAGCGGGATCGTCGCCGTGACGTTCTTCAGATTGTTGCCGCGGGCGCCGACAATCTTCAGTTCGCGCCCCGGCGCCGCCTTGCGGCGCTTCGGCGGCAGCGGCACGAAACGCTCGCCGTTCAGATATTGGCCGGTCAGCGAATTCGGATCGGCCTTTATTTCCTCGGGCGTGCCCTTGGCGATCACTTCGCCGCCATGCACGCCGGCGCCGGGGCCGATGTCGACGACGTAATCGGCGGCGAGGATTGCGTCCTCGTCGTGCTCGACGACGATGACGGTGTTGCCTAGCCGCTTCAGGCGCCTGAGCGTATCGAGCAGGCGCGCATTGTCGCGCTGATGCAGGCCGATCGAGGGTTCGTCGAGCACATAGAGCACGCCGGTCAGGCCCGAGCCGATCTGCGAGGCGAGCCGGATGCGCTGGCTCTCGCCGCCCGACAGCGTGCCCGACGCGCGCGCCAGCGTCAGATAGTCGAGCCCGACGTCGGCGAGGAAGGTCAGCCGGTCGTCGATTTCCTTCAGGATGCGGTTGGCGATCTCGTTGCGCTTGGCGTCGAGTTTTTTCGGCAGTTCGCGCGCCCATTGCACGGCGGCCTTGACGGAGAGCAGGCTCACTTCGCCGATGTGCTTGCCGTCGATCTTGACCGCGAGCGCCTCGGGCTTGAGGCGGAAGCCCGCGCAGGCCTCGCACGGAGTCGCGGTCATGTAGCGCTCGATCTCCTCGCGCGACCAGTCGCTCTCCGTCTCCTTGTAGCGGCGCTCGAGGTTGGTGATGACGCCCTCGAACGGTTTTTTCACCTCATAGGCGCGCATGCCGTCGTCGTAGGAGAGGCGGATGTCCTCGCCGTCGGAGCCATAGAGGATAGCCTTGCGCGCCTTCTCGGGCAGTTCGCTCCACGGTTTGTCGAGCCGGAAGCGATAGTGCTGGCCGAGCCCTTCGAGCGTCTGCATGTAATAGGGCGAGCTCGACTTCGCCCAGGGCGCGATCGCCCCTTTTCGCAGGCTGAGCGCGGCGTTGGGAACGACCAGTTCGGGATCGACCGTCAGATGCGAGCCGAGGCCGCCGCAGACCGGACAGGCGCCGAAAGGATTGTTGAACGAGAACAGCCGCGGCTCGATCTCGGAGATCGTGAAGCCGGAGACCGGGCAGGCGAATTTGGAGGAGAACAGGATGCGCTGCGGCTCGCCGCCCTCCTTAGGCGCCTCGGCGAATTCGGCGATCGCGAGACCCTCGGCGAGATCGAGCGCGGTCTCAAAACTTTCCGCCAATCTCGCGCCGATATCGGGCCTGACGACGAGGCGGTCGACCACGACCTCGATGTCGTGCTTCAGCTTCTTGTCGAGCGCGGGCGCGTCGGCGATCTCGTAGAACTGCCCGTCGATTTTCACGCGCTGGAAGCCGCGCTTCATGTATTCGGCGATTTCCTTGCGGTACTCGCCCTTGCGGCCGCGCACCACGGGCGCGAGCAGATAAAGCCGCGTGCGCTCCGGCAGCGCCAGCACGCGATCGACCATCTGGCTGACCGTCTGGCTCTCGATCGGCAAGCCCGTCGCGGGCGAATAGGGGATTCCCACTCGCGCCCATAAAAGGCGCATGTAGTCGTGGATTTCGGTCACCGTGCCGACGGTCGAGCGCGGGTTCTTGGATGTCGTCTTCTGCTCGATGGCGATCGCCGGCGAGAGCCCGTCGATCTGGTCGACGTCGGGCTTCTGCATCATTTCCAGGAACTGGCGCGCATAGGCCGACAGCAACTCGACATAGCGGCGCTGTCCCTCAGCATAGATCGTGTCGAAGGCGAGCGACGATTTTCCGGAGCCCGACAGGCCGGTGAACACGACCAGTTTGTCGCGGGGGATGGCGAGGTCGACGTTCTTCAGATTGTGCTCGCGCGCGCCGCGCACGACGATCGCCCGGCCGTCGAACAATTGGTCGACGGCGGGCCGCGCCACGGCTCTTACCTTGCTTGCCAGATCTCTGCCCGCCATCTCGGCTTTACCCTAAAAGCTGACGCGAAATCGCGGAAAGGGCTTGCGCCGCGCGCCGCGTCAAGCTAGAACAAAAAAGGAACACGGGGAAGCCCCCGCTAATGTAGTGCGGCGCCGCACAAGGCCCAATGCCTTTGCGGAAGTTCGATTGTGGAAAAGCGCCTTTGTCGTCGAATGGGCGCACGCATAAGGCGGCGGCGGGGTTTAGAAGGGGTCCGGGAGCTTCCCTGGGTTTTTTGGTGAGAGCGCGAGGAGAGAAAGATGGCGGGCAGCGTCAACAAGGTGATCCTGGTCGGCAACCTGGGCAAGGACCCGAAAGTCGGAAACCTCAATTCCGGCGATCGCGTCGTGTCCTTCACGCTGGCGACTTCGGAATCCTGGAAGGACAAGAACACCGGCGAGCGCCGTGAAAAGACCGAATGGCACAATATTGTCATTTACAACGAGAATATCGGCCGGGTCGTCGAGCAATATTGCAAGAAGGGCACAAAGGTCTATCTCGAAGGCCAGTTGCAGTCGCGCAAGTATAACGACCAGGGCGGCGCCGAGCGGTACATCACCGAAATCGTGCTGCAGCGCTTCCGCGGCGAGCTCGTGCTGCTGGATTCGCGCGGCGGAGGCGGCGGCGAGGGCCGCGATGACTACGCGGCGCCGAGCGAGCGGCAGCAGCCAAGCTTCAGCCGCGGCGCGCCGGCCGAGCGGCGCCCCGCCATGGCGGGCGGCGGCGGCGGCGGTCCCGACCTCGACGACGACATTCCGTTCTGATCGGGCGCGGGCGTCGCGTTAGAGCACTTTGCGATCAGCTGGAAGCGCCCTCACCCCGACCCTCTCCCGCAAGCGGGAGAGGGGGCTCCAAGGCGCCGTGAATCCCTTCTCCTGTTTACGGGAGAAGGTGGCGCGCAGCGCCGGATGAGGGCAGGCCGCGCGCTGAACGAAAGCAGGCATAAAGCCCGGCTTAACGCGCCTCCTATATCCCAGGTTGCAGCGTCCCCTTTGCCCGCGCCGATATGCTGCTGTCGTTCGCCTTCTACGTCAATTCGCTCGGCAACTTCCTGTTGCAGATCGTGCTCGGCCATCTGCTGAGCCCGGCCGAATACGGCTGGTATGCGACCGTGTCGCTTGCGGCTTTGTCGCTTGCCGGCGCGACGCTGGACTGGCTGAGGGTCGCAGCGCTTCGCTATTCCGATCCCACCGTCTCGGACGAGCGGGTCGGCTCCGTGCTCGAGCTCGGCTACCTCTCGGTGGTCGTCGTGATCTATCTCGCCGCCGCCGCCGCCTTTCTTCTCCATTGGACTTTCGGCCTCACGCCGACGCTGCTTATCCTCACTCCGCTGCTCGCGGTCGGCTTCAACCGGGTCGATTTTCTGGGCGCGCGCTTGAGAGCGCGCAGGCTCGATCGCGAATTCAGCCTGCTGTTCGGCCTTCGGCAGGCGCTCTATTTCACCCTCGTCGTCGCGGCCGCCTGGCTTCGGCGCGACGCCGCCGCGGTCATCGCCGGGATGGCGTTCGCGAGCTTCGCCTCCGCGGCTTTGGTCGGGCGCGTGTTGCGCGCCCCGCTCGCCCGCTTCGGCCACGAGGCGCGCCAAAACCTTATGCGCTTCTTCGCCTACGGCCAGCCGGTCGTCGTCTCGCTGATGCTTTATCAGCTCATCTATCTCGTCAACCGCTCGTTTGCGCTCAATACGCTCGGCGCCTCGGCGGCCGGCGAGCTTTCGCTCGCAACCGACATCGGCAGCCGGCTGTTCATGGCCGTCAACACCCTGCCCGAATTCCTGCTGTTCCAGCTCGTGCTGACCGAGCATCGCGAGCGCGGCGTTTCGGCGGCCACGCGACAGCTCGAGGACAATGCAGCGCTCGCCTTCGCGCTGATGGCGGGGCTTGCGGCCGGTTACATGGCGATGGCCGACACGTTCGCGAGCCTCGTCGCGCCATCAGCCTATCGCGGCGATTTTTCGGGCCTGACGCGTATGCTGACGCCGGGCTTCATGGCCTTTTGCCTCATCACCGCCGCCATCAATCCGGTGTTCCAGCTCGCCCAGCGCACGCTTCCCGTTGCGCTCGCCGGCGTCGCCGCGCTCGCGGTCGAACTCCGCGGGCCTGAAATTCACCGATATGGGCGGAAGTCTGCAAGGCCTCGCGAAACTGACCTCGATCAGCTTCCTCGTCGGCCTCGGCGCCGCGATCGCGATCGCCCTCGTAACCTCTCCGGCGCGGCCGCGCCTGCGCGACTGCGCCATCGTTGTGCTTGCCGCTTCGGCGATGTGGCTCGGCCTCAGGGAGTTAGACGCCTTGCCGTCGCATATTTTGGCGGCGGCTCTGGCGCTGGTGCTTGGCGGAGGTTTTTACGCGTGCGTGCTGGTCGCCTTCGATGTCGGCGCGATGCGCTCGCGGCTGATCGGCGCGTTGAGGGCATTGCGCAGGCCCGGCCTAGGCGTCGCGGCGGAATAAGTATTCAGTACGCGCCGCCGCCGCGAATGAGCGCCCAGGGCGTCAGCGCCAGAATGTAGAGATCGAACAGCAGCGACCAGTTCTCGATGTAATAGAGATCGTGCTCGACGCGCTGCTGGATTTTTTCCTGCGTGTCGGTTTCGCCGCGCCAGCCTGAGACCTGCGCCCAGCCCGTCAGCCCCGGTTTTACGCGGTGGCGCGCGAAATAGCTTTCGACCACCTGATCGTACTGCCGGTCGGCGGCCTTGGCGTGCATGGCGTGCGGGCGAGGCCCGATCAGCGACAAATCCCCCTTCAGACACATTGAACAATTGCGGCAGTTCATCGATCGAGGAGCGGCGCAGAAAGCGACCGACGCGCGTGACGCGCGGATCGTCGCGGGTGACAAGTTTCGCCGCCTGATGGTCCAGTTGATCGACGCGCATCGAGCGGAATTTGTAGACCTCGATCGGTTCGTTGTTGAAGCCGTAGCGCTTCTGCCTGAACAGGATCGGACCCTTCGAGTTCGAGCTTCACTGCGATCGCCGCGGCCGCCATCACCGGCGAGAGCGCGATCAGCGCCAGCGCGCCGATGACGCGGTCGAACGCCGCCTTGAACACGATGTCCCATTCGCCGAGCGGCTTGTCGAACACGTCGAGCAGAGGCGCCTTGCCGATGTAGGAATACGCACGAGGTCGCAATTTGACCCGGTTGGCGTGCGCCGCCAGCCTGATGTCGATCGGCAGCACCCAGAGCTTTTGCAGCATCTCCTGGATGCGCGCCTCGGCCGTGATCGGCAGCGCGAAGATGATGAGGTCTACGCGCGACGTGCGCGAGAAGGCGACGAGATCGTCGACATTGCCGAGCTTCGGCAGGCCGCTGACCATCTTCGGCGCACGCTCGTCGCCGCGATCGTCGAACACGCCGAGCAGACGCAGTTCGGCCGGATGCGCTTCGGCGAGATCGCGGACGAGACCCTCGGCGAAATCGCCCGAACCCACCACGGCGACCCGCCGCTCCAGCCGACCGGCCTTGGCAAGGCGCGTCACGAGCGCGTAAAACCCCAGCCGTCCGATCGTCATGGCGGCGAGCGCGGCCAAACCCCAGGACGCCATGAAGCGGCCTCGCGGCGCGATGTCGGGCGCGAGCCAATGGAACAGGGCGTAGAGGGCGATAAGCGCCGACGCCCAGCGGATCGCCAGCCGCGTCAGCGCCGAAACGGGCTCGCAGAAGGCCGGAATCGAATAAAGCCGACGATGGCCGAAGGCGTTGATGGCCGGCGACAGTACGATGAGCCCGATCAACAGGTAGAATTTTGCCGGCTCCGGGGCTGGCCAGAAGGTCAGCGCCGCGAGGCCCGCCGCGACCCCCAGCAGCGCCTCGCCGACCTCCGCGAGCCCGATCAGGATCTCGCGCGGAAACGACGGCGACGATGGGCGCGCGAAGTCGATCAGCCCGGGATAGGACCGATCTTCCGGCAGCGGCCGGGCGCGGGCGCGTTTGGTCGAGGCGAGGGGCATCACGTTTGAGTTCGAAACGGCAACGTGCTGGAGGGCGGCGTCGTTTCGATGCCCGGGCAGGGTTACGGATACATCGTTAACGAAACGCCAAGGGTGGCGCGCCTCGCGCGAGGCTCGAAAATTGCGCTAGGATCGGATATCGCCTCAACGTCCCGGAGCCCAGCTTGAAACGCCTTGACGCCATTCCCGTCACGACGATCGATGGCGAGGCCAGAACTTTTGGCGAATTCGCGGGCAAATTGACGCTGGTCGTCAACGTCGCCAGCCAATGCGGCTTCACGCCGCAATATGCCGGGCTTGAGGCGCTTCACCAAAAATTCAAAGAGCGCGGCCTGTCGGTGCTCGGCTTTCCCTGCAATCAATTTGGCGCACAAGAGCCGGGCGGCGACCAGACGATCAAGACCTTCTGCAGTCTGAACTATGACGTGACATTTCCGATGTTCGCCAAGATCGAGGTCAACGGCGCGCAACGCGCATCCGTTGTTCACGGCCTTGAAGAAGGCCGCGCCGGGCCTGCTCGGGACAGAAGCGATCAAATGGAATTTCACCAAATTTCTGATCGACGGCGAGGGCAATGTAGTCAAGCGCTACGCGCCGAATCATGCGCCCGCAGCGATTGGAGCGGAGATCGAGAAGCTGCTGTAAAGCTTCCTATCCATACGACAATCTGTCATCCCCGCGAAAAGCGGGGATCCAGTGTGAGCAGCCGAGCTCGCAGGATAGTGGATCTTTGTTTTGCGAGTCGATGCGCCCTACGACGCAGGATCCCCGCTTTCGCCGGGATGACATGTAACTTCTTCGGACGGCGCCGACCCCTCATCCGGCCTTCGGCCCTTCTCGCCTAGCGATTTGCGAAGCAAATCGCGGGGGAGCAGGAGGTAACCGCCCGCTCACACTCCGCCCCAAACCTCCGTCGCGATTTCTACGCAGCGCGCGAGCTTCAGCCACTGATCGGCTTCGGTCAGATCGTTGCCGTGCGCGGTCGAGGAGAAGCCGCACTGGTGGCTCAGCGCGCATTGCTCGAGCGGCACGTAGCGCGCGGCTTCATCGATGCGGCGCTTGACCTCGTCCTTCGATTCCGCAGCGGCGTGTTTGGAGCTCATCAGGCCGAGCACGATCGTCGCGCTCTTCGGCGCGAAGCGCAGCGGCGCGAAATCCCCGGAGCGCTCGTCGTCATATTCGAGGAAGAAGCCGTCGATCTTCATCTCGTTGAGCAGAATCTCGGCAACCGGCTCGTAGCCGCCCTTGGCGACCCACGCGCTCTTGAAATTGCCGCGGCAGAGATGCACCGAAATCACCATGTCCTTCGGGCGATCACTGATCGCATCGTTGACGAGCTTGCAATAGAGCCGCGTCAGCAGGTCGGGATCGTCGCCGCGCTGTTTGGTGCGCTCGCGGATCTCGGGATCGCAGAGATAGGCGAGGTTGGTGTCGTCGAGCTGCAGATAGCGGCAGCCGCGCTTGGCGAGATCATTGACCTCGTCGCGATAGGCCGCGGTCAGGTCATCATAAAATTCCTCGAGCCGCGGATAGATTTTTGACGAAATCGCCTCGCGTCCGCCGCGGAAATGCAGCATCGACGGGGCAGGAATGCAGACTTTTGGCGTCTGCTTGGTCACGCCCTTCAGGAAATCGAAGTCGGCGCCCTGGATCGGCGTCGAATGTTTGATCCTGCCCTCGACATGCATGGTTGGCGGCTTGAAGCCGACCTCGGAGCCGTCGTCCTTGCGGAATTTCGAGACGAACTCGCCATAGTGGGTTTCGACGCCGTCGAGTTTTTCGAGGAAGTCGACGTGGAAATAGGTGCGGCGGAACTCGCCGTCCGTCACGCCCTTGAGGCCAACCGCCTCCTGCGACTTGACGACTTCGCGGATGCACTGTCCTCAATCGCGCGAAGCTCGGCGGCCGGCAGCTTGCCGGCGAAGAAATTTTCCCGCGCCTCGCGCAGCCGGGCAGGGCGGAGAAACGAGCCGACATGGTCGGCGCGGAACGGCGGTCTGGTCATCAAATCCTCCCTTTGCAAAACTACGCTGCGCGCGGTTCTAGCAGTTTTTGTTGAGGACACAAGTTATGCTTAAGCCGAGGATGGCGGCGCTCAGCATTCTATCAGTCGCGCTCATGATGGGCATCCTCATCGCGGCGGAAGGCGGCTTTTCGGCATTCTTTTCGAAGGGAGCGCTTGTCGGCTTCACTGTCGTGACGGTTGCGCTGCTGGTCGCCGCTTTTTTCACCAACGCCACGCTGAGCTCCGGCGAACGCGAGGATCGCACCAACCGCTGGGTCATTCCAGCGCTGACGGTTGTCAGCCTTGCGATGGCGATCGCGCCGCCGCTGTGCGACCGGTTCGATGTGCTGACCTTCGGCGGCGAGGGCGTGCGCTGGACCGGCGTCGCGCTCTATGCGGTCGGCGGCGTCCTGCGTCTCGCCCCCGTTTTCGCGCTGGGTAATCGGTTCAGCGGCCTCGTCGCGATCCAGCCGGGGCACAGGCTGAAGACCGACGGGCTCTATGGCGTCATCCGCCACCCGAGCTACCTCGGCCTCCTCATCATGTGCATCGGCATTCCCCTCGTGTTTCGCTCGCTGCTCGCCTTCTTGATCTGGGTCCCGATCCTCGCGATCCTCGTCGCCCGCATGAACTCGGAGGAGCGGCTGCTCTCCGAGACTTTTGGGTCGCAATACGACGCCTATCGGCGCCGGACCTGGCGGCTCGCGCCCTGGGTGTATTGAGGAGCGTCGGCCTCCAGGCCGACGTTTGGATTGTCCCGCGCCCGTCGGCGTGGACGCCGACGCTCCTCAGAGATAAGAGCGCGGGCTATGAACGGGGCCCGCCCCCTCAAGAGAGCCTGTTTCGAACCCATGACTGACCGCTACGCCGTCATCGGCAACCCTGTCTCGCACTCGAAGTCGCCGTTCATCCATTCGAGCTTCGCAGAGGCGACCGGGCAGGATCTGACCTATGTGGCAATCGAGTCGCCCTTAGGCGGATTCGCGGAGCGCGTCGACCAATTCCGCCGCGAGGGCGGCCGCGGCCTCAACGTCACCGTCCCCTTCAAGCTCGACGCCTTCGCCTACGCCACGGAGAGTTCCGAGCGCGCGCGCCGAGCCGGCGCCGTCAATGCGCTGAAGTTCGAGGGCGAGCGCGTCATCGCGGAGAATTTCGACGGTTTTGGACTCGTCGCGGACATCGAGCGCAACCTCGCCTTTCCCTTACGAGGAAAACGCGTGCTGCTGCTCGGCGCCGGCGGCGCGGCGCGCGGCGCGCTGACGCCGCTCATCGAGGCCGGCGCCGCGAAAGTGGTGATCGCCAACCGGACGCCCGCCAAAGCCGCGGCGCTCGCTCGCGAATTCCATAGCATTGGGGAAGTCAGCGCCGCGTCGTTCGCCGAACTCGGGCAACCCTTCGATCTCGTGCTCAACGCCACATCCGCCAGCCTGGTCGGCGAAGCGCCGGCGATTGGCGTCGAGTGTTTTGCGCGCGGCGGTCTCGCCTACGACATGTTCTATGGCAAGGGCCTGACGCCTTTCCTGCGGCTCGCGAGGCAAGGGGGCGTCGCACGCGTCGCCGATGGCGTCGGCATGCTGGTCGAGCAGGCCGCCGCCGCCTTCCTCTGGTGGAGAGGGGTGCGTCCGGACGCCGCCGCCGTCATCGCAAAACTTTCCGTTCCCCTCGATTGAACGCTTTGCGTGTTATTGCCACCTACGGGCCTCAGCCCTACGTTTACGCTGGGGAATGAGTGAGGGGACGTCAGCAATGACAAAAACAGTCGCGACTACGCCCTATGTCGACCAGAAGCCGGGGACCTCGGGGCTGCGCAAGAAGACAGCCGTTTTCCAGCAGCCGAACTATGTCGAGAATTTCGTCCAGTCGATCTTCGACTCGCTGGAGAATTTCGCCGGCAAGACGCTGGTGATCGGCGGCGACGGGCGTTTCTACAACCGCGAAGCGATCCAGAAGGCGATCCGCATCGCCGCCGCCAACGGTTTTGGGCGCATCGTGGTCGGGCAGGGCGGCCTGCTGTCGACGCCGGCGGTCTCCGCGCTGATCCGCTCCATCGGCGCCTATGGCGGCATCATCCTGTCGGCGAGCCACAATCCCGGCGGCCCCGACGGCGACTTCGGCATCAAATACAACGTCTCGAACGGCGGCCCGGCGCCGGAGAAGATCACCGAAGCGATCTACACGCAGACCAAATCGATTACCGAATACAAGACGCTCGACACCGCCGGACGTCGATCTCGACGCGCTCGGCAAAAGGCAGATCGGCGACGCCACGCTCGAAATCGTCGATCCCGTAGAAAACTACGCCGCGCTGATGCGCACCCTGTTCGATTTCGGCGCGATCAAAGCCATGTTCGCGTCAGGCTTCACGATGCGCTTTGACGCGATGCACGCCATCACCGGCCCCTACGCGCATGCGATCCTGGAGCGCGAACTCGGCGCGGCCGCGGGCTCCGTCGTCAACGGCACGCCGCTGCCCGATTTCGGCGGCGGCCACCCCGATCCGAACCTCACCTACGCCAAGGAGCTCTATGACCTGATGATGTCGGATAAGGCGCCGGACTTCGGCGCGGCCTCCGACGGCGACGGCGACCGCAACCTCATCATCGGGCGCGGGCAGTTCGTCACACCCTCGGATTCGCTCGCCATGCTCGCCGCCAATGCGCATCTCGCGCCCGGCTATGCGAAGGGACTGAAGGGCGTCGCGCGCTCCATGCCGACCAGCGCCGCTTCCGACCGCGTCGCGCAAAAACTCGGCATCGGTTCTTATGAGACGCCGACCGGCTGGAAGTTCTTCGGCAACCTGCTCGACGCCGATCTCGCGACGCTGTGCGGCGAGGAAAGCTCGGGCACGGGCTCCAATCACATCCGCGAGAAGGACGGGCTGTGGGCCGTGCTGCTGTGGCTCAACATTCTGGCCGTCAGGCGCATTCCTGTAAAACAGCTCGCCGAGGAGCACTGGCGCCTCTACGGCCGCAACTATTACACCCGCCATGACTTCGACGAGATCGACCTCGGCGCCGCGAGCGGGCTGATGACGGCTTTGCGCGGAAAACTCGCGAGCCTGCCCGGCGAAAAACTCGGCGCGCTGACCGTCGAAGCCGCCGACGACTTCGCCTATCACGATCCCGTCGATGGCTCCGACACGATGGGGCAGGGCATCCGGGTGATGTTCCGGGGCGGCTCGCGCATCGTCTACCGGCTTTCCGGAACGGGCACTGTCGGCGCGACGCTGCGCGTCTACATCGAGCGCTACGAGCCGCCGGAAGGCGATCTCGGCGAGGACGCCCAGAAAATGCTAGCCGACCTCATCGCACTATCGCGCTCGATCGCCGAGATCGAGATGCGGACGGGGCGCAAGGAGCCGAGCGTGGTGACGTGAGGCCACGCCTCGCCGAAAGGCGCTGTATGTCCGGAGCGTTTATATGACACCAACCATCGTCCTGCTGCCCGGCCTGCTCTGCGACGCCGCCGTCTGGCAGGGCGTGCGGCCGGCGTTGGAGGCGCTGGCGCCGGTCCGGATCGGCGATTTCTCTGAAGGTTCTTCGATCGGCGGATGGGCGCGCGCCGTCCTTGAGAACGTCGAGGGGCCGCTGATCCTCATCGGCCATTCGATGGGGGGACGCGTCGCGCTTGAGATCGCCGCGCAGGCGCCCGAACGCGTTGTCGCTCTCGGGCTTCTGGACACGGGCATTCATCCGCGCCGGGAAAGCGAAGTGGAGAAGCGCGCCGCTCTGGTGAAGCTCGCCTATGAAAAGGGCATGGCCGCGCTCGCAGACGCGTGGCTGCCGCCGATGGTCGAGCCGCGCCGCCGGTCGGACGCTGCATTGCTCGCCCCTATGCGCGCGATGGTCGAACGCTCGACGCCCGAACGGCACGAACGCCAGATCCAGGCCCTGCTCGATCGCCCCGACGCGGCAAACGGTTTAAGCGCGCTCTCCTGCCCGACGCTCGTCATGGTCGGCCGGCATGACGAATGGAGCCCCGTCGCCCAGCACGAGGAAATCGTGGCGCTCATCCCCGGCGCGCGCCTCGTGGTCATCGAGGACAGCGGCCACATGCTGCCGATGGAGCAGCCGGAGCGGACGGCGGAGGCGTTGGCGGAGTGGATACGGGGATCTGCCATAACGGCGTGAGCAGGAACGTCTTTGCTAGCAGCCGCGCGGCAGATGCGATTTCGATCATAATGCGCTAGGGACCGCCGGCTGAAAACCGCGAGGGAGAGAAATGATCAGGACATTGTCGCTGGTTCTGGCCGTGTTGGGCCTATGCGCCGTTAGCGCCGGCGCTCAGCAGCCTTCGCAGGCCCAAAAAAATGCGGTCAAGTCGGCCTGCCGTTCGGATTACATGGCGCATTGCGCCTCCGTTCCCCCCGGCGGCCAGGCCTCGCTCGCTTGCCTTCAGCAGAATATGTCGAGCCTGTCTCCCGCTTGCCAGACGGCCGTCACCGCCATGAGCGGCGGTCCGGCGACGCCGGCGCCAAGTCAGCCTGCGGCGTCGCCCGCGCCCACGCCGACCGTCGCTCAGCCTGCGAGCCCGCCGGCCCCCGCCGCCGCAGCTTCCGCGCCGCCGAGCAACCCGCCGATGAGCCGCCGTCAGGAGATCCGACTCGTCCGCGGCTATTGCGCTGATGATTTTCGCGCCTTGTGCGGTGGCGTGCAGCCGGGGGGCGGCCGCATCATCGCGTGCCTGCGCGCGAACGCCGCCTCGCTTATCGCCCGGCTGCAAGAACGCTCTGGCGAGTGCGCGCGCTCAGTAGGGATCCAGGAAACTGTGACCTTCAATTCACGCTGCGGTCCTTCGTCTCCGGGATGAACAGCATCGCGGCGATGGTGATGATGCTGGTCGCGACGACGTACCAGGCGGGCGAGGTCGGATTTCCGGTGACGCCGATCAGCCAGGTGATGACGAGCTGCGTCGAGCCGCCGAAGATCGAGACGCCGACCGCATAGCCGATCGCGAAGCCGGTGGCGCGCACCGACTTCGGCAGCAGTTCCGGCAGCATGACGAGGCCGCCGCCGCTCGAAAGCGCATTGAGCCCCGAGACCGCGATCGAGGCGATATAGAGCGTGGCCGCTCCCGGCGCGCTCGAAAGCCACAGGAACAGCGGCCAGATGACGATCGCCAGCACTATGCGCGGGACGATCACCATCACTTTTCGCCCGAACCGGTCGGCGAGCGCGCCGCCGAGCAACGAAAATATCAGGATGGAGAGGCCGACGATCAGCGTGGCCGATTGCGCCAAGGTCGGCGGCAGCTTCAGCGTGGCGATCGCATAGGTCGACATGTAGTTGCCGACATAGGTCGCCACCGTGCCGCCGATGATGGTGAGGATGAACAGCACGATGTAGCGCCAGTGCGTCCAGACGCTTTCCTGGGCTTGGCCTTTTCGCGACGCCGCGTGGTCCAGCGTCTCCGGCATCGCGTTGCGAAGCACCAGCGCCACGGGGATCAGCGCTAGGCAGAGGATGAACGGCACGCGCCAGCCCCAGTCGGCGATCTGCTGCTTGCTGAGCGCCAGCGTCAGCAACACGCCGAGCAGGCCCGCGGCCATCACGGCGACGCCCTGGCTCGCGAGCTGCCAGCTTCCATAGAGCGCCCGCTTGCCGGTCGGCGCCGCCTCGACCAGGAACACGCTCGCCGGCCCCACCTCGCCGCCCAGCGCAAAGCCCTGGATGATGCGACAGACGACGAGCAGAATCGGCGCCGCAATGCCGATCGAGGCGTAGGAGGGGACGAGGGCAAGGCCCATCGTGCCGATTGTGATGAGTGCGATCGTCAGCATCATCGCGGCGCGCCGTCCCGCGCGGTCGGCGTAGATGCCGATGACGACGCCGCCGAGCGGCCGGAACAAAAAACCCGACCAGAACACGGCGAGCGTCTTCAGGAGATTGGCGAAATCGTCCCCGCCGGGAAAATAGGCGCCGGCGATGTAGACCGCGAACAGCGCGAAACTCAAAAAATCGTAGAACTCGATGGCGTTGCCGGCGACCGTCGCGGCGATCACGCTTTTCGACACGCTGCGGGGCGCGACCCTCGCGCCGATCGTGCTTGCGGTCATCTTGCCCCCATCTGATCTTTTCGGTTGGTTTTGTTGGTTCTTATTGCGAAGCGTGCTGGTGACTCGAGCGCGTCACGCCCGTCACGCGTCACGCCCGGACTTGTTCCGGGCATGACGCCTTCGTGCAGCCAATGCTGTTGAAGCGTGAATTCGACCCTCCGTGCAAGACGATGAGCCGCGCATCGCTCGACGGCGTGGGTGGCCGGGACAAGCCCGGCCATGACGGAGAACGACGTGCGAATTTCAAGGCGTCGCTTATCCAGCCCGTCTCTCCAACGATACTCACAACAAGCGCCTTTCCTGCCTCAGGTCTTCGGAAGCACGCGGCGGGCCAGTTCCGCCCAGTAGGCGACGCCATGCGCGATCGCCTCGTCGTTGAAATCGTAGGCCGGATGATGCACCGGCGCGGTGTCGCCATTGCCGAGGAAAATGTAGGCGCCGGGAACCTCGCGCAGCATGAAGGCGAAGTCCTCCGAGCCCATCACCGGCTTCAGATCCTCTCTGACGTTCTCCGGCCCCGCCACGGCGCGCATCGCCTCGATCGCGATGTCGGTCTCGGCGGCATGATTGATGGTCGGCGGATAGGGCGCGAGCGGGGAGGGGATCACTTCGACCTTCATGCCGTTTCCGGCTGCAATGCCTGAGCAGATGCGCCGCAGCTCCGCTTCGATCTGTTCGGCGACGCGCTCCGAAAACGTGCGGAAGCCGACGCGCATCTCCACCTTGTCGGGGATCACGTTGTAGGCCTCGCCGCCGTGCATCGAGGTGATCGAAACGACGGCCGGCTCCAAAGGATCGATGACGCGAGAGACGATGGTCTGCGCGGCGAGCACGATCTCCGCCGCGGCGACGATCGGGTCACGCGTATTGTGCGGCATCGCGGCGTGGCCGCCGTAGCCGTGAACGACGATGTCGAGCCGGTCGGCGGACGCCATCGCGGGTCCGCGCACGACGGCGAATGTGCCGACGGCCAAGCTCGGCCAATTGTGCAGGCCGTAGACCCCCTTGACCGGCCATTTCTGCAGCAGGCCGTCGTCGATCATCGCCTTGGCGCCCGCGCCGCCTTCTTCCGCCGGCTGGAAGCAGAACACCAGCGATCCCTCGAAGTCTCGGGTCTCGGCCAGATGTCTGGCGGCGCCGAGCAGCACGGCGGTGTGGCCGTCGTGCCCGCAGGCGTGCATTTTTCCGGGCGTTTTCGAGGCATAGCCCGCCGAGGTCGCCTCGAGAATCGGCAGGGCGTCCATGTCGGCGCGAAACAGCACGCGCTGCTCCGCGCTTTTCGCCGGGCCGTTCGCGCCATGCAGCAGGCCGACGACGCCGGTCTGCCCAACCCCCTCGCTGACCTCGTCGAAGCCGAAACTTCTCAGCCGCTCGGCGACGAGGCCGGCGGTGCGGCCGACCTCGTAGAGCAGCTCCGGATGCTCATGAAAATCGCGTCGCCATTCCGTCAGTTCCGGGACCATGGCGGCGATGGAATTCTTCAAGGGAGCGTTCATGCCATTCTCCTTGCACGGCGTTGAGGAGCCGGAAAGCGGGGCGGCAGGTCTTTCAACCAGTAGGCGGTGTCCTCGCGCATTTCTGCGCGCGCCCCGTCCACGTCGCCTTCGGCCATCCGGCGCCAGAACCGGCGCTGGACATTCAGGATGTGTTCGAAGCGCGCCCGCTCGTCGACGACATCGACGATGACCGAGATGATATAGAACTTCCGGTACATTACCGTCATCAAATCGGCGAGAAAGCGGTTTCTGAGCCGCGCCGTGACGCGGGCGCGAAACCGGAACAAGGCCTCGGTGAAGGCGACGCGATCGCCGATGTCGAGCGTCTCGAGTTCGGAGAGGATCGCGCGCCGGTCAGCGGTCGACATGTTTTCGGCGAGGTCGGCGATGAAGGCCGCCTCCAGCCAGTCCTTGGCCTCATAGACGTCGCGTATGTCCTCGGGCGCGAAGTCGGCGACGTAAAAACCCTGGTTCGTCCGGCTGACGAGAAAGCCCTGACCTTCCAGTTCGCGCGCCGCCTCGCGGATCGGTCCGCGGCTGACGCCAAGCTGGGCGGCCATCTGCGCCTCGTTGAGCCGCGCGCCCGGTCTCAGATCGCCGACCGCGATGGCGCGCATGATGCGCTCCCCGACGGCTTCGGCGAGAGATTTGGCGGCGAGCGCTTCCATCAGGCTTCCTGTTCCCTCCCACGTCGCTTTAAGTTTCGGATGAATGGCATAGAGGGTCTAAATCGTCAACTGTTGACAGTTGACAATTCTCAGCCCATTTTGGCTTCGAGGCCGCGGCGCGCTTCGGCGCCGCGCCCCTTGAGCCACGGGGTGATTTCCATGTCCGCCGCGCCCGGCCCTCTGAGCCTGGTTCCGTTCGTAAGCGTCGAGCGCATGATGCGCCTGGTCGCCGACGTCGGCGTGGAGCGTCTGCTCGTCGACCTCGCAGCCTATATCGAGCATGACTTCCGCCGCTGGATGTCCTTCGACAAGAAGCCGCGCATCGCCGCGCATTCGCAAGACGGCGCGATCGAACTGATGCCGACGAGCGACGGCGAGGCTTTTGCGTTCAAATATGTCAACGGTCATCCGAAGAACGCGCGCAGCGGGCCGCCAGACCGTGGTCGCCTTCGGCGTGCTCGCCGACGTCGCGACCGGCTATCCCGTGCTGCTCAGCGAGATGACCATTCTCACCGCGCTGCGCACCGCCGCGACTTCGGCGCTTGCCGCCAAATATCTGGCGCCGAGCGGGCGCGCACGATGGCGATCATCGGCAATGGCGCGCAATGCGAATTCCAGGCGCTCGCCTTCAGCGCGTTGGTCGGTGTCGCCAGCGTTCGGCTCTACGACATCGATCCTGCCGCGACCCGCAAGGCGGCGCGGAACCTCGCGCTCGCCGGCCTCAAGGTCACGACCTGCCATTGCGCGGAAGAAGCGATTCTGGGGGCGGAGATCATCACCACATGCACCGCGGATCGCGCCCGGTCGCGCGTTCTCACCGACAACATGATCGGCGCCGGCGTCCACATCAATGCAATCGGCGGCGACTGTCCCGGCAAGACCGAACTCGCGCCCGAGATTCTGTCGCGCGCGCATGTGTTCGTCGAATATCCCGAGCAGACCCGCATCGAGGGCGAGATCCAGCAGATGCCGGCCGATTTCCCGGTGACCGAACTTTGGCGGGTGATTTGCGGCGAGGCGCCGGGGCGGCGCGACGCCGGGGAGATCACGCTGTTCGACAGCGTCGGCTTCGCGATCGAGGATTTTGCGGCGCTGCGCTATGTGCGGGACCTCGTGTCCGAGCGCGGAGCCTCGGCGCCGCTCGACCTCGTCGCCGACCCCGACGATCCCCGCGATCTCTACGGCATGCTGCTGCGCGCCGGCGTCAAGGCGGTGGCGTGAGGGCAGCTTGAATTTTAGGACGCCACAACTGTCGTCGCCTTGGAAAACGGGGACCCAGGGGTCGTAGGGCTCCGCAGCTTCAAGTTTCCAGCTCCGTTCTGCAGCCAGGCGTCACACAGGGGATCCTTGCTTTCGCGAGGATGACAGGGCGGCCGTCTGGCGCGAAAATTGGCTGTTATCGCAAATGGTGTTGGCAGGTCGTTGTTGCGGCCACCCTAGTGGTGGAAACCCAACACTTGGTATCCGCGAGGAACGGCCGCAATCGACCCATTGCGGACAGTCGACGTGATGCAAGAATCAGAGATTTTGACGACGGGACTTTCGTCCAAAAATCCCCGACCTTTGAAAGCCGGAGAACGGCGCGGCGAGGCAGAATCGGGCTGCCCAAAACCTAAGGCCGATTGCCACCGCCCCGTCGCAAGGTGATAGGCTCTAAGAATTACGCAAGATGTGGTGCTCGTGGGGTGGCACATGCGACGGCGGAAATTCATCGAGCTTCTCGGCGCAGCAATGGCGTGGCCGCTGACGGCCCGCGCGCAGTCGGCGATGCCGGTGATCGGATATCTTCACGTCGGGTCGCTCGAAACGAACCGGTCTTATCTTGCCGACTTCCAACTCGGCCTGGGCGATGCAGGCTTCGTCGAGGGCGGAAACGTCGCAATCGAATACCGGTGGACGGAGGGTCACAACGAGAGGTTGCCAACGCTGGTCGCCGAATTGGTTCGCCTTCGGGTGTCCGTGATCGTTGTGCTGGGGAGCACCGCGGGGGCGCTCGCAGCGAAGGACGCGACCCGGATCATACCGATCGTTTTTTTGCAAGGCGCCGACCCGGTTCGGGTCGGCCTCGTCAGCAGCCTCAGTCATCCCGGTGGAAACGTCACCGGCATCAGCCTTTTCCTGACCGAAGTGGCGGCAAAGCGGTCTGGGTTGCTGCTCGAATTGATGCCGTCGGCCAAGACGATCGGCTACCTGTACAATCCGACCAACCCGGTCTTTCTCGAGTCCGAAAAGATATGGGTCCAGGCCGCGGCGCAGTCCGCGAGCCTGCGCGTTCTGCCTGTCGTCGCCAGTCGCCCGAGCGAAATCGAGTACCGCCTTCGAGACCCTGGTCGAACAGCGGGCTGACGCGCTTTTCGTGAGCAGCGACGGACTCTCTTTTCGCCCTTGCCGATCAAATCGCGGCGCTTGCCTGGCGCGTCTGGCCGGCTGCCGGCAGTCTACGGGTGGCGCGATGCAAGCGCGGCAGGCGGTCTCTTGAGCCACGGGCCGAACTTTCACGGCAAATCCTATCGTCAAGCCGGCGTTTATGCCGGCCGCTATTCTCAAGGGCGAAAATCCGAGCGATCCTCCCTCTCGTGCAGCGCTCACGTGTTCGACCTAGCCATCAACCTCTATGCGCCGCGTCAGGGCTCTCGTGCCATCGACTGTTCCGCGCCCATCGTGTGATTGCGCAGGCCGACTGATTGTGATCGCAATAAGATTCGTCTCGAAACTTCCTGCTAGTGCGGGCATCTGGGTCGGCGATGTCGGTTTCAAGGCGCTGCAGACAGCGGACTGGCAGCTCCCCGCCCAACAGCGACATTTCGAGAGCGGGCGCCGAGCGTTGGATTGGCGCCACTAGCTCTTCGTCCTGAGGCGCCCGCCGCAGGCGGGCCTCGAAAGAGGCTCCAGCGTTGACGCTCGGGTTCCGCAACGCTCGGCCGCGGCCCAATAAAGGCGGGCGTCATCGACGGCGGCTTCTCGCGCCCCACCCTTCGAGGCCACTACGCTGCGCCTTAGGGTGAGGACATTGGGGGCAAATTACGCGTCAACACGTTTTGCTGTAAGAGCCCGAAAATAGAACCGCGGCCGATGCCAGGAACCGGTGGGTTGCACGGCGCCCCGTCCAGGCCGGAGGATGCTTCGACATCCGGAGCTTGCCGAAGGATCAGCATGAGGATCGTGGCGGCGGCTACAATGGCGCGTCAACAGGTAGCGCTATAAGCGCACGAAAATAAGTTGCCCATAAGCGAATTCATTTGCTAAGATAGCTTCCGACTGTCAGAATATCACATTCCACATACGCAAAAAGGAAGGCGGCAATTGCGGAAAACTCGAAAATCGCGAAAACCGCTCGCAACTCCTTGAAAATAAACGAACTGGCATGATTGAATTTGGATTTGTTTGGATTTGTTTTGCTCTTGTTTGGATTTGTTTGGTCCCTGTTTGGATTTGTTTGGCGCCAATTTGGACTTGTTTGCACGCCCGCGCGCGGGCGCGCCAGGCAGAAAGCGCCTTTCTACAGATAAATATAGTGGTAAGGGGCTGGCCGGCGTGCTTTGCGCTTTTCGCGCCCCTCACGTCTTCTCGAGCTTGCGGGCGAGATGGGTCGCCTTCGCCCCCGCCTGGCGGGCGCCGTCAGTGAGCTGGAACAGCTCAAGGTTCTCGACATCGCCGCCGCTCTGCGGCGTCAGCGCGAGATCGCGATAGGCGCGCGCATTCGGGTCGCGCTTGATCTTCTGAGCGATCCAGAACAGGCGCAATAGCATGCCGGCGAGCCGGACGTGGACCGCGATCGTGCGCCAGATCTGGCCGGCATAGAAGGTCAGCGCATTCTCGATCGGCATTCCGGGCCGGCGGTCGACGCGCGACTTGCGCCGCACGAGCCCGACCTCGAGCGGATAGATGTTGTAGAACTCCCAGCTCGCCCAGAACACGACAAGCAGGAACAGCATGGTGTCGACGTTGAAGCCGCTCGCGGCGGCGCGGCGGATCACCGTGATGACGTGTTCCTCGTTGTAGTAGGCGCTCCACGCCTGCCTGTACGCCCGCTGCCATTCTACGCGCGACATGCGAGGATGGTCTGCGACGACGTGCTCGAGATCGTATTTGTTGAGATCGGGATCGATCTCGGCGCCCGCGGTGACCATGGTGCGATGGTCCTCGCAGCCCGGCAGCGGGGTGAGCACGGAAAATTCGAGGATGTCGAGCGGCAGTTCGCGCTTGATGACCTCGATGTCGCGCAGGATCGACTCCGGCGTGTCGTCGGGAAATCCGAGTATGTAGCCGCAATAGCTGATGACCCGGACTTTCCGCCAGGCCTGCAGCATCGCCCGGTAATCGGCGATATGGTTCTGCTTCTTCTTGGCCGCGGCGAGGTTGACGGGGTTGATGTTCTCGAGCCCGATGAAAACGCGCTTCACGCCGGCGGCCGCCGCCTTTTCGATGAAGCCCGGAATCTTGTGGCAGGCGGTGTCGACCTGGATGATGAAGCGACCCTTGATCCCCTGCTGACGCAGAGCGATCAGCCGGTCGAAGATCGCCTCCCAGTTGCGGTTCCGCGCCAGATTGTCGTCGGTGATCATGAAATATTTGATGCCCTGCGCCTGATAGTCGCGCATCAGGCGCTCGACGTCGTCGGCGTCGCGATAGCGCGACTTGCGGCCCTGCACATTGATGATGGTGCAGAACGAGCAGAGAAACGGGCAGCCGCGTCCGGCGTCGAAACTGCCTACGAAGCCGAGATTTCTACGGATGCGATCGGCAGGCAGCGAGGGCAGCGTCGCGCCCTGCAGATGCGGCAGGTTGTCGAGGAAATTGTAGATCGGTTTCAGCGCGCCCGCATGGGCGTCTTGCAGGAGCTCGTCGAACCTTCCCTCCGCCTCGCCGGCGAAAAGCGAAATGCCGAGGTCGAGCGCCGTCTTGAGGCTGTCCGGCGGGTCGCCGGGGAACATGGCAAGGCAGCCCGACACATGAAAGCCGCCGATGCAGACCGGGATGCCCTGAGCGCGCAAGGGTCGGGCAATATCGAGCGCGCGCGGAAACTGGTTCGATTGCACGCCAACCAGCGCGACCATGCCGCGGCCGCCCGCCTGCCGGATCTGGCGAGCCATGCGGTCCGCCCGCACCCGCGTATTGGTCTCGTCGATGGCGAGAACTTCGATGTCGACGTTTTCGCCGAGCACGCCGCGCTTGGCGGCGTCATCCGCAATGCCGTAGACGCAGGCCAGCGAATTCGACGGCAGCGCCGACCGGAACCACTGGATGACATAGCCGTCGTCGTCGTAATGCGACGGCTTGACGAGAAACAGGACAAATCTTTCGCGCGGCTCTGAACCCATCGACGTCTTCCCGAAATGGATAGCCTGTGCGCCCAGCGGGTGCGCGCATCCTAAGTTTGGGTCTACGCTACGCTGTTCGGCCGCGCCCAAGAGGGGCGGAAGTTAGCGGACCCTAGCCGCAGCCGGGCTTGGCCTCAAGCCCAAGAGGCGTAAATAGGGCGCCCCGCCGGCGTTTTGGTGTGAGGAAGGTTCGCATGGGTCTCGACGTCGCAGCGCGTTCCGCGCTTGTCGCCTTCCGCCGTGATCTGCACAGAAGCCCAGAACTGTCGGGCGAAGAGCGGGGAACGGCGGAAGCCGTTCGACAATTTCTGGCGCCTACGCGCCCGGACCGCGTCGTCTCCGGGCTTGGCGGCGAAGGCGTGGCGTTTATCTACCAAGGGTCGGAGTCCGGACCGACGCTGGCCTTCCGCGCCGAACTCGACGCCCTGCCGATCGAGGAGGTTTCTGAGTCGCCCCATCGATCGAGAATCCACGGCAAGGCCCACCTCTGTGGCCATGACGGCCATATGGCCGCGCTTGCTGCGGTCGGCTTTGAATTCGGCGCATCCCGGCCGCGACGCGGCCGTGTGGCGCTGCTGTTCCAGCCAGCGGAGGAAACGGGCGCCGGCGCGGGGGCGGTGGTCGCCGATCCGAAATTCGACGAACTCGCGCCGGATTTCATGTTCGCCTGGCACAATATGCCGGGCCTCCCGCTGGGACGCGCGGCGCTGAAAGCTGGGCCCGTCGCCTGCGCCTCGCGCGGGCTGCTGGCCTCGTTCATGGGGCGCACGGCGCACGCTTCGATGCCGGAGCAGGGGGTGTCGCCGATGCGGGCGCTGTCGCGGCTGATGCCGGAACTGACCGCGCTCGGCGCCGGTGGGCCGCTCGAGGCCGACTACCGGCTCGTCACTGTGACCCACGCCGAGCTCGGCGCCCGCGCCTTCGGCGTCGCGCCGGGCCAGGCAGAACTTTGGGCGACCCTGCGCACCCTGACCGACGATCGCATGGCCGCGCTCGTCGCGGCGGCTGAACGCCTTGTTTGCGAGACGGCGCGCGCCGACGGGCTCGAGGCGGAAATCGACTATCGCGACGTATTCGCCCATTGCGAGAACGCGCCCGAGGCCGTCGACCTCGTCGCGGGCGCATTCGAGGCGGAGGGGGTGGCCTCCAGTGAGGAAGGCCAGCCGATGCGCGCGTCCGAGGATTTCGGGCGCTTTCGCGCTCGCGCGCCTACCGCCATGTTCTTTCTCGGCGCCGGCGAAACCCACGCCGGCTTGCACAATCCCGACTACGATTTTCCCGATCAACTGATCCCGATCGCAGCGCGCGTCATGACCCGCATCGCTCGCGACCGGCTCGGCTAAGGGCGCGCGCGTGTCAAACGAGATTTTGGGTCAACCTCGTTTTCGCGTCCCCAAGCGCCAGTCGGTTCGCCTTCGACGCTTCGGCGCGCTGGGCCAACGGCGCGCCGCGGCGATCGTTGGAGCGGTGGCCCTCGGGCTGGTCGCGCTGCTGTTCGCGCGCAACGCGGATGAAATGCAGGCGCTGTTCAGGAACTTGCTTGCGCGCCCTCGCTTTGTCGCGACCGCCAACATCGCCGACGCGGCTTCAGCGCTGGTCTGCAGGGAGCGGCTCTATCACGGGCTGTCGAAGGCGTTCCGTGTCGCCGACGCGCAGCGTCGTGAGACCGAACAAAAGCGGCCTGCCAGACAACCAGATCCACCCCAGACGAGACCGTCCTCGTCCGGAGCGTGATCGTTCGAATTTTACTTGGTTAGTCGCTCGACGCAGACCTCAGTGTTTCGTTTCCCGCAGCGAGTCGTGTTTGACCTTCTCGATCTCGTCCTTGAGTTGTAGTTTCTTGCGCTTCAGTTCATGCAACTTCAATTCGTCAAACGCCGGGTGGGCTTCTTCCGTCGCTATCGCAACATCGATAGCTTGATGACGACGCACTAATTCCGACAGATGCGATTCGAGAGACATTGGCGCTCTCCAAGTGGTTTTGAACGACGAAATTGTGACATATCCGAAAACTCGCGCAAGTCGCAAATCTGCGTTTTCGTTGCCCGAAAGTAGATTTTGCGATCACAATTTGTCGCATCCTCGGTCCTTCCGTAACGGCGCCCTTGAAAGGGTCAAAAGGCGATCCCATAGTTCGGGTAAGCTTGGACGAATCGGTAAGCGGAGGGTGGCGGACCCGCATGATCGGCGATGAACTGAGCGAGGAGGCGCGGCTCGCAATGACGAGTCAGATCGAGCGACTGCGCGAGGAACATCGCGACCTCGACGCAGCGATCGAGTCGTTGACCCGTTCCGGCGCCGACCGGCTGCAGGTCCAGAGATTGAAGAAGCGCAAGTTGCTGCTGCGCGACAGGCTGCAATATCTCGAAGATGCGCTCACCCCAGACATCATCGCCTGACTTTTCTGCGTTTGGAAATGATGTTGACGGGCCGCCAAATCCGCTCGCCTGGGGCGGACGCGATTGCTATGCAGGAGCCAGCGCAACGTTTGTCGCTTTAGAGGCGTAGATGGCCGACGGTCGTGAGAAGGCTTTTCCCGTTTCCTGGGATCAATTCCACCGCGACGCGCGCGCGCTCGCCTGGCGGCTCGCCTCGTCCGGACCGTTCGAGTCGATCGTCGCCATCACCCGCGGCGGCCTGCTGCCGGCCGCCGTCATTGCGCGTGAATTGAACCTTCGCGTCATCGAGACCGTCTGCGTCGCCTCCTATCACGACTACAAGAACCAGGGCGGCCTGCAGGTTTTGAAAACCATCGCCGCTCCAATCCTGGAAAGCGACGGAACGGGCGTACTGGTGGTCGACGATCTCGTCGACACCGGCGCGACCGCCAAGGTGGTCAGGGAAATGCTGCCGAAGGCGCATTTCGCGACGCTTTACGCCAAGCCGCAGGGCCGCGAAATGGTCGACACGTTCATCACCGAAGTGTCGCAGGACACCTGGATCTATTTCCCCTGGGACATGGGCCTGACCTTCCAGCCGCCGATCGCCAAGGACGGCCACGGCTGAACTTCCCAACCCGCGCGCTTTATGCGACAGCGCGCTCGGGCTCAGCGGACGTGGCGAAACCGGTAGACGCAAGAGACTTAAAATCTCTCGGCCCACAAGGCCGTGCGGGTTCGACCCCCGCCGTCCGCACCACACTTAGCTCGCCGGGCAGTCCTTCATTGCGCGCTCGATCGCCTGCTTGAAGCCGGTCAGCGAATAGGTGTCGGTGGTCGGATTGCCCTTCTTCGACGAGGCGCGAATCTTGAGCTGCGCGCCCTTGCGCATTTCGTCGATCAACTGGCTTTCCTGCGCGGGGTTCTTGACCCAGAGGTCCGAGCCTTTCGGCAGCAGTTCGAAAGTCGCGTCGCCGACCAGCGCGCTAGGGCTGACCGGCTCTTCGGCCTTGGCCTTCTTGTCCTTCGGGTCGGGTTTCTTTTTGTCCTTCGTGTCCTTGGACGCATCGGGAGCGCCGCCGAGGTCGAAACCCATCACGAACGAGACTTCGTTGCGCACGTGTTCGCCGGGCCGCTCGGAAATGAAGGCATAACCGGCGTCGCGCTTCAGGTCGTCGGGATCGCGGGTCTTGGGAGAGGCGAGCGCATAGCAGATGCGCGTCTTGCCGCTCAGGCTCTGATAGACGCTCCAGTCGCCGTAGGTGCCGACCAGCGCGGGCTTGGCCGCGGCGTCCTTGTCCTTGTCTTTTTCCTTCTTCGTGTCGGCGAGCGCATGGCCGGCTGTGGCCAGCATGCCCGCAACGCAGACCATGCGGACAGCGGTTTTGATGAAATCGGACATTGCCACGAAATCCCTCTTTCCCCGTTCTTGTTGACGAGGCCAAGCCCCCGGCCGGCCGCGGACGTCCCGACCCTGTCACAGGACCCTGACGCGAAGTCCAGGTCCTGCTAACGTGGCGATGGTTAATGAAAATTGAGTAAAATTCGAGGCCGTTGAATTTGCCGCCTAAGGTTTAGCCGCCTGCGCCTTATCGCCGCAAGCCCGGGGTCAGGTTTCGCCTTGATAATTAAACCGGCCCGCACAATATGCCGGCCGGGCGGAATCGGCCACTTCGGGATCGATCGTACTTATAAAACTCTCGGAGCCTGCCCCCGATGCCTCACCAAACCGCCAGCGCCGCCGCCGCGCAGCCCCACTTGTCGAGCGCGGACATTCGACGGCTGTGGCCGGCCGACATGCCGAAATTCCGCGAGCATCTGCTGCATCTTGACGCGACCTCCCGCCATCAAAGGTTCGGCGGCGGCATGTCCGACGATTTTCTGCGCCATTATGCCGAAAACTGCTTCGGCAAGGGCGACCTCGTGTTCGGCGCCTTCCTCGACAAGCATCTGGTCGGCGCGGCGGAATTGCGCTCGAACGAGGCGATCTGGACCGAACAGGCGCCGTCGCGGCGCCACGTCCACGCCGAGGCCGCGTTCAGCGTCGACCCTGCCTATCGCCGGCGCGGAATCGGCGAGCAGCTCTTTCAGCGCATCGAGGCGGCGGCGAGCAACCACGGCGTCGAGACGATCGAGATCGTCTGCCTGCCGGACAACGTCAGCATGATTCGGCTCGCCCAGAAATTCAAGGCGCATTTCACCTTCGAAGAGAACATGTACACCGGACGGCTCACCGCTCGCCGGCCGACCGCCTTCTCGATGCTGAGCGAAATCTCCCACGATTTCGTCGATTTCGCCGCCTCGATGTTCGACATGCAGATGCGGGCGCTCAGCGGCGGCTGAGGCCGTAGGGCAGGGGATAGGGCGCCTTCAGCCGGCTCGCGTGCGCGAGGATCAGACGTCGCTCGGGCCGGCCGAGACGGCCCATGTCGACCGTCTCCGACGGTCCGATCTCGTCGAACCAGGGCTTGGCCCTCGCGATAAGGTTAGCCGCCGTCCCCTCCGTGGCGACGATCAGCGCATCCCGTCCGACAAGGGCTGCCGGATCGCAGGCGAAGGCGAGGCCTCGCGGGTCGTCGCCAAAGCCGCAGACCGGGAACTCAGGCCCAAGCGCGGCGCCCACGCGGCCTCCAACCCGCCAGCTTCCGACCATCACGAAACCGGGCGCTTCGCGGCCCTGCCTCCATGCGCTCGTCTCCACGGGACTCGGCCAGTCGAAGGAAAGGGCGGTCGGATCGTAGAGGCGCGGCGCCCTCACCGGAAGCCACGGCGCGATCCCGGTCGTCAGCACGACGACATAGAGAACGAGCGACGCCGCAGCGAGCCCGATGCACGCTGCCGCCCAGCGACGAGCCGATGCCGCTTCCCTGCCGGCAAACCATGCGCCGGCGAACGGAAAGAGGAACAGCCAGCCGGAATCGAACCAGTGCGGGATCGAACGCTCGCCGATCAGCGGCAGCAAAGCGAACAGCACGAGTGGCGGCGCGGCGAGGCAAAGAAGGAAGCCCGCGGCCGCCCGCTCGTCCGTGCGTCGCAGCGCCTGTCGTGCGCCGAGCGCTGCAGGCGCCGCGATCCACGGCGACAGAAACACGACCTCGGCGACGAGCGTTTGGAGAAACAGGGCCGGCGCCAGGTCTTGACCTGCCCTTGCAAGCGCGCGCCCGGACTGGAAGGCGAAGGAAATCCAGTTGTGCTCGGCGTTCCAAACCAGAACGGGCGAAACCAGGGCGAGCGCCAGCGCCGCCGCCGCGTAGGGCCTCCAATCGTGAAGCCGGCGCCGCCGCTCCGGCGAAGAGACCAGAAACGTGATCAGCCCGAGCCCTGTGAACGCCGCCGAATATTTGGACAGTCCCGCAAGCCCGAAGGCCACGCCGGCTGTGAGCCACAGCCACGACGCGCGGCCTCCCGTGATTTCGGGAGCAAACAGGATTTCGCCGACCGCCCAGGCGCCTGTTGCGAGCATGAGCAGCAACGGCGTGTCCGGCAGGATCAGGCCGTCGGGCGACGTGATGAACCAGAGCGCCGAGTTGAACGCCAGCAGCGTCCATAGCGCCGCGTCGCGGCCAAACAGCCGGCACGCGAGCGCATAGAGCGGCAGGTTCGTCGCGACCTGCATCGCCCAAAACGGCGCGCGGTCCCAATGCCCCTCGCCGAACAGCCGGACGAAGGCATGCAGCAGCCATTGGTGTAGCGGGGGATGATCGAAGTAGGAGAGCGCGAGCCGACGCGACAGGACGAGCGTGTAAGCCTCGTCGTCGTCGAAGCCCGCCCACAGCGCGACGCCGAGCTTGGCCGCCGAAAGGACAGCGACGAAGCTTAAGATCAGCCGCGCCGGCGCCTGCGCGGCCGGCGGCGTCAGAGCCGCCGTTCGACCATCATGGTCTTGATGTGCGCGATCGCCTTGGCGGGGTTCAGGCCCTTGGGGCAGGTCTTCGCGCAATTGAGGATCGTGTGACACCGGTAGAGCCGGAAGGGATCTTCGAGATTGTCGAGCCGTTCGCCCTGCGCTTCGTCACGCGAGTCGATGAGCCAGCGATAGGCCTGCAGCAGGATCGCGGGCCCGAGATAGCGGTCGCCGTTCCACCAGTAGCTCGGGCAGGAGGTCGAGCAGGAGGCGCAGAGAATGCACTCGTAGAGCCCGTCGAGCTCGGCGCGGTCCTCCGGCGTCTGGCGCCATTCCTTTTCGGGCGCGGGCGACGTGGTCTTGAGCCAGGGCTCGATCGAGGCATGTTGCGCATAGAAAAGGGTCAGGTCCGGCACCAGGTCCTTGACGACCTCCAGGTGCGGCAGCGGGTAGATCTTCACCGCGCCCTTGATCTCGTCCATGCCGCGCGTGCAGGCGAGGGTATTGATGCCGTCGATGTTCATGGCGCACGAGCCGCAGACGCCCTCGCGGCAGGAGCGTCGGAAGGTCAGCGTCGGGTCGATCTTCGATTTGATCCAGATGAGCGCGTCGAGCACCATCGGGCCGCAATCGTCGCGGTCGACGTGATAGACGTCTATGCGCGGAGGTCCGTCCTCGTCCGGGTTCCAGCGATAGACGCGGAATTCGGTGGTTCGCTTCGCGCCGCTCGGCGCCGGCCAGGCCTTGCCGGCTTGAGGGCGCGAATTCTCGGGCAGGGTGAGCTGAACCATCGACGCTTTTTCCAGTGAGTCTCGGACCGGTCGGCCGGAGTCTTGCGGGCGCGCGCTTTCTTGTCCAACTTCGCCGGTGCGGTCAATGGCGCTGGAGATCGGCAAATGGGCGAAGCTGGACACGATGGCGAGAGCCGCCACGCGCAGGCGCTGCGCGGCGGCCAAGAGCGGCTTAGCGTCCACTAAGAGCCGTCAAGCGCCCGTTAAGAGCCGTTAAGCGGCGGTTAAAAGCCGTTATAATCCGCTAAAAGCCGCTTATTAAGCAGCCTGTTTTTAATGATTTCAATGGCTTGTCGCCTGAAATCGGGCCGATTTCTTTCTCCGAACGCCGCCGCAATTTCTCCTTACGAGGGATGGAGAAAGTATAGCACGACTTTCTGGTTTTCGGAAGAGAAATTTCAACTCCGGCGCGCGTCATGCCCGGACTTGTTCCGGGCATCCACGCCCCCACCCCGGCGACACGCGTTGGCGCCCGCCGGAATCGGTCCTAGACTTGGCGGCTTCTTGCGCCCCGGGAACCAAACCTCATGACCCAGCCGATCAGCCGCTTTCCGGTCCCGAAAGTCGAGGCGCTGCCGGCCGATATCCGCGAGCGCATCCTCGCCGTTCAGGAGAAATCCGGCTTCATCCCCAATGTGTTCCTGGCGCTGGCGCATCGGCCGGACGAATTCCGCGCCTTCTTCGCCTATCACGACGCGCTGATGGAGAAGAAAGCCGGCCTCAGCAAGGCCGAGCGGGAAATGATCGTGGTCGCCACGTCCGCGCTCAACGACTGTCTCTATTGCGTCGTCGCGCATGGCGCGATCCTGCGCATCCGCGCCAAGAACCCGCGGGTTGCCGACCAGCTCGCGGTCAATCCGGCGAAAGCCGAAGTGACGGAGCGCCAGCGCGCCATGATCGCCTTCGCAATCAAAGTCGCCGAGGACAGCGCAAAAGTTGGCGAAGCCGACTACGCCGCGCTTCGCGAGCAAGGCTTCGACGACGAAGAAATCTGGGACATCGCCTCGATCAGCGCGATGTTCGCGATGTCGAACCGGCTCGCCAATGCGCTCGGCATTTTGCCCAACGATGAGTTTTACGCGATGGGGCGGGATTTGTAGGGAGCGCATTCGCCGCGCGGCTGTTTATTTGACAAACATATGACATACGCGCCGCCGAATTTGAGCCATGCGCGACAAGTTAGATGCATTCCGTGTCATCCCCGCGAAAGCGGGGATCCAGTGTGTGATGCTGGGCGTGCGGAGCAGGGCTGGAAACTTGAAGCCGCTGAGCCCTACGACGCTGGGTCCCCGTTTTCACGGGGACGACAGTTTCTCAATCCGAGCGCTCATGCGAACATGAGCGAAACCGCGACCTTTGTACGCGCGTATTTCCCGCGCCTCTATAATCATCGAGCCTCGAAGATCTGAGGGATTGCATGGGCCTGAAAGCCGCCATTTTCGCCGGGATCGCGGCCTGCCTCATCAGCGGGGCCGCTCTCGCGGACTCGCGCGTGATGGCAGGCGAGCGGGCTTACGCGAGAGGCGATTATGTCGAGGCCGTGCGTCTGTTCACGCCGCCCGCGCTGCTCGGAGACCCGACCGCGGAGACCTATCTCGGCTTCATGTTTCAGGAAGGCAAGGGCGTCCCTAAAAACTATTCGGAAGCCTACCGCTGGTTTTATGCGGCGGCGTTGCAGGGAGTTCCGACTGCGCAATATTTTGTCGGCGAACTCTACGACAAGGGATTTGGCGCGCCGCATGATTTCGTTCAGGCCTATCTGTGGATCGACCTGGCGGCCGCGCACGCCGAGCCGCGCCATCGCGTCTTCTGGGCGCGCATGCGCGATGAAATCGCCAACAAGCTGACGTTTCAGGAACTGGCTCAGGCCCAAGCTTTAGCCGTCAGCTTCGTGCCTCTCCCGCCGCCGCGCTGAGGCGCTTCGGTCGAAGTCTTGATGTCATTCCCGCGAAAGCGGGAATCCAGTTTCGTAGGGCTCTGCGGCTTCAAGTTTTTGGCTCAATTCTGCAAGCGCAGCATCACACGCTGGATCCCCGCTTTCGCGGGGATGACAGGTGAAGGCGTATACTCGCCCGCCGCGGTCAAGGTTCGACAGGCTCATCGCGGCTACAGGGCGCCGCCGCCGGCATTGGCGATCAGCCAGGCGAGCCAGATCGACGGGGCCAGAAAGGCGCCGAACGGCAGCCGCCGCTTGAGATCAAACCCTTCGCCGGCGAAGACGCGCCGAAAGAGCAGGAAGGCGAGCGCCGAGGCGCAGGCGATCTCCAGGCTCAGCGAGAAGGACCTGACATCAAGCCAGAGCGCGCCGACCGCAGCCAGTTTCACGTCGCCCATGCCGAGCCCGTGATGGCCGCGCAAATAGCGGTAAAGCCTCCGAAACAACTCGAACGCGATGAACGCGGCGGCCGCGCGCGTGATTGCGGTCAGAAGTTCGCCCGATTGCGCGGCGACAGCAACACCCAGCGCCGCCGCGGCGAGATTGGCTGGATCGGGCACGCGGAACTCGAGCGCATCGCTCCTCGCGATATAGGCGGCGAGCGCGGCAAGGCCGGCGCCGGCGAGGCTTTGGGGGAAGGGGACCGCGAGCAGGCTTGCCGTGATCGCGACGAGCGCCAGAAGCGTCGGCGCGTAGTCGGCCGCGCAGCGAGGATCGGCGGCCGGCGCGACGCGCGCGCCCATCAATAGGCCCGCGTGTTGACGTTGAGCGCGTCCGGAAAATTGAGGGCGGGCACCTTGCCGAGCTTCATTTTAGCGCGCAATTGCTCGGCGACTTCCGAAGCGTCCGCGCCGTTGCGGATCACCTGCGGCCGGATGAGGACGATGAGTTCGGTGCGAACAGTGGTCTTGCCCGTCGTGCCGAAGGCGCCGCCCACCCAGGGCAATTGCGAGAAGCCCGGCACGCCCGCGCGGTTCTTGTCCTGCTCGTCCGCGATGAGGCCGGCGAGCATCACCATCTGTCCGCTGACCACGGACACCGTGCTCTTCACCTTGCGCTCGGAAATGGTTGGCGTGAGGTTTGGCGACGTGGCGTTCGAGTTGTTCGGAACGCTGGAGATTTCCTGATCAATCAGCAGATTGACGGTGTTGTCGGGGCTGATGCGCGGCAGCACGTGCAGAATGATGCCGGTGTTCTTGTAGTCGACGGTGTTGACGACGGTGTTGCTGGTGGTCAGCACGGTCGCCGAGCCCGTCGACACCGGAACCTGCTGGCCGACCTCGAGCGAAGCTTCCTGATTGTCCTGAACGACGAGCGAGGGGTTCGAGAGGATGCGCACGTCCGTCACCGAATGCAGCGCATTGATGATCGCTTTTGGCGTGGCCTCGCTTCCGACCAGTATGTTGAAGCCGGCGGGAGCGTTGGCGGGAATCGTCGGCTGTCCCGTCGGCGAGTTGATGATGGCGCCCAACTGGTTGTGCAGATAGACCTGCACGCCGTAGCTCAGATTGTCGTTGAGATCGACCTCGGCGATCGTCACGTCGATGGCGACTTGCGTTCTTGGCTGATCGAGCTGGATCAGCGCGCGCTCGATGGTGTCGTAGTTCTCGGCATTGGCGTAGATGACGACCGAATTGTTGGACGTGTCGGAAGTGATCCGCACGCCGGGCATCAGGCTGGGGCCGCCCGAACCCCCGCTGTTCATGGCGCTGGCGAGCGCGGAGGTCTGCAAGCCGCCGAACGACGCCGCCCTGCGCGCCCTGACCGCCTTGCGCGCCCTGGCCGCCTTGTCCGCCCGCCATGGACTGCGTGTCCTGGCCGTTGTTCGGCCGGCCGCCGGTCAGCCGCTCTGTGGCCGTCAGCGTCGTTTCGCCCGACGACGGGGCGAGCTGATTGGCGGCGGAGTCGGCGCCCGCCGAGCCGCCGGCGAACATCGAGCTCAGAAGCTGCGCGATCTGTTTGGCGTCGCCGTAGCGCACCTTGTAGACGTGCACGGTCTGCGAGCCGGAATTCGGAGAATCGAGGCGGCGGATCCAGAGCTCGGCGGTGCGCAGCAATTCCGGTTTCGCGCTGACGACGAGGATGGCGTTCTGGTGGGGCAGCGCCTGCAGCTTGACGAGGCCGTGGCCCATGCCGCCCTCGCCGGAATCCGTGATCTTCTCGAGCGCGGCGACGATCGGCTCCGGCTCGCTGCTGTGCACGGGATAAAGTCCAACCGACTGGCCGCGCATCCAGTCGACGTCGAAGCTGCGCACCGTGTCGAGCGCGGCTTCGCGCTCCGCCCCGCTGCCGACGACGACCAGCAGCGTGCCCGACGGATTGGTGCGCAGCGCACCGGGACGCGCAGCAAAGCCTTCGAGCAGTTTTGAGATCGTGGCGCCGGAAACAAATTCGAGCGGAATGACCGTCATGCCATAGCCGGCTTCCGCCGCCGACCCTCGATCCATCGGCCCTATGGCGGCTTCGTTCGACGGTGTGATGCGATAGCCGGACCCTTCCCGAATCAGGGTCAGATGGTTCGATTTCAGCGCGCTTTCGAAGACGAACAGCAGGTCCTTCTTGGCGATCGGACGGCCAGACGACAGGCTGATCGTTCCCTGCACATGGGGATCGATGATGTAGTTGTAGCCGAGCGTATCAGCGAGCACGACCTTGGCGACGGCGTCGACCGGCGTGTTCTCGAAATTGAGCGTGAAGCCGTCGCCGGCGCCGTCGGCCCCCGCCGGCGAAATTCCGGCGGGCGCTTCCGCGAAAGCGGTCGCCGCCGGCGCGCTGGCCGCGGGCGCGCCCGAACCAAACAAAGAAAAGCCTTGCGAGCGAGGCCCGGAGGAAGCAGGCGAACCGATAGCGAGCGGCGATTTCGCAGAGAAGTCGGCGCCGCGCACCGCGTCGGCGGCGTTTTGCGGCTCAGTCGGCCGCTCCTCCAGATAGCCTGGCGAGCAGCCGGCGAGAGTAAGCGAAGCGAGCATCGCGAAAAGCAGGCGAAGCCGTGCGGGCGTGGATACGAACGCGCAACGCAATATCTGGCCTCATCAATGATCCGATCGCCGCCGCCTTCGCCTCTAAGCCGCCAATTTGGTTACCGTGTCAAGCTGCGTCCCGCGCCGGGGCCGTCGGCCGGAAATTCATACATTGTCACATGCTTGCAACAGTGGAATTCGCCCATTTCGGTCAGACGGCGCGGCTCGTCTCCATTACAACGGTGTGAAGGCCGCATTCATTGATCTGTTGCAGAATATCTAGATTACGCGTTCAGCGTGCAGGCTGGCGATTGCGGGGCGGAGCGCGCGCGGCCCGGCGCAGGCGCGGGCTCCGACGCCGAACATTGGCTGCGAGGCCCCGAAATTCGGATCGTCAGACTGCGATCTTTTCGTGCTAGCATGGGACGGGCGGCGAGTTTTATTCTATTTGTTGGGCCCGATGCAGCAGTCACGGCACGGTTTTCAATTGGCCCTCGGCGACGCGGAGCTCGCGGGCTTCGCCGGCGCGCTGCTCCTCAAGGGTCACATAGCGCCCGAAAAGCTTTCCGCGTTGGAGCGCAATGCGCAGGAAGGACGCGCGCCGAACCTGCGCAAGCTGTTCGAGGCGAGCGATCTTTCCGCCCAGGAATTCGCGGACGAGACCGCTGAGCATTTCCGCCTGCCGCGTGTGGCGCGCGCAGAACTCGCCGCCTCGGTCGGCCTTACCGAACGCTTCGCGCATCGCTTCCTGCGCGATGCGCTGGTGTTTCCGTTCCGCGTCGCCGAGCAGCCGGGTTTTCGTCTCGCGATGGCCGACCCCAGCGATCGCGCCGACGACGCACGCCGCCGAACTCGCGCTCGGCGGTCCGGTCGAAATAGTCGATCGCTTCGTTTGAGGAAATCGAGCAGACGCTCGACGAGAAGCTCGGGTCGGAGGGCGAGGCGGCGGTCGCCGCCGGCGCGGCGCGTCGAGGAAAGCGTCGACAGTCTGCGCGACCTCGCCAGCGGCGCGCCCGTGGTTCGCGCCGTCAACGATCTCGTCGAGAAGGCGATGGAGCTGCGCGCCAGCGACATCCACATCGAGCCCGCGCGCAGCGGCTGACGTCGCATGCGCGTCGACGGCCTGCTGCGCGCGGTCCCGGCGCCGCGCGACGCCCCGCCTCAGGCGCTTGTCTCGCGCATAAAAATCCTGTCCGGCCTCAACATCGCCGAGCGCCGGCTGCCGCAGGATGGCGCGGCGCGTCTCCATGTCGGCGCGCGCCGACATCGACGTTCGCGTCGCGACGATGCCGACTCAGCATGGCGAGTCCGCGGTGATCCGCCTGCTGCCGCGCGATCGCGGATTGCTCGACATCGCGAGGCTCGGCTTTTCGTCTTCCGACGAAATCAAGCTGCGCCGCGCGCTGGATTTGCCGCATGGCATGATCGTCATCACCGGGCCGACCGGCAGCGGCAAGACGACGACGCTCGCGACGATGCTGTGCGCGCTCAATCAGCCGCACCGGCAAAATCCTGACTTCGAGGACCCGATCGAATACGAGATCCCCGGCGTCAACCAGAGCCAGGTGCAGCCGGCGATCGGCCTGACCTTCGCCGCCGCGATGCGCGCCTTCGTGCGTCAGGACCCCGACGTCATCATGGTCGGCGAAGTGCGCGACGCGGAAACCGCGAGCATCGCCGTCCATGCGGCGCTTGACCGGCCATCTCGTGCTGACGACGCTGCACACCGAGACCGCGGCCGCGGCCGCGCCGCGCCTCATCGATCTCGGCGTCGAGGCGTTCCTGCTGAAATCGACGCTGCGCGCTGGCTTTCGCGCAACGGCTCGTGCGCATCCTGTGCGAACGCTGCCGGAAGCGCCGCGAACTGACGCGACGCCGATTTCGAAAGCGACGCCCGTTACGCGCTCGGGCTTTAAGGCGCACGAGACCGTGTTTGAACCGCGGGGATGCGAGCGCTGCGGCGGCGTCGGCTATCGCGGCCGCGTCGGCGTGTTCGAGGCGATCGAGGTCAGCGGGTCCAGTGCGCGACCTCATAGCTCCGGGCGTCGACGCGCACAGCCTCGATCGCGCGGCCATCGCTCCGGCATGACGACCATGATCGACGACGCGGTCGCCAAATGCCGCGCCGGCGTGACCTCGGTCGCCGAAGCGTTGCGCGTGACGACGGTGAGGTAGCGATGCCGACCTTTCGCTATCGCGCGCTCTCGCAGTCGGGCGAAATGGTGACGGGATCGCTCGTCGCCCCTGATCCGTCGGAAGTGACGCTGCGTATCGAATATCTGGGCCTGATCCCGATCGAGGCCAAGCCCGAGGCGGCCGCCGTCTTCGCTCGGCGCGGCGCGCTTCCCTTGTTCTCGCGGCCCCGCGCGGAAGACCTCACCTTGTTCACGAGCGATCTCGCCCTGCTGCTTGCGGACCGGGGCGCGCATCAACGAGGCGCTGGAACTGCTGGCTGGCGATCAGCGACATCGGACGCATGCGGGCGACGGTCGCGGCGGTCGCCGCCTCGATCGTTTCGGGGGAAAGCTTTGGCGACTCGATCGCCAGTCATCCCACTGTCTTTCCGCCGCTCTATGTCGCGCTCGCTCGCGTCGGCGAGGCCTCCGGCGCTCTTCCCGCGGTGCTCGAGACGCTTGCGGCCGAGCGCCAGAGGTCGGAGGCGATGGGGCGCAAGCTCAAGGACGCGTTGCGCTATCCGGCGTTCCTGCTGCTCGCGGCGGGCGGTGTGATGACCTTCTTCCTGTTGTTCGTGCTGCCGCAATTCGCCGGCGTGTTCCGCGACTTCAACGCCAAGCTCGATCCGCTGCTCGCGAGCTTTTTGGCCCTCTCCGATTTTTTGCGCGCGCACGGAACGGAACTGGGCCTCGGCCTCGTTGCGATCCTCGCCGCGGGCTTCTGGATCGCGAGCCGACCGGGCGCTGCAGGGGCGCGCCATCGCTTTGGCTTCGCGCCTGCCCGTCGTGCGGCCCGCGATGGAGGCCTATCGCGTGACCCTGTTCTGCCGCAATCTGAGCCTTCTGCTCTCGAGCGGCGTCACGCTCAGCGCCGCGCTGCGCATTCTCGCCGACATCATGTCGGGCCGGGCAATCCTTCGCTCTGGTCGGGCGTGGTCGACAAGGTGCGCCATGGCGGCAAGCTTTCCGAGGCGCTTGCCGCGACGAGCGCGCTGCCGCCGATGGCGATGCGCACGATGCGGCTCGGCGAGGACACCGGCCAATTGCCGACGCTCGCCGGCCGCGTCGCCGATTTCTACGAAACGAAACTGCAGCGCAGTCTTGATCGCCTCGTCGGCTTCGTCGGGCCGGCCGCGATCGTGTTCATCAGCCTGATCGTCGGCGGCCTCATCGTTTCGGTGATGACCGCCCTGGTGTCCGTCAATCAGATCGTCAGTTGAGAGGAGCGCCATGAGCATCCTGAGCTTTTTCCGCGGCAAGTCCCGAAATGGCGAGGCGCCGCGGGACGGCGAGGCCGGCTTCACGCTGGTCGAAATGCTCGTCGTCATCACGATCATCGGGCTGATCGTCGGGCTCGTCGGCCCGCGCGTGCTCAACTATCTCTCCGAGTTCGAAGATGAAGACGGCGAAGATCCAGATCGAGAGCCTGTCGGCCGCCATGGACCTCTACTATCTCGACAACGGCCGCTACCCTTCCTCCAACGAGGGGCTCGTTGCGCTCGTCCAGAGGCCGGCAACGGCGCCCGGCTGGAACGGGCCCTATCTGAGGACCGCCGGCGTCCCGGCCGATCCCTGGGGCCGCCCCTACGTCTACAAACAGCCCGGCGATCACGCGCCCTACGAGATTGCCTCGTATGGACCGGGAGGCCCGGAGGGCGGCGAGGGAGAAAAGACGCTCATCACCAGTTCAGCCCGCTGAGGTCGCCAGTTGGATCAAGAGGACGGTTTCACGCTGATTGAAGTCGTCGCAGTGCTGGCGATTGTGGCGCTCATGGCGGCTTTGACTCTGCCGATGCTGCGTCCGGGCGCGACGACCGCCGACCTCGACGCCACCGCGCTGCGCATCGCGACGCTTCTGAAAGCCGACCGCTATGCGGCCATGCGCAGCGGGGCGCCGGTGGTGACGGCGCTCAGCGCCAGCGAGCGCTCGGTGACGTCCGGCCACGGCCACGGCCAGGTGCGCGCGCCGGCCGGGGTCGCCCTCGACGCGATCCTCGCCGACCACTGCGCCGGCGCGAAGAACGGCGCAGGCATCGTGTTCTTTCCCTCCGGGCTCTCCTGCGGCGGCGTGATCGGGCTCGCGCGCGGCGGCCGGCAGGTCGAGATCCGTGTCAACTGGCTGACGGGAGGCGTAGAGATTGCCTCGCGAAGCTGAGCCGGGCGCCGACGGGCGCGACGGCTTCACCCTCATCGAGGCGCTGGCCGCGCTGACCGTCGTCGCGCTCGGCCTCGGCGCGCTCGCCAACCTCACCCACCAGACGGCGCTGAGCGCCACTTTCGCCGAACGTCATGTCGAGCTGATCGAAACAGCTCGCAAAGCGCTCGCCGCGCTGCCCGAGCGCGCAACGCTCGCCGAGGGCGTCACTGAGGGCGAACTCAACGGCGAGCGATGGCGGCTGACGGTCAGGCCCTACCCAGGCGCAGCCGCCGCCGGCTGGCGGCCCGAGCGCGTCGCGCTCGAAGTCCGTGACGGCGCGGGGCATCACGTCGAGATCGAGACCCTTCGCCTCGTCCGGGGGAGCGGCCCATGAGGCCCGTCGGCGCCACGTTAGCCGCCCTCCGTGTCATCCCCGCGAAAGCGGGGATCCAGCGTGTGACGCTAGGCTTGCGGAGCAGAGCTCAAAACTTGAAGCCGCGGAGCTCTACGACTCTGGATCCCCGCTTTCGCGGGGATGACAGGTACTCTTGTCGAGCGCCGATTGGCGACGAAGGGCCCGAGGCCGGCTTCACTCTGTTAGAGACGCTCGCGGCGGTCGCGGCGTTGGCGGCGATCGTGTCGGGCCTCGCGCTCATTACGGGTCAATGGCTGCCGAACTGGCGGCACGGCTTCGCCAGTCTGCAGCGCGTCGAGGCGGCAGGCCTCGGCCTCGACCGTCTCGCCGCCGATTTCGCCGCGGCCCAGTACATACGCCCCGATGCGCAATCGCCCGGGCCGCTGTTCGTCGGGACCGCGCAATCGGCGACCTTCGTGCGCGAGAGCCTCGACCCCAATTCGCCGCCCGGGCTCGAAATCGTGCGCTACGCCGAAGTCAAGGACGGGCAAGGCGTTTCCTTGGTGCGCACGCGCGCCGTTTTTCACCCTGGCGACGCCAATCCCGCTTTCGGCAGTCCCGTAGTCGTGGCGCGTGCGCCGTTCCGTGTCACGCTCGCCTATGCCGACGTCGATCGCGCCTGGCTCGACGGCTGGCCCGAGGGCGACCGTTTGCCGAGCGCAGTGCGCATCACGCTGAAAGACGCCGGCAGCGGCGCCGCGCTCGCCGCCTCGACCGCAACCCTCGTGCATGTCACGGCAACGCAGCCGGCGGGAGCGGCGGCCTCTGCGGCCGGCCGGAACCGCGACAAATGAGGCCCCCGCCCGACCGCTCCGACGAAGGGTTCATCCTGGTCGTCGTGCTCGTCCTCCTGATGGCGCTGGCGACGCTCGCCTCGATCTATTCGGTCTATGCCGGCGACGCCGCCGTCAAGTCGCTCGTGCCGGAGGATCGCGTGCGCGCCGAGGAGGCGATCCGCTCCGGCGTCGAGGTCGCGGCCCTCGAACTGCTTAGACACGAAGAAGCGCAGCGGCCTTCGCACGGCGAGGCCAAGGCGCTGCTCGGCGAGATTCGTGTCAACGTGACCTATCGGACCGAGTCCGCGCGTGTCGACCTGAACCTCGCGCCACGGGAATTCCTGTCGGGTCTTTTCGCCGAGCTTGGCTTGCCGACGGGCGCCGCCGACAGCCTCGCGGGCCATGTGATGGCCTGGCGTTCGAAGCCGACGCCGAATCTCGACGATCCCGAACCGACAGCCTATCGCGAGGCCGGTCTCGCCTATTCGCCGCGCGAGGCTCCCTTCAACAGCGTGCTGGAGCTCGGCCTGGTGCTCGGAATGCCGCCCGCGCTGATGACGCGCGCCGCCTCCTACCTGACGATCTACAGCGGCCATCCGCAGGTCGATGTGGCCGAGGCCGATCCGCTGATCATCGCCGCCATGCCGGGGCTCAGGAAGGAGGCGCTGAGCAAGATCCTCGACGCGCGAGCGAGCGGCGCCGACGCCAAGGCGCTCACCGGCCTGATGGGCGCCGCGGCCGAAAATGCGATCGACACGCCAGGATCGACCTATCGCGCCAAAATCGACGTCATATTGCGCAGCCGCCGCATTCGCGCCGATGTGGTTTTCATGCTCGTCGACGACGCGCCGAACCCTTATGAGATCCTGTACTGGAAGGACGATTTCGATGCCGCCTCGCCCGCGAGCTGACGCCGAAGCGACGGGCGTCGCCGCGGCCGGCGCCAAGGCGCGCCGCCCATGAGCCGGGCCGCATCCCTCGCGCCCATGTTGTCCGCCTGGATCGGCGAGGCCGCGGCCGCATTCGCTTCGCTCGCAAAGGCCGGTCGCGCGCGCAAAACCGTGCGGCTATCAGAACAGGAAGACGGCCTTTTCCGGTTGGAGCGCGCGCGCGAAAAAGGTCGAAGGCAGGGCGCTCTTGACCCCTTCGCGTTTCCGGCCGGCGCGCTTCCTCCTCAGGCGCGCGCTGAACTTGCCGGGGCGAACGTGGAAATCGTGCTGCAGAGCCGGCATTTTCTCGTTCGCACGCTCGAGCTTCCGGCTCAGGCCGCGGGGTTTCTGGACGGCGTCGTTCGGACCCAGATCGATCGCATCACGCCCTGGAAATCCTCGGAGGCGGTGTTTGCGACGGCGCCGCCTGAGCCGCTCGGCCCCGACCGCATCCGGGTCAGCGTGATCGCGACGACCAGGAGCCGCCTCAGCGCCTATCTGGAGGCGCTCCAGCCGCTCGGCGCCGCGGCGGCGACCGTCTCGACCGAGATCGAGCTCGGCGGGGCGCGCGTCGGCGCGGCCCTTCTGACGCAAAGCCTCGGCGACCTCGGCCGGCTGAAGACCTGGCGCCGCGGCCTCACGATCGTGCTCGCCGGCGCGGCTTTCGCCTGCGTCATCGCCGCGGGCGCGTGGTGCTGGCTCGGCCTGCCGCTCGACGGCGAGCGCGACCGTCTCGAGCAGCAGATCAGCGCCAAGCGCGCGGCGCTGCTCGCTCAGCGCAAGGCCGCCGAACATGACGCGCTCGTCGAACTCGACGAGAAGCGCCGCGCTTCGCTGCCAACCGTGCTGACGATCGAAGCCTTGTCGCGTGTGCTCCCCAATTCGACCCATCTCACCGAACTCAGCGTGGAGCAGGGCAAGGCGACGATTTCGGGCGTGACGGACGACGCGGCTGCGCTGGTCGGCGTGATCGAACAGTCGCGACAGTTCGCGCACGCCGCTTTTTCGGCGCCGACTACGCGCACGCCCAACGAAAGCGGCGAGCGATTTCATATCGAGGCGCATGTCGAACCTGCGTGGGTGGCGGCGCCATGATCGCCTGGTTGCCCAATCGTCTACGAACATTGCTCGCCGCGTCGAGCTATCTGGCCGCGGTTCTTGCGCTGCTGGCGGGCGCGGCCTGGTTCGGCGAAAGCCTTTACGGCGATTACGCCGAAACAGCCGAACTGCGCGAAAAACTGCAATCGTTCGACCGGCGCTCGGCAGAAGCGCCGAAACGGACCGACGCGGCCGCGGAGCTACAATCGCCTCTGATCGACGGCGAGACCGTCACCCAGGCCGGCGCGGCCTTGCAGCAGCGCATGGAGCGCGCCGTGGCGCGTGCGGGCGGAACTTTGTTATCGTCGGAGGTGCTGCTTCCGGAAGGGCAGGGAGCTAAGGGGTTTCTGAGCGTGACTGCCGACGTCGACTTGCCGCAGGCGGCGCTGCAGCCTTTTCTCTATGATCTCGAAGCCGGCATGCCTTATCTGTTCGTCGACACTTTTGCCGCCCGCGCGCAGGAGGAGGGCGAGCCCTCGAGGGACCCGCGTCTGCGCGTCGCGCTCAGCGTGACCGGAAAGTGGGGAGCGCCGCGATGATTGATCGTTTTCCTCGGCTTTTCGGCATGGCCGGCGCGGCTTTGTTGTTGGCGTCCGGGGCGTCCGGCGACGAGCAGACGGCAGCGCTGGGCTCTGCTCCCCTTTCGCCAACGCAAACCGCGGAGGTCGGCCAGTCGGCGGTGACGCCAGACGAGCGTTCCGGCAATCCCCTGTGGAGTCTGCCGCTTTCGAGCCTCAACGCGACGCGCGACCGGCCGCTGTTCTCCCCGACGCGCCGACCCCCCGCAAAACCCGCGCCCGTCGAGGCCGCGCCCGCCGCTCCGCCGCCGCCCCCGCCGCCTGCCGCTGCGGCCGGCCCGGAAGGGCCGCCGTTCGAACTGCTCGGCGCGATCCTGGGCGGCGGGACGGACACCGCCGTCGTCAGGAACCTCGAGACCCACGCGATCGCCCGATTGCGCCTCGGCCAGGAGGAGGAGGGCTGGCGCGCGGCCAAAATCAGCCGGCGACAGGTGAAGTTGCAGAAAGGCGACGAAGTCGTGACGCTCGACATCGTGAAGCCAGCCGCAGGCGCAGGCGTACTTGCGCCGGACGAGCCGACGCCGGCTCCCCCGCCAAGAAGCGCCAGGAAGGCCGACGAGACGGGCAAGGCCAACCACGTGCGTGATTGACGTCGCGGTTCTGAGGCGAGAGTCTCGCCCCGCAGATTTATTCCGGCCGATTGAACAAAAATCCGCTTCGCGCGTTGCTGTCGGCGACCGAAGAAGCGTTCGGCGTTCCGTCGATGGCAAATTACATTGTAGATACGGGCTAAAAAAGGAATCACGGCTGGGGTGCGGTCGAATGCCGCCTCGATACAGATTTCTCGTAATTTGAAATGGCAAAAGGGCGGGGTACCCATGACTGGCCAAGTTCTTGGCGAAAAGCCAGGGCTTCACAAATGAACGGCGGAAGCGTTCGCAGGGAATACCGGGTGGCGCTGATGGCATGCGCCGGCGCCGGCAAAACCATCCGGGACCAGACCGCCGTCCTCGCCGCCTCTCCCGCCGAAGCGACCGACCTCGCGCTACAATGGGCCCTGCCGCCCCGCGCCCACGACGGCGACATCCTGCAGATTTTCGGGGATGACCAGGCGCAGAAATCATCCCGCTCATCGTGAGGTCGGACCGGCGCTGAGGGTTAGTTCCGCAATAGCAACCTGAAGGGAGATGGAGACCGGCCCGGGTGGTAAATCTCAGGCCATGCTAGGGTCTTTCCATTCGAACCGCAGGGCAGGAAAATGGCGCGTGGACTTATCCTTCATCGAGCATCGCATCAAAGGTTACGAAGCCAACCAGCCCACGGGCACGCCCGACACAGCGCCCGTTCATGACGCCGTCTGCGTCGCCGCGCTGATTGACCCGGCCATTATCGAGACGAGCCACGTCAAAGTCGTCATCGAGACCAAAGGCGAATACACGATCGACCGGACCGTCGTCGATCATGAACGACGCACGCAACGCCCGGCGAATTGCCACGTGGCCTTCCATGCCAACCGGCCGGCGTTCTTCAAGTTCATGGTTCAGACTTTGGGCAAATCTTCAAAGATCTGAGCTCACGCCCGCCCTCGGCATCCCGTCATATCATTAAGCCGGCAGTCAGCGCACCGGCCCTTTTGTCGCCAGCGATCCTGCGCCGACTATGGGGTAGCCAGAGACCGGAGGAATTCAATGGCGATACAACCCGGAAAGGGTAAGGTCCAGGATGGCGCGGAGGAGGCCGTATCCTTTTCTGCATTCTTCTCACAGCTCATGGCGATGGCGTCGGCGCTCTGGACCTCGAAGCAGCGCACGAAGATTTTTTTCCACGCCGCCTTGCTTGTGGTGATCGTCGGCGCCACGGCCTTCATGCAAGTCCGACTGAACAACTGGAACAAGCCTTTCTACAATGCGCTGTCCCACAAGGAGTTCGCTGTCTTCACGGAGCAACTCGGCGTATTCGGGGTCATTGCGGGCATCCTGCTGGCGCTCAACGTAGCTCAAGCCTGGCTCACGCAATCGGCGCAGGTCGTTCTGCGCGAGGGCCTGGTCGAAGATCTCATCGAGCAATGGTTGAAGCCCGGGCGCGCATTTCGCATGACGAGCGCCGGGGCGATCGGCGACAATCCCGATCAGCGCATTCAGCAGGACGCCGAGAATCTGACCAACCTCACGACCGTGCTCGGCGTGGGTCTTCTGCAGTCGACGCTTCTCCTCTTGAGCTTCGTCGGCGTTCTCTGGGTCTCGTCAAGCGGGATGACGCTTACCATTTTCGGCCGCGCCTACTCCCCGCCCGGCTACATGGTGTGGTGCGCGCTGCTTTATTCGATCCTCGCGTCCGCGCTGAGCTGGATGGTCGGTCGCCCGCTGATCAATCTCACCTCAACCTATTACGCACGCGAGGCCGAGTTCCGTCACGCCATCGTGGTTGTCAACGACGGGATCGAAAGCATAGCGTTCCACCGTGGCGAAGCGGACGAAAAGCGGCGCGTCAACGCCGTCTTCGACAAGGTGCTGACGACGGCGCGAGGGCTCGTCTGGGCGACGACCCGCTTGACCTGGGTGACCGCGGGCACGGGCTGGATCGCCATCGTAGCGCCGATCCTCGTCGCCGCGCCCACCTATTTCACCAGCGAAATGAGTTTCGGCGACCTGATGTTGATCGTCGGCGGCTTCAATCAGGTGCAGTCGGCGCTCGGCTGGTTCGTCAACAATTTCTCCAGCATCGCGACCTGGCGCGCCACCTTGCTGCGCGTGGCGATCTTCCGGCAGAAAATCCTGTCGATGGACGATCTTGGCGCCGGCGCGAGTCGGATCGACTTCGTGAAAGGCGAGGACAAGTCGGTCGGACTTCACGACCTTCGCATCGATGCGCCGGAGCAGCGCGTGCGGCTCAGCGAGCCCGACGTCCGGTTGGCGCCGGGCGAGCGCGCGCTCATTGTCGCTGATACGAGCGAAGACAAATCGCTGCTGTTCAGGGCGATCGGCGGGCTCTGGCCCTGGGGCAGCGGCAAGATCGAGGGGCCGGGGCCCGATCACGTCATGTTCCTGCCTCCCCGCGCACATGTTCCGCCGGGCGATCTCGCCGCCGCCGTCGCCTATCCGCTTGCGGCTGACGCTTTCGCGCCCGAGGACGTTTTACGCGCGCTCGCAGCGGTCGGACTCGAGCACCTCGAGCAATTGGCCAAGACGGAGGAGCGTTGGGATCGGGCCCTGAGCGAAGAGGAGCGGCAGCGGCTGGCGTTCGCCCGCGTGCTTCTGCGCAAGCCTTCCTGGATCGTCATCAACGATGCGCTCGACGCCTTCGAGCCGATATGGCGGCGCAGGATCGTGGACCTGCTCAAGCACGATCTGGCCGAGGTCGGCGTCATCAATATTGGTCACGAGCACGATGCCGCGCCCGAAAATCTGTTCACGCGCACGGTGCGCGCCGAAGCCGACCCGGACAAGCCGAGGCCTGTAGCTGAAACCACGGTGAAGGAGACCTCTGGAGCCGGCTCCGCGGCTGGCTCAATGAAGAAGGTCTAGAGCAAATGACTTTCAAATAGAATCACGGCCGGCCCTCATCCGGCGCTTCGCGCCACCTTCTCCCGCAAGCGGGAGAAGGGTTTCTCGGCGCCTTGGAGCCCCCTCTCCCGCTTGCGGGAGAGGGTTGGGGTGAGGGCGGTTGTAGCTGACCGCAAGTCGCTCTAGCCGACGGATCCGTTTCAGAATTCAACGACGAGTTCGCGCCATTTCGGCGCGGAAATCAGGTCGCCGCGAATTTCACACGGCGCGCCGTCGGCGAAGGCGCGCTTCGCGCCGGGATATCTGAACGTGATGAGGTCGGGTCCCGGGCCGGCGAGGTTCATTTCGACGTTCAGGCGGGACTCGCTCCGCCGAGCCCTCAGGCTGAGGTCGCCGAACGCCGTCGGAAGTTGATTGAGCGCGATGCCTTCGCCCTGCCACCAGGCGTCGGGGACGGCGCGAAACAATTCGAGGACGCGACCGTTTTCTCTGACCAGCATTCGTCGAACTGCTGTGGCAAATTCTGCGCCTATCCAGGTGTGAGGCATGTCGCCGACATAGTCCGGCGCGCGCGGATCGCTCCAGACGACCTCCGCCCAGCCCCGCCAACCCGGCGGGCGGCGACCGGCGAGCACGGTCGATAGCAGGCAAAAGGCGTCGTCGAAACGGCCGAGCTCGACGAAGGCGTTAAGGTTGCGCAGATCGTAGGGAGAATAGTTGCCCGTGAAACCGGGCGAGGCGATCGTGCGTAGGCGCGCCGCGGCGCGGTCGTAGGTCGCGCCCAAAAATTCCGGCGGCAGCGCGTCCGCAACTTCGCAGGGCTCGAAGGCGATGGAGGTCGAGGTCGGATCAACGTCATTGCGGTCCGCCGAGCCGGGGATGACGTCAACCTTCATCGCCTCAGCGGTCAGGCGGATTGAACGCGTGAGGTTTTCGGCGAATTCCCGCGCCTTCGCTTCGGCGCGCTGGGCTTCACGTTCGTCGCCTTTCGCTCGGGCGAGGAAGGCGCAGTTGCGCCAGGCGCTCAGCGCAAAATAGTCGTCGAAGTAACTGAAGGAGGGTTTCGAATAACCCTCGTGACTGATCGAGGGCGCGATGAGCCCATGGAAGCGCGTGTCCACGCCATGTATTTCATCAGTGCGTGCGGCAAGTTGCTCCAAATATCTCGTTGCGCTCAAAACCGGCTCGAAAATCGTTTCGAGAAACTCGCGGTCCTTTGTTATCCTGAACACCTCGGCGGCTATGCCGACGAACTCGCCTTGCGCATCATATTCGATGTCGGAGCCGTAGCCGCGGTTGACGGCGCCGTCCACGTTGAGAATGGGCGGGACCATGCCGTCCTCATAGATGCGCTCGGCGTACCAGAGCACATAGGCCTTGGCCTCGTTGGCAAGACCTGCCCAGAGCAGCGCCTGAGCCTGCGCCGAGCCATCGCGGATCCATGTACGGTCGTAGTTGCGCGGGCCAGGTTTGAAGGCGGTCCTGGTCGAATTGACGAGAATGAGCGCGGTTTGAGCCGCGACCGTATCGCTGACCTCTCTGTCGCCGACGACGATCCTGCGCGGTCCGAGTTTTGCGCGCCAATCGCGTGCGCAAGCCTCTTGCAACGCTGCGAAGGGCGTCGCCACATCCGGCGCGACGCCGTCGCGCATTGGCGCCGCGACGACGATGGAAATGGATGCGCCGGCGACGAGCGAGAAGCGGAATTCGCAGGCCGCGCTGAGCAGACCGGAATCGGACTTGAGACTTTGCGCCGATTTGCACGGCCCTCTGTCGATCAGTCTGACCACGTCGCCATCATCGAAGTCGGCGATCGTGACATTGTCCGGCGCGGGCGAAAAGGCGGCGTAGGGCCGACCGTTCACGTCGAGTTGGTTCGCATCGGCGGCGATCGCCATGATCGCCGCGTGGCCGCCGTGCTGCCAGTAGGGGTTGATCTGCACCGGCCGCACCGCAAGCACGAGCGCGCCGGTCGCCTGCGCGTCGCTTCGATTGGTGACGCGATATTCCGCGATCGCCTGGCCGCCGCGGGCGAACGCGGTCGCCTGCAATTCAAGGCCCGGGGCGGTCCATTTGACGGTCGGAATTGGCAAGGCGCCGTCAAGCAAAGTGTGGGAGAAGGAAGCGCTCGCCGGCGCGCCAAACAGCTTGCCGTTGAGCCGAACGAGCGGGGTGATCTGGGGCGAGCCGCGCCTCGGCTCAAGATCGCCGTATTCGTCTATGAGGGCCTGCTCGGCGGAGTCGTATTCGCCGAGAGCGGTCCAATAGACCTGTCGCTCCAGCAGGCCCTGCGGATAGAGATCGCTGCGCGCTTTGGCCGCCGCCCGTTCGAGCGCCCCGATCGGCATGCGGTCCTTGTTGAGAATGCGCAGCTTGAGCTCGTTGACAATCGCGCCTTGCTCGGCGCTCGCCGCGTGGATCGTCAAACGAACGAAGCGGCCGGTCGTCGGCCGCCAGTAAAAACTGTCGCTGCCGCCGTCGCCGGTAGAGATTCGGCCGGCTTCCCGAAACTCCCGGCCGTCGTCGGAGAGCGCAACGGAAAAGTCGGTCCCATGGCTCGCGCCCCACTCGATCAGCGCGCCGAGCGGAAAGCGCTCGCGGCCTAGATCGACCGTGAGGCTCTCGCCCACAGGCACATTGACCGGGCCCACGCCGAGCGCGTCAGCGCGGCTTTCCTCCATGACGCGGGCGGCGTCTTCGCGACTGTAGAGATTGATTTCGACGATTTCTTGCGCCCGGTCTGACTCGGAGTTGACGCACGACCAACGCACGAATCGGGCCGGGACGGGCGGGAAGCCAAAGACGTCCTGGCCGCCCTCGCCGTGGCGCGTCGCGCAGAGCCGCTGCCATGCCTTCCCGTCTTCCGAGCGCGCCAATTCATAGACTTCCGCGAACTCGCCGCCCCAGTAGATTTCTACGCCCGCCAGATTTGCTGTATCGCCGAGATCAATTTGAAGCCATTGCCTCTTTGCGGGCTCCGATTTCCAACTCGTGGCGTAGAGATCATCGACGGCGAAACGCGCCTCGCCGCTCGAGGCGCTCGCCTTCCAACGGTTTTTGGGCGGGATGGAGCCTGTGACGGAAACTGCCATTTCGCGCTCCTGTTTTGACCCAGTGACGCGCGCCTTCATCGGGCGCTTCCCAAGCCGACGCGTCTACTCCCGGACGGCAATCTGGACAATCAAGGAGGCTGGCGACCGGTTCGATTTCCCGAGCGCTTTTGTAGCCGCGGTCGCTGACCGCGGCGGCTGGGCTTGGCGCACACTTATGAAAATAAGGCGTCTTATGACCACCGCGGTCGGCGACCGCGGCTACAATGCTGCATCTGTCCGGCAATCCGCGCCGATCACAGCTTCCAGGGCGCAACGCGCGCGGGTTGGGTTTACGCACCCTGCTTAGCTGGTTACACTGCAAGCAGCCACGCTCGCATTTCGTGGAGGTTCTACAATGCCCGACAGCCTTTTCGGCGCCGATTTTCAAGTCGCTTACAGCAATCCCGGAAACGTCTTCCCTTCGCCCGAGGATTGGCGGGATTGCCCGATCTACTTTCTGATGGTTGATCGGTTCAACAATAGCGCAAAACCGCCGGTTCATCAGCCCTACGACGATCCAAATTTCTACGCCTATCAGGGAGGTTCGTTCGAGGGCGTCAGCAAGCAGCTCCCCTACATAAAGGCGCTGGGCGCCGGCGCAATCTGGCTCAGTCCGGTTCTGAAGAATTGGATAACCGACGAAGGATGCTATCATGGCTATGGCATCCACGATTTCCTCAGCGCGAACCCTCGCTTCGCCTCGAGCGCAATCAACGCCGACGCAGAGCTTCGCGCCCTCGTCGACGCCGCGCATTCCCTCGGATTGTATGTCATCTTCGACATCGTCCTGAACCACACCGGCGACATGTTCGCTTATCAGGGGTTTGGCGCGACAGCCAACTTCAGTCCCTCGCCGCTGCCCATCGGGTGGCGCGACGCGACGGGCGCCGAGCGGGACGACTGGCCGGCCATCGAGAACATTGAGGCTCCGCTGCCCGCCGACGCGCTGGTCTGGCCCAAGGAATTGCAATCGAATGCCTATTTTCGTCGTCAAGGTCAGCCAGGCCCCGATGATGACACGGTTGGAGATTTCGCGTCCCTCAAACAAATGATGACGGACAATCTGGCGGTCCAGAATGCGCTGATTCGCGCCTATCAATATGTGATTGGCCGATTCGACGTCGACGGATTTCGCATCGACACCTTGCGATATCTGAAGGGCGGCCTGCCGCTTACGTTTGGCAACGCGATCCGCGAATACGCCCTCGCGATCGGCAAGAAGAATTTCTTCACGTTCGGCGAGGTGTGGACGGCGAATTCCGAGCTCGCAATCGCGAGCTTTATCGGGCGCAATACAAACAACAACGGCGACATGGTTGGGGTCGACGCCGCCCTGGACTACCCCTTGTTCAACTGCCTGAAACCGACCGTCAAAGGTTTTACGGCGCCGAGTTCCGTCATCGACATGTATGCGTATCGAAAGACGGTGGAGCAGGATATTCTGAGCTCTCACGGCGACGCCACCCGCTATTTCGTCACCTTCCTCGACAATCACGACGTGAAGGAGCGGCTGCGGCACTGGGACCCGAGCCAGCAGCCGGCTCTCGATGACGAGGTGACGCTCGGGCTCGCCTGCCTCGCCGCTCTTCCGGGCATCCCCTGCATTTACTATGGTACGGAGCAGGGCCTGCATGGCGCCGGGAGCGACCCTGCCGTCCGCGAGGCGCTGTGGGGATTGCCCGGCGGATTTGATTCCAGCTCGCCGTTCTACGGGCATGTCGCCCGCATCCTGCAGGTTCGCGGGGCCGAGAGCGCGCTTCGCTACGGCCGCTTCTATTTTCGGCAATTGTCGGGTGATGGCGCAAGCTTCGGCTTTTCGACCTTTTCGCCGGGCGTGCTGGCGTTTTCGCGCATCCTGAACGATCGCGAGATCGTCGTCGTCGCCAATTTCTCAAAGAGCGCGCCACAACAGATTTATGTCGTGGTGGACAGCACGCTTTCTCAGCCAGGCGCGGCGCTGGCGACTCTATACTCCAACAAAGATGCAACGACCCCAGCGACGGCCGCAAAGTGGCTGGCCGACGCCGTGGTCTCTCAGTTGGACGGATCAAATGCTCAGGGCGCCTGTGCGGTTCTCGCAACGCTGGCCGCTGGCGAAGTTCAAATCCTTGGATAAGGAAGAAGGGCGCGGGGACGTCGCTTCAACTGCGCGGAGTTATGTCGAAAACCAGTAAGGTCGACGTCGCTGAAGCGAAGAGCTTGCCGGCCGCGTTGGTCAATTTGGCTTCCACGAAGGCGGGGCGGCGGCCGAAAGAGAGGATGCGCACCTCCGCCCTCACCAATCCCTCCGGCTAGCGGGTGCGAAAAAGCGCGAGCGAAGTCACCAGTCGCGCAAGGCCTCGAGCGCGCCGATCCCGCGCGAGCTCAATCGACAGCGTCAAACGCGACAAGCCGGCGCCAAACAAACAAGTGCAGAAGTTGGAGCGCGATTCGTCAATCAGACCACGTTTCCAGATTCGCGCGGGCCCGAGCGTGCAGCAATAAGGCATACAACCAAAGCGAGTGCGAACCGACGGACGCGAGAACGCAGCCCATTGACAAAGAAGGAAACCGCTCTACCCTAGAACCTAAGGATTAGATTTCTACAATTGAAGAACTGAAATTGAGTTGTCGTTATTAGATAACAGGTGAGGATCAATTGAAGCGGCGGGGCTGTGCAATCCGCACGGCCGGGGACTGGGCGGGTGGTGACGCCCTGAGACTGCGATTTCACAGGGTTCAATACCGTAACGGCGTCGCCGAGCGCGACCGGCGTTCGGCGAGGAAAGCCATTTCTTGAGCGAGGGGTCGGCCATGCCTGCGTCCTTGACGTATCCCGGCGTCTATATCGAAGAACTTCCGAGCAATGTGCATACGATCGCGGGCGTCGCGACGTCGATCGCCGCGTTCATCGGCTGGGCGCCGCAGGGGCCGATCAACCAGGCGGTGATGGTCCAAAGCTTCCCGCAGTTTCAGGCGATCTTCGGGGGCTTCAAGACGGGCGTCTATCTCGCCTATGCGGTAAACCAGTTCTTCGCCAATGGCGGAACGCAGGCCTATATTGTCCGTCTCACCTGGGACGGAACGCAGACGCCGGCGCCTGGGTCCAACCCCGCGGTCTCGACGACCGCGCTCGCCGCGGGCATCGGATTTCCTTCCGCCCAGATCACCGCCAGCGCCGAGGGCGTCGTGTCGCCGCCGATCACGATCGACATCGGCGCGCCGGTCCAGCAGGGCCTTCAGATCACGCCCGCCAATCCGCCGACCCTGCCGCTCGGCGCAGAAGTGACGTTCTCGGCCTCAGCTTTGTTCGCTGACGGCTCCACGGGAACGCCGACCTCTCCGGTGAGCTGGAGTTCGAACGGCCCGGCGATCACCATCACGTCCGCGGGCGTGGCGACCGCAAATGCCGTGGGCACGGCGGTCATCACCGCCAAATCGGGCTACGCCACGGCGTCGCTGGCGCTCACCGTCAGCGGCCTGACCGCGACCGGCATTTCGATCAGTCCCTCAAACTTCTCGCTCGCTGCGGGCCAGCAGCAGCAGCTCAACGCGATCGCGACGCTCGCCGACGGCTCGACGCTGGATGTGACCTCGCTCGTCGCCTGGGTCGCGCCGGCCAAGGTGACGATCACCCCTTCGGGTCTGGCGGTCCCGACGGGAACCACCGCGGCGAGCGAAACCGTCGCCGCAAATTTCGTCACCACAGCCAACACTTACAATGCGACGGCGACGGTCGCGCTTGGCGCTGCGCTTGCCGCCAGCCTCGCCGTCTATCCCGCCGGCGCGGCGGTGAATGTCGGCCAGACCGTCGACTACGCCGTGCGCGCCACTTATTCGGACGGGACCGCGGTCGCCCCGCCGACTTCCGGTACGCCGTCATGGTCATCGTCAAACACGGCGGTGGCGACGGTCATTGCGACCACCGGCGTCGTGACGCCGGTCAGCGCCGGGGCCAGCGTCATAAGCGTGACGCTCGGCGCGCTCACCGCGAGCGCGACGCTGACGGTGACGGCGGCGACGCTGAAGTCGTTGTCCGTGACCCCGCTCAATACCAGCGTCGCCAGCGGTCAGAGCGCGCAATTGGCGGCGACTGCGATCTATTCTGACGGCTCGAGCGTCGATCTGACCGACAGTGTGACCTGGACGCCCTCGACGCCGATGCCGACTCCCACGCCGCTGACCCACAATACGGTCGACGAGTTCACGGGGCTGGTCACGACCGCGCTCGTCGGCGCGACCAACACGATGACCGCCACCGTGCCCTGGCAGAACACGGTGAAAGCGACGGCCAATATCGCCGTGACGGCGCCAGTCGTAAAATCGATCGCCGTCACGCCGCCGTCGTCGCCTTTGACATCGGGACAGAGCGCCGCGCTGACCGCGGTGGCGACCATGTCGGACGGCTCGCGCGCCGCCGGCCTCGCTGGCTTTCAGTTGGGCGTCGTCGGCGCCGTCGATCATCAGCGTCGGTGCGACGACCGGCGTCGTCACCGCCAATGCGGCGGGCGGTTCGCTGGCGCTTGCCGCCAATTCTCCGGGCGCCTGGGGCAACAGCCTGCTGGTCAGCGTGCTCGGTTCGGCCTCCAGCCCGGGGCGTTTCGGCCTCTTGGTGCAGCAGCAGAATGCGAGCGGTCAGATTTCGGTGCTCGAAAGCTTCGTCAACCTTTCGACGCTCACGACCGATCCGCAATATGCGCTGACCGTCGTCAACAACGACTCCAACTACATCACTTTCGTCACGCCGCCGACCGCGACGCCCTCGCCGACCGCGACTTCGATCGCGTTCTCCGGCGGCGCCGACGGCGCGATCCTGATGCCGGCGTTCGACGGCAATTTCGAGATTGCGCTGCAAAATCCCAATGCCGGCTATAGCCCGCTCGACCGAGTCGACATCTTCAATCTGATGTGCGTGCCCGGGGAAACCGACGAGACGACGCTCTCCAACCTGCAAGCCTTTTGCGCAAGGAAGCGCGCAATGCTGATCGTCGATGCGCCGCCGCTCGCGACGGCCGCAAGCCTCTTCACGACGGGGCCGATCGGGACCAATCCGGGAGCGGGGCTGACGACGCAGCCCAATTCCGCCAATTCGGCTTACTACTTCCCCTGGGTGCTGGCGCCCGATCCGGCGGCCGGCAACCGTCCGGCTCTGTTTCCGCCCTGCGGCTTCGTCGCCGGCATTTACGCCGCGACCGATGCGGGACCCGGCGTGTGGAAGGCGCCGGCCGGCGTCAACGCCGGGCTCACCGGCGATTCCGGCCTGCAGTACACGCTGACCGACGCCGAGAATGGCAACCTCAATCCGCAGGCGATCAACTGCCTGCGGCATTTCAAGGTCTACGGTAACGTCGTATGGGGCGCGCGAACGCTCGCCGGCTCCGACGCGGCCGGGTCGCAGTGGAAATACGTGCCGATCCGGCGCATCGCGCTCTACATCGAATCCAGCCTGCTCGACGGCACCCAATGGGTCGTGTTCGAGCCCAACGACGAAACACTGTGGGGCCAGATCCGGCTCAACGTCGGCGCCTTCATGCAGGGCCTGTTCCTCCAGGGCGCCTTCTCGGGCACCTCGCCGAGCCAAGCCTATTTCGTCAAGTGCGACGCCGACAACAATCCGCCGACCAGCGTCGCGCTCGGCATCGTCAACATCCTCGTCGGTTTCGCGCCGCTCTATCCCGCCGAATTCGTCGTGATCCAGATCCAGCAGATCGCCGCCCAGGCGTCTTGAATAGAGGAGGCGACCCATGGCGATGTTTCCCGCCAACCCCAAGCGCGTCGACCCATACAAGAACTTCAAGTTCCGGCTGAAGTGGGACGGGCGCTATGTCGCCGGGGTCAGCAAGGTCGGCTCGCTGAAGCGCACGACGGAGGTCGTCGAGCACCGCAGCGGCGGCGATCCCTCGACGTCACACAAGTCGCCCGGCCGCACCAAATACGACGCGATCACGCTCGATCGCGGCCTCACCCAGGACTTGGCGTTCCACGACTGGGCCGGCCTGGTGTGGAACTTCGGCGCCGGGCTCGGGTCGGAAGTGTCGCTCGCCAATTTCCGCAAGGACATCTATCTCGAATTCTACAACGAGGCCGGGCAACTCGTCATCGCCTACAAGATCTACCGCTGCTGGGTCTCCGAATATCAGGCGCTGCCTGATCTCGACGCCAACGCCAATGCGGTGGCGATCGAGCACATCAAGCTCGAGAACGAGGGCTGGGAGCGCGACACCGGCGTCACCGAGCCGACCGAGCCGACGCTGAGCGCCGTGGCCACATGACATGCGCGCTCTCTCGCCCGCCGAAGTCCTCAGCTTGTGGGAAAGCGGACGCTCCCTGCATCCGCTCGACCAGGGCGTGCTCGCGCTTCGGATGAGTTTTCCCGAGGCAGCGGGCGCCGACGTCGCTGACTGGCCGCTCGGCCGTCGCAACCAGGCGATCGCCGATCTCAGGGGGCGCTGCTTCGGGCCGCGGATGCGGGCCGAGACGAAATGTCCGCATTGCGGAGAGGCGGTCGAATTCGCGCTCGACGTCGCCGCGCTCGTCGCAGAACCCGGTCCCGCAAGCGAGACCGTCGCCGTCGCCGGCGCCGATTATCGCCTGCCGACAAGCCGCATTCTGGCGCGCGTGGCGAACGAAAGCGACGTCGAGGCGGCGGCGGCGCTGCTGTGCGAAAGCTGCCGCATCGGCGGCGAGGCGACGGCTTTGTCGCCGGAACAGATGGACGAAGTCGGCGAGGCGCTGGCGCGCGCCGATCCGCTCGCCGAGATCGCCTTCGATTTCGAATGCCCTGGCTGCGGCGAAGATTTCCGCGAGGGTCTCGACATCGCCGCGTTCTTCTGGCGCGAGATCGAGGTCGAAGCCCGGCGGCTCATGATCGACGTACACACGCTCGCCTCCGCCTATGGCTGGCGGGAGGCCGATGTGCTCGCGCTCTCGCCGGCGCGGCGCGCCTTCTATGTCGAGCGGGCGCACGGATGAGAGGCTATCTGCAGCGCCTCGCCGCGAGCGTTCGGCCGCAGGCTTCCGGCATCCGCCCCGCGGTGACGCCGCTTTACGCGCGGGGTTCGGCGGGCGATGCGGCTGAGGAGCCGGCGCCCGAAGAGGTGAGCCTCGTCGTCGCCGCGCGGCAGGAGCCGCAGGCTCCGCGTCAGTCCGATGCGCAGGCTACGGAATATTCGCCGCCGTCGCTCGCCGCGCGCTCTCCCTCGGACTTCGAGGCGGCGGCGTCGGTCGAGCGCCTTGTCACGCAGGAATTGCCGGCGGCGCCGGAGCCGCGCCGCGCCCGCGCGTCGCAAGACTTCGGCGGCCGAAATCTTCGAGGCGGCGCGTCAGGACGCGCCTGCGCGGGAAATTGTCGCGCCGGAACGCCGCGCAGCGCCGCCCGCGCCAGCTCTGCTCGTCGAGTTCATGTGGCGCGCCGCGAGGACGCCGCATCGCAGGCCGAATCGACGCGCCGGCGCGAAGGCGAGGGCAGGGCGGCGCCGCGGCCCGACGAGATCCACATCAACATCGGCCGGGTGGAAGTGATCGCCGCGCCGCCGCCCGCGCCGCGCGCCGCGCCGCCCGCCTCGAAGGCGGTCGGTCTTGAGGATTATCTGCGCGGCGTGAGCGCGCGGCGGCGATGAGCAATTATCTCGCCATATCCGGCGTCACGGCTATGCTGCAGTACAATCTCGGCAACGCCTTCAGCGCGGCCAATCCGCCTTTTCCAAGCGTGCCGACGATCAGCTGCCTCGCGCCCGATCAGGTGCAGGCGAGCCTCGGCGGAGCGACAGAGGACGAGAACCAGGTCAATCTGTTTCTGCACCAGGTCACGCACAATCAGGGCTGGCGCAACGCCGACCTGCCTTCGCTCGGCGGCGACGGCAAGACCCTGTTGAAGACTCCGCCGCTGGCGCTCGATCTCCACTATCTGCTCACCGCTCTACGGCTCCGATTACTGGCAGGCCGAGTCCTTGCTCGGCTGCGCGGCGCTGGCGCTGCACGACGTTCCGGTTCTGGCGCGCGCCGACATCGCCGCGGCGTTCCAGACAATGTCTGCGCATCCGCCGCCGCACACGGCGCTGGCGGGGGCGCTCGTCAGTTGCGGTCTCGCCGACCAGATCGAGATGATCAAGATCACGCCCTCGACGCTCGGCCGCGAGGAGATGGCCTGGCTGTGGACCGCGCTGAAGGCGGATTACCGGCCGACCTATCCGTTCATGGTGACGGTCGTGCTGTTGCAGGCCGAGCGCCCCGTCAGCGTCGGCCTGCCGGTTCTGCACCGCAATCTGCAGGCGAACGCCATCCAGCCGGCTCAGATCCTTTCGCTGCGGCCAGGAAGCGAAGTCGGCGCGACGCCGGGCGAGAAGATCGTCGCGGCCGGCGAGTTCCTCGGCGGGGTGACGCAGGTCGTGCTGCAGAGCGACAGCTTCGGCTCCTTCGGGCCGATCGCCGTCAGCCAGGCGAGCAACAATTCCTTCGCCTTCACGCTGAGCGCGACCCCGCAGCCGCCGGCCGGCGTCTATTCGCTGTCCGGCCAGATCCTCGACACGACGGGCGCCGTGCAGCAATCAACCAATGCCACGCCGATCGCGCTGGCGCCGAGCCTGCCAGCGCAGGCCGCCCTTCGGACGAACGTGACGGGGGGCGTTGAGATCGGCGTCGCCTCGATCAATCCGCCGATCTCGGAGCGACAGACCGTCGAGCTCTCGCTGAGCACGGTCGGCCCGCTGCGCCTCGGCGAGCGCCTATTTCAGCGCCGCCGCTCCGCTGGCGGCCCCGATCGTCGGCAGCGCGACGACGGCGACGTTCCTGTTTCCCTCGAACCTGCCGACCGGCGCCTCGCTGCTCGCCCAGCTCGTCGTCGACGGCGTCGCCAGCCCGGTGACGGTCGACTGGACGCAGCATCCGCCGACCTTCACCGGCCCGATGGTGACGACATGAACCGGCCGGTCGCCATTTCCTGGGCGGAACGCAACCAGGCCTATCTGGTCGCCGAATTCGCGCGCTTGCGCGAAAAGCTGGACGGACAGGCGCCGGGCGAGCGGCCCCAGCCGATGACGCCGCCCGCGGCGATCGACTTGTTGGCGGAGATTTTTGGGCTCAGCGATTTTGAGCGCGAACTCCTGCTGCTGTGCGCCGGCGTCGAGATGGAATTGGCGATCGCCGAGCGCTGCGCGGCGGCGGGCGCGTCGCGCGGCGGGCCGACCTTCGGCCTCGCGATCGCGACGCTTGCCGAGCCGCATTGGAGCGCGCTTGCGCCCTCCGCGCCGCTCAGACGCTGCCGGCTCGTTGAGGTCGAGCCGGGCCGTGGAGTCACCGGCGCGCCCCTGCGCATCGACGAGCGCGTGCTGCATTACCTCGCCGGCGTCAACGCGCTCGATCAGCGGCTCGCGCCGATGCTGCGCAAGAGTGCGTCCGCGCCTCTGATGGCGGCGGAGCATAGCGCGCTCGCCGACGATCTCGAACTGCCGCAGGGCGGCGAGCGCGCCCTCGCGTTGCACCTTTGCGGCGACGACGCGAGCGGGCAGGAGGCGGTCGCCGCTGTTCTCGCCGAGCGCGCTGGCGCAACCCTCTATGCGATGCGCATCGACGATGGCCCGGGGTCGGCGGCGGAGGTCGAAACCTTCGTTGCATTATGGGCGCGCGAAGCCGCGCTGCTGCCTGCGGCTTTGTTGCTGCAATGGGAAGGCGAGACGCCGTCCGCACCGGCGCGCCAGTTGGCCGAGCGCGTCGTTGGGCCGCTCATCATCGCCAGCCGCGAGCCGATCCGCTTGCGCCGCCGCCTCGACCGCCGTGAGGTTTCGAAGCCCGGACCCGCGGAGCAGAAGCGCCTGTGGAGAACAGCGCTCGGCGGCGCGAGCGCCGTCGGGGACGACGAAATCGACTCGGTTGCTCAGAATTTCCGCCTCAGCGCGGAGACGATCGCCGACCTCGGCGAGCGCCAGCTGCGCCGCGCTGAACCCGAGTCGGGCGCTTTGTGGCGCGCCTGCCGCGCCGTCGCGACGCCAAAACTCTCGCATCTTGCGCGAGCGCATCGAGGCGAAAGCGGGCTTCGAGGATATCGTCCTGCCGCCGCTGCAGCTCACATTGCTGCGCCAGCTCGCCGGCCAGACACGCCGACGTATGAAAGTCTACGAGGACTGGGGTTTTGCCGCGAAAGACCGGCGCGGCCTCGGAGTCAGCGCGCTGTTCGCCGGCCCGAGCGGAACCGGCAAGACGCTGGCCGCAGAAGTGCTCGCCGCCGACCTGCAGCTCGACCTCTATCGCATCGATCTGTCGAGCGTGGTCAGCAAGTACATCGGCGAAACCGAGAAGAACCTGCGCGAAGTGTTCGACGCGGCCGAGGGCGGCGGCGTGCTGCTGCTGTTCGACGAGGCCGACGCGCTGTTCGGCAAGCGCTCGCGAGGTGAAGGACAGCCACGACCGCTACGCCAATATCGAAGTCGGCTATCTGTTGCAGCGGATGGAGAGTTTTCGCGGCCTCGCGGTGCTCACCACCAACATGAAATCCTCGCTCGACAAGGCGTTCGAGCGCCGGCTGCGCTTCACGGTCGAGTTCCCGTTTCCGGACACGGCGCAGCGCCAGGCGATCTGGGCGCGCGCGTTTCCCGCCGCGACGCCGACCAGAGATTTGCAGTTCGAGCGGCTGGCGCGGCTCAACGTCGCCGGCGGCAACATCCGCAACATCGCGCTCAATGCCGCATTCCTCGCCGCGGAAACCGGCGAGCCGATCAGCATGGCGCATGTGCTCAACGCGACGCGGATCGAAGCCTTGAAGATGGAGCGCCCGCTCACCGAGGCCGAAATCAGGGGCTGGACATGAGCCAGGTGCATCTCACCATCGACCGTCTGGTGCTGAAAGGGATCGATCCCGCCGACGCGCCGGCGCTCGTCAATGCGCTGAAGGCGGAACTCGCGCGCTCGCTTTCGCATCCGGCGAGCGGGATCGAGCAAGCGAGCTCGCGAGAAGTGGCGCGGGTACGGGCCGCGGCGCCGGCCATCGGGCGGGGCCGCGCCGGCGCGCGCAGCCTCGGCGTCGCGGCGGCGCGAACCATCAGCCGGGAGATCGGGCGATGAGCGGGATGGCGATGGCCCGAGTTGCGGAGAAGGCGGGCGCCGCGAAAGCCTCCGCTTCGTCGAGCGGGCTGCGCATCGGCGATGTCGACGATCAGGCCGAGCACGAAGCGGACAGCATCGCAGAGAAGGTCATGTCGCAGAATGGCGCGCGCCCGCAATGGCGCTTCTCGGACTTGTCGATCTCGCCGACGGTGCGACGAAAATGCGATTGCGGAGGTACGCCAGGCGAGGAATGTGAGGACTGCAAGGCCAAGCAGCTCGTTCAGCGAAAGGCGGAAGCCGGCGCGAAATCCGTCGCGCCGCCGCCGATTGTTGACACGGCTTTGCGTTCGTCCGCGCGCCCCCTGATGCACTCGGAGCGCTCGTTTTTTGAGCAGCGATTTGCGGCCGATTTCGGTTCTGTACGCATTCACACCGACGCGATCGCCGATCAATCGGCGCGCGCCATCGGCGCACGGGCCTACACGGTTGGCGACCACATAGTCTTCAAGCAGGGCGCTTACGATCCCGAGGGATCCAGCGGGCGGCGTCTCATGGCGCACGAACTCGCCCATGTCGTGCAACAATCGCCGATGATTCTGCGTCGGGCGCCGGATGCGGCCACGCTCAAAGATTTTGACGAGAGGGTGGAAAAGCTAAAGGCGCTGGACGCTTTCAAGAAGCTCGACGCGACAGCAAAAGGAGAAGCGCTCGAGATCATCAAGATCGTGCGGGCTCGCGACGACGCCATCGACAACATCGGGCGGCTAGAGATCTTGTTCGCGACGCCAAAGGAAGATCCGAAGGTCCAGGCCAAGAAGCAAGAGGCTGTGATCGATGCCGCTGCGCAAAAGAACACCGAGCGCCTGGCGACGGATCAAAAAGCCGGAAGGTCGCGCGAAAAAATAGAGGAAGGAAAGAGCGCCGAACCCGCGCGGAAATTCCACAAGGCGACGGGTCAGGACGGCACGACATTTCTGATCGACGACCATGACCTCACCGACATCGCCTTGAAGGTGAAGCTGCAACTGGTAGCCAAGTCGAAAACGCCTCAGGTCGAGGCCGCCGTCGAGAAAATGAAGTCGCTCGAAGACGCGATCGAAAAGCGGGCCTCGACCTGGGGCTACAGCGTCGACATCGATTTCGTCGAAAAGCCGGGGCCCGACGTATTCAGCGTACCCGTCGATACCGGCGCCTGGGCCACCTCGGGCAATCTCGTCGGCGGCAGCGCGACGCTCGCTCATGAATTGCATCATCTGCTGGGGCTCGACGAGGATCGCTACGACTATCGCAATCATGCCAAAAATACAGGCATGCCGATCGGAGAGCGAGTCCATTGGTTCTTGCAGGAGTTTCGCAAGAAGGTGTCCAACAATCCCGAATCGATCATGGATCACAATTGGCGGTCTCCGCTCGACGACGATGTTTGCAGAGTGGCAGGCAAGCGAAGCCAAACCGATCTCGACGCTTGCGTCAAACAGAGGGCGGACGCGCGGGCAAAGATCATCGCGCCCCCGTTGGCGACCGCAGCCAAACAGGCGACGGATGCGAGCGACATATTTGGGAATGACGCCAAGCTGACGACTGGTCTCGAACGGTCGCACATCGTAATGCAGTTGCTGGGGCAGCATCCAAACATCACAAAGACCCGCACCGTCCTGGTGGCGATCGTGTCGAAGCTGAAAACGCTCCAAGCCACGGACCTTTCGCAGCCTGCCAACATCCGGCTTGTTTCGTCGCTCACCGAGGGTTGCGAAGGCGGCTCGCCGATCGCCTCCGAAAAGACCGCGCCGGTTCAGCTGTGCCCGCCATTCTTTGAAATTGGGCAAGGCGAACAGGCGCACGCGCTGCTGCTCGAGGCGGTGCGCCAGGCCGGCGTCGGCGATGCAGCCAAGGACGCCGCCTGCACAAACAACGACTGCGAGACGCCCTGCGGCGACGCGTCGAGCGCCAACACCTGGGTCAAGTTTATCCAATGTCTCGCGGGAACAGCGCAGCCGGCGAAGAAGCCTCAGTCGCCGGCGGCGCCGCAGCACGGTCCGCCGTGAGCGAGGCCGAGCGCTCACCGAAATTCGTCTCGTGCGGCCGGAGCGTGAGGGAGAGTGTGTTGGAGCAAGCAATGGTCGGGTATCCAAGGGACCGCGGATCGATGCAAGGGGACGCCTCGCGATGAGCGCCGTCGCCTACGCAACGCACGCGAGAGCGGACGCGACCAAGGCGGCGGCCCGGTCGCCGGCGGGGAATTTGCGCGTCGGCCCTTCAGACGACGCGTTCGAGCGCGAAGCGGACAGAGTCGCAGACGCGGTGATGGCGGGCGACGCCGCGACGGGGTGGTCGTTCGCGCGCATGGACGTCGACGCGCCGCTGCGGCGGAAGTGCGCCGAATGCGAGGAAGAGGACAAAAAACTCCAACGCAAACCGAGCGCGCCTGACGTGGCGACAGGCGCGGCGCCGTCGATCGTTCAGGATGTGCTGAACTCGCCGGGAAGGCCGCTCCATCCGTCTGCGCGTCAACGGTTCGAGCGTTCGTTCGGGCGCTCGTTCGGCGAGGTCCGGGTGCATGACGACGGCAAGGCGGCGCAATCGGCGCGCGAGATTTCGGCGCTCGCCTACACCTCGGGACGACACATCGTGTTCGCCGGCAATCGATATGCGCAGAGCGGCGATTGGCTGCTTGCGCACGAACTGACCCACGTCGTCCAGCAGGCGTCCGGCGCCGGGCCTTCGATCGTCCGGCGCAAGGAAGCGGACGACGAACCGCCGCCGGCGCCCAACCGGCCGAAAGCCGATTTCAACGCGTGTTCCGAGCCTCTGCAATCCGACCTGCGGGCCACACAGGAGGCGGGCCGCAATCAGGTCCGATGGGCCGTCGCCAGTCTTGCTGGCGGGCTCGACAAGATGGAGCCGAGGGACAAGGAGAATTTCAACAAGTATTTCGACCCCTCGAGTTCAGGGTCTGTCGACGACTCGTTTGTTCGCGACGTACGCGCCAACTTCGAGCGCATCGGTGGGGCAATGGACTCCGTCAAGTTCGACTGTGACCCCGGGTCGGGAAGCCTTTGCGGCGATTCGAAAAAGTGGTGCGTGGACGGTCGCCTGATGTGGACATGTTTCGGCAACGTCCACGTCTGCGTCGACGCCTACAACGCCGAGACCAACGAGGATCGCAAGATCGAAAACGTCATTCACGAGTTGACGCACAACGCCCTGCACACCACGGATCGCGCCTACAGCAACGAAGCCAAATTCAGCAGCTTGAAACCGAGGGGGAGCGGCGTGCTGGCGTTCCTCAGCAAGATTCCGGTCATCGGCGCCCTGTTCAAGCTGTTCCGCAGCAACAACGATACGCTCAACAACCCCGACAGCTACGCAATGTACGCCATGAGCAACCGGGGGACCGGGCCATGAAGACGGCCGTGCTGGCGCGCAAGACGGAAGCGAAAAACGCGGCGCCGAAACACGGCGGCGCGGGGTCGCTGCGCGTCAGCGAGCCGGACGAGTCGTTCGAACGCGAGGCGGATCGCGCGGCCGGCGCCGTGATGCGAGGCGAGCGGGTCCGGCCGTCTCTGTCGTTTGCCGGGCTCGACGTTTGGCCGCGGCTCAACCGGCGCTGCGCCTGCGCTGACCGGCCGGAGGGCGGGAAATGCGAAGCCTGCCGGCGCGCCGAGGGCGTTGGCGCGCCCGCACAAGAATCGCAGGGCGGCTTGTCGCATGTGCGCGAAACGCTGAACGGCGGCGGACGACCGCTCGACCGCGCGTCGCGCGAATTCTTCGAGCCGCGGTTCGGCCGCGATTTCGGCGACGTGCGCGTCCATTCCGACACGAAAGCGGCGCGCTCGGCGGCGGCGGTCGATGCGAGCGCCTACACGGTCGGTCGCGACATCGTTTTCGGCGCCGGGCGCTTCGCGCCGGGAACGCAATCCGGCATGGAATTGCTTGCTCACGAACTTGCGCATGTCGCGCAGTTCGCCCACGCCCCGGCTTCAGGCGAAAGTGGCGTCGTCGCGCGCCAGACCGCTGGCGCCAAACCCGGCGGCGGCGCGAACGAGCCGGTCTATCTGGACCGCAGCCATTTCGACGGACGCTTCGACGCCTACGTCAATCCGCGCGCGCACAATGTGACGCTGATCATGAACCTCGACTTCGAAATGGGAAGCTGGGGCAATCGTCCGGACGGGGCGAGCGCGCTCAAGGCTTTCAAGCCGAAGATGAAACAGGTGGTCGAACGCGAATGGTCCCTCAAATTTGACCTGCAGCCGGCCTGCTCCGGCGAGGAATCGAAATTCCACGCTTATGTGCAAGTGAACGTCGACGGCGGCGCCGCGCACAACACAGTGCATTTCTTCCCGGACATGGCCGGAGGCCGCAGCGGGGTTGACGACAATCAGTCGGCGCTCAAGGAAACCGACGCCGACATGCATGAAAACAAGCGGCCCTTCCAACCAAGTCCCGGCGCGAAGCCGGTCGAGCGCACGTTCATGCAATACACCGCGGCGCATGAATTCGGACACATGCTCGGCCTGCCCCATCCCCATTGCGCCGGCAACGCCGACCAATGCTACGGCGTGAAGCCGGAGGAGGCGATGGACGTCATGGGCCTCGGCTCGCTGGTCTCCAAGCGCGACTACGCGCCGTTCCAGAAGATCATGAAGATCTACGGCGAGGGGCGCTTCCCGGGGCCGTGCAACGACTGGAAACTGGTGGAGGTCGGATGAGCGCGGCGCGCGCTTTGGCGAGCCGGGCGCAACGCCCGAGCGCGAACCGCTCCGCGGCGGACGGCGAGAGTTCGTTCGTTGCTCGCGCGGCCAGCGCTCGGCCACGCGCTCGAGCCCGCCGTAAGATCGGATTTCGAGACGCGCTTCGGGCATGATTTCGCGAGCGTCCGTATTCACGCCAGCGCGGAGGCGGCGAGCGCGGCCGATCGCCTGAATGCCCGTGCGTTCACGCTCGGCGATGACATCGTCTTTGGTCGCGGCGAGTACCGCCCACATTCCGCAGAGGGGCGCGCGCTCATCGCGCATGAACTGACCCACAGCGTGCAGCAGCGCGGCCGCGCCGCGCCGCCGATCAACGAAGCGGAAGTCGGCGAGGCCTCGAGCGGGCTTGAACGGCAAGCCTCCGAGGCGGCGGAAGCGATCGGCGCCAATCGCCGGCCGACCGTCTCGCCGGGCGTCGCGTCGGCGCGCATCGAGCGCCAGGAGAAACCGCCGGCGCCGCCGGCCGATCCGATGACCACGCGCAAGCCCGCCGAGATCATGGCCGACCCGCTCTATTTCGAGAACGGCGTCAAGCTGGTGCAGTTCTTCGGGGCCGAACTCGCCATCCTGAAATATGAGGACGGTTCGGAATTCCGGCTCGGACTGACGCCGGACCAGATCAAACCGCCGGTCGAGGCGGTCGATTACCGGACGACGCGCGACCAGCACATTCCCGAAGTGACTTCGCAACCCGGCGCAATCCGTTTCCTGCCGCGCGGCAAGGAGGCGATCTTCAAGATGCCGGACGATGCCCCGTTCTCCCTCCAGCAACTGGACGCCGCGATCGGGCGCAACATCAACTTCAAGAAAGACGCTACGAGCGGCCGCATCGTTCCGACCGAGGTCAATTCGCTTTCCGCGCCTCGCCTGTGTCAGGCGCTGCGCGAGGCGGAAGCGGAATACGTCAAGGAGTTCGACGCTTTCGCGCAGGGAGGCAAGAAGGTTGCGGAGAAGGCGAAGCTGATCGTCGAGATCATGGGCTTTCTGCCGGCGGGGCAGGGCGCGACGAACGCGGTCGCGCAGCGCTCGGCGGCGAAGGCGGCCGCGACCGCCGGAGCGGGCGCCGAGAGTTCGCTCGCCAAAAAACTCGTCGAACTGATCGGCAAGAAGGGCGCGAAGGAGATCGTCGCCGAGGGCGTGTCGTTCGGAGAGGTCGAGGTCGGCCAGGTCGGCGCCAAACTCTCGGTGCGCTATTCTTTCATCGTCAACGTGAGCCGCCTGCCCAACCAGGGCAAGATCATGCAGGCGGTTCTCGAAGGCGCGGCCCGGCAGGCCGCCAAGGAGGCCGGCTCGAAGACTGCCGAAGTCGCCGTGCGCACGATCACGAACGTGGCGTGGAAGGCCTATCTCGAATCGCAGGGATACACGCCCCAGATGCTGGACAAGCTCGGCGGGGTGTTCGGCGCGGAATTGGCGTGGATCAAGGAGATCGTGCTGTGAACCACGCCGCCGTGGCGCGGGCGCGCTGAGCCGCAAACTCGATGCCTCGGCCGGGGAGGGCGGCCATGATGCGGGCAGCCGCGATACGCGACGCCAAACCGCTGACCGCCGCCCCGAGTGTGGCGGGCGCACCGGCGTCGAAGGAAGGGTCCGCGCAGTCCAACGACACGGCGCAAGTCGACGCGCCGGAGCGCAGCCCGAGCTGGTCGCTCGCGCAACTCGCGCCGCAGGCCGCGGCAGCCGGCGAGGCGCTTGCGCCCTCGGTGGCGCAGACGATGGGGCGCCGGTTCGGTCACGATTTTGCGTCCGTGCGCGTGCACGCCGATTCCCGAGCCGCCTCAATCGCCGAGGGCCATAAGGCGCGCGCGGTCACGCAGGGAGAAAACATCTGGTTCGGGCGCGGGCGCTTCGCGCCGGGCAGCGCCGAAGGCGAGCGGCTGCTCGCGCACGAACTCGCCCATGTCGTCCAGCAGCGCGCTGACAGCGCCGGCGACGATGCGGCCAACGAGAGCGAAGCGAAGGTAGCGGCGGGCGAGGCGGGGCGGGGCGGGCTCACGCTGGTGCGCGGCGGGGCGCGACGCGGCGTGGCCCAATTCAGCCCGCTCAGCGATAGCCTCGACAAAGCGATGACGGGCGGCGGCAAGGCGGCTGTGTTTGCTTTGCTGCGCGAGCGTGGCCGCGATGGGCCGATCAGTCCGACCGCGCCCTTCGAACCCGATCTCGACGCCTGGCTCAACTCGCACTTCGCCACGGGATCCGATGATCGGTGGTTGGCCGAAAACCTGATATTTCATGGCTCCGAGCCGCACTGGCCGGTGGCCGCGCTGACTGAACGCGAGCAGCGCGCCCATGCCGCGACGGGCGGCTGGGGCCCTGAGGCCGGAAACATCGAGGGCGACTTCGATACTGGTCCGGGCCGCACGCCAATCAAAGCCTATTTCTTCCCCGGAACGACCGCCAGGCGCGCCATGATCATCGGCGGCGTGCATGGCTCCGAACAGGCGGGGGTGCAGGTCGTCAACATCGTGCTCGATCTTTTGCGCGCGGCGAGCGCGCCGCCCGCCTACACGCTGATCGTCGTGCCGGCCTTGTTTCCGGAAAATGTCGCCAGCGGCAATCGCGTCACGCCAGGACAAGTCGATCCCAACCGGCAGATGCCCGCCGTTGGCGCTGCGCCGGGGAAAGCTGACAGCGAAGGTCGGTCGATCGAAGCGGAGAATCTGGTGCTGCTCGATCTCATCGAGCGCTTCCAGCCCGAACGCATCGCCAGCGTGCACGGAAATGCGCACGCCGGCATGGCGAGCATCACCTCCGATCCACGCCCGGGCCAGGAGGCGCCGGACCAGCAACTGGCGCTTGACATGGCGAAGGGGGCGGCCGCCGGCGGCGCGCGCGTGCCGGGCAACAAGCTCGGCACCAAACAAGAGACGGCGACCTATCCGACCGCGACCGCGCCCGGCGGCCACGACAAGGGCGTCACCTTCGGCGAATACGGCTCGCACGCGGCGGGAGCTCGCCCGGCGATGAACGTGATCACGATCGAGACGCAGGGCAACGCGACCATCGAAAAGACGAAGAAGAAGAACCGGGCGGCGCGCAAGGTCGAACTCGAATCCTTTGCGACCGTGCTGCGCGACGTTTTCCTCAAACCCTGACTCGAGGATCCCATGCCCGGCTCCCCGCTTTCCCCGCGTCTCGTCAAAGGCGGCATCGTGACGCTCGATCCCGACACCTCGATCGTCACGGGCGTCATCGCGCTGCAGTACAACCCCGACACGCTGACGCGCTCGATGCAGATCCAATCGACTCCGGCGGGGCAGGACGGCGCACGCACCGACGCGCTGAGGCTGCGCGGCCCGGCGATCGAGACGATCAAGGTCGAGGCCGAGCTCGACGCGACCGACCAGCTCGAATTCCCGAGCCAAAATCCAAATGCCGTCCGCTACGGGCTGCACCCCCAACTCGCGCAGCTCGAAATGCTGATCAACCCGACCGTCGAGACGCTCTACAACGACGACGGCATGGCGAATGCCGGCGCGCTCGAGATCATCCCGCTCGAACAGCCTTTAACCCTGTTTGTCTGGAGCGCGAGCCGCGTCGTGCCGGTGAGGCTGACCGAATTCTCGGTCACCGAGGAAGCCTTCGATCCCAATCTCAACCCGATCCGCGCCAAGGTCAGTCTCGGCTTGCGCGTGCTCAACGTCGACGACCTCGGCTTCGAACATCCGGGCGGGCGGTTGTTCATGTCCTATCTGACCAACAAACAGCAGCTCGCGAACTCTTGCCGCGTCGCCGGCGATCAGCGTGCTCGGCCTCGGAGGTCTGCCATGAGTTATCCCCTGCAGGCGATGGCGCAGCTCGGCCAGTTGCCCGCCGTCTCGTTCCCGACCGACAGCCGTTACTACGGGTCCGCCGTTCAGCAATATACTGCGCCGAACGGCCAGACCTACGCCTATCTGGCCCGCCGTATCGTGCCGCAGCCGGGGCCGCCCAACTTCGCGACGATCGCCACCCATGTCGTGAAACAGGGCGACCGGCTCGATCTGATCGCCGCCAAATATTACGGCGACCCGCTGATGGCCTGGCTGATCTCAGACGCCAACGGCGCCATCCGTCCCGGGGATCTCGTCGCGACGCCCGGCGCGACCCTTTCGATCACGACGCCGCTCGGCGTGCCCGGAGTTTCGCGTGCTTGAGAGCGTACAACTATCGCTGATGATCGGGCCGATCGTGCCGATGACGCCGCCACGCGCGGTAATCGACGCGCTCGTCTCGGTCGAGGTGAAGGTGGAAGACGTCGGCGACAGCGGCTTCCAGCTCGTATTCTCCATCGACAAGCAGTCGCCCTTGCAGATCCTGTTCCTGCTGACCGGCGGCATGCCGCTCTTGTTCATGCGCTGCGTGATCGTCGCGACCGTCAACGGCTCCGCCAACGTGCTGATCGACGGCGTCATCACCAACAACCAGATCGCGCCGGGAGACAAGGGCTCGAATTCGACGCTGACGATCACCGGGCGCGATCTGACCGCGCTGATGGACCAGTCGGACCCGAGCGGCTTTCCCTTCCCGGCCTGCCCGCGCGAAGCGCGGGTGGCGATCCTGCTCGCCAAATACGCGTTTTTCGGCGTCATCCCGCTGATCATCCCGAGCGTGCTGATCGACGTGCCGCTGCCGATTGAAACCATTCCCGGCCAGCAGGGCACCGACCTGAAATACATCCGCCAGATGGCCGACGACGTCGGCTATGTCTTCTATATCGATCCGGGTCCGGTTCCCGGCGCGAGCAAGGCCTACTGGGGGCCGCAGATCAAGTTCGGCGAGGTGCAGCCGGCGCTGAGCTCGGACTTCGACGCCTACACCAACGTCGACAGCCTGCATTTCACCTTCGATCAGGAAAAAAACCGGCTGCCGATCGTCTACATCTATATTCAGGAGGCCGGCGTCACCATTCCGATCCCGATCCCGCCGATCACGCCGCTCAATCCGCCCCTGGGCGCGATCCCGCCGATCCCCGTCAATCTGCTGCCGCCGGACCTGAAGCCATTCCGCAACGATCTCGCCAAGCTGCCGATTCCGCAGGCGATCATGATCGGCATGGCGGAGGCCTCGAAGAACGCCGACGTCGTCACCTGCACCGGCTCGCTCGACGTGACGCGCTACCGCAATGTGCTCAGCGCCCGGAAACTCGTCGGCGTGCGCGGCGCGGGGCCCGCTTTCGACGGCCTCTACTACGTCAAGAGCGTCACCCACAAGATCAAGCGCGGCGAGTACAAACAGGATTTTACGCTCACCCGCAACGGCCTCGTCTCGACAGTGCAATCGGTGAGCCCATGAGTTCCTCCAGCAGACAATTCCGGCGGCAAGCAGCGCTTCTATGGCAAATATCGCGGGTTGGTGATCGAAAACATCGATCCTATGCAGATCGGCCGCATCCTCGCGCAGGTGCCGGACGTGCTCGGCGAACTGCCGTCGAGCTGGGCCATGCCCTGCGTGCCGGCCGCGGGGATCCAGGCGGGCTGCTTCATCGTGCCGCCGATCGGCTCGCAGGTGTGGATGGAATTCGAGCAGGGCGATCCCGACTATCCGATCTGGACAGGCGGCTTCTGGGGGCTCGTCGCCGAGGTTCCCGTGCTCGCCACCGTGCCGCCGGCGATCCCGCCGGGCCAGAACATCGTTTTGCAGACGTCGGGACAGAACTCGCTGATCCTCAGCGACGCGCCGCCCTCGCCGGTGACCGGCGGCATCATTCTGAAGGGCGCCAGCGGCGCGATGATCGTCGTCAACGAGACGGGCATCTACATCAGCAACGGCCAGGGCGCGATGATCACGCTCGTCGGCCCGACGGTCGACATCAATCTGTCGGCGCTGACGGTGCTTGGTTGAGAGAAGGAGAAGCGCAATGCCAGGACCGGTTCTGCACATGGGCGCGGTGGTGATGTGCGCGCACGGCGGCCAGGCGATTCCGACCGCGCCAAGCCCGACGGTGCTCGTCTCGGGGATGCCGGTCGCCACCATCGCGGCGCCCTATGCGATCGCCGGCTGCGCCTTCGTGCCCCCCGCCGGCAACGGCCCGTGCGTCACGGGGCAATGGATCGTCGGCGCGGTGCAGGTGTTCTCGAACGGACAGCCGCTGGCGATCCTCTCCGGCGTGTCGATCTGCGCGCCGACGGGAACGCCGATGGTTCCGGTTTCCGCGCAGACCCTCGTCATCGCGACCTGAAGGAGAGGAGCGCCGATTCCGTGAATGTGAGCTTCCCCTTCCAGTTCGACGGACGTGGCCGGACGCTCGATCCGCAGGACGACTATCTGCGCGAACTTGTCGAGCAGGTGTTGTTCACCTCGCCCGGCGAGCGCGTCAACATGCCCGATTTCGGCAGCGGCCTGCTGCAATTGCCGTTCGCGCCGAACAGCATGGAAATGGCGGCGGCGACGCAGTTCACGGTGCAGGCCGCGCTGCAGAAATGGCTCAGCGCCTACGTCAAAGTGATTTCGGTCGTCGCTTCTGCCGAGGATTCGAAATTGACTGTGAGCGTCACCTACTCGCCGCTCAACACCGACGTCACCGAAGTGCAGACCTACGTCTACGGAGGCAGCGGATGATCTACGCCTGCTGCGACGAGAAGCGCAAGTCGGCCATTCTCGCCAATCCGACGCTGAACGGCATCGACTATCTGGAAGTGCTCGACCGCGAGGAGACGGTTCAGAGCCTGCGTCAGCGCACGCTGCTGGTCTTTTGCCTGAAGCCCGTTCCCTCGAGCCTCGGCCCTTCGAACGTGCTGATATCGGGCGGCGAGAGCATCGTCGGCATCGGCGTGCAATGGATCGCGCCCGCCTCGCCGCCGCCTGCTGGCGCGACCGCCGACGAGAAGGCGATCCTCGCGGCGCTGCCGGCGCCGGCCAACGTGCTGGTCGTCCGCACAAATGAGGCCGGGGATTTCTCGCCTTATACGCTGAGATTGGTCAACAACGCCTCCGCGGCCGCCGCGGACCCGTTCGACGTCACCGAGGCGCTGAGCGGCTTCGATCCGCTGCTCGCCGAGATCGAATTCTCGTTCAAGGTCGAATGCGGGCCGGATTTCGACTGCAAACCTTCCAACGAATGCCCGCCTTCCGCGCCGCCGGCGCCACCGATCAACTATCTCGCCAAGGACTACGGCTCGTTCAAGACGCTGATCCTCAACCGGCTTCAGCAGCTTGCGCCCAACTGGACAGGGGCGAGCGAGGCGGACATCGGCGTCGTGCTCGCCGAACTCATCGCCTATGTCGGCGATCAACTGAGCTATCGCCAGGACGCGGTCACGACGGAAGCCTATATCGGCACGGCGCGCAGCCGTATTTCTTTGCGCCGCCATGCGCGGCTCGTTGACTACCGCATCAGCGAAGGATGCAACGCGCGCGCCTTCGTCGCTGTCGCCGTCGCCTCAGATTTCGTTCTCCAGCGGGCCGCGACGCGCTTCTACACTTTTGCGCCGGGCATGCCCTCCTCGCTCGCGATCGGCGCAGGCAATGAGACGGCGGCGCTCGACGCCGGCGTCGTCGCCTTCGAGCCGATGCAGGACGCGCATCTCTATCCTGAACACAATCAGATGAATTTCTACACCTGGGGCGACGCGGACTGCTGCCTGCCGACGGGCGCGACCCAGGCGACGCTCGCCGGCGCCTTTCCGAACCTGCAGGTCGGCGACATCCTCGTCTTCAAGGAGGTCCTTGGCCCTCAGACCGGCGTCGCCGGCGACGCCGACATCCGCCATCGCTGCGCCGTGCGGCTGACCGCGGTCGCGACACAGGACGGGCGCGGCAATCCGCTCGTCGATCCCCTGTTCGAGCAGGGGACCGGGCTGCCGATCCGCTCGGCCGCGCAGCTTCCGACCCCCGTCACCCAAATCCGCTGGGCGGACGACGATGCGCTGGCGTTCCCCTTGTGTCTTTCCTCGACTTTCCTCGATGCGACCGGCGCGAAGCAGTCCGTCGTCAATGTCAGCGTCGTGCTCGGCAACGTCGTGCTCGCCGATCAGGGGCTGACGATGCCGTCCCTGACGCTGCCGCCGGTCCCGGCGCCGTCTCTATTCAAGCCGCCGTCGAACACGGTGCGCTGCGATCCGCAAAACCCCGTTCCGTTCCCGCCGTTCTTCCGCCCCACGCTGCCCAATGCGCCGCTGACGCAGGCCGTGGCGCTGCCGCTCGTCGGCGCGCCAGTCACTTCGGCGCCGGTCGCGCTGCCGGCGGCGGGTCCGGCGAGTCTGAAGGATGCGAACGGCTACGTCTCGCTGTTGGCGACGCCGACGCCGCCCAGCGGCTGGCCGCCCCTGTTTGGCGTGGTCGCGACCGCCAATGGCGCGCTGTTCAATCTCGACGTCGTCTACGATCCGCAGCCGGGCGGCCCGCACGGCTTAAGTGCGCCAGCGACCCTCGAGCATTTTCCGGGCCTTACCCTCACTTCCGGCGCGCCCAACAATGCGCTGACCCTCATCAACGGCATTTCTCGCTTCATCACGCTGTCCGCGCCGACCGGTCACCCGACCGCCTTCCCGAGCGCGCCGACGATGCTCGCGTCGTCCGGTGCGGTTGAACTGGAGGATGCGAGCCACGCGCCCTATCTGACGGTCACGCCGGTCGCGCCTTCTTCCTGGCCGCCGCTGTTCGCGCTTCTGGCGCAGGGCGACGCCGAAGCGCCCGCCGATTTCAATCTCATCGTCGTCTATCAGCCGCCGACCGCTGCCGGCGTTTCGCTGCCGGTTGTTGTCGAACAGATGAACGATCTCGATCTCGACGACGCCGCCGAAAAAGTCGCGGCGGCGTCGAAGCTCATAAATGTGCTGTCGTTCGAGGCGGCGGCCAATCCCTCGCTGTCGGCGCTCGAACTGATGCAGACGCAAGCGAGCGCTGCGCTTCCTGCGCTCAGTCTGACAAGCGTCTCCAACGGCGCCGTCACGACCTGGACGGCGCAGCCGGACCTGCTGGCGAGCGGCGCAGAGGACACGAATTTCGTCGCCGAGATCGACAACGACGGCTATGCGCACCTGCGTTTTGGCGACGGCGTCAACGGCGCGAGCCCGGACGCCGGCGTCGTGCTCACGGCGATGTTCCGGATCGGCAATGGCGCGGCCGGCAATGTCGGGCCGGAAAGCCTTGCCCATTTCGCCGGCGACCCGCGCATCCTTTCGACTGACAATCCGCTCGCCGCGTCGGGCGGCGTCGATCCGGAAACGGCGGCGCAAATCGTTCGTCGCGCGCCCGCCGCCTTCATGACGCAGGAGCGCGCGGTGACGATGGCCGATTACGCCGCCGCCGTCGAGGGCGCGAGCCCTCTGGTCGCGGGCGCGGCGGCGACGATGCGCTGGACGGGAAGTTGGTACACCGCCTTTGTCGCCGCGGAGCCGAAGGGCGGAGGCAATCTCAACCGGCCGCTCAGCAAGACCATCTCGTGCCGTGCTCGAGCGCTACCGCATGGCCGGCGGCGACTTCAAGCTCGAAAGCCCGGACTATGTGCCGCTCGACATCGTGCTCGATGTCTGCGTCGAGACGAATTATTTCCAGCGCGACGTCGAGAAGGCGGTGACGCAAAGGCTGATGAACGGCGACCCGGCGAGCGGCGAGGCGCCTGTGTTTGGCCCCGGCTGCTTCGCGCTGGGTCAGACCGTCTATCTGAGCCCCATCACCACGGCGGTGCGGTCGGTCGACGGCGTCTGCAGCGTCAGCGCTGCGCGGTTCGAGCCGCAGGGAATTGCCACCCGCACCTGGCTGCACAAAGGCGAGATGCCCATGGGCGCGTTTCAGGCGGCGCGCCTCGACAACGATCGCAGCTTTCCCAATCACGGCCAGTTCCGGCTCGTGATGGCGGGCGGAAAGTGAGGCGCTGATGAGCTGCTCAGGGGCAAGCGATTGCACATGCGGCTGCTGCTCCGGCATCGCCGTCGAAACGCCGCAGGGCGAGGCCAATCGCGCCGGGCTCTCGGCGATCGCCTATCGCACCGGCGTGTGGAGTTCGTTCAAGTCCTCGATGCTGGCCAGGCTTTCGAGTTCTGACTATCCCGCGCTTGCCGCGCTGAAGACGCGCGACGACGACGACTTCTCGATCGCGCTCGTCGATGCGAGCGCGATGATGCTCGACGTGCTGACCTTCTATCAGGAACGCCTCGCCAACGAGAGCTATCTGAGAACCGCGACGCAACTCGCTTCGCTCAACCAGCTCGTGCGCCTCGTCGGCTACCAGCCATCGCCTGGCGTCAGCGCCTCGACCTATCTCGCCTTCACGATCCGCGCCGCGCCCGGCTCGCCTTCGACGCCGACGGCGACGGCGGTGACAATTCCCGCAGGAAGCAAGGCGCAGAGCGTGCCCGCGCAAGGGCAGACTCCGCAGACTTTCGAGACCTCCGCCGACATCTTAGCCAAGGCCGACTGGAACGCGCTGCCGGTGCAGACAGGCGCGCCCTGGGCGCCTTTATGGGGCGACAGCTCGATCTATCTCGCCGGAACCTCGACGCAGCTCAATCCCGGCGATGCGATCCTCATCGTCGGCGACGAGCGCGCCACTCCCCCCTACACCAGCGCCGCCTGGGCTTTGCGCATCGTCACCGCGGTTGTAGCGGACGGAACGATGGGGCGGACGCTGGTGACCTGGAAGAACGGCCTCGGCGAAGACAGTCGGCCGATCCCCGCCAGGAACCCGCAATTCTTCGCGCTGCGGCAGCGCGCTTCGCTGTTCGGCTATAACGCGATCCACCCTGAGCTGCTTTTCAGCGACACTCAGACCGCGCTCGCCGTCGCCGGCGAGATCGGCGGCAGTCCGCCCCGACTGGAATTTTTCCATCGACACGGCGCTCGATCCGACCTTCACGGCGAACCCGCCCGATTTTTTGGCAAGAGAGGGCGTCGTCGATCTCGACGCCGTCTACAACAAGATCATTCCCGAAAGCTGGATCGCGCTGGTCTCGCCGGAGGGCGACAACTCCACTTCGCCAGCCGGCTACGTCGAACTCTACGGCGTGGTCTCCGCGACGACGCTCTCGCGGGCTGGCTTCGGCGTCAGCGCCAAGGTGAGCCGGCTCGGCCTCGATTTGGTCGATCATAACCTCGCGCGTCTACATCTACTGGACCCGCACCACCTCGGCGCTGGTGCAGAGCGAAGCGCTCGCGACCGCCGAGAAGCCGCTCGACCATCCGCTTTATGGGGCGCAGGTCGATCTCGAAATCGTCCGCAATGACCTTGCCGGGGTCACGGCGATCGCGCTCTCGGGCAAACGCCAGAAGATCGCGGTCAAACCACGCGTAACGAACCTCGTCTTCACGCCTGACGACCTCTCGGACCCTGTTCAGCTCATGCCGGGCGACGTGCTTGCGCTGACGCAACCGCCCAATAAGGTCCTGAAGCCCGATGGCTCCGTGCCTGACTGGACGCTACTACTGGGCGTTGCTGAGGCTCTCGGTCGCCGATTCCAACAACCGGACCGGCACGGTCATCGCGCGGCTCGTGGATTTTGCGCTTGAGCCCCTCGAGTTCGAGCGATCCCGTCGTTCAGGAATTCGCGCTCGTCTCCTCCGTCGCGACAATCAATTCGCCGTTCCCTCACACGCGGCTCATCCTCTCCGCGCCGTTGATCAACTGCTATGACCGGCCATCGACAAGCGTCAACGCCAATGTCGGCGCGGCGACCGCGGGCGCTTCGGTCACGGAACTGCTCGGCTCCGGCTCGGCCTCGACGCCCAACCAGACGTTTACGCTCAAACAGTCGCCGCTGACCTATGTTTCGGCGCCGACCCCGACGGGCCGGCAGGACACGCTGACCTTGCGCGCCAACGGCGTCGCGTGGAGCGAAGTTCCCTCGCTCTACAATCAGGCGGCGAACGCGCAGGTTTTCAACGTGCTCAACCAGACGGGCGGCGTCGCGCAGATCACGACCGGCGACGGCGTCGAGGGCGCGATGCTGCCGACCGGAACGGCCAATATCCTCGCCTATTATCGCATCGGTCTCGGCGCGGCAGGCAATGTCGCCGCCGGAACGATCACAACTCTCGTCGACCGACCGCTCGGCGTCGCCGGCGTCGTCAATCCGCTCGCCGCCAACGGCGGGCAGGACCCCGACAGCGTCGACGACATCCAGACCAGCGCGCCGCTGACCGTCGTCACGCTCGGCCGCGCCGTGTCGATCGAAGATTATCAGATCCTCGCCGAGACCTATGCAGGCATCGGCAAAGCCTCCGCGATCTGGATTCCTTCCGGCCGCTACCGTGGCGTGTTCATCACCGTCGCCGCCGCAGCCGGCGAGGCGCTGCCTCCGGGATCTCAGACGCTCGCCAATCTCGTCACGACGCTGAAGAGCTACGGCAACCCGAATATCGCGATCTATCCGCAATCCTTCCTCGAGACGATTTTCCGCATCGAGGCCGACCTCGCGATCGACCCCGCATACGTCGCCGCCGTGGTGCAGGCGAATGTGATCGCGGCGTTGTATGGCGCCTACAGTTTTGCCTCGCGCGGTTTTGGCGAGGGGGTCACGGGCGACGAGATCGCGGCGCTCATCCAGGGTGTGGCCGGCATCATCGCCGTCAATGTCAAGCGCGTGCAGGTGGTCGCCACCTCCAGCGCCGGCGACATCGGCTCGGCCGCGTTCTCGCTCAGCGCCTACAATTCCTGGATGGCGAGCGCGCTGACGAAGCCGCTGCCGCGCCCACACGGCGGCGCGACGAAGATTTGCCCCTACACGCCTCGGGCCAGCCTCACCACGCTGCCGCAACCCGCCGAAATCCTGGTCCTCGATCCGGATCCGCAACATCTCGTGCTGGGGACGATGTCATGAGCGGCGATATCTTCCAGCTCCTGCCTGCGCTCTATCGCATTCGCGACGGACAGCTCGCGGCGCAGATGACTTCTGCTGACGCCGGTGGAGGTCGCGGAGCAGGCGGCGCTCGCCGGGCTGACGCCTCCGCTCAGCGCCGACGATGCGGCGCGGCTCGCCGAACTCAACGCCAAGGCTGCGCGCGGGCCGCTGGAATTGCTCTTGATGGTGATCGGCGAGCAGATCGAGGCGGTCTCCTACGATCTCGACCGTCTCTACGACGACCAGTTCATCGAGACCTGCGCGCCCTGGGTCATCCCCTATATCGGCGACCTCATCGGCTATCAGACCATCAACGGGGTATCCGCCGCCGTCGACGATCCGCGCGCCGAAGTCGCCAACACGATCTCGATGCGCCGCCGCAAAGGCACGATCCTCGTCCTCGAGGAACTGGCGCAGGACGTCACCGGCTGGGGCGCGCATGCGGTCGAGATGTTCAGGACGCTCGGCGACACGCAATACGTCAAGCACGTCCGCCCGAAAAACCACTATGCGCCGGATCTTCGCGACTGGCGGGCGTGCTTCTATGTCGACACCGGCTTCAACACAGTTTCGCATCGCGTCGACGTCAGGCGGATCGAGACGCGGCGCGGCCGTTGGAATGTACAGAACATCGGGGTTTTCCTGTGGTCGCTCGGCGCATACGGGGTTGAGCAGGCGCCGCTGGTCAGCGCGCCCGCCGTCGCGGGTTCGAGCTCGCTTTGCTGCCGCTTCCATCCGCTCGGCATCGACGCGCCGTTGTTTCATCGCGCGATCTCGCAGGGCGATCCGATCCTCGCGGCCGCGACGCCATACAATGTGCCGGCCGCGCTCAAGCGCCGGCCGCTGTGCGCCGATCTCAGCCGCGGCGTCGCCGGGCAGTTTTACGGCGAGACAGGCAGCCTCACCCTGTTCGTCAACGGCGAGCCCGTCGACCCCTGGCAGATCCGCATCGCCGATCTCGCGGGCGCCGACGGCGCCTGGGCGAACGCCACGCTGCCGCCGCCCTATCTGTTCGCCATCGATCCGGAGCTCGGCCGGCTCGTCTGGCAGCCGCCGACTCCGCTTCTGCCGCTGACGGCCTCCTGGTGTTACGGCGCCAACGCCGCGATGGGCGGAGGAGATTATCCGCGCAGCAGCGGGTTCACGGTTACGGATCCGGCCTGGGTCGTACCGTTTCCCGATCCTCGCTTCGCCACGCTCGCGGCGGCGGTCGCCTATGCGGAAGGGTTGCTTGCGGAGGAAGGTTCGGTCGCCGTCGAAGTCGCGGGAGATGCGCCCATTTCGCTTGCCGCGCCGCTCGCAATCACCCTGCCGGCCGGAGCGACGCTGGAGTTCCGCGCCGCCGACGGCTCGCGGCCGGTGCTGTGGCTGGACGGCGAGATCGATGTCGTCGGCGGCGCGCTTTCCACGTTCATCCTCAACGGCTTTCTCGTCGCCGCGGGTCCAACCATGAGTCCGGCGGCGTGGCCGGCCTCTCCTGCCGCCCTCGTGCGTGTCCCGGCGCTGATGGCGAGCGGCGCGGCCAATCAGCTCGGAACGTTAAACCTCATCGATTGCACGCTGACGCCGGGCTGGTCGCTGAACAGCGACGCGACGCCCGTCTCGCCGCACGCCCCCTCGCTGATCGTCGAGGCGCCGGGCGTCGCGGCCTCGACCCTGCGCGCGATCCTCGGCGCGGTCGCGGCGCACCCGCTGGCGAGCGTCGAGTTTCAAGGACAGCATCGTCGATGCGACGGACCGCACGATCGTCGCCTACAGCGGACTCGATGGGTCGAGCGGCGGCGGCGCGCTGACGGCGGAGGGCGCGACCTTGATCGGCAAGGTCCATGCGAGCCTCATCTCGCTCGCCTCCGACTGCATCTTCTGGTCGGCGCTCGCCAAGGGCGATGTCGCGCCCTGGGTCTCCGGGCTCGTCGCCGACCGCAAGCAGGAAGGCTGCGTGCGTTTCAGCTTCCTGCCCCACGGCGCGGTGACGCCGCGCCGCTTCGAATGCGTCGAACTCGGGCTCGCCTCGGCGCAGCCCCTGTTCTTCACATTGCGCTACGGCGCGCCGGCCTACGGAAAACTCATCGCCTCGACGCCGGATGCGGTGCGGCGCGGCGCCGCGGATGGCGGGGAAATGGGCGCTTATCATTTCGTGCAAGCGGTCCAACGCGAAACGGACCTCACAATCAGGCTGACCGAATATCTGCCGGTCGGCATGGAATTCGGTTTGATTGATCAATCTTAACGGGGGAGAGACGTCATGGCGTTCGACGTCAGCCGGTTCACATTCGACGCGTGGAAAGATTATTTCGGCGTCGTCATGGAGCAGGGACGCGTCCAGACGGACGCGGACTGGAACGAATGGCTCGCCGAATTCGCGCGCCGGGTCGACGCGGGAACGCTCGACATCATCGGCCGCGCTGTCGTGCCGGCGACGACGCCCGACGCGTTCAGCATCACGATCCCCTCTGCTGGCAGTGACCTCACGATCGGTTGCGGCCGCATGTATGTAGACGGGCTGCTGGTCGAGAACCACGGACCCTGGGTCAACGGCGCCTACAATAGGACGAACGCGGTCTGGGATCCGGCGCTCGAAGAAATGTCGGGCGCGCCGCAGCCGGCGCCGCCCGCAGGGACGGGACAGACCGTAGATTTCACGCAGCAGCGATATTATCCGGGCGCCTCGCTCGCCTCGCTCACGGCCGGGCAATATCTCGCCTATCTCGACGTCTGGCGTCGGCCTGTCGTTTATCTCCAGGACAATTCGCTCGTCGACAAGGCGATCGGACTCGACACCAGCGGCCGCTTGCAGACGGCCTGGCAGGTCAGGCTCATGCCGGTGCCGCAGGGGCAGACGTGGACCTGCTCGACGCCGGACGCGCAGATCTTTCCGGGCCCTTCGGCCGGCCGGCTCAGCACCAATGTCGAGCCGAATTCCACCGCCGGGCCGTGTTGCCTGACGACCGGGGCCGGCTACACCGGCGTCGAGAACCAGCTCTATCGCGTCGAGATCCACAACGGCGGTTCGCCGGGCGACCCGGCCAACCCGAAAGGCGCGACCTTCAAATGGTCGCGCGAGAACGCGTCCGTCGCAACGCTCGTCACCAATATCGCGCCGGCGACCAATTCGCTCAACAAACCGGCCTTTGAGCTCACCGTCACGAGCCTGGGCCGCGACAACGTGCTCGGCTTCACGCCAGGCGCCTGGATCGAGCTGATTGACGAGACGCTCGACCTCACCGTCGGCGCCGGCGAGATGTATCTGATCGACAGCGTCGACTTCTCGGCCAAGACCATTACGCTGACGACGCAGTTGCAGGCTTCGTCGCATTTCACTTACGCGGCGCCGGCCGCGGCCGCGCTGACGCGCATCCGCCGCTGGGATCAGTCGGGCGTGGTCTATCAATCCGACGGCAAGACGGTCTGGTGCGACCTCGGTCAGGCCGGCGGCGGCGGCGTCATCCCGGTTCCCGCCTCAAATACGACGCTGATCCTGGAGAACGGGGTCGTCGTCACCTTCAGCCTCGCCAGCGCATCGGGCGCCTTCGACGTCGGCGACTTCTGGACTTTTGCCGCGCGCACCGCCGACGGAACCGTCGAGACGCTGCGTCAATGCGCCGACTGAAGGCGTGCATCATCACTACACCAAGCTTTCGTTGCTGACCTGGCCGAACGGCCCGGCGTCGAGTTGCCGCTTGCCGTGGCCGCCGGCCGGGCAGGGCGGCGGGGGCTGCTGCTGCGGGGTCAGCGTCGGGCCGAACTCGCAGTTCACGACGATCCAGCAGGCGATCAACTCGCTGTTGTCGACCGGCGGCGAAGTCAGCGTGATGCCGGGGCAATATTTCGAATATGTTTCCCTGAATGGCCGCAGCGACATCGTCATCAGGGGTTGCGGGCCGCAGACCCGCATCATCTCGCCCGCGCTGCAGAGCGGCGGCGCCGGAACGGCGACCCCGGTCGCGACGATTTCCGGCCTGACCGCGGTCGTCGAAATCCTGCGGTCGCAGCACGTGCAGTTGCTCGACCTCTGCATCGAAGCAGCCGACGGCGAATGCGGCGTCCTGCTCGACCGCGCGAGGATTGAGGACGATATCCTCATCAAGGGCATGCCGACGAATTGTCGCGACGTGCGCCTCGCCGAACTCGCGATCTCCGCTTCGACCCGGCCCGGCATCTATGTCAACGAAGCGGAACTCGTCGAGATCGACGACAACCGCGTTGCGATGAAGCCGGTGTTCAGCCAGTTCCCGGGCGTCTATCTGAGCGGCGTCGAACTGCGCTTCCGACACAATTGGGTTGGCCTCAGAGCCGAAGCGGCGGAATGGCTGCCGGCGGAAATGAATGCCGACCTCGCGAGTCAGGCGGCGGCGAACACGAGCGTCCTCGCCGCGAACGACACCGGCGCCGCGTTTGAAATGAAAGGCCTCGGCGCGCCCGGCGGCGTGCAGATCGGCGGCGCGTCGAAGGATGTGTTCATCATCGAGAACGAGATCGAGGGCGGCGACCGCAACGGCGTCGCGCTTGGCAGCGTCCGATTCTTCGACGCCAACGGCGGCGATGCGGGCGTCGCGACCGGCGTCGTGTGGAGCGGAGAGGACAATTGCGCCACCAATGTCGGCAACCAGATTCCGCCGACCGTCGGCAAATACAGGGTCGTTGCCGGGGCGCGGCTCGTCAACATCACCATCGCGCGCAATCGCATCCGCCGCATGGGCCTCAGCGGCATCGGGCCGGTCGGCGTCTTTGATCTGGTCGAGGCGATCGAGGCGATCAGCATCGAGAACCTGACGATATCAGGCAATGCGATCGAAGACTGCCTGAACTGGCCGCTCGCCGACAACGGTTTCGGCTATGGCGCCATCTGCACTCCCGACGTGAAGGCGTTGCGCGTGTTCGACAATTCGATCGTCAATTTCGGCGCGACGGCCGGCGCCGCCAGAGCATGGGGCGTCTATGTGCTGTTCGGCGAACTCATCGAGATCAGCCGCAACCGCATCGTCGAGACGCGCGACTTCGCGCTGGCGGTGAGGGACGAGAAGGGTTCGCCGTCGACCGGGCGCGGCGGCATCGCCATCGCCGGCGTCGCGCCGTTGTCGTTCACCTCGAATGCGGCCCTGGCGAAATGGGCGCCGGCCGACACGACCTATGTTCCCGCGGCCGTCTCGCCCGCCTTCGAGCCCGGCGTTCCGGCATTGAGGATCGAAAGCAATGTCGTGCGCGTCGCCTGCGGCATGGCGCTCGCCGGTTTGGGCCTCGGGCCCTTTTCAATCCTCGGCAATCATCTGGCGACGGGCGGGCCGGAGCCGATCTCAAATGTGGCTGTCGCGACCACCGTCCTGCTGCTCAATCTCGGGCGGCCGATCGAATTCGATCAGGCCTTCGACAAATATTCCGGGCTCTACAGGGCGAGATTGGACGCCACGGCCTCGTTCGCAGCGGCGGCTTCGCTCGGCGCGTCAACCAATGGCGCGCTGCTCTTCACCAACAACATCTGCCAGCTCGAGGCTCGGGCGAGCAGGGAGCGCGGCTATACGTCGGTGCTGGCGGCGACGCTCGACCACGCCCTGTTCGCCAACAACGTCTGCTGGGTCGACGGCCCGAGCCAAGGCCTCCTCCTGGGCGTAAACGCGTTCGTGCTCGGCATGACCGTGCAAGTGGTCAGCAACCGGTTCCAGGAGAGCCCGTACGTGGTGGCCGGATCGGCGCTCACCTACGGCGCCATGAACATTACCTCGCTCAATATGTCGACACACGCGATTCTGCCGATCGCCGGCGTGACATCGAAACTTGGACCCGTCGACAATGTGTCCTGGGTCTGAGCGGCGGAAAGACGCACGGGATAAGCAGACTTCATGAGTTCGGAGCATCGCCATGGCTGACGCAACGCAGAGCACCAATCCCGCCGCCGACGGGTCGTCGGACGTTCAGACCGCGGTCGCGGCGGCCGCGACAGCCGCCGACGGGCTCGCCGCCTCGAGCCTGCAGATGATCGGCAAGGTGCATCAGGCGCGGCTGGCGCGGCTCAATCGCGAGGCGAGCGCGCTGAAGGCGAAAGGCGCGACGTCGGCGACGGCGCTCGCAAATACTGAAGCCGAGATCGCCGCCGAGACCACGACGAGCGCGAAAGTGACGATGCTGAGCCAGCGCGCGACCACGGTCGCGCCTACGGTCTCGGCCACCGGCTGGGCGCTGCATGGAAGGCTCTATTCGTCGAACCTGACGCCCGCCGCCACATACACCGTCTATCTCGTCGATGCGCAGAACGCCTATCAGGCCGCCTACGGCTTCGCCTACACCGATGCGACCGGCTATTTCGCCCTGACCGCTGCCGCTTCGTCCGGCAAAGGCGCGACTGGCGCCGCGGCGACGCCCACGGGCGCGCCGCCGGAAGTGAATACAGGGGCCGCTGCGACCGGCGCGTCAGGAACAACGACGGCGCAGCTCTTCGTCGCCGCCGCCGACCAGAAGGGCGAGCCGGTCTTTTTGAGCCCGACGCCCTTCTCGCCGACGACGGGCGCCGCGACCTATCTTACCCTTGTCATGCCATCGGGCGGCGCGCCGATCGGCAATCCGCCCGCCGCCGTCGGCGCGACCGCGCCGCCGAAGACCTGATGGTCCCCCTTGCAGGTTGGCCGTTCCGCCTGCAAGAAACAGTTGGCTAGCGCCGCGGAGTGCGGCAAACGGAGAGCGGCGGCGATTTTTCTGGCGCTTCGGCGATGGCGCCGCAGGAGCAATGTTCCGCAACCGCTAAAGTCTGAACCAGAAAGCGATTTCCGTGCTTGCCCTCAGACCCAACTGCGAATGCTGCGACCGCGACCTGCCGCCGGACGCGCGCGAGGCAATGATTTGTAGCTTTGAATGTACGTTCTGCCGGGATTGTGTCGAGGGACGTTTGGGCGGCCGCTGCCCGAACTGCGGCGGCGAGTTGCAACCGCGGCCTATCCGTCCCGCATCGAAGCTGGAAAAATATCCACCCTCTACAACACGCATAGTGAAACCCGAGGGCTGCGCCGCCTGAACGTTTGTTGTGTAAGGCGCAGGGCAAGCGCGGGTCGCTCAGACGCCACGCTCGTCAACCCTCCAGCGCATTTCTCAGCGCGTCGGGCTCGAGAATGCAGACGCGGCGATAGGAAACCTCGATATGCCGGTCGGCTGCGAGCTTTCTGAGCACTGTGCCTGCGGTGGTGCGCGCGAGATTGGTCATCAAGGCGAAATCTTCCTGGTTGACGTCGACTTCGATCGGCGCGGCTCCAGGCGACGTTCGATATCTGCAACCGCCCAGGCGCAAGAGGACCGCGATGCAGCGCTTGACGTGATCGCGGATCAGGAGATCGTCCGCGGCCCCGACCGCCACGTCGTTATGGACGATTGCCGCCAGCCCGAAAAACCGCCAGGCGCCCGGGTCTATGGCGACGATCTCCCGAATGGCGGGCAACGGCAGGTGCAGCACCTCCGCGGCGCGGGTCACCGCAAGGCCTATCCGCCGCGGCTGCTCGGTGAACGCCGCCGCCTCGCCGAACCATGTGCCGGGCTGCGCGAAATGCGCGACGAAAGGGCCGCGTTCGCCCGGAGCGATGGAGATCGCCAAGTTACCACGCACAAGACCGTACATGCCGCCGGGCGGATCGCCGACGGAATAGATCGTTGCCTCTGCATCGAATTCCAGCAGTTTGCAGCGGTCGAGCACGGTTTGGCGAAAGGGCGGCGGCGCAAGGCTCAGCCAACCCTGCCGCGAGACGACGTCGCGCGCGCGCTTTCGTTTGGGCATATCCCCACCTGAAGATCGCCCTGCCCAAACTCCGGCAAGGGACCGGTCCAGCCAGCGACCGCAAAAAGGTCACCGAGAATCTTCACCGATTGATCGTCGGCGGTCAATCCCGACAGCGGATACACGTTACGCGCGGGCCGGCGCCAAGGCGGATCCGGGCGACAGGCGCCGAGATCGATGAGCGGCGCGCGCCCCGTTCCGCCTTACGCGCGTTCGAAGGCGGCTCGAGATCGTTGGATCGGTTTTCGTGCTGGGGAGGATGACATGGCGACTGCGAGCGTTCGAAACATCTTGAAGATTGCGGCCATGATCGCCGGGCTGGCGCTCCCGGCTGTCCATGCCGAGGCGCAAGCGCCGGCGATCAGACCCAACATCGTCTTCATCATGGCCGACGACCTCGGCAATGCCGACCTCGGCTATCGCGGCGGCCAGATCAAGTCGCCCAATATCGACAAGCTCGCCAACGAGGGTGTCCGGCTCGAGGATTTCTATGGCATGCCGGTGTGCACGCCTTCGCGCGCGCAATTGATGACCGGGCGTTACGCGATGCGCTACGGCCTTCAGACACTGGTCATTTTCCCGAGCCACACCTACGGGCTGGCGACCGACGAGCGGACGCTGCCGCAGGCTCTGAAGGAAGCTGGCTACAAGACGCTGATGGTCGGCAAATGGCACCTCGGCCATGCCGATCGCAAGTACTGGCCGCAGAACCGGGGCTTTGACTATTTCTACGGCAACGTAATCGGCGAAGTGAATTATTTCACCCGAGAGCGCGGCGGGGTCATTGACTGGCAGCGGAACGGGGTCTTCCTCAGGGAGCAGGGCTACTACACCAACCTTATCGGCGACGATGCGGTCCGGCTGATCGACCAGCAGGACGGCAAGCAGCCCTTCTTCCTCTATTTCGCCTCGCTCGCGCCCCATGCGCCCTATCAGGCGCCGCAGGCCGAGATCGACGCCTACAAGTCGGTCTCCGATCCGCTACGCCGAAGTTATTCGGCGATGATCACCGGGCTCGACATTCAAGTCGGCCGCATTGTTGCGGAGCTCGACAAGAAGGGCTTGCGCGACAACACCATAATCCTTTTCGCCAGCGACAACGGGGGCGCGACGAGCGGCCTTTTTGCGAGCGGTTCGAAAAGCAAAGAGGAACGTGACACAGAGCAGGGCGGGATAGAGCAGGGCCAAAAGGCGCCCGCCGACAACACGCCGTTCAGCGGCGGGAAAGGCAGCCTTCGGGAAGGCGGCGTCCGCGTTCCGGCATTCGTCAATTGGCCGGCGAAGCTCAAGCCACGGGTCGTCGACGCGCCGCTCGGCATGGTCGACGTGATGCCGACGCTATTGGACCTCGCCGGCGCCAAGGGCAGCCCCGACCATCCCTTCGACGGCAAGGACATGTGGGCGACCGTCGCGGACGGCGGCCCGTCCCCGCACGACGACATTCTGATCAACGTCGAAGCGTTCCGCGGCGCCATTCGCAAGGGCGACTGGAAGCTGATCAAGATCGCGCTTCTGCCGGGCAAGACGCAGCTCTTCAATCTCGCCAAAGACCCGAGCGAGACGACCGACGTCGCCGCCGACAATCCCGAGATCGTCAAGGACCTGGAGGCGCGCCTCATGGCCTATGCCCGAGAGCAGAAGCCGAGCCTGTGGATCAAGGCGCAGCCCGCCTTTGTAGGCAATCAGGGCAAGACAGTCCTCGACCCGGATTTCGACATCGACGACAGCGGTCTGCCGTACGAGCGGATGGCGCTGCCGGCGAAGTGAGCCGGATTACCGAGGAAACAGCCCGTCTCAAGCGGAACAAGGAGTTCGAAGCGATGAGGACACACCGCAGGTTGCTGCTCCGAGCCGTGCTGGTAGCCTTGCTCGCTGTCATTTGCCTCGCCTCCAAGGCCTTCGCTGATGAGCCGAGCAAGCCCAACATCCTGGTCATCTTCGGCGACGACATCGGCTGGATGAATGTCTCGTCCTTTGGCGGCGACATCATGGGCGTGCCGACGCCCAATATCGACCGCATCGGCAAGGAAGGCCTGCGGCTGTCCGTCGTTCTACGCGCCAGCCGAGCTGCACCGCCGGCCGCGCCGCCTTCATCACCGGCCAATTGCCGGTCCGCACCGGCCTGACGACGGTCGGCACGCCGGGCTCGCCGGCCGGCCTGCAGAAGGAAGACATCACGCTCGCCGAAGTCCTGAAGACCAAGGGCTACGCGACCGCGCAGTTCGGCAAGAACCATCTAGGCGATCTCGAAGAGCAATTGCCGCACCGGCATGGCTTCGACGAATATTTCGGCAACCTCTACCACCTCAACGCCAACGAGGATCTCGAAGACCCCGACCGGCCGACCAATCCGGAATTCCGCAAGAAGTTCGATCCGCGCGGCGTGATTTCCGGCACGGCGGACGGCCCGACGAAGGATGAAGGCCCGCTGACCACCAAGCGGATGGAGACGTTCGACGACGAGTTCCTCGACCATTCGCTGGATTTCCTCGAGCGTCGCGCCAAGGACGGCAAGCCGTTCTTCCTTTGGCACAACACCACGCGCCAGCACGTCTTCATCCACGTCAGGAGAAAAGGACCGCGGCGTCTCGCGCGCCGGCATCGAAGACGTCTATGGCGACGGACTTGCCGAGCATGACGCGCAGATCGGCGCAGCTCCTGGAGAAGCTCGACGAACTCGGCCTCGCGCAAAAATACCATCGTCATCTACACCACCGACAACGGCGCCTATCAGTACATGTGGCCGGAAGGCGGCACGTCGCCGTTTCGCGGCGACAAGGGCACGACCTGGGAAGGCGGCGTTCGCGTGCCGTTTCGTCATTCGCTGGCCGGGCGCGCCGGCCGGCCGCGTCAGCGGCGAGATCGTCGACATGACCGATCTGTTTCCGACGCTGGCGGCGGCGGCGGGCGAACCCGACGTCGTCGAGAAGCTGAAGACTGGCGCGACCTACGGCGACCGGAGCTACAAACTGCATCTCGACGGCTTTGACCAGACCGCGCTGTTCGACCGGCAAGAGCGACAAGTCCAACCGCAAGTTCATCTTCTACTATGACGAGACGGTGCTGACCGCGATCCGCTACCAGCAGTTCAAGATCACCTTTTCCGAAAAGGAAGGCGGCCATTGGGACGATCCGCTGCTGAATCTTGGGCGCCCGCGCATCACCAATCTGCTGACCGATCCGTTCGAGCGGCAGACCGGCGATCTCAACCGGCAGATGAACGAGCACAAGGCCTGGGGCCTGACGCCGATCCTCGGCGTCATGCAGCAGCATCTCGCCTCGTTCAAGGAGTTCCCGGTCCGCCAGGTCGGCCTGAGCGCCAATGTCGGCAAGACGATCGAGAGCATTCAGTCGCAGTTGCTGAAGGTGCAGAAACCCATGACTGAGACCGGCGTCACAAGACGCAGCCTGATGAAAGTCATCACCGGTCAGGATCGGCCGCCGCGATCGGAGCGGCAAGGCTGACGACCGTCGCTGCCGCACGCGGTAAACGGCACGCACTCGGTTCCGTTCTGCCGTTTCCAGCCTGTCCCTTCGGCGAGCATCGCCGGGCCCGACGTTGCAGGAGTCGAAACATGTCCGGCGCGCGGAGCCGGACCACCTTCCGCCCGACGCGCCGAACATCCTGATCGTTCTGCTCGACGATGTCGGGCTTCGGGCTGCCCGACACGTTCGGCGGCGAAGTCCACACGCCGACGCTGACGCGGCTGGCCAACGAGGGCATCAGCTACAATCACGTTTCACACCACCTCAATCTGCTCGCCGACGCGGGCGGCGCTGCTGACCGGACGCAATCACCAGCGTGTCGGCTCGGGCACGATCGCCGAGCGCGCGCTCGATTTCGACGGCTATACCGGCGTCATCCCGAAGAGCGCGGCGACCATCGCCGAGGTGCTGCACGACTACGGCTACAAGACCTCGGCGTTCGGCAAATGGCACAACACGCCGGCGACCGAAACGACCGCGATGGGTCCGTTCGACCGTTGGCCGACGGGCTATGGCTTCGACTATTTCTACGGATTCATGGCGGGCGAGACCTCGCAATACGAGCCGCGGCTGTTCGAGAACACCATCCCGATCGAACCGCCGCACGACGAAAGCTATCACCTCAGCTCGGACATGGCCGACAAGGCGCTGGCGTGGCTCCGCAAGCACCGCGCGTTTGCGCCCGACAAGCCGTTTCTCATGTACTGGGCGCCGGGCGCGGCGCACGGTCCGCATCACATCTTCAAGGAATGGGCCGACAAATACAAGGGCAAGTTCGACACGGGCTGGGACGCCTATCGCGAACGCGTGTTCGCGCGGCAAAAGCAGATTGGCTGGATTCCCGCGAACACCAAACTCACGCCGCGCGCCGACACGATGGCGTCGTGGGACAGCATCCCGCAGTCGCAGCGGCCGTTCCAGAGCCGGCTGATGGAGGTGTTCGCGGGCTTCGTCGAGCACGTCGACGCGCAGGTCGGCCGGCTGGTTGACGGGATCGAGGCGATGAAGCTTCGCGACAACACGATCATCTTCTATGTGTTCGGCGACAACGGTTCGAGCGCCGAAGGCCAGAACGGCACGATCAGCGAGCTTCTCGCGCAGAACATGATCCCGAACACGATCGAGCAGCAATTGGCGGCGCTGGACAAGATCGGCGGCCTCGAGGCGCTCGGAACGCCCAAGACCGACAACATGTATCACGCCGGCTGGGCCTGGGCGGGCGATACGCCGTTCCGATACACGAAGCTCGTCGCCTCGCATTTTGGCGGCACGCGCAATCCGCTGGTGATTTCCTGGCCGAAGGGGATCAAGCCCGACAAGACGCCGCGGCCGCAGTTTCATCACGTCAACGATATCGCGCCGACAATCTACGACATCCTCAGCATCAAGCCGCCGGATGTGGTCGACGGATGGAAGCAATTGCCGATCGATGGCGTCAGCATGACGTATGCTTTCGGCGACCCGAACGCGCCGGGCCGCAAACTGACCCAGTATTTCGAGAACAACGGCAGCCGCGCGATCTACCACGACGGTTGGATCGCAGCGGCCTTCGGTCCGCTGATCCCGTGGCTGCCCGTGACGCCGGGTCTTGATACGTGGGACGCCAACAAGGATCGGTGGGAGCTTTACGACATCCGTAACGACTTCTCCGAAGCTGACGATCTCGCAGAGAAGGAGCCGCGACGTCTCGACGACATGAAGAAGATGTTCCTGACCGAAGCCAAGGACAACCAGGTCTTTCCGGTCGGAGCGGGCCTGTGGACGCGGCTGCACCCGGAAGACCGCGTGAAGGTCCCCTACAACCATTGGGACTTCGATGCGACGACGGTCCGCCTCCCCGAGTTCGCCGGCCCAGGGCTCGGGCGGGAAAGCAACCGCGTCGTAGTGGAACTGGAAGCCGACGAAGGCGCTTCCGGCGTCATTTACGCGCTCGGCGGCATCGGCGGCGGCCTGACGCTTTATATGGACAAGGGCCAGCTCGTCTACGAATACAACATGATGATGATTGAGCGCTATATTGGCCGGTCCGCCGCGGCCATCGGGGGCGGCAAGCATGTGATCGTCGTCGACACTTCGATCGGCAGGCCCGGAGGTCCGGCGGACGTCGCGATCATTATCGACAGTCAGGAGGCCATGCGTGTCGCGGTCAAGCGAACTGTCGCGGGCGCGTTCTCCGCGAGCGAGACGCTTGACGTCGGCGTCGATCTCGGCTCGCCCGTGTCGTTCGCCTACTTCGACCGCGCGCCCTTCGCGTTCAGCGGCAAGATCCGTGCAGTCACGGTAGACCTTAAATAAACCAACCGTGCTCACAGCCAAGGTGCGCATTCGCACATTGTCCATGATAAGACGCCGGAAGGGCGCAAGCTCAAAATGACACCAAAGAAGTTAGAAAGGGAAATCGGTGATGAAATATTCGAGAGTCCTGGCCACGATGGCGATAGTGGCAGCCAGCGTGTTGTCGCTTGCCGAGCCTAGCTTGGCGCAGCCGAATGCCAACGTGCACCGCAACGTCAATCACAACGTCAATCACAATGTCAACCGCAACGTAAACCATAACGCGAACATCAACCGAAACGTCAACGTCAACCGAAACGTCAACGTCAACAGGAATGTCAACGTCAATCGCAACGTCGGCTATCACGGCGGCGTCTATCGCGGCGCCTGGGCCGGAAGGTCTTATCGCTGGGCGCCTGGCGGCGCGATCGCGGCGGGCGCGGCAATCGGATTCATCGCTTATGGCACGGCGGTGGCTTGGGCGCCTGCGCCGCCCCAGCCGGGTCTTTGCTGGTACTACACGGATGCAAGCCAGCGGAACGGCTTCTGGGACACCTGCCCGTAGCCGCGCGGCATAGGCGCCACGTCGGATGATCTTGCCTTCGTGTGAGGTTGTCCGGCGCTGGCGTCTTTGGCCGGAGTCCACACTCCCGAAATCCGGCTCGGCGGCGGGAGGCCGCATCGAATGAAGCTCGTTCCTCAATTCGCGCGCACAACGTTGCTTGGCGGCATATTTTTCTTGATGCCGATCGCCATGCTCGCGATTCTTCTCGACAAGGCGATGAGCGTCGCGTTGAAGTTTGCGAAGCCGATCGCCGAGCAGATACCGGACGAATGGAACCTGGGCGTCGCGAAAGTGACGCTGCTCGCAATCATCCTGCTATTGCTGATCTGCTTGCTTGCGGGACTTGTCGCCCGCACCACCATCGCCCAGGGACTTATTCGAGGGCTCGAATCATCGGTGCTGTCGAAGATCCCGGCCTATGAGTATTTCAAGCAGGTAACGGGCGGCCTGCTTGGCGCCGACGACCTTTCCAAGCATCCGGTGGTGCTCGCTCAATTTGAGGGCGGCTGGCAGGTCGGCGTGCAGGTGGAGCGCGAAATCAATGGGTTCGTGACCGTCTTCATACCCGACGCCCCGAATCCGAGGACCGGCGCAGTCTTCCTGCTGTCCGCCGATCGTGTCACGGCCACCGGCGCAGCGCTTGGCCCGACGCTCAATAGTCTCAAACGTTTCGGTGCAGGAACGAACGCTCTGCTACAGGCGCGGCCAACCGAACAGCGTGATCAGCAGTAAACGAGAGACGGTGGAACCTCAGTCGTCTTTCAAACGCGGGCAACGCCTCAACATTGAATCCGGGCAACTGTTTCCCCAAACGTTGCCCCGTCCCAAAAAATTCAACGCTTGGGTTTGGCACATTTTCGTATAATGCTTTGTTTTTTTGGTGAGCGCGGTGGGAATCGAACCCACGACCCTCTGATTAAAAGTCAGATGCTCTACCTATTGAGCTACGCGCTCTCACCATGGCTTTGAAAAGCGGGCTGTGCGTACAGGGTATGCCGGCAAGGGTCAACATTCTAGTCCGAGATCGTACGCAACGCCTCGAGCGCGCGGCGGCGGGCGAAGTCGTGGTCGACGATCGGCTCGGGATAGTTTTGGCCTAAAGTTACGCCGGCCGCGGCCAGCGCCGCCGCGGGCGCGCGCCAGGGGGCGTGGAGATGTGCGGCGTCGAGGCGCGCGAGTTCGGGGACCCAGCGTTTTACGTAATCGCCGGCGGCGTCGAATTTTTCGCCCTGCAGGACGGGATTGAAGATGCGGAAGAACGGGGCGGCGTCGGCGCCGGAGCCCGCGACCCATTGCCAGCTCGCGGGATTGTTGGCTTCGTCCGCGTCGCAAAGGGTGTCCCAGAACCAGCTTTCGCCCTCGCGCCAGTCGATCAGCAGGTGTTTTATCAGGAACGAGGCCGCGATCATCCGGACGCGATTGTGCATGTAGCCGGTGCTCCAGAGCTCGCGCATGCCGGCATCGACCAAGGGATAGCCGGTTTTGCCTCTCGCCCAGGCGCGGAAGCCGGCTCTGTCCTTGCGGAAGGGAAAGCGCTCAAATTTCGGCGTCC
>CAVQBX010000003.1:0-441223 GCA_963710855.1 uncultured Pseudomonadota bacterium | reverse complement strand
TCCTTCTGCTCACCATCAGCAGCCGTGTAGCTTACTGTGCCCTTATGGTTAACGGTGAAGTCCTTAACCTGCGTACCATCTTTAGTGGTATACTCGCGTGTCTCAAAGGGCTTCTCATCCTCAAGAGCAAAGAGGAAGTTGTGAATGCCTGGGTAGACTTGAGGAGTGTAGCCGCCGCTACCACCGCGTGACTCTGCTGCCTCATAGTCGATAGAAATAATATCGTCATCGGGCCGGGCATTTTGTGTCGGATCATCCAAAGTTGTAGTCAATGTAGTTGTGTTAGTGTCATCAGTTATTTCGGTCATGTGATTCCTCTCTATTGTGTTATTTCGAGCTTGTTACTGCCTTGACTTGCTGCACAGCTCTCTGTTGCAACTCATCAATCTTGTCATACAACTTCCCTACATCTGGTTCCATCCAAGCAGGCCACTTGTTGAACTCTGCCTGAAACTCACTACGAATCCTTAACCCACATACAAACACAATCCCCATCGGGTCGGAGTGAGGCTTGGTGTACATACGGTATTCAATGTTCATCGTGTCTGGGCCACCATCTGCTGCTTTCGCTGCCTTCTCCACAGTCTCAAAGTGAAGCATGTGACGGAACATGGACGGTATCTTGCCCACAACCTTAGCAGCAGCACCACCACCAGGGATGAGAACACCGTACATCGGGACACCTACTATCTTTGTGCGCCCCTTACCGTCATCAACCCGCTTGTCTGTCCCCTCTACAAAGCCACGTCCCTCAAGTCCAGTCCAGATAAGTTGCTTAATGTTGGGGATACTTGTTGACCTTGCCACCCATGTAGGGATTGTCTTTTGTGTTAGTCCAAAGTCACCGCCACTGTTGCCACTAAACTTAGTCTCACCACTCATATAGCTAAGGGGAGCTTCCTTGTCACCTAGAGCAACTGAGCCTTCACTTGACATCTCATCCATGATGCCATCGCAGAAACTTGTTATGCCCTCGAAGGCATAGAGGGATACTTTAGTCAAGTCGTTGTTTGGGTTGACTGCACGTACCATATTAACAGTTACTATACTCTTGCATTTTGAACACGGCCCCTGCTGACCTTGGCGACTACCAGTAGCTGTTTCACCACACTTAGTACACTTACCAACATAGGTGATAATGGTAGGAGCCATAAGAGGGCTGTTAGGATCATCCATATCTTGGGGCCAGTAACCTTGACACGCCTTATCAATAGCCTGCATGACATGAGCGTTATTACGGAGATTCCAGACCTTGATAATACCTTCGTCTATATCAGCCTGGATTGTGTCAAGGGTGCCAAGGTCAGCGGTTACTAGGCGCGATGAGCCACCATAGATACGCTTAGCACGTTGAGCAGCTTTACCAATCTGTGTAGTCTTGCCAGTACGTGATGCTCCGAAGTAAAGGTCAGCGTAGGCCATCGTTAGCTCCTGTCGTCATTATTGCTCCTTTGATTGCCCGTGCCCATAAACCTGCTCCTCCCGTGTCTCACCCTTAGACTAAAGCTCGTGCTTCTCAAGCTCAGTGAGCCACTCATTGTAGTTACGTAGTAGCCATGTTGCGTGGTGTATCCATGAGCCAATTAAACTAATTAAAGCCAATATGCTGACAACCATTACTAGCAAGAATATCTGCATTGTTCTGACCTGTGCTCGGTGTGACTGCGGTGCATTGGCTCCTTGTCGCCTGTTCGCATCCGGAGAACTTACTGTTCTCCTCTGCTCACGTATACCGTTACCCTTGACTCAGGATGATTAGCTTACTCGATACTTAAAGCTCCCACACCCTAGAGGGTCTTGCCCCTCCGACCCCCAGCAAAGTGAGTAGCAAGGGCACTTAGAGTGATATTGAGCATCATAAGCACAACCATCTGTGTGTTTTGGGAAGGCTTGAGCGAGGAGCTGATCCTTGACAAATTGCTGAGTCTCTTCATATCCATCCCAAGACTTTAGTTGCACCAGCGCATTAGCAACCTCAATCTCCCTATACTTAACCTGAGTCTGCCACTCCTCAAGCTCGTGAGCACTACGGCTAATCAATGGAGGGCTAGGGAACTGTGCCCTCAGCAGCTCAGGATCAGTCTGATACAACCCACCTACCCACTCAGCAATACCCCCAGGGTAACGCTCAGCAATGCGCTGGCGGTTCCAACCCTTACCCAACCTGCGTGAGTTACCAGCTTCATCAGTCCACTCATACCTAGCTTTCCACTCAAGATCAAGCCCACCAGCCTCGGTGAGATAACCCCAGATGAGTGGGCTGGAATGTTGCCATTGTCCAGACCCTTTAGGCCACTCAGTACAGCATCTGGCCCTTGACTAAGCCCTTCAACCTGCACTCCCGCTACCTCTTTACCTAGTACGGAACTCAACAGGGAGAACTTCACTAATGTTCTGCTGATCTGTCTTGAAGTTCTCAAGCCACATCTGATTGACTTGGCTGACAGTCTTGAGTGAGAGTATTACCAATGCTCCATCAGTCCTACGCTCAAGTATGGCATCGGGGCGGGAGAGGAACATCAGCTCAGGTGATAATTGTAACCGTTCCTCAGTCTCAACCTGCACAATCCGATACTGCTGCATAAGCCGCGGAGCCTGACCAGGCACCACCCAACCACCAATCCCTCAAGTAGATCACAGTAATGATCTATTAGCCATTGCTGATCTTGAGTGACCGCACTAGCTGCCCATCTAAGCCTTCCTCAAGTATTGACTCGTATTGGAAGCCTTTGTCTTGGTTGAACTCCTCTCTTAACTCCTTTGAGCTATGCCAACTGTTGCACCGTCTTGCTCCATATCTAATTCTTTTTCATATCTCTTACACTATCTCATATCGGCTATTAGCAGAGCCCCGCCAAACGCTCATTGCTGATTTTTTTTTTTTTTTTTTTTTTTTCTGTAGTCTTGCCAGTACGTGATGCTCCGAAGTAAAGGTCAGCGTAGGCCATCGTTAGCTCCTGTCGTCATTATTGCTCCTTTGATTGCCCGTGCCCATAAACCTGCTCCTCCCGTGGAATGGTCAGTCCGCCATCCACTGCTTCTGATAGGCATCCGCGACGATCTGGGACAGCAGATGAATGTCAGGCACGTCTGGCAGGCGGCTGTTATCCAGAAGGGCATCAGCTTCGGCTCGCAAGTCCTCACCCATCGCAAACACTTCCGTCTGTGTGTACTTGCCGCTTCGCACCGCAATGAGAAGGTCTTTCTCAGGACGCGGCAATGTAAGATGCCTATCTTGCAAAAGTTCGCGACACTCGAATAGCAACCGCAAATAGTGCATGGCAAACTTGGTATCGAATCCAAACTTCTCGATAAGGTCTGGACGCTGACCGTGCCGCCCCATCCCGCGCTCGCCCGTTAATCGCATCCGCTGAGAGTTGGCGAATCCGAGATACTGCTTGGCTGATTTCTTGGACAGCAGAGCCTCTCGGTGTGGCAGGATTAGATCGTTCCATATACCGATGCGTTCGTTCTGGTTGATTGCGTACAGGTAGTGCAGGATGGCCGGGTTGCCCTTCATCATCAATTCCGCCCACCGATGGAGAGAGTACATCGTCACATCAACGTCTTTGGCGGTGTTCTTTTCTGCCTGCGAGCCGCTTGACCAGCAGAAGTGCTCCATCGTCAGGATGCCAAGAATCCGCTGTGGTGGCTCGACATAACATCCGTAAACGTCTAGATCGTCGTAGCCTTCGACCTTAGCTCCATGAAGCGCAGACCCGCCGACGAATAGATGGATGATCGCTTGCTTGTCCAGAGGGAACCCCGCCGTCATTACATGCCCCAACAATTCGCTCATTTTTCTCTCCTCCCGTGATGGCTCCCCTTAGGAGCTAAAGCTCGTGCTTCTCAAGCTCAGTGAGCCGCTCATTGTAGTTACGGAGTAGCCATGTTGCGTGGTGTATCCATGAGCCAATTAAAATAATTGAAGCCCATATGATGACAACCATTACTAGCAAGAATATCTGCATTGTTGTGACCTGTGCTCGGTGTGACTGCGGTGCATTGGCTCCTTGTCGCCTGTTCGCATCCGGAGAACTTACTGTTCTCCTCTGCTCACGTATACCGTTACTCTGACTCAGGATGATTGGCTACTCGATACTTAAAGCTCCCACACCCTAGAGGGTCTTGCCCCTCCGACCCCCAGCAAAGTGAGTAGCAAGGGCACTTAGAGTGATATTGAGCATCATAAGCACAACCATCTGTGTGTTTTGGGAAGGCTTGAGCGAGGAGCTGATCCTTGACAAATTGCTGAGTCTCTTCATATCCATCCCAAGACTTTAGTTGCACCAGCGCATTAGCAACCTCAATCTCCCTATACTTAACCTGAGTCTGCCACTCCTCAAGCTCGTGAGCACTACGGCTAATCAATGGAGGGCTAGGGAACTGTGCCCTCAGCAGCTCAGGATCAGTCTGATACAACCCACCTACCCACTCAGCAATACCTCCAGGGTAACGCTCAGCAATGCGCTGCCTGTTCCAACCCTTACCCAACCTGCGTGAGTTACCAGCTTCATCAGTCCACTCATACCTAGCTTTCCACTCAAGGTCAAGCCCACCAGCCTCGGTGAGATAACCCCAGATGAGTGGGCTAGCGTGGTGCTTATGCCCTGAGCCTCTCGGCCAATCAACAGCCTGTGGGCCTTTAGTGAGTCCTTCAACCTGCACCCCCGCTACCTCTTTACCTGTACGGAACTCAACAGGGAGAACTTCACTAATGGTCTGCTGATCTGTCTTGAAGTTCTCAAGCCACATCTGATTGACTTGGCTGACAGTCTTGAGTGAGAGTATTACCAATGCTCCATCAGTCCTACGCTCAAGTATGGCATCGGGGCGGGAGAGGAACATCAGCTCAGGTGATAATTGTAACCGTTCCTCAGTCTCAACCTGCACAATCCGATACTGCTGCATAAGCAGCGGGAGCCTGACCAGGCACCACCCAACCACCAATCCCTCAAGTAGATCACAGTAATGATCTATGAGCCATGCTGATCCTGAGTGACCTGCACTAGCTGCCCATCAAAGCCTTCCTCAAGGATTGACTCGGATTGGAAGCCTTTGGCTTGGGTGAACTCCTCGCGTAACTCCCTTTGAGCTATGCGAACGGCTGCACCGACTTGCTCCATATCTAACAGGGTATCATAGCTCTTACAGTATAGAAGTATACGAGCAATGCAGCTATGCACCGCCCCGCCAAACGCTAAGTGCTGATTGAGCTTGATTGGTTGCAGACCCTTGCCATCGAAGTAGTATTCCCAGTAGAGTCTGCGTGGACACCTGTGGTCAATCTCGGTGCGGGAGCGGTCAAAGTAATGGATCATGCCTGTCCCCTTTGAGCCTCAAGTATAAAGTCCGCTTGCTGTCCACGAGTCTGATAAGGTAGCTTTGTCTGGCCCAGCTCACATTCCTTAGTACAGTACTTGACATCAGGCAAGGAGCGGAAGCGTTTATCACAGCGAGAGCAGCGTACCTCAACAATCTCAAACTCATCTTCTAAGTTGAGGCATTCTTGGAGTTCAGAAGATAGCTCAGTACGGCTTATCTCTCTGTCAACATCATCCACACCCTCAAGCAAGTTGTTGAGCTTTTCCCATAGAATGCTGGTCATACTGGGTATCCCTCAAGCTCAGGCTCCAAGCCCTCATACAAAGCTACAGGAGTGCCATCGGTGAAACAATCAGCATTGGCAGGCACAAAGCGCATAAGCTCGCTATTCCACACCCCTTCATGCCTGACATTAGCAAACATAGTGTCAGGCCCATTCCAGCAAGCTCCATCACTGCGAGCTACAGTGAGCGTGTTATCGTTGAAGCGCCAGATTTCTACACGGGGAGTTGGGGCAGGCTTCCAGTTGATACAAAAGCCAGAATCAGGATGGAGTCCAACGGCGGGTGTGTAATCACAGGTTCCAAGCACACGATCATTAGTCATACTCATCTCCTCTCTCAATTTCACACTGAGGACAGAGCTTACTCCACTTAGAGTCACACTCTTCCTCAATATCATGTGACCATTCATCTCTGCATTGTGGACAGTAGTGGTCACACATTGGTTGGTTCCTCTGGAACATAGACACGCTTGAGTTCAACATCATCAAGTATCTGTGCTACACGTGTCTTGCTTATACCAAACAACATGGCAATGGCGGCAAGGCTCAGGCCATCACGCCGCAGATTAATCATCCGCTGCTTGCGTTCAGCCCCGATTAGTTTCTTTTTCTTAGCCACGTGCAGACTGTACGCCGTACACTATACGTTGTCAAGTGTTATTTGTGTAGTATTTTACCCACAACTGTAGCCAAAGCTGCCACTTGCTGAAGAGTTGCTGGCGTGTTACAAATGAGCCTGTTCCATCTCCTCACTGAACGATCCGGGCCGGGGCCGTGTTTCACACCACGCGCTTCGGCCCGTGTGAAGGGTCGTAATTCATGCCAGACGCCGCTGATGTCACCGCAAGGAATGCCCCGCATTTGCGCTCCCAGCCCCAAGGTAAAGCTATTACTACCCGGCTAGGCTTGGAGATCATCTGATGCCCTCTTTCCCCGTCAGCGCGATGCTAGGCTCCCTGGGCGAACTCGCCCGCGAGCTGGGCAAAGACAACGAGGTGCCAGAGGAGTTTCTGTTTGCTGACGCGCTCACGGTAGCTGGGGCGATTATGTCGGGACGATTCGTGCTCGACCTGGGCTTGGAATCTGATACACGTCTCTACACCGTCACCGTAGGTGAGTCAGCAGACACGAAGAAAACCACAGCCCAACGCAAGGTGAGCAAATTCTTCCAGTCAATGAACCTACCTGACTGGACAACGTGCCACGGTGTAGGAAGTGCTGAAGGATTAGCAAAGGCACTCAACAACTGTAGTCGAGTGCTCTTAGCTATTGATGAGCTAAAACAACTCCTCCAGAAAACCCAGATACGTGGTTCAGTTCTGCTTCCTATGATTACCAGCCTTTATGAACGTACGGACTATGAGAACTACACAAAGGAAGCTGCAATCCTTCTTGACAATGCACGGCTCTCAATGATGGCTAATTCAACACTGGACACCTATGAGAGTCTCTGGGATCACGAGTCATTAGCCATTGGCTTGGTCAACAGACTGTACCTTGTAACTAACAGTGCCCGTCCTAGAGTTGCACGGCCAAAGCCTCCTAGCGGTGTAGCTCTCAGAAACCTATCTGAGAGAATATCTAAGCAACTCACCTCTCCACCTCCTGAGCCATACAGATTCACTCAAGAAGCTGATGACATCTGGGCGGCTTGGTACGAAGCACTCCCAAAGAATGAGTTTGCCAAACGCTTAGATGGTCTGGGCTTTCGCTTTATGCCGATCCTGGCAGCAACACTAGATAAGACAGAGATAGATGCTCAGGTTATTAATGCAGTAACTGCAATACTCAACTACGAACTTCAGACCCGTAAGGCTCTCCAACCCATAGACGCAGAGAACGCGATAGCCAAGATGGAACAGAAGGTTGTGCGTGCTCTTGATATCCACGGCTCACTTAACAGACGTGACCTGGCACGCTTCTGTAATGCCTATCGCACAGGTGAGTGGATATTCAAAACAGGTCTAGATAACATGCTGAGCGTCAAAATTGTTGCTTTTGATACCAAGACTGCCCTGTATCGCCTTACAGATCAACCACTTGAGACTCCAAAACCTGTCAAAGTGGTCGTCCAATAGGCCGTTTGTCGTCACTTTTGTCGTCACCTAGTGACGACACCGGGGGCCACTGATTCTAAAGCTAGTTACAAGTTTGTCGTCACTTTTCCTTGATATGATACCCTACTAAGTAATTCTCATATTAGGGATACAGTATGTCCTAAAGTGACGACAAATAGCGTAAGTGTTATTAGTTTGTGTAGGTTGCGCTGTCGTCACCCCTTGACGACAAAATGACGACAAAAAACCCCCGACCGTAGCCGGGGGATCGTTAACCGTGATCGTGTAGCTAAGCGGGAACAAACTCACTCTTGCCGTCCCACTTATCAATCTCAGCCTTGAACTGTGCCTTGTCAGCCTCAGTGAGCTGCTTCCAAAACGCAGCAAAGGTTCCCATATCCACACCGAAGAACGTCTTCAGCTTGGACAAATGATTGGTGCTTTCCATTGTGTTACCTCTTCACTTTTGATTTGTTGAGCCAGCTTCACGCACTGGCCCAGAGCGTTGCGTTTGAGTTGTTTACCCGATGCTCTCCAACACCTTCTGGAAAGTCTTGTAGCTCACAACCTGAGTCAGGAGCTTGAACCCATCCACAGTGATCGAGAAGTGAGCACGCAGCTTGTGCTGCTCTTCCTTGCTCAACTCGGTCAGAGGGTCAACCCGCTGAGCGTGCTCACCAACAGGTGCCAACGCTTGTGCTTGGGCCAGCAACTCATTAGCCTTAGCCGTGTTACCATACTTGTTGAGCAACGCAGCATCCCGGCGAAGCGTTGCAGCTTCCTTCTGTGCGGGGGTGAGTTCCCGACGCTCCTTTACAGCTTCAGTCTGCTTAACCTGATCTTCAACTTCAGTCGTCATAATCCACCTTTCCTTAATGCCCTAGTTGGGCGATACAGTGACCTTACTCTCTGTACTTCACTATGTCAAGAACTATTTGCTTGTGGGAGTCCGCTCACTCTACTCCGGGCCAACGTGTGACTAACGTCGCTCGTTTCGGCCCGTAGCACAGCGACTACGTTAGCTGTCCGGCTACCTGAGTGAATACCGCGGTGATCGACTTGGCTAACATGCTCATGCCAGCGATAGCGCCAAGAGCGATCAGTAACGCAATCAGACCATACTCGATTAGGTCTTGAGCCCGCTCGTCATTGTGAAACTGCTTCAATAGGTTCATGGTTCTCCTTTCCGCGCTCACCGAGAGCGTAGTATCAAATTAAAATTGTTTGCCAGTATCGGCAGCATGACAGCCGCGAACACTCCGCAAGCTATCCACGCAGCGCGTACACTGCGACCGTGCAGCAGCACCGCCAAGAGTGCCACAATTCCCAGCTTTATCAGCACCAAGTGGAGCAGAGAAGTTCCGTCTATCTCACTCAGTCCTTGTCGCATCCCCAACCACGTTAAGCCGATGTCGGCAAGTTGCAGCATGGCGACAGTCAGTAGTGGGATTTGCATGGCTCACTCCTCCCTTCGCGGCTCCCTCTCCAGAAAACTCGAATCGGCTTGCTCATATGGCTCACTCCTCTACCAGAGCTTCCCGGCACTTGGCTAGAGCGGCGCGGTTGTGTTCAAACGCCTCGCGGTTGTCCGCATATATTGAAACAGGCCACCCCATGAGCCTCATGCGTTCCTCGTTGCGCTTGAGCGCCTCCACAGCCAACCGCAAAGCCTCGCGCTGAGCCTCACACTGCTCATGCTCTCGCAGTATCCGCTTCAGGTGCTGTTCCGGGCCTGTAGCTACAATCATCCCGTGCGCGTCAACGATACGGGACACCCCGCTCCAGCTATCGCCGTGGGTTTGCAGGCTCCAGTCATTCGCTTGTGTTGTCATAGGATCGACCATCTCCTTCAACTGCTGGACGCTGGGCCGGACGGCGAAGTTGCGGTCGGGTTTCGTCATGGCTGTACCGCCTTGCGACGTGCGGACCACTCTTGACGACACTCCTTAGCATGTTTGGGGCACAACCTGCCAGACCCGAACCGCGCCGACAACGTGTGCAAGGTTCCATGCCAATGCATCCGGCCCGAATCGCCTTCAGCGTTACATTCCTCTTTGTAGGCGATACCGCCGCATCCCTCAACGTCACAGATTCCGATAGCGGTTATTGGAACCGCTTCGCCAGTCCATCGCCTTCCTTCAGTTTGCATCGTTCCTCCTCCCGGCGCACGTTGTGCGGGTGTGCGCCCTCGGCCCGTGGTGCCGCAGTGTCACCGGCTGCGGCGGCCCGGTTCCATGTGACGGAAACTTACGATGCTTCGCTGCTCACCATGAGCTGCTTGCGTCGCAATGATCGGCAGGCAATCTTGTGAATCGTCGCCGAAGTCACTTCGTCAGCCTGCTCGATCGTGACCGTGCAGCGTGTTCCGATCTGGTAGATTGCCAATGCTATGCTGACCGCTCGCGAATCGCAACGCAAGATCACTTGCAGTTCGTGCGATTCAGCAATATCGTGGTCAGGTTTTCGCAGGCTTGCTGATCTCCATCAATGGCATGGTGGCGTGTCCTTTCACATCACTTGCTCCAGACACGCATAGTGTCAGTCATCATGTTCCGTCACTCGTTGCAGCATCTCCGCTGCCGGTTAATGCTATCACTTCCCAAGCCCCTGCGCAGTAGAGGCTTAAGCTGGGGTTACCACTGCAGCAGTGCTCATTCGGCTGTCAATTGCCACAGTCATGGTAGCTACTGCGTAGTACGTGATCACGTCCTGTCATACGCTTCTGTACTGCTCACATTGCCTTGGCACTGATAGTCTCTTGCCGCATGCAGTAGCTACAGCGGCATATGCTGTGCATCAGTCGCCTTCATTTATCGTGGTCTGATTCAGTCCGCGATACTGCGCTAGCAATGGCCTAGCTGGCATCAGCGCTATGGATAACGTCTGATATCCGCGACATCAGCCGTCAGATGCCGCTATCAGCATCTGCACGTCATATTGCTAGCTACAGTAGCTGCCGTCGTGCAAGACTCCAGGAACGTTGTTACATGTCGCGTCAACGTAGTCGTCAATTCGCACGGAACTGCGTGCAGCGTCTGCTATCACCGGTGCACTTCGCTTCACGGTATTGCGTGCCATTGCGTCTCTCCTCCATGCGCCAGTTGCGCTATTGCTTTGAGCTTCTTGCCACTTGATCGAACTACACCTAGGACACCTCACAGGCAACTTACCATTGCCTTTGCGAGTGACCCAAGGATCGTCCGGCTTACTGCCGAATCCGCACTTAGCACAGATTAGCTTAGCTATCGTCATCGTCATCATTGTCAGCATCCTGTTGGGCATCGGCTAATGCTTCCTGTACTGATAGCGAATGGGCCGAATGGGTCACTGTCAGGCATGCAGCCCGGTAAACAAGTGCAATCCATCACGAGCTGAGCAGATTTCGCACTGCTCTGCAACACTTCGCGTACGCATCAGCATCTGTGACCTGTTACCAGCTGGCAATCAAGCTTGCCCTATGGCAGTACTTCAGGGAAGCAGACTCAATATGCTGTCATGTAATCACTTGCTCCTTTGGATACTGTAGTTTGCATAATGCCTCCATTGGTCATCATCAGCACTCGCCTTACGAGTGGACTGGCATTGCTGCCAGTTTCGACCTTAGTACGGTATTACATGGCCACGTGTTAATGCTGGGTCACTTGTAATGGCAATCTCATATCGCAGTTTGGCGGCATACGTATCCTTACTTTGCGCCAGTTACTAAGTTAGTCCCATTGTATCCACCATGGCGATACACTGTCAATGCGATCACGTGTCAGCTTGCGCTGATCGTTGCATGGTACACCTTGCCAAGTTGAATTTCAGCTTTTAGCATTTCTGACTACCTCCAATGCACTCACTCTACTGCTGCTGCTGCTGCTGTGTCAAGTGGGTTGTCATACAACTATAGTTGTAGACTCTTAACTCACACATAACACTACACTTGCGTGAGTTATCCACAGAATTGCCGCATTGCAACATAGTGATGTTCACAGAGCACTTGACAACCAGCGTATAATCAGCATCGTGAGCAGCAATACACAGAATCCAAGCGTAAACATTGATGCTGCTGGCGGTCTGCTGGGTGCCAACACAATGCGTCCAGGTGCTCACACTGGAGCTTCCGAGCATATTAAGTTGCTCCATGATCGCTTCCCGCGTATGGGAAACAGCGCAATAGCTAATAAGGTGGGCTGCGACGAATCTACTGTGCGCGATGTCATAGCGCGGTACGCCCGAAACTGTTCACTTGAGAATCTGCGTGACTTCCAAGCTAATGAGGCGGACATATTGGATGCGGTTAGAGAGAGGACTGTTGCATCAATATCGCCCCAGAAGCTAGCAAATGCCACTTACCTACAGCTAGTCACTGGTGCAGCCATCCTCATGGATAAGTCAAGACTACTCAAAGGTCAACCAACAGACATACATGTACACGCACTTATGGACGTAGCTCAGTTGCTTAGAGAGAAGCGGGAAGCAAGTGGAGCAGCGACTATTGCCATTGGTGAGCCTAGCGACATAGGCTAATAAGAATTACTTATCGGCCCCCCTATGCCCCCCGGAACACCGGGGGTGGGTGAACGGGCAGCACAGATGAACGGCTGCGTGTGGGGCAGCGCGTGGGTCGCGACAGTCGCGCCATCGACGGAGAGCGTACCGGTTCCACCGCGTCCGATCGGCGCGCCCGTCGCGTCGGGCTTCCAGTCGAAGACGACCTTGTGCTTGCCGGGTTTCAGCGCCAGATCGCTTTGCCACTTCGGCCGCTGCACATCGAGCAGGTTCAGGGTGAAGGTCGGCTTTCCGTCTTTCAGATAGAGCCCGTAGCCCGAGAACCGTCCGCCGTGGGTCACAAGCACGCCGTTCGCCCCGCCTTCGGGCACTTCGAATCTCGGCGGTGATCGTGTAGGGGCGGTTGAGGATCGAGGGCGCGACGGAGGTCTGGTTCGAGGTCATCGGCGTCGTGTAGAAGAACTGGTTGCGCCCCGCCGCGGGGCCGGGCCGCTCGACCGTGAGGATCGCAACCTGCGAGGCGTTGAGCGGCAGCACGTTGTTCTTGACCGCCTCGATCATCCAGAGCTCCTGCATGGCCCTCAGGCGCTCGGGCTCGGCCGCAGCGAGGTCGTTGGTCTGGGTCGGATCGTCCTTGAGGTTGTAGAGCTCCCATTTGAACCCGTTCAGAACGTCCACGGGCGGAGTTCCCGCTGACCCCCTCCCACGGGATACCGCCGGATAGGTGCTCGCCATCCAGCCCTCGTGATAGATCGCGCGGTTGCCGAGTATCTCGAAATACTGGGTCTTGCGCGCCGAGTTGGCGGCGGCGTTCGCCTTGTCGAACGAATAGACCATGCTCGTCCCGTCCCAGGGGACCTGCGCGATGCCGTCGACCATCGTCGGTTGAGGAATGCCGACCGCGTCGAAGATCGTCGGGACGAGGTCGATGACGTGGTGGAACTGATGACGGATGCCGCCCGCATCCTTGATGCGCTTGGGCCAGCTCGCGACCATGCCGGTGCGGGTGCCGCCGAGATGCGAGGCGACCTGTTTCGTCCACTTGTAGGGCGTGTCCATCGCAAACGCCCAAGGCACGGCAAAGTGCGGATAGGTCTTGTCTGTGCCCCAAACCGGCATGAAGGGAAGCTGCTGTTCAACCGAGAAGGCGAAGCCGTTGAAATAGGCGACCTCGTTCGGGGTTCCATGCATTGAGCCTTCGGCGCTCATGCCGTTGTCGCCGCACACCCACAGGATGAGCGTATTGTCAAAGAGGCCGAGCTTCTCGAGCGTCTCGACGACGCGACCGATCTCGAAATCCGTGTAGGCCATGTAGGCGGCCCAGACCTCGATCTGGCGCAGGTACAATTTCTTCTCGTCCGCGCTCAGCGTTTCCCATTTTGGTAGGAAGTCCGGCCAGGGCGGCAGTTTGGCGTTCGCCGGGATGACGCCAAGCTTCTTCTGATTCTCGAAGATACGCTCGGCGACCGCGTTCCAGCCGTCGTCGAAGAGATGCATGGCGCTGATCTTCTCGATCCATTCGGGCGTCGGATGATGCGGCGCGTGGGTCGCGCCCGGCGCGTAGTGGATGAACCACGGCCGTTTCGGATCCGTTGCGGTCTGCGTCTCGATGTAATTGATCGCCTCGGTCGCGAGCTCGGTGTTGAGGTTCCAGCCGGGCTTGCCCTCGTAGGGATGGATCGGCGTCGTGTTGCGGAAAAGGTTGCCCGGCTGCCACTGGCTCGTGTCACCGCCGACGAAGCCATAGAAATAGTCGTAGCCCTGTCCGATCGGCCACTGCGTGAACGGTCCCTGCGGGCTCGCCTCCCAGGTCGAGACGTTGTGGTTCTTGCCGAACCAAGCGGTCGTGTAGCCGTTCTCCTTCAGCGCCCGGCGCCGTGCGCAGTCTCGGGGCCGATGATCGAATTGTAGCCGGGATAGCCGGTCGCGCCTTCGGCCACCATGCCGTAGCCGACGCGGTGGTGGTTGCGGCCGGTCAGCATGGCGGCGCGCGTGGGCGAGCAGAGGGCGGTATTGTGCATCTGTGTATAGCGCAGGCCTGCGTTGGCGAGCTTGTCGAGCGTCGGCGTCGGGACGATCCCGCCGAAGGCCGAGTTCGAGCCGAAGCCCGCGTCGTCGATGAGAATGAGCAGCACATTCGGCGCGCCTGTCGGCGGCATGAGCGTCGGCGGCCAGCCGGGCTGGCTGTCGATGAGATTGGGCTCGATGAAGCCGTTGAACGGCGGAGTTGGGCGTCGGCAGCACCATCGAGTTCGGGGAATTGCGTCGCGGTCGCGGATTGCGCGGAGGCCGTTCTGGAGAACCCGACAGCGCCCAGCGCCGTCGCCAGCGCAGCTTTGGCCGAGGACAGAAACAATTCGCGTCTGTTCATGGATCTCGCCTTTCTTTCGACCGAGGAACAGCGTCTCGCTGTCGCGATCCAAGCCAAAAGCGAGCCCGCGGTCCTTGACCCAACGCAAAGACTGCAGTGTGCGGCGCTATGGCGCGCAACCCAAGTAGCGCTTTTCGCGGGAAGTCATTGACCGCGCAATTGAGAAACTGTCCGCTTGATGCGCACCGTATTAGGCAGCTTCCGATTGCGGCCAACAGGACGACCTAGGCCCGGCGACAAGGGCTATTGCGAAGAAATGCAATGAGCCAGGACGCGCGCCGCCCGGTCCGCGCTGCCACCGTCAAGGCGCGGAATTTTCTGGCGATACATGACGTCCATGTTGAGCTTGGCGCGAAGCCGCGTGCTGTGCTGGCCGGGGTGACGGGTATCGGCAATCATTCCGGCGCGGCAAATCCGAAAGCAGCCTCGAAAACCATCTTGCGTTTCCGTTTGTCGGCGCGACCAAAACCTGCCTCGCTTCGCACGCGGACCATCGCGCCGGGAAACGGAATTTTCGCGGCAGAGACTGACGGCCGAATGAGGCCCTGTAAGGCGCAAAGCGTCGCAGTCCAGTCTCCGCAGACGGCGCCTTCGCGTCTTAACCTTCGGGAATGTCGCGCTATGCTTCCATCGGGGAAACCAGGGCCGCTAGGGCGGACTTCCTGGTGGTGGGGAGAGTCTGACCGATCGATTCTGCCGGAATGTGCCCGTTTGGCAATCAGCGAAGCCTGTGGCTTAATATACTGGCGCGATACGGTTAAAAAAATTCGCGCAGCTCTGGCGGTAATGACAGCGGCTGACCGACCCACGAAACGACCCCGCTGACAATCCCCAATCGAAGCAGGCACACCCTGCTCGTTGAGCGTATGTTGATCGTTGACCTATTCAATTGCACCTCGGCCTTGTTGCCGTTGTGTACCAGCCCCTATTTTTGATCTTTTCGTCGACAGGCACATCGTTCAAAATAAACCGACAGAGAGGGTGGACCTTTACCGATCCACGACTGTTGGCTCGACGTTTCGTTTTCCTCGTAGGCCATTGCAGTCGCTCTCACCGGACCAAGACAACCGCAGCCGGAACGGCGCGCGACGTGATGTTGTGCGCGCAGGTCAGTTGCGTGCGCCCGCAGGGCGAAGTCGAGTTCCGATAGCGACCGCAAGGGAAACGCGGAGGCGCCGACTCGCTTGGTTGGAACCAGCAGCGGCGATTAGGACATGAGGTATTAAGATGGCGCGTTTCAAGGACAAGGTCAGCGGGACTCCGGGTCCCGATGCGAAGCCCTACAAGGTCGGCAACAAGAAGCCGCCGCTGGAACACCAGTTCAAGAAGGACCAGTCGGGCAACCCGAGCGGCCGGCCGAAGGGCCGCACGCCTTTCGCGAAGACGCTGATGAAGGAGTTCCACGAGCAGGTCCCCGTTCTGATCGACGGAGCGAACACCAAGTTGGGCAATAACGAGCTGTTCGCCAAACACCTCGTGAAGGCGGCCATCACCAAGGGCCCGCAGTCGAGCGCTCTGCTGTTGGCTCTCGTCGATAAGTGGGAGGCCCAGCTCGCTGCGGAAGCGGCCGTTCTCGCCGCAAAGAAGGAGCTGGAGCCGAAGGAGGGCTTCAGTTGGACCGACGAGATGGAGAAGCTCTACCAGAAGTTGACGCTCGATCTCGCGGAGAACGGGGAGCCTGGAGAGGGGACGACGGATACGCCGGTCGATGAGGCGGAAGACCCCTCGTCGGAATAGACAAGATCGGCGGAGGCGGCTTGCCTACGCGCCGCCTCCGAATTTTGTGTGGCGCGATGAAAATCGTTCGTCGCGACCTGAGGCAAGACTTCACCCAGACGTGAACGACCACCGGCTAAAGCCGGTGGCTTCAGGTTACGGCTGGAAGCCGGATTAGGTCGACCCCTTGGGTCGACTGCTACACAACCTTGAAATGGTCGTCCGGCGTCTCGGGTTTTTGATCCTCGATATATTTCTGCCACATGTCGTCGGTGACGTTGCCGCTTGAAACAACCCAATATCCACGCCCCCACAAATGCTGGCCCCAATATCTTTTCCGTAGCGAGGCATATTCCGACAGCAGCTTGTGCGAACTCTTCCCCTTCAGCAACTGCACCGCCTTCGACACCGACAAATTGGGAGGTATCGACACAAGCATATGCACGTGATCCCGATTGATCGCCCCGGCGTGGATCGTCATCTCCTGGCTCAGCGCAATCTCGCGTAGCAATTCCCGACACCGCTCCCCAACGTCGCCGCTCAGAACAGAAAACCGATATTTCGTAATCCACACAATATGATACTTGCAGTCCCATACCGTATGGCTGCCACTCTTGAAGCTCTGCATCCCCCATTATACGAACTATCCCAGCCGGCTAAAGCCGGGGGGTTTACGGATCCCAGACAGGAGACTGTGAACAACCACCGGCTAAAGCCGGTGGCTTCAGGTTACGGCTAGAAGCCGGATTAGGTCGACCCTAGAGGGTCGACTGCTGCGAACTTCGTCAAATTCGTACCCTTCCCCTTTTCCCGGCAGCAACTTGAAAGATGCACGCCCGACGAATTTGAATGCTGAAGCAGCAACAACCGACTGGCGCTGCAGCTCAATCCCGAGCCGGCTAAAGCCGGGGGGTTTACGGATCCCCAAAGGCGGACTCTAAATTTGACAACTCAGTGGGGTCCCGATCGTCGCCGATAGGGACCCTCAGCCTTGGTGTTCTACAGCAGTGGTTCTGCCTGAAGGCCTGCCGCGGTGAAGTTCAGGTCTTTGACGGTGTTTTCTGCAAGCTCGATACCTTCGACGCCTGCAAGCACTGCTCGCTCTGCCTCTGGTTCGCCCGGCATTTGTATCCGATCGAAGTTCGGCGCTGTTTCGCTCGCCTTGAGTTCCGAGACGAGGCGCGACATACGCTCTGCGTAAGCCGGCGCCAATCCAGTGCGGCCAGTGTCGATCACGAGGAAGAAGTGGCCAATGTCCTGTGTCTTCTTATGATCAGTGTAGAGATTGCCGAGATTGCCGGCAAAACGGCCACCGGACAGGACCCCGCATAGCGTCTCGACCATGATGGCGAGCGCTGATCCCTTATGCCCAGACATCGGCAGAATGATACCGCGTTCGGCGGCCTCGGCGTCTGTAGTCGGTTGGCCGGCAATATCCAGCGCCCAGCCGAGGGGGATCGACTCGTTTCGTTTGGCCCGCTCCACGATCTTACCGCGCGCGGCAACCGCTGTGGCCATATCCGCCAGAACGACCGCGTCTCCAGCAACCGGCGTCCCGAAGGCAATCGCATTGGTGCCGATCGCTACGGTCCTTCCGCCATGGATGGCCATCGACGGCGGTGCGTTCGTCATGGCGATCGCAACGCAACCCGCTTCAACCGCCTGCTCGACATAGTAGGAGCTGGAACCGTTATGGTTGCTATGCGCTACGACTGCGGCGCAGACACCCTGTTCCCTGGCGATGGCAATTGCCCGACTCATGGCCGCGATGCTGGCCACAGGGCCGGGGCCGTTATCGGCATCAACCAGAAGAAAGGAAGGCGCCTGGCGCAGGAACTCGATGCATGGACGAGCATTGACCATTCCTTTCCTCAATCTCTCGACATAGAGGGGCACGCGAGCAAGGCCATGAGAATCATGACCACGCATGCTTGCATGGATCAGAACATCCGAAACCTGTTCGGCATGCTCCCGCAGCAAACCAGCCGCCAAAAATATGCGAACGGAGAAATCCCGCAGAAGGGTCACAGGGTAGCGCTGGGCCATCGCGAGAAATCCTAAAGCCTTCAGGACTTACAGTGGGTTTCCAGCTGCCGGCAACCTGCATCCGGGCGCCGCAGCGGGGCGCCTCGAATGGCATGAAATCCCTATGGTTTCAACTGGCTGACGAAAAGCCTCGCCAATGCCGCATTGCTTCCGGCGCCCTCGGTTGGACCGCTCTCTCAAATCCCACCGCACCCCTTGGCTCTCAGGATTTCGTCGACCCATGAACGATCCCATCCTTTTTGGGCGATCGACTTGAGGATGGCATTCTCGCGTTCCTGCTGGCGGCGCGCGGCGTCGATGATCTCAGTGGCCGACAGGCGCGGAACGCAGATCACCCCGTCGAGATCGCCAACAATAATGTCACCGGGTTCGATCATCATGCCGCCTATGGCGATCGAAACGTTAACCTCCCCCGGCCCATCCTTATAGGGGCCGCGATGGCTGATGCCGGCGGCATAGACCGGAAAAGTGCGCTTTGACAGCGCATCGATATCGCGCGCTGCGCCGTCGATCACAAAGCCTTTGATGCCACGCGACATCGCGTGGTTGACAATGAGTTCGCCGACCAGCGCATTGGTGAGATCGCCCGCGCCATCTACGACGATGACGTCGCCCGGCTCGGCGACATCCACCGCCTTATGAATTATCAGATTGTCCCCGGGGCGAGTTCTTGACAGTGACCGCGGTGCCGGCGAGCACGCCTCCCGCGTGCAACGGCCTAATTCGCGGGCCGGCGGCGGTCATGCGGTTCATGCTGTCACTGATAATCGCGGTCGCGATCCGAGACAATTCCTCCACGTGCTGGCTGCTTGCCCGCTCGTGGCCTAACAGCACCCGAAATCCTAGAGACATCTCGGTTCTCCCGCCTACGCAAGTTGAATTCCTTGGCAATTTACAGAGGTTCGTGATTTGATGTCCAATAGTGAACGGCGAACAGATTGATGCCGAGAGTATTAGCGCATGATTGAAACCCGCCTCATCTCCTCGTTCATCTGCGTCGCAGAGGAGCTGCATTTCGGAAAGGCCGCCGAGCGCCTGCACATTGCGCAACCGGCGCTCAGCCGACAGATACAGCAGCTCGAGAGCGGTCTCGGCGTGACGCTCTTCGAGCGGACGCAGCGGCGCGTCGCGCTTTCGGCAGCCGGCCGCATCTTCCTTGAACGGGCCTATGCTATCCTCGCCGATATCAAACAAGCGGTGAAGGAGACACGTCGCGCCAGCATGGGGGAGGCCGGACTGCTGTCTATCGGCCTGATCCATTCGTCGACCTACAGCGTTGCCCCGCGGATTCTTGGCGAATTCCATGCACGCTATCCAAATGTCGAGCTGGAACTGTACGAGATGACCATATGGGATCAGTTCAGGGCGCTGCTCGACAACAAAATGGATATCGCCATCCTGCGACCTCCCGTTGCGGACCCGCGGTTGGATAGTCTCATATTTCGGGACGAGCATTTCCTCGTAGCGGTCGCCGAGGGCCACAGGCTTTCGGCGCTTGGATCCGTACGGCTTGCGGAACTGGCCGAGGAACGATTTGTCATGTTCTCACAACGCCACAGCCCGCTCTTTCACGCGCGCATCTTCGCCATGTGCGAAGCGGCGGGGGTAATACCGCAGGTCGCGCAATATGCTACGCAAATTCACACGCTGATAGGGCTTGTTAACGCCCGTTTGGGCATAGCTATCGTGCCGGATGTCGCACGGAATCTGCATATGCCGGGCGTTCTTTTCCTGACGATAGAAGACGATCCCGCGCCGGTTCATGTGGCCCTCGCCTGGCGGCGCCAGGATGCGTCCCCTACTGTCAAGGCGTTTCGGCAGGTTACCATGTCGCTGTTTCTCAACGAGGCGGAGGCAGTGCAGTAGATCCTCCAATGCCTATGCCGGCTTCCGATGCGCCCATCGAACACCGTTGGCGATAACGCGCCGCACCTCCGGTTGGTAGTAGGTCGGAAATGTCTCGTGGCCCGGCCGGAAATAAAATATCCGGCCCTTTCCCCGTTGATAGGTGCAGCCGGAACGGAAAACCTCGCCGTTCTCAAACCAGCTCACGAAGATCAAATCGTCCGGGTTCGGGATTTCCATCGGCTCGGCGTAGCTTTCCTCCTTCTCGATTTCAAAGAAGCGACCGATGCCGGCGGCGATCGGGTGCCCCGGCGCGACTGTGACAATGCGCTCCCTCTGCCCGCTTTCGTCCCAGATGGTGACGTCGCAGGGCGTGCCCATCAGGGAACGAAATATCTTTGAATAGTGCCCGGAATGTAGCACCACCAGGCCCATGCCGGCCCAGACGCGCCGGCGCACGCGCTCGACAACGGCTTCGTCGACGTCCTGGTGACACATGTGGCCCCACCAGACCATCACGTCGGTCGCGTCGAGCGCGGCGTCGGTAAGCCCGTGTTCCGGTTCCTGCAGCGTGGCTGTCGCCACCTGATCGATGCCATATTCGATCAGCCCGGCGCGGATCGCCGCATGAATGCCGTCGGGATAGACTTTGGCGGACGCCGGCTCGTGTTTCTCATGATAGAATTCGTTCCAGACCGTCACATGCGGCGCGCTTTTCACGGGCATAGATCCACCCTCCTCTTTTCAGCAAAATTCAATCCGCCAGAATGTCCGATAACCGTACCCACGCTCCCTGCTCGGCGGCCGAACTCAGGCATGCTTTGACGACAGCGAGACTGCGAATGTTGTCGCTGCCTAACGGTAGGAAATCGGGAATGACGCCGGTCGAGACGGCTTCGGCGAAAGCCGCGACCGAGCCGGCTCGATCCTTGTAAACAAGCGGGTCCAGCGATACTTCGGCAAGCTCGCCCCGGAGAGGACGAAGGGCGAGTGTACCCTCGTCCTGGCCCTGACCGTCGCTGCGGCTCGACCAGACGATCTCCCCTTCGGTGCAATTGGCTGTCCAGACGCCCCCCCAAGGCGTGTCTGGACCCGACGACATGAAGGAGGCACGATAGCTCAGCATCAAACCGGAATGGAATTCGATGGCGGTGAAACAGCTCGGCGCATGAAGGAACTTGCTGCCCGGCGTATTCCAGGTCCGGGCCGAAACACGGCAAATCTCACCAAACAGCATACGCATAAGGTCGAAATGGTGGATCGACATGTCCGCGACCAGTGGGTCGGGGATTTCCCAGTACAGAAAGCCAAATGTTGGACCATGCTTGCGCAAGTCCAGGGTGACAAAATTGACTTTGCCCAGCTTCTCCTCCGCAAGTAGCTTAGCGGCAGTGCGCTGAGCACTCGAGAAGCGGTAGTTCTGACTGACCATGAGCAGGCGACCGGCCTGTGCGGCCAGCGTATTGAGCGCCTTCGCCTCCTCCAGCGTGGAGGCGAACGGCTTTTCGACAATCACATGCTTGCCGGCTTCGAGGGCTTCTTTGACGACAGAGTAATGAGCATCGGTCCTGAGTGCGGCAAGCACTATGTCGCACTCGACGGCGGTCAACGCCGCTTTGAGGGATGAGAAGCATTTCGACGAGACGTTCAGCTTTTCGCCGAACGCCGCGAGCGTCGCGGCATTCGTATCGACATAACCGACCACATTGACGGCATGGACCTTCGGCAGGACGTCGCGCGCCCAGCTTGCACCCCACTGCCCTGTTCCAATTTGTACAATATTGATCATTTCATTTTATGCCTTTCCGGAAGTGATTACAGCGAATAGCAGCGTACCGTCCGCGCCGAAGATGTAACATTCCTCTGGCTCTAACCGGAGGAATAACGTCACTCCTTGGTGGATTGCGGTCTTGCCTGACAGCGCGACCGTCAACAGGTCCTTGACCCCTTCCAGAGAGACGTAGCCGATCGCTTCGGCGCCAAGATGCTCGACCACCTCAACGCGACAGGAGAGGTCGGCCTCCGCTACGTCTACAACCGAAAGGACGTTTGGCCGAATGCCGACCGAGACCTGTTGGCCAATCTCGACTTTCCCCACCAGTCGTCGCGACAGTTCGCGGCGTCCCGCCGGAAGCGCGATAGTCGCCACATCACCGTTAAGCCCTACGATCAAGCCGTCGATGAAATTCATTTGCGGCTGGCCGAGAAAGCCGGCGACGAAGCGATTGGAAGGCTTTTCATAAAGTGAAACTGGCGAACCGATCTGCTCGACGGCGCCTTGGTTGAGCACGACGATCTTGTCGGCCGAAGGTCATCGCTTCGACCTGATCGTGAGTGACGTAGATCATCGTCGCGCCGATTTCGGCATGCAATCGGGCGATCTCGACCCGCATCTGCACACGCAGAGCGGCGTCGAGGTTGGAAAGCGGCTCGTCGAACAGGAAGACCTTCGGCTTGCGCACGATGGCGCGGCCGATCGCAACTCGCTGACGCTGACCACCGGAAAGCTGTTTAGGCTTGCGGTCGAGCAGAGTTCCAATCTGCAAAATGTGGGCGGCCTCCGCGACGCGACGCATTACCTCTTCGCGAGGCGTGCCGTTCATGCGCAGCCCGAAGGACATGTTCTCGTCCACAGTCATGTGCGGGTATAGCGCGTAGGACTGGAAGACCATGGCGATTTCCCGATCGCCGGGCGGAAGGGCGGTCACGTCACGACCGTTGATAAATACGCGCCCGCTCGAAATCGTCCTCAAGCCCAGTAATCATTCTCAGCAGCGTGGATTTGCCGCATCCTGAAGGGCCAACGAAGACTATGAACTCCCCGAACTCGATGCTGAGATCGACCCCTTTGACAACTTCCACGGCTCCGAAGCTTTTTCTGACTGCCTCAAGCCTTACGTCGCTCATCCCTTTACGGCTCCCATGGTCAAACCCCGAATGAAATAGCGTTGAAAGAACGAGAAGACGATCAGCGTCGGCAAGCTCGCGATCAGCGCCAACGCACCCTGCACACCCCAGGCGACCGAATATTGTCCACGCAAATTGACAATGCCGAGCATGATTGTCCTGACGTCTTCGGTCTGCGTAAATATTAGTGGCCAGAGGAAGTCGTTCCAAATCCAGGTGAATTGTAGTGTCGCGAGTACGGCTATGGCCGGCAAACTGAGTGGTAGCGCGATATGGGTAAGGATCTTCCATTCGCTCACTCCTTCCACCAGTGCCGCCTCGCGCAGCGCGTTGGGTACGGCGGAAAAGAAATTGCGCATCAGCAGCATGCAGATCGGAATACCCATAGCTGTATGGATGATGATCATCGGCCAGAGCGTGTTGATCAGTCCCATCTTGTTGAACAGCTTGAAGAGCGGGATCAAAATGATCTGCGGCGGGAAGAACATACCCGAGACACAAGCAGCAGGAACAGCGCCTCGCTTCCGCGAAAAGGCAGCTTCGCAAAGACCCAGCCGCCGAAGATGCCGAGAACGATCGAAGCGAAAGTGGCCGGAACTGTAATCAGTAGCGTATTGATGAAATAGACCTTCACCAGCGGATTGGCAGTGATCTCAGCGAAATTACCCCAATAGAGCGCGGATGGAACGCTGTCCACAACTGGCCGAAGGATATTTCCTTTGTCGTCTTAAAAGACAGAAAGCAGCACACCGAGCGTCGGCGCCAGGAATAGGATGAGCGAGCGCGATCAGGCAAATGAAAAAAGGCTACCCGTCTCGGATTTAATCTCCGATATCCGTTTATCGGATCGTCAATCATAGATTTCATCTAATTTTTTGAGTTGCCGGAAATACACGTAGATAATCGAAAGCGTGATCAAAAAGAGTACGACGGCGATCGCGCTGCCGTAGCCCATCAGGTATTTCCGAAAGGATTCCTCATACATGAAGAAGGCGAGCGTGCTGGAGCGAGTGGAACGGCCCCCTCACCGGTCATGATGTAGAGAATATCGAAGCTCTTTAAGGAGTTGATCACCGAAAGCGCTACAACCACCACGGTCGCGGGGCGCAGCATGGGGAGTACGATATGCAGGGTTTGCTTCCAGCGGCTAACGCCATCGATCTCTGCGGCTTCCAGCATGTCCTGGGGATGGACGTCAGGCCGGCGAGAAAAATGACCATGGCGAGGCCCGTCTGTTGCCATGACCAGGCGACGATAACAGACCCCAGCGCCGTCGATGGTTGGGCAAGCCATGCGAAATTAAAGCGCCGGTTGCCCGTCGCAGCCTGGATGATAGTATTGAGAAGGCCCCAATTCGGCTGGTAGATCCATATCCAAATTTGGCCGACGATGACCGAGGACAGGCAGATCGGCAGGTAGAATATCGATTTAAAGATACCGCCGCCACTTACACCGGAATTGAGAAACAGGGCCAGCCCCAGACCCGCAAGCGTCGGCAGAAACAGGGCCGCCACCATCCAGATCGCGGTGTTGATTGTGGCTGTATAAAAATCCGCGTCGGTGAAAATCCGGTCGAAATTCGCCAAGCCAATAAAATCTGGATAGTCGGCTACGCCGTTCCAGTTCGTCACGCTGTAGCGAAACGAGTTGAGAAGCGGCCAAAGAACGAACACGGAAAAGATGGTGACGACCGGCGCTAGCAAGATTATCCGGTAGATCGTTTCGCGCCTTTCCATGTTGTCGACCACCGGCGTTCATGAAGAACGAACGGACGGAGAACCCGCCCGTTCGTTATAGCTTGCGACAGAAGATTTACTTCTTGAACGCGACGGCCGCTTTGGACTGTGTCTTCTCAAGAAGTGTGTCGACCTTCGAGGGATCGTTCAGGAACTCCGCGAACATGTCCAGCCCAACCTCGGCGACCGGCGGAGGGGTGGCAAGGTCATAGTTGAAGACAAAGTCGTCCGCCGCCTGAACGGTGTCCAGCGCCTTCTTCATGACCAGCGTATAGGCCGATGGATCGACCTTGACGTTGGGTGAAAGCGCCCCCTGGACATTTGCCCAGTTGGTCTGCAGCGGCACGTCAGAGACCATGAAGGCCAGCAGCTTGCGGGCATTTTCCGGGTTCTTGGAATTCGCGGCGACGAGGAAGCCATCCACCGGTCCAACGACAGAGACCGGCACGCCATCTTGGACCTTCGGGAAGGGGAAGAAATCATAGTCTGCCGTTGGCTTGAGGCCGAGGCCGTTCCAGTAACCAGTGATCCAGGTGCCCATCAGTGTCATAGCTGCAGTGCCGTGGGCGACCTGATCGGCTGCGTCGGTCCATTCGTTGGCGTTGGAGTTCGGCGCGAAGCAGTTGGCGTCGGCGAGTTGCCTCCACAGGCCCATCGCGTTTTTGACTTTCGGATCTGTATAGGACGCGTTACCGCTCATCAGATCGGCGCGATACTGTGGACCCGCTGTGCCAAGCAGCAGGTAATCGAACCAGAATTGTGCCGGCCATCGGCTCTTGGAACCGATGGCGATCGGATCGATGCCTTTGCCACGCAGCGTCTTGCAGGCGGCCAGCAGATCGTTGAGTGTCTTCGGCATTTCGATGATACCCGCATCGTGCATCACCTTTGTGTTGTAGAAGACGCCGGCGTAGTGATAACCTACGGGAATAAAGTAGCGATGTCCGTTGTATTTGGTGGCGCTGTCGGCGACTGCTTTGACCACGACGTCATCAAGCTTGGCGCTTTTCCACATGTCGTCGATCGGCTGAACATTGCCGGCGTCAACGAAGAACTGCGGACGCGCGCCGGCGCCGTAACTGAAGACATCGGGCAGACTTTTGCCGGCGGCGCGCACAAGGATATCGGTTTTGTAGTCTTCATGGCCGACCCGACTGTCGACGACAGTAATACCTGTGGATTTCTTAATTCGTCGAAGAACTTTTGCATACCGGCAAGTCCAAGATCACCGGTAAAATAATGCGAGATTGTCACTTCTTCGGCCGCCTGGGCAGCAGAAGTCGCGAACTGAGTTGACAACACCAGCACGAGTGCGCCGAGTGACGATTTCAATACAGATCCAAATTTCATTTGTTTCCTCCATTTATCATTATTTCAGCCTCTCGCTGGCGCTTCCTGCCAGAGTAGCGACCGGTTACGTTGTTGCGTGATAATTTAGCTCTCGAGCAGCCTCCCGGATCTATCAAGCAGTTCGAACACATACCCGTCCGGATCCCGGAGCCACATTTGAATCCGATCCGGCGGAATTCTGCTTTGGCCCGCGCAATATCTCGACGTTGTGGCGTTCGAGTATTTTCCGGGCTAGCGCCACATCATCAACTTCGAAGGCAAAATGGCAGGCATCCGGGCCCTCAGCCTCGAACCGCTTCGCTTTGTTGCTGTGCCACTCCATCACCGGGATCAGATGAATTTGCGTATTGGCGGCCTCGAAAAACATGCCAGCAAAACCGAAATCTGGACGAAACACCCGCTTCATTCCGAGGACGTCGCGATAGAATTTCGCGCTCCGCAAGAGATCCTCCACGACAAGAGTGACATGGTGCAGCGCCCTAACCGTCAACGAGGACGGGATGGCCTCTTCTTTCGTCACCGCGCCATTCTTGACTTGCACGCCGCCGGAAACTTCAAGGAAGCGCTCAACCGCTTGGCGACCCGTCATACCCACGTATACACCGAGAGAACTCGCCTTGGACGACACGCCGACGATACGGGCGTCCAGCAACTGCTCCGGCTCCACGAGTTGGTTGTCCGGCGCGCCCTTGGCGATCGCCATGGCGGAGCCGACCTCCTCCGCGATATCGAGGTTGAAGATAGCGCAGCCTATTATTCCTGCTGGCGTCAGTATCTTGCAATATTGCGATTCCAGCCACTTGTCGCTGGTGCCAATGGCTATCCCATTTTCGAATTGAATTTGACGGGACGCTGTATTCACCTGGATACTCACTCCCTTTCTCCTATCGCATTGCGCCGACGAGTGGACAATTCTTGGCTCAGAAGGGAACGATACTTGAGTAAATCTTCCGCGTATCAAGGATTTTTAAACCGCCATCAATTATAATGTCCAATAGAAGTTCGCTACCACATTGATACTGATACCGCATCAATGTGACTTCGTCCCCACGAGATCTTCGCCCGCAAAGCGGGCGTTTCAGCCGACGTGCGGGGCCAGATTTTGTGAAGGCTCGGCACGCGTGAACGCCTCGAACTGAGGCGCAAAAAGCCCGCTGAAATAGCGGCTGACGTTAACCTCGTCAGCGGGCAAAGGTCGCTTCGTACGGGAGGAAGGCATGGCCACCATCGGCGGTCTCGACGACTGCAAATCGCGTGGCATGAGCGCGAACATTTGCACCTCCCCTAATTTGCCGCACGATGTTTGCCTACGTCACACAACGCATGCTCATTTTCGACAAAGCAATCAGGATGCCGCCTGGATGTCAACAAAACCTGTTGCATAGGCGGCGCTTCTCTGCGCAATCGAACGTCGTCGGCCGTTTTTAGGTTTTTGTTGCCGCATATTCAACATGCAGTTGAGGCTCTTGAAATCCTTAACCCGCGGCCTGGCCGCTCGTGATTGCCTCGTCGAGCAAGCGGAGCCAGCGAGGCTGACGGAAGTCGCGGCGCATCTCGGCGTGGACAAGTCCTGCGCGTCCCACATCCTCCGCATGCTCGTCGCCTCCGGCTATGCCGGGCAGGTCGCGGGACGACGGCGCAAATCCGCGGCACGGATCGGAACGTCCGGGTCGCAAGGCCGCCCAAATCGACAATTCGCGATTCTCGGCTCAGCACTCGGAGCGATCGTGCTCGAGCAGGCCGCCATCAACAATACGGGAGGAGAACATGCGCTATGACGTCATTCGCGCGGCGTTCATCGGAACGGGTCGGATTTCGGACCTGCACGCCATCGAATATCGTGACAATCCAAAGGCGCGGATCGTCGCCGTGTGCGATCGCGACGTCGAGATGGCGCGCCGGCAAGCGGTGTCCTGGGGCGCACCGGATGCGCGTGTGACCGACGACTATCGGAAAATCCTTGCTGATCGCGACGTCGATCTCGTCGAGATTTTGCTGCCTCATCATCTGCACCTCGAGGTCGCTCTCGCCGCCATCGAGGCCGGCAAGGCGGTATCGGTGCAGAAGCCGATGTGCGTGAACGTTGCCGAAGCGGATCGGCTCGTCGAAGCAGCGCAAAGCGCGAGGGCTCCGGTCAAGGTTTTCGAGAATTTCATCTTCTATCCACCGGTAATGAAGGCGAAGGCGCTCATCGACGAAGGCGCGATAGGTAGGCCCCTGACGATCCGCCTCAAGAGCAATCCTGGCCGCAGCGCGACGGCATGGGCCGTTCCGCGGGCTGCGGACGCATGGCGCCAGGACAAATCCAAGTCCGGCGGCGGCCCCCTGGTGTTCGACGACGGGCATCACAAGTTTGCTGTGGCCTGGCACTTCATGGGCAACCCCGAGGAGGTGCACGCCTTCGTCGGACAGAGCGAACGGCCCGACGGTTTCATGTTCGACGCGCCGGCCATGATCTCCTTCCGGTTTCCTGGCAACCGCATGGGCAATCTCGAAATCGTCTATTCGCCAGAACTCGAGATCATCACCCGACACTATGCGCAGGACGACCGCGTCGAAATCACCGGGACTGAAGGCGTCCTCTGGATCAACTGCGGCCACGGCAAGCTGGGCGGCCCAGCGCCCGTTGCGCTTTACCGCGACGGGCAGATCAACGCGTACCACAACATCGAAAGCGGCTGGGAAGCCAGCTTCGTTCACTCCACGCGACATTTCATCGGCGCGCTGATCCGCGGCTCAGCGCCCTCGCTGACGGCGACACAAGGCCGGGAGGTCCTCGGGTTCGCCGCCGCCGCCGAACAATCCGCGCGTCTCGGACGCGCCGTTCAACCCTTGTAAGGCGCTTTGTCACGTCCGCAGGCCCTAACGCACCTCAGATCGACGTGCTCGCCCCGACCGAACCGGGAGCCGCGCGATTTGGGCGACGTTGCCCGCGCCCACGTACGTTGTGATAGGGCGTCTCTTCAAGGAACTCACCCAATCCGATCTAGATCCGCCAAATGCTGTCCCGCGCCCGAATTCCCGTCACTCTCTCCAAGAACGCCTCACAAGAACGCCTCACGTCTCATTTGGCAGCGCGCGCAGCGGCTCGACGAATTGGAGCCCTTTGGCGGCGGGCCAAATGCGACTTCGCGCCGCGATCGAGCACCTTGGATATCTGCAGATCGACACGATCCATGTGTGTTGATTTCCGCGTCATATTGACCCCCTTTTCCGTTGCTCTCTGACCCGCCTCGTCACGCCAAGAATTAGTCGATTAATTGAGAAGTTGTCGAACGTGACGGGTCAGCATCAAATGGAAAAGCGGGTCAATCTGACGCGGAAATCAACAACTTGGCCTTCAAACGATCGTCGAGCCTGTTCATCAGGGCAAAGCCGACTACGGCTATTCGCTGCACGCATCATCCGGCAATATGGTTGTCCCGACCATTATCGCCCTGACGTGGATCATGGGCCGTAACGAAGCCGAGCGCGACCGAGTTCGCGTCCATTCCGGTCAGATCGTCGGCGACTTCCTAAAGGAGCCGGGCTTTATCGGCATCGTCACAGGATTCGCAGGAGAGCGTGGGTTCACCTGTACGGCTTTGCAGGACGAAGCTTCGCTTCATCGAGCGCTCGACCAGCACCACGCGCGCGCCAAGCAGGATTTTCGCACCAGCGGGCTTTCGCCGTCGATTTGGACAAGCGTGTGGAAGCCGCATCATATCAACCGCCTATGGGTGCGCTGCACGACCTGCGAAATGCCCAACGATATGACGGACGCAAGCCACAAAGAATGCAGCCAGTGCGGCAGCCAGTTGCCGCCGCGTCCCACGTACTGGTAATCGCAACAAGGATCTGTTGATTTCCGCGTCAGATTGACCCGTTTTCCCATTTGACGCTGACCCGTCAATTTCGACAACTTCTCAATTAATCGGCTACCTCTTGGCGTAACTAGGCGGGTCAGACAGCGCCGGAAAAGCGGGTCAATCTGGCGCGGAAATCAACAGAGAGCGACCCTTGAGCGTGCTACTAAAGTTCGGGAACACGTGAAGCGTGCTTTGGATCGCCAGAGCCGCCGTCGAAATTACGCAGACCCGGATACCGCCAAATTCAAAGTTGCCGGGCTCCCGCGCTTCCCTGTTGAGGTGGGGGCGTCCAGACGAGTTCCTGTTTTCATGGACGTGAATGATAACGGACTGGTGCCGGAGTTGATCGCAACAAGGCGCTTGGGAAAACGTCGCAGCTCCCTCAGACGTCCTCGCCAATCTCAGTCAAACGGCGTTGCCGACCAACGCGAGACTTTCGACTTCGCCACCGTGCGATCGGTGAATGCGCCCTGGCAAGGGCCCGCCGACCCGAAACTCGGATCGGCGGGATTACTTTCAGGAGCCGACGCGGATGTCGTTCTCAACGGATATCGCTCCAGGCGCGGACCATGCGGTCGCTCCCGCAAGCCGCCTGGCGTTCCAGGTTGACACGGTTCCCGCCAGCTTGATGGCGCCGCCTTGAACAGTGACAGCGATTGTATTCGGATCGTAATACCAAGACCGGTGCAGCGCATGCTCGATATCGGTTTTGACGTTCGTCGCGCTGACATCCGGCTTCAACGAGATCCTGTTCGTGACGCCAATGACCCCGGAAAGCGCGCGAATATCTTGTTCGGCTGCATCCTTCTCGAATTTCCAATCGACCGTTCCGGTGAGGGTAACCCAGCCCTTTTCGACCTTCACCTTGACCTTGTCCTCAGGCACGATCGAGTTCCATTCAAAACGTTCAACTGCGGCTGCAGCGATATCTTCGTCCCTCCGCTTGATGTCGAAGGGCAGTTTGACCTCGATTTCCTCGGCCACGGCCTTGACGCCTTTGACCCGGCTCGCCGCCTTCTCCGCGGCAATCTTGTGTGTGTAATTGTTCACATGGCCGGTGAGCGTAACCACCCCCGCGTTCGCGGTGACGCCGATGTGAGCTGCGTCAACGCTGGGTTCCCAGCTTAGCTCGTCGAGAACGGCTCTCTTAAGTTCGCTATCTAATGACATAGTGATCTCCGTGATGCAACGATAACGCTTTCACTTTGAAACCATGACGCGCTGCGAAGGCCTTGTCCGGCTGGTACGAAATGCGTCACGAATTTCTGTTGCTGAAATCATCGCCGCTAGGGAGCATTCGACAGGGTTTTGATCGACATGGAAAGGATCGGAAACTACCCAGGGAAGCGATTGGGCGACGAGTTTGCGGGGTCGATCGAAGAGCGTTGAGACTCTTTCCTGTGTTGACTAAGCCAGACGCCCAATCGCTCGTTGTGAAACTTTGAGTTGGGCTCACGATACAAGCACGGCAGCGCCTTCAAATCGGCCGGCGCGCAGGTCTGCCAACGCAAAGTGGCCTAATCGAGCGGATAGGTCGTGGTTTTCGTAACGACGCCGAGCCCACTCGCCAACTTCAGGAAATCAAGGCCGTCCTGGCGCGTGAGATTGGCGACCGACACGAACTGGCGCTCTTCTCATAACAGCTCGCAAGGAAAGCTCTGGACGTCACTCATATGGATCCCCGCGCAAACGATGCGACCGCCCTCGCGGACTGCCTTGAGCGCAAGCGGGACCAGGGCTCCCACAGGCGCAAAGATAATCGCGATGTCGAGAAGGTCGGACAGCAATCCGTCCGTACCGCCTTTCCATTGTGCCTCCAGGCTCAGAGCGAAGGCCTGACTGGCGCGATCTCCCAGCCGTGTGAACGCGTAGACGGAACGCCACTGCGATTTGACAACATGCGCCAGAATATGGGCCGCGGCGCCGAAGCCGAAGAGACGGATTCTCTAGCCCTCGCTGGCGACGACCAACGAACGCCAGCCGATCAGGCTGTGCAAAGCAGCGGGGCCGACGAAACGTCGCTCCCCGCCTCGCCGAGCGGAAACGCAAAACGCGCGTCGGCGACCGTTGCGGTCGCAAAGCCGCCAACGCGGCTGAAGCCAGTGCTGCGTCACCTGGCGGCGCTGCTCCAGCGTGTGCTCACCGTCCATCAGCACTTCGGGCTCGACGACGGGGACCAGCCCGGCTTCCTGGCACAATGCGGCGTACCGGGCCAAAGCCTGCGCACTGGCCTCGATGCATCATCGACTTCGGAATCTCGCCGCCCAGCGCGATCACCGCCCGCAACTTGGCAAAGCGCGCGGACATTCGGGCGTAGTCCGCGAGGCGTCCAGCCGGGCCGATGGACGGTCGCGTTTGATGACGGTAGGCGAGTGGATGGAAATCGAGCTGGCGGGGGACTCGATCGCCGCGAAGATCGTCGCGGCGGAGGAAATCACAGTCATGATCGAACTTTCCGACGGCCAACGCTGGAAAATGACGCCATGGACGCCAGGCGACTATCCTCACAGGCCTTGGGTCGGCGACCCGAGCGACGATTGGACCGTGCGAGAGATGGTTTGAGACGCGCTCATTGCTCGAGCACAGTATAGGCGGCCTCGAATCTTCTACCTAATAATGGGAATTGCCGTCGGTTGCCGGTTCAAAGTAACAACAACGCTCCGACTTGACCGAAGGCTAACTTTCCAACGGCCGCGCGAATCATCCCACCTCCCGGCGCGGCCGCTTTTCTTTCGCCGGCCGGCTAGCCCCTCGAGCCGTTCGTTGAGTTTCGACGGGCTTCACGGCGCTCGCGGCGCCTCCGCAAGCCGTGATAAGCGTGGCGGAAAGCAGGAGGTCGGAATGACCGATCTAGACGAACAGGTCGCAGTGATCGTGAAGGGGTTTGAGCAAGAGCGAGATGACACGCTTGCCGACTCACCCGAGTTGCAGCGGATTGTGGAGCTGACAGATAGCGAACGCCGAATATTGGCGCACGGGGCCATCTTGGCGCTGCGCGCCGCAGGATTTGAAATCGTTCGGAGCGAAGATGCCCGACGGGCTTAAGGGGGATGCCGTCTCGGCTGGGGCCCATTGTCAAGCTTGACCCGGCGATATCCACAGCGACGATATTTGCGAGGAGTGGCGGGCGCGAAGTGGCGCGTAGCTTGCCTGCCTTGAAGACGGTCGGCGCGGCGATCACGGCGGTGATCTACGCCCGAGGATTCGCGCAGCCGATGGTGATCGCGATGGCGATCGCCGCGACGGTGACGCTCGCCGGCGCGTTCGCCAGCGGTTTCCGCAAAGTGCCGAAACTGTAAGGCGCGGGACCGCAGCGCGGCGCCGTCTCAACCAAATCGGGTCGACGCCCAGCGGCCCCCCGCCGCGCCTGCCGCGCTGACGAACGTGCCCCAGGCGAGATCGGCCAAGGTCAGCGTCGTAGGCCAGGTCTTCAGCGTCGCCTGATTGGTCAGATCGTAGGTCGAATAGGCGGCGAGGCCGAACAGCGCGCCGTTGAAGATGGCGCGCGGCAAGCTTTGCTCGAAGCCCGGGCGCACCGCAAAATAGACGAGCGCCGTCAGGTAGATCAGATAGAACAGCAGCGCCGGCACGGGCCGGAAGCCGTCGAGCAGGATGTCGCCGATCGAGGCGCGATAGAGAACCTGGTTCGTCAGTGTCAGCCAGATCGAGTCGAGGGCGAGAAACGCGACGAAAGCCGCGATATAGGCAACGACGTAGCTTTTCATGCGCGTCAATCCTGGCTGAGCCGCGTCCAGTTCGTCGACTTGCATACGAAGCCGCCGAGCACGCAGCCGCGCAATTGCATGGAAGTTTCGTCGACGTCGAACGACATGCTGAAACGCAGGTTGCGTTTGGGATCGAAGCCTTCGCCTTCCCAATGCCGGGCGTTGTCGGCCTTGAGGCTCAACACGAGCTTGTCGCCAACCTTTTCGTCGGTGACTCCGGGCTTGATCCAGGTGTTGATCGCGCACAAGTTCGAGCCGCAGGGCTCGATCCTGACGCGCGCGATGCCGTCGCCGCGCGCCCACAATCCGTAGGGACCGTCGGCGCTGGCGGACGCCGTGGCGGCCCCAGCCAACAGGCAGACAGACGCGATGAGCGCTCTCATGGCTGAGCCTCCCGAGGGACGAGCGTGTACAGGCTGACGTCGATCGCGCCTTCGCGGAACCCGGCCTCGCAATATTCGAGATAGTAGTTCCAGAGCCGACGGAACCTCTCGTCGAAGCCGAGCGGAGCGATCTTCGACCAGTTCTGGTTGAACCGGCGCCGCCATTCGGCGAGCGTCTCCGCATAGGAGAGACCGAAGTGTTCGGCGGCGGCGACCGTCAGGTCGGCCCGCTCGATCGCCTTGGCGAAGGTCGCCTTGGAAGGCAGAAAGCCGCCGGGAAAGACGTGCGCCTGGATGAAATCGGTGTCTCGCCGATAGTCCTCGTAGCGATCCTCGGCGATCGAAATGAACTGCAAGACCGCGCGTCCACCGGCCGCCAGCGAGTGGCGCAACGTCGTGAAATAGGAAGGCCAATAGGCCTCGCCGACCGCCTCGAACATTTCGATCGACACGACGCGGTCGTATTGGCCTTGGAGGTCGCGATAATCCTGCAGGCGCAAATCGACTTTGTCCTTCACGTCAGGCTCGACGAGCGTTTGCTTGGCGAAGGCGAGTTGCGAAGGCGAGAGCGTGATGCCGGTGACGTGAGCGCCGGCCTCGCGCGCCAGATGTTTGGCGAGCGCGCCCCAGCCACAGCCGATCTCGAGCACGCGCTCGCCGCCCTTGAGATCGAGCAGCTTGCCGACTTGCGCGAGTTTGGCGGCCTGCGCCTGTTCCAGCGTGGCCGTCGACTCATCGTATATCGCCGACGAATAAACCATCGCCTCGTCCAACCAGAGTCGATAGAATTCGTTCCCGAGTTCGTAGTGGGCTTCGATGTTGCGCCGGGCGCCCGTCTGCTGTTGCCGCGCATGCGATGTTTGAGGCGGCTGAACGTGCGCACGAGCCGCGAGCCTCGGATGGCGCCTTTGATCGCGCCGGTATTGCGCGCGAACAGCCGGATCAACGCGACGCGGTCGGGGCTCGTCCAGTCGCCTTCGATGAAGCCTTCGGCGAAGCCCAGGTCGCCGCCGCTGATGACGCGGCGGAGCGCACGCCAATTGCGCAGCACGATCGTCGCTTCGGGTCCGTCCCCCTCGCCGGTCTGGGTGATGCTGAGTTCGAACGGCGTGACGATCCGCAGCCGCCCATAGGCGAGCTTGCCGACGAGCCTCGTGATGAGGCGGGACGCCTGGCGCGCCAGCCGGCCGCCGTCCTCGGGCGCGACATCGGCGTTTTCGAAGGTCGAATCTTTGGAAGGGCTCATAACGCAGCCTTTCGGGACGGAGACAGGGGAGCGGCGTAGGAAATGGCTTCGATCGGCGGCGGCGGACGTTTGCGCAGTTTGACGCCTTTCAGCCATATCTTCAGCGCCTCCCAATGGATGCCGGCGATGACGCGCAGCGTGACGAAGGGCAGGGCCACGACCAACCGCAGCAACGCGGCGTCGCTCGCCTCGACCCGGCAGGCGTTGTGTCGGGCGTTCAGCATCAGTCCCTCAGCGTCTGAGACTTCGATGACGACGGAGAACAGCTGTGCGGGCGGGCGCACCCGGAACTCATAAGTCAGATCCATGTCCATGAACGGCGAGACATAGAAATCCTTGCCGCAGCGTTGGCGGATCTCGTCGCCGTCGCGCTCGATCGCCGGCAGCAGATAGCCGTGCCGCTCGCCGAAGGTGTTGTCGACCTCCCAGAGGATCGCGGCGACCTCGCCGTCGCGCCGATGGCAGAAGTAGATGGACAGCGGATTGAAGGCGTAGCCGAGCAGCCGGGGCATCGTCAGCAATCGGATCGGCCCGCCGTCGGGCTCGACGCCGCCCGCCCGCATCACCTCTTCGACCTGCGCCTTGAGGTTCCGTCCCGAGCGATCGCCGCGGTCGCGCGCATGGAACGAGAACAGATTGAAGCGGTCGACCGAGAATAAGCGCAACGAGCGGTCGAGCGCCTCCAGTTCATCGAGGTCGATCAGCATCGACCAGATGCGATAGGCGAGGCGATGCTCTTTCGGGCGGAGCCGATGGTGGCTGACGGCGCCGGGATAGAGCGCGGAAGCGAGCGTCGTCATTCGGCCGCCTCGAGCCGGGCCGCGCGTTGAGGCGTGGGGCCGCGATGAATGCGCGCGCTGTCGTTGGCGACTGTCCACGGTCGCTTCAGGCCGCCGAGGTCCTCGGCGACGGCGAGCCCCGATTGCAGCCCGTCCTCATGGAAGCCGGCGCCGAAATGGGCCCCGCAATACCAGGTGTTGAGTTCGCCCTGCAGCGTCCACAGCGCCTTCTGCGCCTGCCCGGCCGCCGTGTCGAAGGTCGGGTGCTCGTAGCTGAAGCGACCGTAGATCCGGTCGGAGCGGATCTCGCGCAGCGGGTTGAGAGTGACGAACAGTTCCGGCGCCGAACCGAGCGGCTGCAACCGGTTCATCCAGTAGCTGACCGAAAGACGACAGTCGCCGCCAGCGCCGTCGGAAAGATAGTTCCAGCTCGCCCAGGCGGCGCGGCGCTGCGGCATAAGCCGAGCGTCGCCGTGCAGATAGGTCTCGTTGGTCGAATAGCGGAACGCCGAGAGCAGGCGGCGTTCGTCGTCGGTCGGCGAGGCGAGCAGCCGCAAGGCCTGATCGGCATGGGTCGCGATCACCACATGATCGAAGCGCCGGCGCTCGCCGCGCGCGTCGATCAGCTCGACGCCGGCGCCGTCGCGCACGATCGTCCTGAGCCCGGCGTTCCTGACGATGCCGTGCGCGAACGGCGCCGACAGGCGGCTGACATATTCGCGGCTGCCGCCGACCACCGTACGCCAGACCGGCCGCCCCGTCAGCCGCATCAGGCCGTGGTTGTCGCAGAAACGCAGAAAGGAAGCGGCGGGATATTCGCCGACCTTAGCCGCCGGCGTCGACCAGATCGCGGCCGCCATCGGATAGAGGTGATCCTCACGGAACGCGCGGCCGACGCGGCGGCGGTCCAGATAGGCCTCGAGACTCTCGTCGCCGAGCGTCGGCAAGTCGCGCGGCGCGTTGCGATAGAACCGCAGCAACTCAGCGATCATCGCCCAGAATTGCGGGCGCAGCGCGTTGGTGGGTTGCGCGAACAGACCTCTGAGGTCACTCCCCGCATACTCGCGCCGCCCGCCGTCGAGGGATACGGCGAACGTCATTTCGGTAGGATGAGTCTCGACCTGCAGCTCGGCAAACAGGGCGCTGAGATTGGGATAGCAGGGCTCGTTGTAGACGATGAAGCCAGTATCGACGGCGATGCGGCGGCCGGACGCCTCGATCTCGACGGTGTGCGAATGGCCGCCGATGCGCCCGTCCGCCTCGTAGACCGTCACGTCGTGGCGCTTGGAGAGCAGCCAGGCCGCCGACAGGCCCGAAACGCCCGAGCCCACGACCGCGATGTTCAACGGAGCCGTCCCTTCTTCCCCCTGTCGGCGCGACATCCGCATTCCCCGCGATGACCTAACGTTTCCTCGACAACGAGACTTGCTCAAAGCCAGGCTGAACAGCAACGGGCTTTACGTCGCCAAGTTTCAAACAGATTTCCGCAAAACCCAAATTTTGGCTCTTATAGCGTTAGTTGTTGATATGGCCCATTTCCGATAGCGCTCCTCATCCAGTTGTCGGGATCGAGCTTGGCGCCCCAAGCTTCGAGAGCCCGCCTCCATCCGAGATAGTTTGGCAGGTTCTTGGTCGCGACGCCGTTGAAGCGAGCCAGCCATAGTTTGAAGCGGCTATGGTAGGCGTTGACGCCGTTGATGTGCAGGTGAGGCGCCTCGGGCCGGGGCTTTCCGGGCGAGGGAACGGCGTGGAAGGGGATTCCGGCCTTGCGTGCGAAAGCCGCAATCGACCGGCCACCGTCCCCAACCAGATGATTGTCCGGCGTGACGACGCCGGCGAGCGCGGCGGCGATGGAAGCGCTGTCGACTTGAGGCAGGACTGCATCGAAGGTTGCGCCTTTCCGGTCGCGGGCCACGAGGATCGGCACGTTGTCCTGGTGGAGACCCGGATGCCTGGCTGTTCCGCCGCGCTTTCGAGGCTTTCGCCGCAGATCGGACCAACGCCCCTTGAAGGATTCGAGGATGAAGGTCTCGTCGGCTTCGACGATGCCGCTCAACGATCGAGGCTTGTCCGTGGCCGGCGAGCGGAGAAACCGATGCCGCCAGCGAAAAGCTGTCGTCGGGTGAATGCCGCAGAGTTGGGCGGTCTTCGCCAGGCTCTTGGCGTCGATCATCGCCTGAGCGTGGCCGCGCCACTGCTCTTTCTTGCGCAAATGCGCCATCGGCGTGTTGGTCAACGCGTTGAATGTACGCCCGCAACTCTTGCAGCGAAACCGCAACAGCCCATGCGAACGCCCCCAACCGACGATCTCATGACTGGCGCAATGCGGGCAGCCTCGGTTTTCGACCTGTTCGCAGCTGGCCGACCCAAGCACGTCGACGCGGTCACTCTTCCTTCCTCTGTTCTTCGCTGAAGCGCTGGTCTCCTGGTCCGCGACCGCGCGCGGCGTTTCGTCCTTCGTCCCCGCCAGCGCGCGCAACGCTTCCTGCCGCTGCCGCTCGCTCAGGCCGGCAATTGCAGACAACCAAACCGAAAAATCTTCGTCCCGCATCGAATCAGCTCCAACCGCGAGACAATCATACACTACCAACAGCTAACGCTATAAGAGCCCAGATTTTTGTTCTGCGCGGCATGAAACTCCCCTCGCATAGCGCGCGTAGCTCATTCGACTGCAAAGACGCTGCCAACATTCACCCCTACGTGAACAACCACCGGCTAAAGCCGGTGGCTTCAGGTTACGGCTAGAAGCCGGATTAGGTCGACCCTAGAGGGTCGACTGCTGCGAACTTCGTCGAATTCGTACCCTTCCCCTTTTCCCGGCAGCAACTTGAAAGATGCACGCCCGACGAATTTGAATGCTGAAGCAGCAACAACCGACTGGCGCTGCAGCTCAATCCCGAGCCGGCTAAAGACGGGGGGTTTACGGATCCCCAAAGGCGGACTTTAAATGCTCCGCAACACATTGGCATCGTTATCATATTAGAGAGTCAGGAGCACTCGCGTCGCTCCCAAGTGCGACCCCGGGTTCGAGCGGAGATTTCGATGCCAAATCAGATTCTTGGTGCTGCAGTCAGTTGGGGTCGTCGTTGGGCGCGATTTTGCATGGGTGGGTGCGCGGTGGGGCGTCGGCCGCGTTTATCGTGGGCTCCGTGGCCGCTGGTCAGGTCGTCGCGGCGACGAGCCTAGGCGGCATAGTCTGGATGAACGGGACGCTGCTTGCGCTTGCCGCTGTGGCGGCGCTCTGGCTACCCCGAAATGCGCTGGATCGGCCCACGGCGCCAAAGCGCGCAAACGTTCGCGCCTTGTTTGCGGCGCCCGGCTTCTTGCCTCTTATGGCGCTGGCGGCCTTGGTTATGAGCAGCCACGCGCTGCACGATGGCTTCGAAGTGTTGCGCTGGGAGGACGGAGGCATCGGGCCGGGCGCGGCAGGGCTATTGTGGTCAGAGGGAGTCCTGGCAGAGGTTGTCGTTTTCGTACTGGCGGGTCCGGCGCTGTTGAAGTGGCTTGGGCCAGCCGGCGCGGCCGCGTTGGCGGCCAGCGCGGGAATAGTCCGCTGGAGCGTCACCGCCGTCACCGCTTGGCTCCCGGCAATGGCGCTCGTAGAACCGCTGCATGGCCTCACATTCGCCCTGTTGCATCTGGCCTGCATGCAGATGCTGTCTGTGGTTGTCCCGCCGGCGCTGGCTGCGACAGCCCAGGGTATTTACGGCGGCATCGCTGTCGGTACGATGACCGCCATTATGACACTAGTGTCGGGTCCACTCTACGGCGCGCTTGGCCCGCGCGCGTTCTGGGTCATGGCGCTGCTCTGTGCGGCTGCGTTGCCGATCGCGTTCGCGATGCGCAGGATCCCGATCGATGCGCTCGGGTCGAATCCGATCCAGCCGGCGCCTCGGTAAGCCGCGCGCCAGCGGGGCCCGCCATCATGACGTCTACTAATTGGGGTGAGGTCCGAGTGGCGATCGGCGCGCCAAGTTTCTGACGAGTTTGTGTGAGTGGGGTCAACAAATGGAGCCACTTCACAGCGGGGCTTTCTCGCGGCACAGGAACTAGCGGTGTGAACCGAACCTGATTGGTCAATATGAAGGGCCCCAAACCATCCCTTGTAAACACCCGCATCCGCCCCATTGCGGATATCCGCGATCCAACAGAATTCAATGAAGTGATAGTTCCCGTTCAATTGAATATCATTGAAACCTGGACTTCTCCAACATTTCGGAGAACGTGCATCGAAAGATGACCGCCCGCTCGATGTAACTCGATGTCTATATTGGAGCCGTTCATCGCCAATCGCCGGAGGCTGAGTTGGTTGAAGACGGGAGGAAGGCGCGGATTGCGGAAGCGGATTTCCTGGACGCCGGGCGCGAACTCTATGCCCAGCAGAGCCTGTATCATGAGGAAAAGTGCGCCGCTTGCCCACGCCTGCGGGGAGCAGGCGACAGGATAAAGCGTCGCACCGGCTCCTGGACGCCGGCGAAACCCGCAATAGAGTTCCGGCAATCGTCGAAGCTCCATGTAATTTGCCGCCGCGAGCGTTGCTTCAAACACGCGATCCACGTGATCGTGGAAACCGTATCGCGACATTCCAGCAGCTATCAATGAATTATCATGCGGCCAAATCGACCCATTGTGATAGGACATTGGGTTGTAGCGCGCTTCGCCGACGGCGATTGTTCGAATCCCCCACCCGGAAAAGAACTTCGGCGAGACGAGCGCGTCCGCGATCTGTCGGGCTCTGTCTGCGCGGATTATTCCGGTCCAAAGCAGCTGCCCTGCGTTGGAGCTGCGTACCCGGCAGGGCTTTTTTTCGCCGTCCAGCGCTATCGCGTAGAAACCGATGTCCTCGCACCAGAAAGCCTCCTCGAAACGGCTGGCGAGGTCATCAGCCTGAACTTCGAGCTTCCGCGCCCGATCCGTATCGCCTAACTGTCGTGCGCAAAGCGCCGCCGATTTTCGGGCGGCGTAAGCGTAACCCTGCACCTCGCAGAGCGCGATGGGGCCCTTGGCCAGTTCGCCGTCCGCATGGAAAATCGCGTCAAACGAATCCTTCCAGCCCTGATTGCGCAGGCCATGCTGCAAACCTTCGCCGCTTGTCGCGCCATATTCGAGAAATCCGTCCCGGTCCATGTCTCCGAATTTATCCATCCACTCCAGCGCCCTTTCGGCGGCTGGCCAAAGTTCGCGCAACGTTGCGTCGTCGCCCGTTCGTTCAAAATAACTTCCCAGCAGGACCAAAAACAAAGGCGTCGAATCCACTGAGCCAAAATAGCGCCCGAAGGGCACCTCTTTCAGCGCCGCCATTTCGCCGCCGCGCATCTCATGCAAGATTTTCCCGGGCTCCGCGTCAGCTTCAGGGTCGAAAGAAGTCGCCTGAAGCGCCGCGAGCCGCCGCAAAACCCCACGCGCGAGCGATGGATTGCACCACAACATCTGGATGGCCGTGATCAACCCGTCGCGACCGAAAGTCGTCGAATACCAGGGGATGCCGGCGTAGGGATAGGGGCCGTCGCGAGTTTGGGTCGTCAACATGGAGAGATCAGAGGTTGCTCGCCGAAGCGCTTCATCGAGGAAAGCGTTCCTCGTTTCGATGACGGCGGCCTGTCTCCAGTCAGCGCGTCGCTCGCGGTTGGCGGCCATCAGGCCAGCGAGAAACGTCACTCGCTCCGGTTGCCTCTGCCCACGGCAGTAAACAGAAAGGAATAGAGTAGCGACGGCTCGTGGCTTCAATTTCAGACGAAAGAGGGCGGCGCTGGTCAGAAGCTGCGCCGGCGCGGGCTCCAGGGAGAGTTCCGTTATTCGTTGGGCATTGTCGAGACCGAGATAAGAAAATAGGACGCAGCCAGGGTCCTTTATCGTCTCCTGCGATACGCCCCGTTTTGGCCGCCTCTGGCCGCGAACCTCGAAAATGTCGGCGAAGTCGGCGCCAAACGCCAGTGACAGTGCAACTGTCACTTCCTTCTCGCCATAATTTGATACAGAAAGTCGCTGATGCGCGGCGCCGTTCCAAAGATATGTCGTACGAGAAATATGGATTGTGTCTCGCGGCATGGCGATGCGATGGTCGAAGTAGATGTCCGGGTTTGTCAGGTCGACAGTCAACGCCAGATTGTCGTCGCGTAACCGCGATCCCAGGAGAAGCGGCTGGGCGCCCTCGATTAGAAGCTCGAGGTGCGAGAGGTAGCGAGTATCGTGGTCAAACAGGCCGTCCGGGCCGCCTGCGGATGCGCCTATGTCGCCATGACTGTCGACGACCGCAAATGTGTCCGCATGTTTTAGAACCTGCCTCGGGCGAGCCGATTTTACCCGGGCAGGTATATAGAAGGGCGCACCCTGCACACTATCGATCGGATCTGTCAGCGGCTCAGCCTGCGATGCCCGCGGCTCAGTTGACATGATTAAGGATGATGCCGTGCTTGGCCGTTTGGACGCCATCGGCCATATGCGCGACAGCGCTCGGGCTGAAAACGGTCTCGACGGTCTTGTCTAGTTCGCGATAGACAGCAACATAATCCTTTGCCATTCGCTGCGCCGAAAAACGTTCCTCGAAGCGGGCGCGCACTTTCCGCCGATCGATTCTGAGCACATGCGGCAAAGCCCGTATCGCCTGGTCGAGACTGTCAACCAGGCGCCCCGTAACGTTCTCATCGATAATCTCGACGGTCGACCCATTTCGGAACGCGAGCACCGGCGTACCGCAGGCCATCGACTCGATCATGACCAGTCCAAACGGTTCGGGCCAATCTATCGGAAACAGCAGCGCGAGCGCTTCTCCGAGGAACTTCGATTTTTCGCGATCGTTGATCTCTCCCACGAACTCGACGCCAGGGCGTTCCAGCATCGGCGATATAACCTCGCGAAAATAAGGCTCGTCGGATTTTTCGATCTTGGCTGCTATCTTGATGGGAATCCCCAAGGCGGACGCGATCTCGATGGCGCGATCAGCGCGCTTCTCAGGTGAGATTCGACCGAGGAAAGCGAGATAACCCCCGCGCGGTTCAAAAGTCGGGCGCAAGGCATTTAGGGGAAGACCATGATAAACCGTCTTCACGAAATTTGCGTCGGCGATCGGGATGCGCTGCGAGTGCGATATCGAGACCAGCGGCATTTCCGGTATTGCCCGATATAGGCATTGAAGGTCGCTCAAATCCTGGCGACCGTGCAGCGTAGTGACGGTCTTGCCCGCCATATCGCGAAACATCGGCATTTGAAACGCGTCGATATGGAAATGCAGCACGTCGAAGCGATGCGCTTGGCTCCGAACCTTATCGAGCATGACCATATAGTGCGGCACCGGATCTTTGACGGCTGGATTGAGGCGCAAGGCCTGTTCGGTGCAACTGACCAAATTCGCCGCGGTAACTGAATCGCCGCTGGCGAACAGAGTAACTTCGTGGCCCAGACGCACCAGTTCCTCTGTCAAGACTGAAACTACCCGCTCCGTGCCGCCATAAAGCCGGGGCGGGACGCTTTCCATAAGAGGGGCAATCTGTGCAATTTTCATAACTGCCCGCTCCATTTTCGCGACCATTCTCGCTGGCGGCACGGCCGTCGCCCCCTCCAAGGAAGCGGTGCGGCACATGCAAATCGGATGCTCTCGCGTCAAAACCGCTTTTAAAACTGCCGCAGAACACAATTCGTTCCCACTGGACGCCCGAGCAACGCGCCGTCGCGACGCTGGAACGGTCGCCGCTGGTCTCGTCGTCACCATTCGTTCGCACGCTCGGCCCTCTGCGCATTGTAGGCGTTGAAGAACGCCACCCTCTCTCGAAATCGGTTCGAAATACTCCGAGCCGAGTTCGCGACAGAACATTGCTATCGTGGGCGAAAGCCAGGCAGTTTGGCTGCGTCCCGGCAACCAATCTGTAGCCCGCCCGTGCAAGAGTTCTTTTCCCTGGCTTGAAGTCCGCGTGATCTTTCGAAGTCGGCGCAACATCGTTGCCGGCGCCGGGGGCGCTCGTGGGCGCTGAAACACATCAGCCCAGACCCGAGGGAGCGTAGATCCGTTTCCAGCCTCAAAAGCCTCTTGCGTGGCGATGCTTTCCATGCTTGTCTGACGTCTTACCTCTACGCGGCCAGAGACCTGCCGCCGCCGAAAGGCAATTGACCGGAGGAACGTCGTCGCTTGGCCGCAACGCGATCATCGCTTCGAAGGGAAGCTTGGCGTCGTGACCGGTTCCGGGCGCAGCATTGGCTTCGCCAGCGGCGCGGGGTGCAATCGGGCTTCGCCATTTCGGCGGTTGGCCGTGGTCTCGGCTGGCGGCTCCGCTTTCCGCCGGAGATCGGCGCGGCGCCCAATTCCGATGCGATCCGCCCAGGGGCAGCGGAGCCATGACCGAACTTCGCATCTCGGATCTCTCGGCGAGACTTTGGAACGCAGGCGCGCCGCGCGATGATCTCGTGACCCGCGTATGCGACGCCTTGCGTGCGCAGATCGCGGACAATGCCCTGCCGGCGGGAACGCGCCTGCCCGGGGAATCCCTCCTTGCCAAGGAACTGAAGATCAGCCGACCGACGCTGAGGGAAGCCACCCGCATCCTAGCCCGCGACGGTCTCCTCGACATCAGGCACGGAGTAGGCACGTTCGTCGCCGCCAGCAGCCCGCATCTCCGCAACGCGCTCGACCGTATGTCCTCGTTGTCCGCAAACATCCGCGCCGCCGGCCGCGCGCCGGGCGTCCGGGCGCTTTCGGTCGAATTGGTTTCGCCGCCGTATGAGGTGGCCCAAGCTCTGGAAAGCCCTCTCAGCGCCAAGGTGGCCCGCATCAGTCGCGTGCGGTTGGTTGATGGAGCGCCGCTCGCGGTCGCGGCAGAATACCTTCCTTTGAGCGCCCATGCATCGTTCGAGCGACTTGCCAGCTTCTCCGGCGCCTCCCTCTACGAATTTCTCACCCGCGACCTCGGGCTGTCGCTGCTGCGCAGCGAGATGTCGGTAACAGCGATCGGCGCCACCGCAAGTCAAGCCAAAGATCTCAACATCAAGCGCGGCGCCCCTTGTTGCTAATGCGCGAGCTGCACTTTGGCGAAGGTGATCGTCGAATTCTCTATTCGATCAATCATCACAACAGCGCCGTGATCGACCTCACGCTGGTGCGCGTCGGAGCGCGCGCATGAGCCGTTTCTGCGCGATCGGGAACCTTTCTATTGACGATCTCGTCTTCGTGGACGGGGCGACGGAATGGGCAGTGCCCGGCGGCAACGCCGTTTATTCTGCGCTCGGCATGGCGGTCTGGGGCGAGCGGCCGATCGTGGTCGCGCCATTCGGCCCGGATTATCCGGTGACCCCTCTGCAAGCGCGGATTGAACTCAGCGGCGGCCCTCGCCTGAACCGCACACTGCGCGATTGGGGGCTTTATGAGGAAGACGGCAGCCGCCAATTCGTATTTCGCTCGACGACCCGAAACTGGGATGAGTTCAGCCCCGTGGCAGGCGACATCGTCGCAGGCGTTCCCGCCGCTCACCTCGCCCCCTTGCCGTGGCATCGGCATGTCGAACTGGTCGGCGCGCTTCGAGCTGCAGGAAGCGAAATCGTCTCGGTCGATCTCGACGACCGGCGCTTGGCCGAAGTCGCGCGCGACGATGTAATCGGGTTGATGGCTTCCGTCGACATGTTTATGCCGAGCCGCCAGGACGGCCGGGTGATCGTGCCGAACGCGAGTTCGGCGGATACGGTTCGATACTTGCGCGACCTGTCGCCACAGACGCCCCTCATCGTGCTCAAATGCGGCGCCGATGGTTGTATTGCTCATGCCAAAGACAGCGGCGAACTGCTGATCCTGCCGGCGGCGCCGGTCGAGGCGGTGGATGCGACGGGCGCCGGCGACACCTTTTGTGGCGGGGCCTTGGTTGGATACGCGCGCACGCGCGACCCGCTCCACGCCTTGCTGCACGGCGCAGTCTCCGCCTCGTTCTGCGTCACTGCCGTGGGCGTCAAGGGTTTGCTTGAAGCGGATCCCGGCGAGGCCGAGCGAAGAATGGCTGCTTTGGCGAATTCCGCGCAGACACAACCTTTTTGAGAAGATCGAGGAGAGACAGGGTGCAGAATGAAAAGGCGGTGATGCTGAAGGAGATCGCGTTGCAGCCCGCGTTCGTGCGCGACAATATCGCGACGATGCTCGATCGTATGCGCGAGGTGCTTCGCAACCGCGAGCCTGGCTCGCTGCGGCATGGCTTTGCGATCGGTTGCGGCGACAGTTATGCAGCCGCAATCGCGGCCAGAAACTACATGATGAAGGCGACGGGCCGCATGATCGAACCGGTCGAGGCGCTCGAGTTCTCACGCTATCTCGTAGCGGACTTGCCGCCTGACAGTTTCGTATTTGGCGTCTCCAACTCCGGCACGGTGTCACGCACCATCGAAGGTGTGCGATTGGCGCGCGAAAAGGGCGCCTGGACGTTTGCGGTGACGGTTAGCGCCGAAACCAACCTCGCCAAGGCGGCAGAGACCCTCATCAAGGTCAACGCGCCTCCCAACATCAAGGAACAGCCGGACGGCAGCAAGGTGATTACGCCGGGCAGCGTAACTTATACGGCGAGCATGCTGGGTCTGTTCATCGCGGCCATCGCATTCGGCGAGCGGATAGGCCATCTCGACGCGCGCCGCGCAAAGGCGCTGGTGGCCGAACTTGAGACGCTGCCCGCCGCCATGGCGACCGCCGACGCGACAGTCGGCCCGCTCGCCAAGGAGATCGCTCACACTTTTACGCGCGAACGCAAGACCGTCATTCTTGGCGGAGGTCCCAACTACGCCACCGCCTATTTCGGCATGGCCAAATGGTTCGAGGGCCTGACTCGACCCTGCCATCCGGCTGAACTTGAGGAATGGGCGCACGAACAATATTTCTTCACCGACGAGTTGACCGACACGATCATCCTGGCGCCGCCGGGCGCCGGTCACGACCGCGCACTGGAACAGGCGCAAGCGGCGCGCGACATGGGTTCGCGCGTGATCCTGATTGGACGTGACGGTGACGCGGCGGCGAAAGCCGCATCCGACATCTACTTCGCGATGCCGGATTTGCGAGAGGCGCTGACGCCCGTTCGTCTACAAGCTGCCCTTCGAGTATCTATCCTGCCACATAGCGGATCAGCAGAATATCGCGTTCTTGGGCTTCGACAACAAACGGCGTCAGGAGGTCAACTTCCGCCAGATTTTTCATTCCTCCCAAGCCAAGGCCGAACCGATGGCCGGGATCTGATGAGCGCCCTTCTATCCCTGTTGCACGCGGGCAAAAAGCCAGTCGTAGGCATGGTGCAGCTTGCCGCGCTCGCGGGCGGCAGCCGATATCGGCGCACAGGGATCGACGAGGTGCTTGGATCGGCCTTGGAGGACGCCGAAATCCTCGCGGCCCATGGGGTCGACGGACTGATGGTTCAGAACCTCGGCGATATCCCAACTGACATGCGCGCGACGACTGTTCAGGCCGCCTGGATGACCAGGGTCGTGTGCGAGGTGAAGCGACGCACAGGCAAGCCGACCGGCCTCAACATGTTGGAAAATGATGCGGAAGTCATGATTGCAGTGGCGTCGGCCGCGCAGGCGGATTTCGTGCGCATAAAAATCTATGTCGGCGCCATGGTGACGCCTTTCGGGATTGAGAGCGCTCAGGCTTTCTCAGCGATAAAGGCGCGCACGGCGTGGAACGCAGACGATGTTGCGATCCTGGCGGACGTACATGATCGCACCGGCAATCCGCTGGTCGCGGGCACACTCGATGACGATCTAGACGCCGCGGTGAGGCTCGGCGCCGCCGACGCGCTCGTCCTCACGGGCAAGACCTACCCGGGTACGCACAAGTTGATCGAAAGTGCGAGGCGCGTCGAAGGAAAAACACCGATCCTCGTCGGCGGCGGCGTCACGGCGAACAACATTCGCGAGGTACAGGCCGTCGCCGACGGCGTGATCGTGAGTTCGTCGCTCAAGCATGACGGGACCGCATTCGGCCGGTTCGATCCAGCGAAGGTCAGAGAGTTCATGGCGGCGGCGCGCGCTGCCTGAAGGAGGGAGAGCGTTGATGAAGATGTTCTGGAAGTCTGTTGGCGCCATGGCGGTCTTCGCCAGCGCGTTGCTAGCGAGTCAGGTCGCCGAGGCGAAGCTGAAGGTCGCCATGGTGACCTCTGAATCGGGGCTAGGCGATCGCTCGTTCAACGATATGATGAACGAGGGCATGAAGCGGGCGCAGAAGGAGCTAGACATCGAGTTTGTCGTGATCCAGCCCCGCTCGATCTCGGAATTTCAGTCTTCGCTGGCGCGGGCCGCGGGCCAGGGTTTCGACTTCATCGTCGGTTCGTCCTTCGATATGATCAAGCCGATGCAAACTGTCGCCGCGGCCTTCCCGAACCAGAAGTTCGGATTGGTTGACGTCGGCCCGGACCCGATCGCGCCGAACGTGGTGAGCTCAGTCACCAAGGATTGGGAAGGTTCGTTCCTCGTAGGAGCGATCGCCGCGCGAACGACCAAGACGGGCGTTATCGGATTTGTCGGCGGCAAGGACATCCCGATCATCCATCGCTTCTACATCGGATATTACTATGGAGCTCAGATGGCCGATCCGAAGGTGAAAGTCCTGGAAAGCTACTCTGGCACTTTCACCGATCCGGCGGCCGGCAAGGAATATACTCTGGCGCTGATCAACCAGCATTCCGACATCAACTTCGCGGTCGCGGGCGCCACAAGCGCAGGTGTGATCGACGCCGCGAAAAGCACAAAGACCTTCGCCATCGGCGTCGACTCCGATCAGAACTACCTCGCGCCCGGCTCCGTGCTCACGTCGATGGTCAAACGCGTCGACACCCAGGCGTTCGACATGATCAAGTCGGTCTCGGATGGCACGTTCAAGGGCGGCACGGTTCTCTACTACGGGCTGAAGGAAGGCGGCGTGGCGGCTGCCATGGACGAGTACAATAAGGGCCTCATTGCGCCCGAGGTGCTGAAGGAAGTCGACGATCTCAAGGCCAAGGTGATTTCAGGGGCGATCGTGGTGCCGAACTACTTCGACCTCAAAGCGGGCCAGAAGGAGATGGGCACGCCCCCGATCGCGACGCCGCCGTCAATCGCCGACAAGAAGTGAAAGACGCAGGGCCGACCTCTGTCATCCCTGATCCGCGGCGCTCATTGTTTGCTGCGCGCCGCGGTTTGGCTACGGAGACCGCCGTATGACTTCGCTCGTGAGAATGTCGAACATCGTAAAGATGTTCGGCGCTTTCACCGCCGTTCATGGCGCCTCGCTGGAAATCCAATCCGGCGAGGTGCATGCTCTCGTCGGCGAAAATGGCGCCGGCAAGTCCACGCTGATGAATATCCTTTACGGCCTGCATTCGCGCACTTCAGGGGAGATCGAGCTACGGGGCGCATCTATCGATTTCAGCGGTCCGGCCGAAGCGATTGAGGCCGGCATCGGCATGGTGCACCAGCATTTCAAGCTCGCGCCTTCGTTCACGGTTGCTGAGAACATCATTCTGGGCGCCGAGCCCGTGCTGCGTTTCGGCCGCCTCGACCGTCTCAGGGCCGAGGCGCAGACCGCGGAGTTGAGCCGGCGGTTCGGTCTTGACCTGGACCCGCGCGCTATCGTGGGCAGCCTGCCTGTCGGCATCCGCCAGCGCGTGGAGATCTTGAAAGCGCTCTACCGACGAGCCGACGTGTTGATCCTCGATGAACCCACCGCAGTGCTGACGCCGCAGGAAACCAAAGAACTGTTCTCGACCATGCGCTCGCTTGCGCAAAGCGGCCGCTCGGTGATCTTCATCACGCACAAGCTGCGCGAAGTTCTCGAGGCCGCCGACCGCGTCTCTGTGATGCGTCAGGGCCGCATCGTCGGCACGCAAGATAACAGGAACCTGACGGCGGAAGCGATCGCCAGCCAAATGGTCGGACGCAGCGTCCTGCTGCGCGTCGCCAAGACCCCAGCCCAGCCAAAGCTGGAGCCTGCGCTCCAGATCACCGATCTACGAGTGCTGGGTGATCGCGGCGCCGTCGCGGTCGATGGACTTTCGCTTGCCATTCGTCCCGGTGAGATCGTCGGATTGGCGGGCGTTCAGGGCAATGGCCAGGACGAATTGATCGAGAGCATTGCCGGATTGCGTCGATACGAAGCGGGCCGCATTACGATCTGTGGCGCCGCGCCCGCGCCGGGGGAACCTCGCGCCGCCCGCCAGGCAGGGCTCGCGTATGTGCCGGCCGACCGGGCGCGCGTTGGTTTGTCCCTGCAAAGCGCGATCTGGGAAAATATGGCGGTCGGACATCTCCCGGCCTTTCGGCGCGGTCCCTTTCTCGCCCTCGGCGCGGCGCGGCGGCGGTGCCGCGCGCTGATCCAGCAGTTCGACGTGCGAGGCGCCAACGAAGAGACGCCTGCGGGGTCGCTGTCGGGCGGCAACCAGCAGAAAGTCCAACTCGCGCGCGAGTTGACCCGATCCGCCAGGCTCATCATCGCCGAGCAACCCTCGCAAGGCGTCGACATCGGCGCGATCGAGGCCATTCATCGCACACTCGTGGACATGCGGGACGAAGGCCGGGCTGTCTTCGTTGTCTCCGCCGACCTCGACGAACTTCTGTCGCTGAGCGACCGCATACTCGTCATGTATCGCGGTCGCATCGTTGGCGAGTTCCTCGGCGCCGAAGCAGATGTCGGTGTGATTGGTCAACTCATGGGCGGGCACGAAATCGCGCGTTCGGGGGCGGCGGCATGAGCGTCGCGCCGCTCGCGGGTCCCGCTCAGCCGTCGACGCCTTCGCGCGTCCTGCGGGCCGTAACGGGGCCTTTGTTCGCGGTCGCGATTTCTTTTGTGATCGGGGGACTGTTGGTTCTTGCGCTCGGCCGCAATCCCTTCGAAGTCTACGGCGCGCTGCTGACAGGCGCTTTCAGCGGCTGGCCCAACCTCTCCGTGACCCTGCAAATGATGACGCCGCTGCTTTTCACGGGGCTGGCCGTTTCGATCGCCTTTCGCTCCGGCATGTGGAACATCGGCGTCGAAGGGCAGATGCTCATGGGCGCGCTATTTGCGGGGATCGTTGGCTATGCGGCGCCGCTGCCCGACGTGTTGATGGTTCCCGCCTGCGTCCTGGCGGCTCTGATCGGCGGGGCCGCCTGGGCGGCCATTCCGGCGTTGCTTCGGGTCTTCGTGGGCGTCAACGAACTCGTGCTCTGCCTGATGCTCAATCCGATCGCCCTTCTGCTGACGGGCTATATTTCGGCGCGCGTATTGAAGGCGCCCGGCCCCACCAACAAGCTGCCCGACGTCGTGGACGCGGCGCGCCTGACCAATTTCACGCTCTATTCGCAGCTCAACACGGGAATCTTCATCGCGCTCGCCACTTGCGTTCTCGTCGCCGTATTCAACGTCACGACCCTGCGAGGCTTCGAATGGAAGCTGATTGGGCTGAACGCCCGCTTCGCCAACTATGGGGGCGTGCGGATCCGAGCTAACGTGATCGGCGTCATGCTCACAAGCGGCGCGATCGCGGGCCTGGCCGGCGCGGAGCAGGTGCTCGGCGTCTATGGCGCCTATTATGACAATTTCTCGCCGGGCTATGGCTTCGACGGCATCGCGGTGGCGATGCTCGCCAACTCGAACCCGATAGGCGTAATTCTATCTTCTTTCATGTTCGGCGCGCTGAACAGCGGATCGTCGGTGCTGCAAATGCAACTGGGCGTGTCGAAGTATCTCGTTCAGGTCCTTCAATTCCTGGTGGTGCTGATTTTGGCGGCGCAGTTCAAACTACCATGGCGACGACGAAGACTGCGGCTAACAGAGACGACCCCAGTCGCGACTTTGCTGGCGCCCCTGCCGTCGGAACAGGGCACGGCTGCGGAGAAATGAGTCCATGCTGAGCGACATCGCTTTCTCCTCGATCCGCATCGCCACGCCGCTGATCTTCGCAGCGCTCGGCGGACTCTACACGTTCCAGGCAGGGATCTTGAACATCGCCCTCGACGGCTTCATGATCGTGGCGGCCTTCGCCGCCGTCGCCGCCGCCTATGCGACCGGAAGCTTGGTGGTCGGCGTCCTGGCTGGCATCGCGTCGTCATGCGCTCTTGCCGCAGTTCTCGCGCTGTTCAATCTACGATTTCGCGCGAACATATTTATCGCAGGCATCGCGGTCACTTTTCTCGCTTACGGCCTCACTGCGCTGCTGCTCAAGAGCGTGCTGGGGCAGGACGGGGTGTTCACGTCGGCGAACATCCCCGTGTTCCCGTCGATCCGCATTCCGCTTCTTGAGGACGCGCCGATTGTAGGTCCGCTGTTGAGCGGACACACGCTGCTGGTCTATCTCGCTTACCTTTGCGTGCCCTGCGTGTGGTGGACCCTCTACCGCACGCGCTGGGGCCTGCGGGTGCGCATGATCGGCGAGGCGGAGGACGCCGCGCTGTCGGCGGGCGTTCCCGTCGCGCGCATCAAGTTCGAGACCATGGTGATCAGCGGCCTGTTCTGCGGCCTCGCGGGCGCCTATCTGTCTCTCGGATACGTATCGTTGTTTGCACGGCAGATGAACGACGAGCGCGGCCTCATTGCATTGGCCGCCATCTTCTTCGCCAAAGGCCGTCCTTTTTTCACAACGGCGGTCGCCCTGATGTTCGGAGTGGCGACGGCCCTCTCGGTTCGTTTGCCGGAGATCACCGGCGCGGCGCCGCAGTTGCTGCAGATGATCCCCTATGTGGTGACGGTGCTGGCGCTCGTGATCGTTGGCCTGCGCGCCAAACACGTGGGCGGTCATGTCGGCTGGCGATTCGAGACATAGCCGATAATTTTTACGACAACCTGAACTGGAGAGAAACTTCCATGGCCAAGCGCAAGCTAATTCTGGACGTCGATACAGGCACCGACGACGCGGTCGCGATCATGTGCGCGGCTCTCCATCCCGATCTCGACCTGGTCGCATGCACGACAGTGAATGGCAACGTCGAGGTTGAATATTGCACCAACAATACCCTAAGGGCGCTGCAGTTTGTCGGCCGCGGCGATGTGCCGGTCTACCAAGGGCTCGATCGTCCCCTCGCGCGGCCCGATTTTCCCGTGCCGCGAGCGCTTAAATTCGACAACGGCGTACATGGTCGCGAATTGCCGATTCCGAACACGAGCCTGCGGCAGCAAGCCACAAACGCCGTCGATTTCCTGATTGACGTTTACAAAAACACGACGGACGAGATTGTCCTCATGCCGGTCGGGCCGCTTTCCAACATTGCGGCGGCGCTTGCCGTTTATCCCAAGCTGACCGAGCGCGTTCCAGAAGTGATCATCATGGGCGGCGCCCATCACAAGGGCAATGTCACGCCATCGGCCGAGTTCAACATATGGGCCGATCCCGAGGCCGCAGCGAAAGTGTTCGGCGCAGGGTTTCGCAAGGTGACAATGCTGCCGCTGGACGCCACGCACAAAGCGTTGGTCTCGACGGAGCGTAGCCGGAGATTGGCGGCGCTGGGGACGAATGCCGGCCTTGCGGCCTCACGGTTCATAGACCAGCGCATCCGCGCCTACGACGACAACCAGCCGATGGAGGAGCGCAACGCGGCGCCTGTTCACGATGCGCTCTGCGTCAACTATATGCTCGATCCCAGCGTGGTCACGACCCTCTTCCGTCACGTCGACGTCGAATGCCACGGAACGCTCACGATCGGGCGGACCGTGGTTGACACGCACTATCGAAATCTCAAAGACCCGAACTGTCACTTCGCGTTCGGCGCCGATCGGGAGAAGTTCTGCGATTTTTTGGAGAAGACGCTTGCTCTTGGGCCCAGGACTTAACTGAGCAGTATACGTGAGTGCTGCAAGCCGGTGCGGCCAATGGACTTTAAAACGGCGCCGGGTTCTTGCTTAACTCGGCGCGTTATGTAGTCGACTTCAGAAGGTTGTCATCATGCAATTCAATCATGTCGCCAATCGCCTCAATGTTCAGTATTTCGAGATTGTCGTCGAGTTGCTGAAGGTAAAGCTTGGATTCGTCGAATTGCGCCGAACGGAGCGCGCAATATGGCTCCGACAACCCGGCGCGAACATTGATCTCCAATTCAGCCGTAGTTCAGTTGCCCATCGTGACGAGGATAAGATCCGTTCGCAGGTCTCTTTTTTGAGCGAGACGCCGCGCGCTGACCTCGAGGATCTGGCCGCCTGGGCTGAGGCACATGGAATGAAGGCGGAGGTAGGCAGTTACTCTGACCGGGAGTTCTATTTGGACGCGCCGGACGCCTTTGTCGATTTCGTCATAGAGGCAATGAGACCCGAACTCGCCGATTACGGAGTCACCGTCTAGAACTACTTCGGCAGATCTATTTGAGTGATGTACGGGTGGACGAACGTTGGGAGGAGTATAGACGCTTTGGAGAACGCGCGGGCCTGCTGACACAAGCATCACCTAGTTACGCAATCCTCCGAGCCGAATACGAGGGTCGATTCCCTCCACTCGCTCCAATTTTGAATTGAAATATAATCGCATTTGCGCATCGCCGTAGCGCCGAGCGATGATCCCAAGCCCTGCCCTGCCCGCCCGGCGCCCCCATCAATACGCCGCCGCAATACGCTCGAACGCCTCGCCACCGTTATCAAAGACATGGACGCCCGCGGGATCGACTCCGAAGCGGATGGCGTCGCCTGGCCTCGCCCTGACCCAACCTCTGACGGAAGCAGACAGACCTTCTCCCGATTGCAGCGTGGCGTGGATGATCGTTTCGGCGCCGAGAACCTCGATCAATTCGATGCGCGCAGCGATCGCGCCGTCGTCCTTTGGCGACAGATGTTCAGGGCGCAGGCCGACGAAAAGCGGGGCGTCCGATTGGGTTTGAGCCGTTCTCACAAAGGCCGTGATGGCGGCGCGACCTTCGTCGATCGCCAGCTCGAGCCCTTGCGGCGGCGCGGAAATTACTTTGGCCGATAAAATGTTCATTTGCGGCGCGCCGAGAAAACAGGCGACGAAGCGATTGCGCGGACGCGTGTAGAGATCGATCGGCGAGCCGATCTGTTCGACGACGCCGTCGCGCAGGACGACGATCGTGTCGGCCATCGTCATGGCCTCGACCTGATCGTGCGTCACATAGATCATCGTCGTTCCCAAGCGGCGATGCAGCGCGGCGATCTCGCTGCGCATCTTGACGCGAAGCTCGGCGTCGAGGTTGGACAGCGGCTCATCAAACAGAAACGCTTTCGGCTCCTTGACGATGGCGCGGCCGATCGCAACGCGCTGGCTCTGGCCGCCCGACAATTGCGAAGGCTGGCGATCCAGAAGATGGGTGATCTGCAGGATTTCCGCGGCGCGCGCGATCCGCTGCTCGATTTCCGCTTTCGGGACTTTGCGATTGACGAGACCGAAGCGCAGGTTCTCCCGCACGTTCATATGAGGGTAAAGGGCGTAGGACTGGAACACCATCGCCATGCCGCGGCTCGACGGCATCAGATGATCGCAACGCTCGCCATCGAGCAGGATTTGACCTCCGCGTCACCTCCTCCAGACCGGCGATCATGCGCAACAGCGTCGACTTGCCGCATCCTGATGGGCCGACGAAGACCGTGAACGAGCCGGCCTCAACCGTAAGGTTGACGCCGTGAATGACTTCGACGGATTGAAAGCTCTTGCGGACCTCTTTGAGCTCAAGCCGGGCCAATTGCCGCTCCGACGATGATGGACTCGCCTGACCGCATCGTACGCTCGGCATCGAGGAGGACGACGGAGCCTTGCCGCTTCGCCGGCCGCCCATCGAGCGTCACGCGAGCCGGCATGTTTGCAAGCTTGATGCGAGAGAGTCTCAGTTCCCCGCCCCTCACGGTCAGCCTCGCTTCGTCGCCGCGAAATTCGACCTCGCCCCAACCGCGCCCCGCGGACCAGAAGTAGACCCCGTCCCCATCGCGTGCGGGCGTAAATCCGATTTCTCCGATGCGCTGGTCGAAGGTCAAGCCGATAAAGGCGTTGAGGAGCGCATAGCTTGCCAAGGAGCGCGCATAATAGCTGCCGCACTCGATCTCGTTCCAGGGATTGCGGCGCGATCCGTCGTGCCGCGACCGCGCCGCGCGAACGATCGTAAGCCCCTCTTCCACAAGTCCGCGCGCGATCAAATGCGAGGCGAACATGTATTCGAGGCCCGTCCAAACCTCTTCGGAGTACGGCACGGGAACGGCCGGCTCCCTCGACCCTTCCGGCCACGAACAGACCAGAAGCCCTCCTTCGTCTTCATAGGCGTACACGCGACACGGATTGAAATGCTCTTTCAGCGAAGGGCGGAAATTGGTGCGGAAAACGCTTCGCAGCGCCGCATCCACTTTTTCGCGCGATAAAAGATCGCCGAGGCCGGCGAGATCGGCATGCCACTGGCCGAGAATCTGGTCCGTCAGACAACCGCCGCCGATCTGATATTTGATCTCGCCGTATTCATCGGACCAATAGGCTTGCATAAAACTGTCGCGCAGCACGCCGGCCTTTCGGCCCTGATCGAACGGCTCCAGCGTCGATCTGTCGTCGAGCTGGAGTTTCTGGGCGTAGTAAGCGCCGTTGAAGAGTTCGCGGTCGACGTAATCACCGCCCTTCTTGGCAAGCGTCTCGCATTCCGCGGCAAAGTCCGGTTCGCCCATGGCGCGCGCCATCTCGGCCGCGGCCTTGAGAGCCGCGAGATACATGCTGGTCAGCCAGGAGTTCGGCCCGAACAGCTCCATGTCGAGCGTATGATGCTGCCGACCCCAGAGGACGCCGGTCTTATCGGGATCCCAGCGGTCAGGATTTTCGTCGGACCAGGCATAGGCGATCGAGCGCCGGATGTTCGGCCAATATCGCTTGAGCCAGGCGTCATCGCCGGAATTGCGCCATTCCCGATAGGCCTTGATGGTCGCGCCGAAATGACCGTCCGCGCAGGGGCCGATCACATCGAAGCCCGAGCCCAGGGGAAGGCGTTGCCGAAACGTCAGACCGCCGTTCGGCAACTGGTTGTAGGCGAATTCCGTCTCGCGCAAGGTGCGCTCGAGCGCGGGAAACAACCAGGCCAGCGCCTGCTGATAATTCCAGACATGCGTGCAACTGCCTTCGCACGAGCCTTCAGTGATATGCTGGCCCTCCCAACCCCAGAGTTCGCCGCCTTCGAGCCGGATGACGGTCGCGCTGCGCAGCACGCCGAGCGTGCCGGCGACCGCATCGATGATCTCCGACGGCATCGACGAGCCGAACAGCGAGTTCGCGGAAGGCGGCCGTCGCGGCTTCGAGTTCGTCCCAGCGGCGAAGCGCTTCCTGCCCGCTCGCCAGCGCATCGGCCCATAGCGTTGCGTAGTAGTTGCGCCATGTCGGCGGATCGCCGACGTATTCGGGATCGCCGGGCTGCGCGCGATTGAACCAGTAAATCGCGCCAAGCGGATAATTCCAGGTGATGGCGAAGCGGATCTCTACGCGCTCGCCGGGCGCGACGCTGACGCGGCGCGCGAGCGTGCCGTGCTCGGGTACGCGCCACATCTGCGCGGTCGCGCGCGGATGCTCGTATTTGCGCTCCTTCAGGCGCCCGGCGCGCGCAAACTCGCGCCAATATCTGTTCAGGCTGTCGAACCATTGTCCGCGCATGTGATAGTCGACGTGCTCGACCCCGTCTCCTTCCGTCGTGATGGCGAGGTCGCCGCGCTGCGCCGGCGGCCTTTCGGCGTCCGCAGAACGGAAATGCAGCGCGCTCAAATTGCCCGCTTGCGAGAATTCGTGCACGCCGCTGTCGCAGCCGTAATTGCCGAGCGTCGCCGCGACCGTGTAGTCGATCGACGCATCCGTATCGTTCTCGATGGTAAAGGCGAACAGCGCCGCCGGCATCGAGGAATCGCGATCGTTGTGCGGGATGAACGGGCTCAGCGCCCTCATCCTGATCTTGCCTGGAAATTTTGCGCCATGAAACTCGATCTCGGCGATCGGAAATCGCCCGATGAACGTCGCGTCATCGAAATGCGGCGCGCCGGCCATCGAGTCGCGATTGGCGCCGAAGCCGAAGCCATCGAACTTTCGCCGGCTCGGCGAGCCCGTCGCGAGACCCTCATAAGGACCGTTGAGCACGCGGGCGTCCAGAAGCTCGCCCGCCCGCTCCGCCTTGATCGCGAAATGGCTGTAGCCATTGTGCTGATGGATCGCGGGCCGGTTCTGGATGCTCCAGTCGATCAGCCGGCCGCTTCCGGTCAAGGAAATGCTGCCTGAGCCGATGCCGCCGAGCGGAAAGGCGACGTGTTTGCGGCGGTCGCCCTCAAACACGAAGCGCGGGTCGATGCCGCCCTGCGCTGTCCGCTGAATCCTGTCGTCCATCATTCCCTCAGGTCTTGATTCCGCTCAGCGCTATGCCTTCGATCACCATTCTCTGAGCGAGGAGAAAGAGAAGAATGACCGGCAGGACCGACATGCTCATCGCCGCCATCACCAGCGCAAGGTTGCCGGATCCGAGATAGCCGCGCAGCACGTCCATCGCGATCGGCAAGGTCATCGAGTCCTGCGGTTCGAGCAGCACGCGCGCCTGGAAATAGTAGTTCCAGGTCTGCGTGAAGGTGATGATGCCGAGCGACGCCAATGCGGGCCTCAACTGCGGCAAGGAAATGCGGTAGAAGATCTTGAAATAGCCCGCGCCATCCATCAGCGCGGCCTCTTCGAGCGCCCTGGGCTGCGAGCTGCATGAACTGACGCACAAGAAAGACGCCGAAGCTCGAGGTCAGATACATGAGCGCAAGACCGATCGGCCGGTTGATGAGGCCGATGCGCGTATACCCGAGATAGATCGGGATGATGGTGACCTGGGCGGGAAACAGCAGCCCGATCAGCATCACGAAGAACAGGCTGTCGCGTCCGGGAAAATTGAGACGGGCGAAGGCGAAAGCGGCGAGCGTGCAGGTGATGAGCTGGCTGATCGTGACGATGACGGCCACTTCGACGCTGTTGGCGTAGATCTGCAGGAAGGGAATCGAGGAAGAGAGCACGGCGCGATAGTTGTCGAAATCGAGCCTCGGCGGCAGGAAGCTCGGCGGCATCTGATAGGCGTCTTTCACGGTGCGAAACGACATGCTGAACAGCCAGGCGAACGGCAGCAGCATGAACACGCCAAGCGCGACCATCACGGCGATGATCGCCCAGTCGAGCGCCCGTTGCGAAGCCTTGGACTGCGCCCTCATTGGCGAACCCAGCGCGCGAGACGCCGCAAACTGGATCACCGTGATGATCAGAATGACCACGGTCATGACCACCGCGATCGCCGCGGCGTAGCCGATCTCGAAACTGTCGAACGCTTCCTCGACGATGAGGATCGACATCGAGCGGGTCGCGTCGCCGGGGCCGCCGCGGGTCAGGATGACAATCGATTCGAACACCTGCAACGCGCCGATCGAGGCATAGACGATCGCGAAGAACACGACCGGCGAAATCCAGGGCAGAACGATGCGGAAGAAACGGCGCCAATAGGAGGCGCCGTCCATGACCGCCGCCTCCAGGATCGCCTTGGGCACGCCCTGCAACGCGGCGATGAAAATGATCATGAAGAAGCCGGCGTTCTTCCAGACGTCCATGATGACGATCGACATCATCGCGTAGCGGCTGGAGGTCAGCCAATGCACCGGCGAGAAACCGAGGCGGATCAGGTAGTAATTGATGACGCCGAGATCGTCGCCGTAGAAATAGCCTCCAGACGATCGACACGAACGCGGCCGCGATGATCACGGGCAGGAAATAGGCGAGACGAAGCAGGTAGAGCAGCACGCCGGGCATCTCGCGGTCGAGCGCCAGCGCGAACAGCATTCCGACGCAGACATTGCCGGTGACGGCGAAAAACGTGAAGCGCAGCGTGTTCCAGAATATCTGCAGCGATCGGTCGTCGGTGAAGAAGCGTGTGAAATTCTCAAACCCGACCCAGCGAGAGCCCAGCATGGGATCGTAGTAGGCGAAGCTCACGATGCAGGTGACGACGACCGGCGCCAGCACGAAGACGATATAGAGCAGGAAGGCGGGCAAGAGGAACAGATACCCCGCGCGCGCCTGCGCCACCTGCATCTGGGAGGGATGGCGAAAGAGCGCGGCGTTCAGAACGCATCCCTCCGAAAAGACTGCGTCAGGCCGCGCGCGATAAGACGGCTCGGGCCTTACTTGCTCTGCTGGGCCGCGAGCCGCTTGAACGACTCGTTGAGTTCCTGATCCGTGCGCTTGACGCCGTCGGCGATCGAGATCTCGTCAGCCATCATCGCAACGTAGTTGCGAATGAAGATCTTCTCGACCTCCTGGAAATTCGGCGGAGAGGGCACCGGAATCGTGTGAGGCAGCGACGCATAGTAGAGAGCCGCGCTCGGCGGGTAGGCCAGGAAGGCTGGTGTGTCCGCCGCCGACTTGCGTCCGGGCACGCCGCCGCCGAGTTCGCCTTCCTCTTTCTGGGTCTCTTCGCTGGTCAGCGCGCCGACCAGCTCCTTGGCGAGATCGGGATATTTTCGATGTCTTCGACACGCCATAGCCGCCGAAGCCGATCACCGTGTTGTCGTTCACCTTCGAGGGCACGTCGGCGACGTCCATATCGAGCTTGGCCCGCTTGGCGTTCTCGATGATCCAATGGCCGCGCGAAATCATCGCCACCTGCCCGGCGGCGAACTGATTGTCCATCGCGTCCTTTCCGGGAATCGGCGAGACCTTGTCGACGTGGATGAGATCGTGCAGGAACTGCAGGGTCTCGGCGACCTTCGGATCGAGCATGTTCGACGCGGTCCAGTCGGCGTTGAGCGGCGAGGTGCCGTTGGTCAGGAACCACGGCTGCACGAAGAAGTTCTGGTTCGGAACTTCATAGCCGTATTGCGTGACGTTGCCCGACGCGTCGCGCTTGGTCAGCTTCTTGGCGACTTCGCGGAACTGATCCCAGGTCCAATCCTTTGGATAATCGACGCCCGCGTCGCTGAACAAGGCGCGATTGTAGTTGATCATGATGTTGTTCCAGCCGATCGGAATGAAATAGGTCTTGCCGTTGTAGGAGGAATATTTGAACAGCGAGGGATCGAAATCCGAATAGCCGGGATTCTTGGCGATGTAGTCGTCGAGCGGCAGGAACAGGCCGCGAATCTCGAAGGTGCGGAACGTCTCGATCGCCGTGCCGTAGACGTCGTAGGCGTTGCCGCCGTTGAACTGCGGTAGCACGTGCGTGACGTAGTCGCCCCAGCCGTTGCTGATCGGGTCGATGGCGATCTCGACCTTCACGTTCGGATATTTCTGGTTGAAGCGCGCGACCGCGTGCTTGACGGCGGTAAGCTGCGCGTCGCTGCCGAACGCCATGAGGCGCAAGTTGGCCGCCGTGTCGTCGGCCCGCGATACGCTCGCGATCGCCATCAGGATCGCCGATAAAATCAACCCGAGCAGGCGATTTCTCATATGTTCCTCCCGTCGAACTCGTGGCCCCGCATTTGAGCCATCTTGCCACACGCTACCGCGCATCTTCGTCGATGCGGCGCCGGTATGCTAGCCCGTTTCGCGCATTTTAGTCGAAACGTTTCGAGTGTATGACCAAGGCAGCCTTTTTGGCAAGAGGGTTTTCGTCGCGGGGCCTGCCGGCGGTCTGCTTTGTCGTCGACCCTTGACGAGGGCCAGAAATTCGCGGGCTGTTGCAAATCGCCGCGCGTGATGGTTTGGCGAGGCTCAAGAAAGAGAGAGGGCATTGACGACGATCCGGGATGTCGCGAAGCGGGCTGGAGTGGCGATCTCGACGGTTTCGGCGGTCGTCAATCGGTCAGCGCCAACCAGCGCCGATGTGATCGCGCGAGTCGAACGCGCCATCGCGGAGATCGGCTATGCGCCGCGACCGGCGGCGCAAACGCTGAGGAGCGGGCGCTCGCGCGTCATCGGCGTCATAGTGCCCGACATCACCAACCCGCATTTTTCGACGCTCGCGCGCGTGGTCGAGCATGAATGTCTGAAAGCCGGTTACATGACCTTCGTCTACAACACCGACGAGGACACCGACCACGAAATGCGCATTCTTCACATGATGCGCATGCAGCAGGCGGCCGGGCTGATCCTGATCTCGACACGTTCCGACGCCCGCCACGGACGGCGCCTGCTGTCGGAGATCCACGTGCCGACCGTCACCATGGGAAGTCTTGTCGCGGGCGTGCCTTACGATTTCGTCGCGCTCGACGATGTCGCGGCCGGAGATCTGGCCGCCAGCCGACTGCTCGATCTCGGCCATCGGCGCATCGTCGTGATTGGCGGGCGCGAGGGCGTCTCGTCGCACGAACTGCGGCTCAAAGGTTGTCGCGAGGCCTTCCGAAGGCGAGGGCTCAAGCTCGAGGATGACCAAATTCGCCTCGCCGCCTTCAAGGTCGAAAGCGCCTTCGATCAGGCGCGGGCAAGCCTTGAGGAATCCCCTGCCCCGACGGCCTTCCTGTCGCTGAGCAATTTCATGACGGTTGGGGTCATGCGGGCGATCAACGAAACAGGCGTTCGCTGCCCCGAAGACGTTTCGCTGATCGGCGTCGACGATCTCGACTGGGCAGACATTATGCGCGTGCGGCCGACGCTGATTTCGCAGCCGATCGAGGAGATGACGCGCACGGCGATCTCGGCCCTTCTCGAGCAGGTCGCGAACGCTTCCGCCCCCCAGCAGCGTCAGATCCTGTTTCCTCCGACGCTCGTCGAGCGCGAGTCCTGCGCGCCGCCCGGCGGCGCCTTGCCCTAGATCTTCTTGCGATGAGAGGAACCGCGTACGACTGTCCTGCAAGCGCATTGACTGGGGATGGTCGCGCCTTCCGCCACCCTGCCCCTCATGGGCTGTCGCCAACAGCTAACGCAAAAAGCCCAGAAAGAAATTGCCAAAAAGAGAAATGTCATGCTAGATTATATCCTGTGACTCAGGATCTTACATCTGGAATATGCATAAATTCGGGGATTAAGATTGCAGAAAACGCGAAAATCGCGTTAACCACTCGCAAGCCATTTAAAATAAACAAAGGGACCTGATTGAATTTGGATTTGTTTGGATTTGTTTTGCTCTTGTTTGGATTTGTTTGGCCTTGTTTGGCCTTGTTTGGATTTGTTTGGCGCCAATTTGGCGCTGTTTGCATCTCGCGGCCGCCCCCTATAATAACGAGGTAATAATGTCTAATTTTGCCGTCTATCTCACCGGTCCTCGTCGGACGCCCGGCTTGCGACGGCCTGTCGCGAGGCGGATGAAGCGAGGCCGCGACTCTGTTTGATCGTTATTTGCTCAGGACGAACATCGAACAAGGAGCCCTGTGCACGAGGCCGCGGCGCGCCGCCTCATGCGTTGCCTCCTTGCCGATCCGGATCGCTGGAGCGCCGATCAACTCTTCAGCTCGCGCGCGACATGCGCCTCGAACCGCTTCTTCCAGTCCGGATGCCAGCGGGAAAGCGCGGGGCGCTTCTCGACGATGTCGTCGACGCTCCAGTGCAGGCGCAGCGCGTCGACCTGCTCGCTGACCGCATTGTCGGGGCAGTAGATGTAGAAATCGCCGGCCTCGACGCCCTTGATCATGCGCTCGACAACCTGCGCCGCCGTCCAGGCGCCCGCGGGCTTTTCGGCGGGGCGGCGGGAGCCGATGCTGGTGTATGTCCAGCCCGGCACGAGCAGATGCGCGCTGACTTTCGAGCCGGGTTCGTTGCGAAGCGAATGAGCGAGCTGCTCGGTCATCGCGCGCACGCCGGCTTTCGAGACGGCGTAGGCGGGGTCGCCCGGCGGATTGGTGATGCCTTGCTTGGAGCCCGTGTTGATGATCGCCGCCGGCGTTCCCTGCCCCAGCATGCGTTCAGCAAAGGCATGCACGCCGTAGATCATGCCCCAGAGATTGACGTCGATGACATGCCGCCAGCGGTCGAGATGCTTCCAGCTCTCGGATCGGCCCTCAACGCCCGCGTTGTTCATGAGCACGGTCACCGCGCCGAACGCCGCATAGGCCGCGTCCCGCAATGCCTCCACATCCGCCTGCCTGCTGACGTCGCCGACGACCACCTTCGTATTCGCCGGGAGTTCTCTGGCGAGAGCAGCAAGCTCCGCCTCGTTGCGATCAAACAGGCAAAGTTTCAGCCCGCGCCCCGCAAATGCCTCGGCCGCCGCGCGGCCGATGCCGCTCGCCGCGCCCGTGATGACGGCGACGCCGCCTGCATCAAATAATCCCATCGCGCTCCCTCCCCTCTATCGGAGACCCATAGATAGGAAGGAGCGCGCTTCGGCGAAAGAGTTGGCTCCTGTCAATCGCGTCGATTGGCTGCTTCAGGCCGTCGGATGACCCTTACCTTGCCGCTGCTGCCGCCGCCGCAGAAAAAGCGCTCGGCGCCATCGGACTCGAGGCCGGAGACCCCAATCCCCTTCGGCATTTCGAGCGCCTCGAGCACGTCGCCGCTCTCGGCGTCGACGCGTCTCACTTCGCTCTCGTCGTTTTCCCAGGTGCCGTGCCAGAGTTCGCCCTCGACCCAGGTGACGCCGGTGACGAAGCGGTCAGAATGCAGGGTCCTCAAGATCTCGCCCGTCGTAGGGTCGACCTGATGGATCATCCGCTTGCGATGCTGGCCGACCCATAGCCGGCCTTCCGCCCACGCCATTCCCGACGCGCCGCCCTCAGGGGTCGGGATGGAGGAGAGCACTTTGCCGGTCGACGGATCGACCTTGTGAATGCGATCCCCCGCGATCTGATAGAGATGCCGGCCATCAAAGGCGGTGCCCGCGTGGGCCGGGAGCTCGAGCGATTTCACCACCTCGCCACTGTCGGGATCGATGGCGTTCAGCCGGTCGCCGGCCGCGATCCAGATGCTGGCGCCGTCGAAGCTGACGCCGCCGACCTGCGTGACGCCGGGAAACGGGCCGTATTCCTTGAGAAGAGTTGCTGATGTCTTTTTCATGGGATGCATCCTATCCCGTCGGCCGGCCGGGCGGGAGTAACAAGACTGTCGGGAAACCGGGCGCGGCGCGCGTCATCCAGCGGCGCGCTCGCCCCTGGCCAATGGCGCGAATTTTCTCGCCGCCGGCCAGTTCCTCGAGCTCACGCTGAACTGTACGGGCGTTGACGCCGAGCGCCAGCGCGAGCGCCGAACTCGACCAGGCTTCTCCGTCCGCCAGCAGCGCGAGCAGCGGCGCTTGCGGCTCGTCGGTCGGCGGCTCGAGCAGCGCCACCTCGCGCGCGCGGGCGCTAAGCGCAAAACCCGTCGGGCCGGCCTCGATCTCGGCGACCCCGGCGAGCGCCTTGCGCAACCTGCCGATTTCAACACGCAGGCGCGCGCGATGCGATTCGTCGACATGCCGGGCGCGGAAGGCGCTTGCCAGCAATTTTGCGCGCGACGCGGCGCCGGGCCAAGCTTCGGCGAGACAACGCGCCAGAGCAAACAGCACCGGCCGCGTCTGCAGCGAAATCAGGCTTCCGGGCGAGCTCACGACGTGACGGCAGGCGTCGAAGACGAGCGCATCAGAGGCAAGCACAGCTTCGACGTCGTCGAGTTTGAGAAGCCGCGGCGCGCCGCGCATGACCAGCCGCGCAGCGGGCGCTTCCAGCGCCAGACAAGCCTGCTCGACCTCGGCGGCCAGCGAGGGGATGCGGGCTATACGCGCCGCCTCCTCAGCTTCAGCGAGCGCCGCGCGCGCCTGCCTGACGCGCAGCCGCCGCATCGCGACGCCCGCGACGGCTAGACGATAAGCGGCGCGCGACGCCGCCGGCAAGGGCGTTGGATCAAAGCTGTTGATCAGACTTTCGGCTTCGTCGAGACGGCCGAGCAGCGCTAGGCGGCGGATCGCGAGATAGCGCGCATGCGCCGCATTGGCGGCGTCGCCGCGCCGCTCGAGCAGAGCCGCGGCGGCCTCAAGCGAGATCGCGGGCGAGCCAAGGTCCCTGGAGACGAGCGCGATTTCCGTCTCGGCGATGCTGCAACGCGCGCGCGCGACCGGCTCCCGCGCGCCGAATTCGCGCGCCGCGCGCCTGAGCAATTGCCTGGCGCGATCGAGATCGCCGAGTTGCGCCATCGCGATGCCGCGCAAGGCCAGCGCGTCGGGATCGTTGCGCAAGGCGACGTAGTTGAGCGCGGAGAGCGCATCGCCCGCAGCCAGCGCGCTCGCCGCGGCGGCGATCATCGAGTCCAACGAAATCCCGACAAACTTGTCACTCCCGCGCGGCCGTCTCTGCGCTTAAGTCTATCCCATGACAAAGCCCCGGCAAGCCGGGCCCAGAGAGGAGTTCAGCAACATGACCCACATCATCGCCACTCGGGACCAATGGCTCGAAGCCCGTCTCGATCTGCTTGCCGCGGAAAAAGAACTCACCAGACGAAGCGACGAAGTGGCGAGGCTACGGCAAGCATTGCCCTGGGCGCGCGTCGACAAATCCTACCTGTTCGACACAGAGGGCGGCGTCCGCACGCTCAAGGATCTGTTTGAGGGACGCTCCCAGCTTCTCGTCTACCATTTCATGTTCGGGCCCGACTACAAGGCCGGTTGTCCGTCCTGCTCGATGATCGCCGACGGCTTCGATGGCTTTGCCGTTCATCTCGCCCATCACGACGTGATGCTGATGGCGGTGTCGCGCGCGCCGCTCGCCAAGCTGAAGGCCTACAAGGAGCGTATGGGGTGGAACTTCCCCTGGGCTTCCTCGCACGGCGGAGACTTCAACTTCGATTTTCAGGTCTCCTACACCGAAGCGCAGGAAGCCGCGGGCCCCGTCGAATACAATTACGAACGGGGAGCGCACGCCATGGACATCGCCCCCACGCCGCCGCCGGTCAACGCTTTCGCCGTGAGCTGCGGCACGGACGCGGCGACCTACCGGCGCGACCGGCCGGGCATGAGCGCCTTCGTGCTGGAGGACGGCGTCGTCTATCATACTTATTCGACCTACGCGCGAGGAACTCGACGGCTTGTGGGGCGCCTACCAATGGCTCGATCGCGCGCCGAAAGGGCGCAATGAACAGGGCCCGTGGTGGCGCCGCCACGACGAGTACGAACGTGGTTGACGCGGCCGCCGCCGGCGGCGACAGGCGGGCGAGCGGCGAGGATTTCGCCGCGAGCATCGCTCGCGCGCTCGGCCTCGCCGCCGCGCCCGCCTTCGCGCTGATGGCGCTGTGGACGCAGCTTCATGCCGAACAAGACGCCCTTTGTTCAGCGACGCCCGGCGCCGTGAGTCCGATGACGCTGATGTATCTGATGATGAGCGCGGCGCACCTCGCGCCGTGGATCCGGTTAGTTGGAGCAGCGTTGTCGGGCGACTAAAGCCGTTTGCGCTTAAGCGTACTCGTCATTGCTGAACGCTCTAGCGCGGAATGCGCCGATCGGAACTCTCTTCCCGATTCGCGTCCTCACCTCGACTTTGCCGCCGTGTCCGAGGCAAAATGAGTTCCGAGGCGTCATTCCATGCCGTAAACCTTCGCGGCCTGCTCGCTCGAGACGAGACCCCATCGCACGTCTTCGGCGACCTCTTCGCGCGGCCTCGATCGCGGATCGCCATAGCCGCCGCCGCCGCCGGTGCGCGTGATCACCCGCGTCCCCTTTTTGAATGAGCGCGCCCGCAACTTCAGCGGGTGGATGGTCTCGCCGTCAGGGCCTACGACATCGTTGCGCGGCGGAGCGCCCGCTCCGCCGCCGGCGAGGCCCCAGGCGGGCGTCACCGAGCGCTGATGAGTGCGCCGCGCGGCACATCCGTTCCGCGCTGAAGGTCATGCAGAAATCGCTGAAGCCGAGCCGAGCCTCAGCGGCTCGCGCGCTCGTAGAGCCACTTGCCGCGGGTCGCGCCAGATGAACGCGCCCGACGCCGTCGAGCACATACGGTTGGACTTTGAGAGGACGTTCGCCGCGCCCAAAATGGGTTCGGCGCGTGAGCGTGGAAGAAGCGCGGAGGTTGAAGTCATGAGAAGACTATCTCGGACGGCGCTCGTCGCGGCAGCGACCGCGCTTGCTTTTTCGTTTGCCGCGTGCGGAGGCGCCTGGGCGGCGGATCGATTCAAGGTGGCGTTCCTCGCCTCCTCGAGCCAGAACGGCTACAATCAGGCGATCTACGAAGGCATCAAAAAGAAGGCGGCCGAACTCGGGAACGTCGATGTCGAGATTTTTGACGGCGAGTTCAACGCAACCAAACAATTCTCACAGGTCGAGGACCTCGTCGCCTCCAAGAAATTCAACGCGATCATCATCGTGCCGAACGATACGGTCGGCATCGCCAACGCGGTCGCCGACGCGACGGCGGCCGGCGTCAAGGTCGCGACCGCCCTGTTTCCCATCGGCCCGAAGCTCGACACGCTGGAGCCACAGGTGCCCGGCCTCGTTGCGACGGTCGCCTACAACCCCGCGGTCGGCGCGAGGGCGGGCGCGGAAGGCCTCGTCAAATTCTGCGAAGGCAAGGACCCGTGCAACACGGTCATCATCATCGGGCAGAAGATCTATCCATTCGATAACCTGCGCTACAACACCTATCTCGAGACGATCAACTCCCATCCGAACATCAAGGTCGTGGCTACGGTCGAGGGCAATTACGATCCCGACAAATCGATGAAGGGCATGCAGGACGTTCTGCAGGCGCACAACGACATTGTGGCTGTTCTCTCGAATGCGGACCAGCACCTCGTCGGCGCGGAGATCGCGATCACCGACGCGGGGCTCGATGTCCGCAAACTGTATTTGTCTGGCGGCGGCGCGTCGCAGATCGCCATCAAATCGATCCGAGAAGGGAAATGGACGGGAACGGTCGCCGACTATCCGGTCTCGATGGGATCAGCGGCGATGGAGCAGATTGACAACGCCTTGACCGGCAAGCCCGTCACCAAGGCGATCGACGCAGCGACGATCCTGCCCTTCCCGCAATTGATCGACTAGAAGGTGCTCGACGCGCATCCGGACTTCACGGGCGAGTGGCCGGGCTGACAGGCGTGCAAGACTGCGTGGCGCCTGCCGTCCTCGTGCGCGGACTCTCGAAGGCGTTCGGCGCGACGCGGGTGCTGAGTGGCGTCGACCTCGAGTTCCGCGCAGGAGAGATCCACGCCCTGATTGGAGAGAACGGCGCGGGAAAATCGACGCTCGGCAAAATCATCGGCGGCTACTACTCCGCCGACACAGGAACGATCGAAGTCTTCGGCCGCGCGGTCGAAGGTTGGTCGCCGCGCCGCGCCTTGCAGCGCGGCATTGCCATGATCCATCAGGAGCTGCAGCTCGTCCCCGCGCTCAGCGTCGCCGCACAACGTGTTTCTCGGCATCGAGACCAATGTCGGCGGCGTGCTCGACGGCGACGAACGCCGCGCGGTTCGCCGCGCTCGAAGCGCGCTGCGGCTTCGGACTCGACCCGAGACGTGCTGTCGGCGCGCTGCGGATCGCCGATCGCCAGAAAGTCGAGATCATGCGCGCGATGGCGCGAGAAGCGCGCGTCATCATCATGGACGAGCCGACCTCGTCGCTGACGGCGGACGAGACCGAGCGCCTGCATCCCGTGATGGCGCGCCTCAAGGCCGACGGCGCGACGATCGTCTATGTCACCCATTTCCTCGATCACGTGCTCGCCGTCGCCGACCGAGTGACGATCCTTCGCGATGGCGCGGTGGTGCGCACGGCGAGTCAAAGCGAGACCAAGCAAAGCCTCGTCGAGGCGATGCTCGGCGAGCCGGCCGACGTCGCCTTCCCGCCGCCGCCCGCCGGGCGACGCCGAGTCTTGCTCGAGTCGGGCCTTCGACGCCGTCGGGCCTCACGACGTCAGCCTCAGCGTGCGCGCGGCGAGATCGTCGGGCTGCTCGGCCTCGTCGGCAGCGGACGGACCGAACTCGCCCGCGCCATTCGGCGCCGATCCCGCGACCTCCGGCGATCCCGTTTTGCGGCGCGCCTACGAGCGGCCCCCGCCCGGTCGGTCGCGCGGGCTGGCGCTCGTGCCGGAAGATCGGCGCAAGCAGGGCCTCGTGCTCACTCAAGGCGTGCGCGCCAACATCGCCCTGCCCCACCTTGGCCGCTTCAGCCGTTTAGGAGCTCTGCTCGAGGGTCGCGAGCGAGCGCGGACGCGCGAACTCATTGACGCCTTCGCGATCCAGCCGAGCGCGGTCGACGGCGCGGTCGCGTACTATTCGGGCGGCAACCAGCAAAAAGTGCTGCTCGCCAAATGGACCTGCGCGCCGCCTCGCCTCATCATCCTGGACGAGCCGAGCCGGGGGGTCGACATCGGCGCGCGCCGCCGCATTCATGATTTCGTCGTCGAGGCCGCCGCCGGCGGGGCGGGCGTTCTGTTGATTTCTTCCGAGTTCGAGGAAGTGATCGCGCTCTCGCATCGCGGCTATCTGATGCGGGACGGCCGCATCGTCGGCGACGTCGACCCGCGCGCGACAAACCTGTCTGATGTCCTGTTCCGGCTGTTCGACGTCGCCGGCCGCGCCGAGGCCCGCCCGCAATGAAGGCGCTCCAGCTTGCGCGCAAATATGGCGTTCTGATCATCATCGTCGCGCTGATGGCGCTGATGACTGTCGCCTCCGATGCGTTCCTGACGTCGCGCAATCTCCTCAACATCCTGAACCAGTCGACCCCGCTCGCGCTGATCGCCTCTGCGCTGACGCTGGTCATCATTGGCGGCGGGTTCGACCTATCGACGGGCGCGATCTTTGGCGTGGCCGCGGTTTGCTCGGCCTGGCTCGCGGTGCACGTCGATCCGACCCTCGGCCTCGCGGCCGCGCCGATCATCGGGCTCATGCTCGGGATCGTGAACGGGCTCGTCATCGTCGGCTTCCGCATCCACTCGTTCCTCGCGACGCTGGCGACGAGCCTCGTCTTTCGCGGCCTAGCGGTGCTGATCAGCGGCGGATTTCTGATCCCCGTCAGGATGGAGGCCTTCGACTGGCTAGGACGCGGACGCATCGGCATGGTCAATATCGCCGTCTTCGTGCTGGTCGCTTTCGCCGGCGCGATGATGTTTTTGCTCAACAAGACGACCTTCGGGCGCCGCGTCTACGCGGTCGGCGGCAACGAGGAGGCCGCGATCCTGTCCGGCGTTCAGGTCGAGACGGTGAAAATCGGAACTTTTGCGCTCAGCGGCTTCGCGGCAGGTCTCGCCGGCGCCATCGGCACCTCGCGCGTTTCCATGGGTCAGCCGCAGGCCGGCATGGGCATGGAGCTCGACGCGATCGCCGCCGTCATCCTCGGCGGGACTTCGATCTACGGCGGCGAAGGCGCGGTCTGGCGATCGATCAGCGGCGTGCTCCTGCTGTCTCTGATCGGCAACGGGTTCAACATCCTCAACGTCAATCCGTTCTACAAGGACCTGACGACAGGCGTCATCATCGTCGCCGCGGTGGCGGTCAGCGCGGTGGGAAAAGGCCGTCGCTGAATTCGGCCCGCCCTGCCGGAATGACACTAAAAGGTCTGCATTCCGGATTGGGGTGGGCGAAGGTGACGAACTCCCGTATGAAGCCTGGGAAGCTCCTTCAAGGCCGTCGCGGCGAACCAGGATAATAGGGCGTGGGCCGCCTTCTCGAGGGTTGGGGAAGACAGTCGGCCCTTTTCATCATGCCAGGCTATGTGAAGCGGGAACTCGCGAAACCAGCGCCGCTGCGAATGCGCTCAAATACGCCCTTCCAGCGGCGCTCCCCTGAGGTCCCAAATTTCGCTTCAGTGTTATCCCCACAATCGCTTTGAGGCGATTGCGGCGCTTTCACGAAGCGACTTCAGCTTGGCCCACACGACGTCCTCGGCGACCCATTCCCAGCCGGTGAACGTGCCAAAGCCGCAGTCGACCCCGGCGATGACACGCTCCCTGTCGCCGATCGCATCAACCACCCTCTCGATGCGCTGGGCGACCACTTCGGGGTGCTCGACGAAATTGCTCTTGGAATCGATCACGCCGGGAATGATGGCCATGCCATGAGGCGGCTTGTTCGCCTTGAGCGCCGCGGTCTCGTGCTGGCGACGCGGATTGGCGAACTCCAGGCCGACGGCGCCGACATTCGCCTGATAGATCGGCGGCAGCACCACCTCCATCGCCACGTCGTGGTTATGCGGTCCTTCCCAATTGCCCCAGCAGACATGCAGTCGGACGCGGTCGCGCGGAATGCCTTCAAGCGCCTTGTTCAGCGCCTCGACATGTCTTTCCGTCTGTTCGGCGAATTCGGCGTCGGTCAGATCCTGATAGAGCAGCACCCGCTCCATCGCGAGATCGGGCCCGTCGACCTGCAGGACAAATCCGGCGTCGACGATCGCCTTGTATTCCTTGGATATCTCGCGCGCGATCGCATCGAGATAGGCTTCATCCGAGTCGTAATAGGCGTTCAGCATCGTGCACGCGATGATGCCGGGCGAGGGCGCGTTCATGAACCACTCGGCGACCTCAGCGTTGGCTTTCGCCGCTTGCTGCTTGAGGCGGCCGATCTCTTTCCCCAGTTCCTCTTCGCCGCGGTAGCGAATTTCGCTGATGGCCTCGGGCGCGTCGAACACCCGGCCCGTCTTGGGGATGCGCTGCATCATCCGTTCTGTGAATTTTGGAAACTCGGCGAACTCCCTGCCGAGCGGACGGCTCGACTTGCCGCCAAAGCCGCTCCAGCGTTGCGGCACGTAGGTCTGGAATCCGACCCGCCCCTGCTCGCCGTCGTTGGCGATATCTATTCCGGCCTCGACCTCTTTCCTCACGATGTAAGCGACGCGGTCGGCGGCGACCTCGTCGATCTTGCGGCGATCAACTCTCTTGCCTTCCTCCTGTTCGATCAGCATCGACCCGAGGGGCTCCCCGCGCGGCATGCTTCCGGCGTGGGTGGTGAGAATCCTGTCCGTGCTGAGTTTCATTCGAATACTCCCCCTGCGCTGCCCATCCCCGGTGGAAAGCCGATTGATCCTAGACTATGGTGTTCGGCTATGGTAGCCGCGATGTTTGGCTCCAAATGAAAAGAGAGCAAATCCGGCTCGGTCCGGTCGACCTCAAGGGAGGGGACGAATGGCCTCAAGAATGCGACTTATGCTTTGCGCGAGCGCTCTGGCGATCGCCTCGCAAATGGTGATGGCGGCCCCGGCAGGCGCCGACAACAGTTTTTCGAAGCTCAATCTCGCCCCGGACAAAAAGGGCGGCATCCAGGACATGCAGGACATTAAGAAGTATTGCGGGACCAAACCGCTCAAGGTCGCCTACGCGGACGGTTGGGGCGGCAACTACTGGCGGCAGATCACCCGTGCGGAGTTCGAGGCCGAGGCGGCCAAGTGCCCCAACATTACGGAAGTCCGCTACACCGACGGCGAATTCAAGGCTGAGAAGCAGATCGCCGACATCAAGGGCCTGATCGCCCAGCATTTCGATGTCATCGTGGTTTTTGCCGACACGGGCGTCGCGCAACTGAAGGTCATGCGCGAGGCGCTGAATGCAGGCATCGCTGTCGTTCCGTTCACCACCGGCGATGCGCCGTTCGGCGAAATCGGCAAGGACTATCTCACCCGGGTTACCGAGACCCAGATCGGCCTGGGCGAGATGCTCGCCCAATGGATGGTCAAGACCCTTGGCGGCAAGGGCAACGTCATCGTGCAGGGCGGCACGCCAGGCAATCCGATGACCAGCTCGCAGGCCATCGGCTGGCGCAAAGTCTTTGACGCCAACCCCGGGATCAAGGTCCTCGAGGGCCCTGTCGACACCAATTGGGATCCGGCGCTCGCCCAGAAGGTGACGGCGGCCGAGATCGCCAAATACGACAAGATCGACGGCATCATGGCTGAGACCACCGGGCCGATCCGCGCATTCCTCGCAGCTGGCCGGCCGATCCCCGCGTGGGCGGGGCAGGACCTCAACGAGCTGAGCTGCCTGTGGCAGGACAACCACGCGGCCAACCCGACCTTCAAGCTGGCGACCGTCAGCGCGCACACCTGGCTGGTTCGCCTCGCGCTGCGCAAGGGCCTCGCCGCAGCCAACGGCATGGACAACGACGAGCCGAGCCTGATCGACCTGCCGTTTTCCGAGGACAGCACGTCCACGGATCCGGCGCTGGCGGTTAAGTGCGACAAGAACCTGCCGCCGACAGCAATCCCCTCGGCGATGGTCTCCGGCGACAAGATGAAGGCGATCCTGTCCAAGTAATATGCGTGTTCGGCAGCCGCCGCGATGATACCCCCCAGAAACACGGTCGCGGCTGATCAGCCATCGGAGCGGCGGCGGCCGGAGCGGGCCTGGACGAGGCGTGAGCACAAGGGGCGACGAAAGCCGCTTCACAGACTGCTGGTCGTCTCGGTAGCCGCGGTCGTGCTGCTGGTCGGCGGCGGCATAGCCGCCCCCAGCACCATCTCGGTCAGCGCGCTGCAATCGATGCCGCCGTTCTTCGCGATCCTTGCGGTCGCGGCGATCGGCCAGCATCTCGTCATCCAGCAGCGCGGTCTCGACCTGTCGGTCGCCGGCATCATGTCGTTTGCGGCGGTCATCGTCTCGGCGTTGCCGAGTTCAACGGCCGGTGTTGGCGAAACCCTGGCCTTCGTCGCGCTCGCGCTCGCGATGGGGTTTGGCGTCGGCGCCGTCGATGGCCTCCTCGTCGCGCTGCTGCGCGTCAACTCGCTGGTCACCACCATCGGCATGAATTCGCTGATGCTGGGCATCACCATGCATGTCACCCGGGGATTTTCGCAGCAGGCGCCGCCGCCGCTCAACAGGTTCGGCGTCGGCAAATGGCTTGGCGTGCCGCTGACGCTCTACGTGATGATCGTCATCGCGGCGATCGCGATCTTCGTGCTCGAGAAAACCACTGTCGGTCGGCGGTTCATTGCGACCAGCGTAAATCCGGACGCAGCGCTGACGGTCGGCATCCGGCTCGACCTCTATCGCGTCGCCACCTACGCGGTCGCCGGCTTCTGCTACGCGGCGGCGGGCATACTGCTGGCGGGCTACGTGCTGTCGCCGACCGTGTTCAGCGGCATGCCCTATCTGCTGGCGACGGTCGCGGCGGTCGTTGTGGGCGGCAACCCAATCGGCGGCGGCCTGCGCGGCAGCGTCGCCGCGACCATCGTGGGCGCGCTGCTGCTCACCTATCTTGGCCAGCTCGTGCTCGCCGTTGGCTTCGCGACGTCGGCCCAGTACATTGTTCAGGCCGTCATCATCATCGCCAGCGTCGGCATCGTCGAAGCGGGACGACGCATCAAGTTCGAATGGATCCGCTTCAAATTCTGGGTCACCTCGCCGGACGTCGAGTTCTGGATCCGCACGAACTTCACGCGCACGATGAGCCGGCTCGGACTTGGCCGATTGCTGGACGTCGCGCCGGAAGTCAGATGGCGCTTGCGCGCCTTCTACGCGCGACTGAAGAAACGACTCGAAATCACCGAATGAAATCCGCGAAAAGAAATCTGCTCGGCGCCCCGATCATGGGGATCGTGGGGGCAACCAAATATTATGGGCCCGTGCAGGCGTTGAAGGGTGTCAACCTTACGATCCGGCGTGGCCAGGTGCACGCCGTCGTCGGCGAGAATGGCGCGGGAAAATCGACGCTCATCGGCATCGCCGCCGGGGCCGTGCGGCCCGATTTCGCGGTGCTTCGCGTCGCAGGCAAAGAGATCAAACGCCCCAACGCAAGGAAGCTGCATCGCGCCGGCGTGGCCGTCACCTTTCAGCACCCCGAGCTCGCCGAAGAAATGACGGTCATGGAGAACATCCAGCTCGCCGCGCCCAACTTGACCGGGCGCGGCAGCCGGGCGGAAGCGGAGCGACTCCTGGCGGCGGTCGGATCCGAACAGCACGCCATGTCCCTGGACGCGAGGGTCCGCGACCTCACCCTCGCGCAACAGCACATCGTCGAGATTGCGGGCGCGATCGCTGCAAAACCCAAGGTTCTGTTTCTCGACGAGCCGACCGAGCCGTTTCAGCAGGCCGATGTCGAAAAACTGTTCGCGCTCATCAGGCAATTGCGCGAGGAAGAAGTGGCGATCGTCTACGTCTCGCATCGCCTGCATGAAATCGAGCAGCTTGCCGACCAGATAACGGTGCTGCGCGATGGCCAGTCCATCGACAGCCGCCCTGCGGCGCGGATCACGACCGGCGAGATCATCAACATGATCGCTGGCCGACCCCTCGATCAGGTTTTTCCCGCCAAGATGAAAAGCCGGGGCGAGCTCAAACTCGAGGTCAAGGATCTTTCCGGCGAAGGCTTCGCGAGGATCAATCTATCCGCTCACGCGGGTGAGATCGTCGGCGTCACCGGGGTCGAAGGCGAGGGTCAGCGCGAATTCCTGCGCACAGCGGCAGGGCTCGAGCGTCGCTCGGGCGGATCGGTGAGGATCAAGGGCAAGCTCGTCGAGGGCGCCTCCGCCGCCGCCGCCCGCGCCGCCGGAATTGGCTTTGTCACGGACGACCGTCACGAGGAAGGCCTCTTCCTCACGTTGAAATTGCGCGAAAACATCGGCATCGGCGCGCTCGACAGGGTTTCGACCGCTGGCGTGATTGACGCCAAGCGCGACTACGCCTTGGCCAACGAAGTGATGCAACGGCTCGGCGTCCGCACGGGCTATCGCGCCAAGGAGGACGACGACACCAGGGCTGCGGAGCTTAGCGGCGGCAACCAGCAGAAGATGCTGATCGGCCGCGAAATCGCAGCCGACCCCGAGGTGATCCTGATCGACGAGCCGACCAAGGGCGTCGACGTCGGGGCGCGCGCCGAAATCTACGAACGCCTGCGGGAACTGGCTGACAGCGGCGTTGCTATGGTCGTGTCGTCGTCGGACGGCATCGAGCTTGCGGGCCTATGCGACCGGGTCATCGTGTTCGCGCGCGGCCAGATCGTCAAAGAGCTTGCAGGCGAGTCGCTGACCGACGCGGCCATCACCGAAACGAACATGACCGCGCAGGTGGCGCGCCAAGGCGGTGAAACCCGCAAGAAAGGGCAAGACGAGGGCTGGCGCCGCATCATGGCCGCCGACCGGTTCCCGGCGGCGGTGCTCGCCGTGTTGACGGCGATCGTCCTCATCGGCGCCAATGCGATCAGCGGGTATTTTCTCTCGGCCTTCAATATCGAGACCATGCTGACCTTCCTTTCAATCCTGGCCTTCCTCTCGATCGCCCAATTGGGCACGATCCTGGTCGGCCGGATTGATCTTTCGGTCGGCGCGCTCGCCGGATTCGTCGTCGTGTTGGCCTCTTTCCTGACGCCCGACGGCGGGTCGGCCGCCCAGACTCTGTGGGGCTCGGCGTTGATCCTAGTCATCACCGCCGCGTTCGGATTGATCCAGGGATGGTTGACGACCTGGCTCAACATCCCCGCGATCGTGGTGACGCTCGCCACCTTCATCGGCTTGCAAGGGCTGTCCCTCGAATTCCGGCCGGAGGCGGCGGGCTCCGTCACGGACTACCTCTCCGATGTGTCGCAGTGGAAACTTGCCGGGCTGCCCGCCTGCTTCGTCGCCATTCTGATCATCGTGGCGGCCTTCGAATACGTGCTGTTCCACACCAGGCTTGGGCGGCGGCTTCGCGCGGTCGGGTCCAATCCGCTCGGCGCGACGCGTGTCGGCATTCGGGTCAACCGGCAAATCATGCTGGCTTTCGTTCTTTCGGGATTGCTGAGCGGCGTCGCCGGTCTCATTCTCGCAGGACAGGTCGGCATCGGTTCGCCCGCCACCGGAATTGACTACACGCTGATGAGCATCACCTCGGTGGTGCTAGGGGGCACGAGAATTGCCGGCGGCCGCGGCTCGGTGCTGTCCGTCCTTATGGGCGCGGCGCTCGTGCAGTCGCTGTCGAGCGCGTCGTCCTTCATCAATCAGGATTCCGCGATCCATCTGATCGTGCTCGGCGCCGTCACGATGGTCGCCGCCACCTTCTTCAGCGTCGCACGGCGCGAGAGGATCGGGTAGAGCCGCCGACAGGGCGGACTTGCGCCATTTGCGTGGCAATGGCGCGGGCTCTGGCCCACTGGATCTAGTCGACGCGGACCAATCGCTCGCGAAGATCGTTCGAAAGAGGCATGCGACCCGGCCTCCTTCGCCGGCCCACAGCTTGAATTCGAACAAAACCTGATTCGGGAATTCCCGACCGATTAACCCGGCTAGAAAAATGCTCTATGCGAATCGATTGATCAGCCTTGCTCGACAGTTGTCGCCAGAATTAAAGGCCATCGCGCCGCCACCGAAATCGGAAAGCACAAGACTGCTTTCGAAAGGCACAGACACCTTGGGGTCGAGTTACACCCCTTCTGCGTCGGGAACGTATTGTCAGATCAAATAAGGCTTTCTCGCGGGAAATTTCTTAATTCGGAAGCCAAATTGTACTCAAAGTATGTATTATTTTCGGCGTTAAAGACAATAAAACAACTAAAATCGTAGCAAAATCCAAGTAAAACATGCGCCAATTATTACCCCAGAGATTGAGCAGATTAAAAACGCTAAGAAATTTTGGCCAACCGCTAGCGGCCCTTGTAGGTCACCCTCATGCTCTGCTTGGATATTAACGTTGGTCATAGTACTTCACATTTTACATAGAATTGAATTGCGATCAATAACTAAAAATTGCAATAAATGAGGTTATTGGACCATATTTGGTCCGCTTCGCCCAGATCCCATCCTCCGTGCATTGAAGTCAATCAATAGCGGACAAAATGAATGACAGGCAATGGAAGCGCTCGCTCCTCAGTCGTTGCGAGCGCGCTGGGCAGCAGGGAAAGACTGGCGCTTTAGATGTTTTTGACCTATTCCTGCTATACAAGTCTGAGACCAAAACCTTGAGGGGCAACTCGAGTTCGCATGGCGACCCTTAGCAACCCGACCATAAAGTTCGAACCACCAGCCTGGACCCAAAAAGGCGCTGGCCCGGGAGCTTCGTGGGCACGGCCGCGAACGCCGAAACCGGCGCAAGAAAGGGTCGCGCAGATAGCGCCAAACCCGCCAGCCGCGGCAGCCCCGGCAGCCAAAGCGACGGGTGTGGACATTTCGATTCTGGGCGCTCGCAGACAGCCGGCGATCTGGGCAGGTTTCGAGAACGGCCTTTACCTTTGGATCGTCGTCGCGATAGCGTTCGGGTTCACGGCCTATGGCCTCGTGTTGGCTTTTGACAACCAGGATCAAACCAAATCGCTCGCTGACCGAACTGTACGTTCAGATGCGCTCGCCGCTCAGGTCGCGACGCTGCAAGAGCGTGTCGACGGTCTCGTCAAAGCGCAGTCGCGTCAGGATGCCGCCGAATCAGACGGGCGCGTGGCAATTCAGCAGGTGCAGCAAACGCTTGACGCCTCAATCGCCCGCCTGAATGATCGCATGAAGCAGGATGACGAATTTTCTCAAAGTCGAAATTCGGCGCTTGAACTGCGAATTTGACAAACTTGAGGCGAAGGAGGAATTGCGACCCGCTCTGCCGGCGGAATTCCCGCCGCTCGGCAGAAGCGAAGTCGTCGAACCGCCCCAGCTTGCACGGAGCGAATCCGACGGGTTTAAGACGCCGCCCGCCAAGACGACTAGAACCCCGTTGAAGTCCGAACTGGTCTCACCGGCTGCGCTCGCCGCCCTGGAAGGACGGAACCCCGACGTTGTCGAGGCGACTGCTGCGACAAAAGACGCGGCGCATGAAAAGCCGCGTCGTAAGCACAGTCGCACGCCAAAATCCCAGCCCTCAGCGCCCGCGCCTTCGCAAAGTCCGGTTGCATCCCAGCAATCGCCCTAGGCTCGCGCCCTAGTGACGCTCGGCGGAGCGAAGTCGCCTGTGTATTGAGATCGCGCTCTTTGCCCGACGGATTCTCGCAATCACGAGTTTTAAGTCTTCGCTGGATCCCTGATGCCCCACATTGCAGAGCCCGATCAACCCGATTGGCAACTGCGCGGGCTTCTCTCAAAGATTTTGAGATAACAAAGGATGCGAATACAGTCAGTCAAGGCTCAACCAGGGGGTGAGCGGTCTACGGGGAATTTATGGCAGACGAGTACCTGAAAGCCGACCTTGCACGATATCCCATCCGGGCATTCCTGAAGGAGCAATCCGCATGGGCGATATGGGTGTATCGTTTCGGGCGTCGGACGTTAGAGCTGAAACCCGGTCGCATCAGAAACCTGCGCGAAACAATTTATTGGATGATGTTTCATTGCGTGGAAGTTTTCACAGGAATAAGCATCGACTACCGCGCGGCGATTGGACCCGGCCTGCGAATTTATCACTTCGGCAATATTCTGGTTCATCCTCGCGCCACCTTAGGCGCTAATTGCACATTGCGCCAAGGTGTTACTATCGGCTCCATTGAAGCTGACGGACCAGCGCCGACAATTGGAAACAATGTGGAGTTCGGCGCATTCGCGCAGGTGCTGGGCGGGGTCCACGTTGGCGATAATGCAAAGATTGGCGCGTTGTCACTGGTTCTTTCCAACGTGCCGGCAAATTTTACGGCCGTCGGCGTTCCAGCCCGAATCATATTTTCTAGAATGAAAGCAGCAGAGTAACCGCCTATGCGCGCCTCATGCAGGCCTTCATTTTCAGCGGCGCAGCTTACCGGCGTCGGTCATCGGCAATTCCGCCACGAAGCGAATTTGTGCGGGCGCTAAGTTAGGCCCGAGCTTCTCCCTGGCAGCGGCCAATATCTCCCTTTCGAGCTTCTCACCCTTCGCGGCTGGATCGTTCAACATGACCTCGGCGACCACAATTGCCCCCACTAACGCGTTTGATCGGCCGTAAACTCTGCTCACACGCACCTCGTCGAGCTCGTTCAGAACCGCCTCAACCTCCTCGGGATGCACTTTCGCCCCGCCAACATTGATGACGCCGCCACGACGTCCCATGAAGTAGCAACGATCCCCGCGAGTCTCGATCATATCTCCAGTATCGACGAAGTCCTCCCCGTCGACCAATGCCTGCCCCTGCGCGCCTAGCAGACGCAGCGCCCGACCTGCCGTTCGGACCCGCAAGGACCCGTCCGAGACCTTGAGGGCGATTGGACCGTCGCCCCCAAGCCACGCTGACGGAAAACCCGCCCGCCTATCGCCAACCTCGAACACCACTCCCGCCTCGGTCGATGCGTAGGCATGCTCTATTTGCGCGCGCGGATAAATGGCCGACAGACGAGCAATAAGCGCATCGTCAGCGATCTCGCCTGAGAGACGCACGTAATCAGGGTCGATGCAGGAGGCAGCGCCCGAAAACAGAGCGACGCGCCAATGCGTGGGCGTGCCCGAGATATGCGTGATATGCCTGCTGGCGCATCGCCCAAGAAAACCATCCACGTCTTCGTTGGCTCCGCTCAGTTGCAACGAACCCATACCGGCGAGCGCTCGCAGGAAGATCTGCAGGCCCCCATAGCGCCGAATGTCATAGAAGGTCGCCCATTGTTGCAGCGGAGAGGAACCGACCGCATTCATCAGCGTGCGTAGTGTATGCACCGCCAGCTTTGGCGTTCCGCTGGTGCCGGATGTCGGCAGAACCCATTCGGTTTCAAAAATCGTATTGGCATCCGGGCACGCGCGCAACGGTAGTCGCACAGGGACGCGAACTTCGGCAGACAGGATCGTCGCTTTGTCATCCTCGTCGAAAGCTAGCGCCTCAGCGTCGATCAGTTGTGCCGCGTGGTCGATTTTGGCTTTGTCCCAACCGGGAGGACAGAGCAAAATGCGTCGGGCGACGCCATCAAGATCGATCAGGGCCGCGGCTGCCTTCGCCATATCGCCCACCATGAGGATGACTGAGCGGCCGGCAAAATCCTCTCTGTCCGCGCCAAACGGCGACCTGTTAGCAATCTGATCGAGCGGAAGCTCGTAGTCCTTTGTCGAGACAACTCTTCCCGCGTTCGCAGACCGAGCGATCACCGAGGCGAGCCTTTCGAATTCAGGCATTCGCGCGCTCGCAGAATGCTATCAACTCCCCAGCTGTTTGGGGAAACTCAGAGACCTTCGCGTTCGCAAATGGGTTGCGGCCAGCAGCGTCTTCAAGTCGAGCGATCAAAATTGCGATAAATTTCGGGCCCATGCCCGAATCCGAATGCCGCAGGTCATCACTAAGCGCCGGCAGCTTAACGCCTTGTGCTGAAGCTCCTGCAAACATTTCATCGATGATGTTATCCCTTAAAAACAAATTGAATTCTCCCTTCATTGCGCGCAACGCCAAGAAACGTTCGTGACCCGCCTATTCCCTCCGCTCCGAATAACCAATAACTCTCCGGAAGCGCTTCGCGTAACCTTCTCCCTTCGCGACTTCGGCCAACACCCCGAGCGTCAATGAGCCGCCAAAACAGAACGATAGAGCGCTTCTCTCACCCTGACAATCGGCGACAAAACAGTTCCAGGTTGGTGGCTTCGGCCGTCGACGCCAATCATGGGCTTTCACCGGTTTATTTGTCATCACGTCGCTTGGTCGATTTCCTATCGGAGCAAGATCGATCGGCCACACTTCCCGCATTTGGCCAAAATTCGGTCGCGCCCTAAAGGTCTTCGAATGGACGGGCGCGATCGCGATCGAGCGCCAGCACTACCTCTCTTCGACAGAACTCAAAGCAAATGCCTTAGCCGCCGCCGCGTTCTTGTGTGCCACAAACGTAAATGGAGCAGCGCCAGGTCGTCATCGCCGCGCGCCGCCTCGTGGAAGCGAATGTCGCTTGGGCTACGCGATACAATAGAAGCCGCGCCCCGAGATCGAAAACGGGCATCGGAATGCCGGCCGCGATCTTGACCACATCCTTTAACCACAATATTGATAGGACTAATTCTATTGCGACTAAAATTTATCAAATTTAATTAAAAGTTGCTATTGCACACCCCATCCCCATTGACAACTCAACCCTCGGTCGTTGAAATGAGGCTGATTGCGAATGCGTTGTGGTTTTTTTTGCGAGCGTAGGAAATGCGCGACCAATTCGAAGAATTGACACGGAAGACTTATTGTCTACTCGGGATACCCATCGACAACGTGGCGATGCCAGATGCCCTCGACCAAATCGAGGCTGCAATCAACGCGGGTACGCGTTTTCTAGTCGCTACCCCCAACGTCAATTTCATCGTGAACGCGGCTAGCGACCCTGAATTTAAGAAAACCCTTATATTCAGCGACCTTTGCCTTCCTGATGGTATGTGGCTTGTCCGCTTGGGCCGTATGGTGGGCATCCCAATCGAGCATCGCGTCGCAGGCGCCGACTTGCTTGAGGGGTTGAAAGCGCGACGCAGCCGCGACGATCCGGTCAAGTTGTGTTTTTTCGGCGGCTCCGCGGCCACGGGCGAGCGCGCTCGTGAAGCCATCAACGCGCGGGACGATGGATTGCGCTGCGTCGGCGCGGTCGATCCCGGCTTCGGGTCCGTCGAAGAGATGAGCGAGGAAAGACTTGTTTCTTCAGTCAATTCCTCTCAGGCCGATTTTCTGTTGGTCGCCTTGGGGGCAAAAAAAGGGCAGACTTGGCTGCATGCAAATCATGCCCGCTTGACGGCTCCTGTACGTGCTCATCTAGGCGCGACCATCAACTTTTATGCCGGCGCCATCAAGCGCGCCCCGCAACGACTGCAGGATTGGGGCTTCGAATGGGCTTGGCGCATCAAAGAAGAACCCCATCTTTGGCGTAGATACGCCTACGACGCCGCGATCGTTGCGCTGATGTTTGTCCTTCGCGTACTGCCCCTGTTAATGTGGGCGAGCTATTTGCGGTTACGCCGCCGTTTTGGCGGCGAGCGCCTGAGGGTCGACGAGAACGCGAGCCAAGAATTGCGTAAAATCTCACTCGCGGGCGCGTTGACGGCCGCCAACGCCGATGCGATCGCCGCGATCTTGGCTCCTTATGTGGACTCCAACAAAAACTTCATCGTGGATCTTTCGGGCGCGCAGGTTGTCGATGCGCGCTTTGCTGGTTTGCTGTGGTTGCTGCACAAGGCAATGGCGCGCCGCGGTCGCACGGCGCGCATCGAAGGCGCGCCTATTTTGATCCGGTGGTTGCTAGCTCTATACGGCTTCGAGATCCCGGCGAGAGCGCCTGAAGACACATTGATTCCGGCGAACAGCGTCCTGCTCGGCGCCGCCGATTAAGCTCGGCAGCCTACGGCGCCGCGACTTCTGCCAAAAATGCGCAGGAGCGTGCGATTGCTTTCACCGCGCACAGGGCGCGCCCGGATTTTCAAATTGAGAGCATGGCCGCCGCTGTCTGGATGCCTAACACCGGCCGACTTGCACGGCGCGGGGGCCACCGCGAGCAGGCGAGTTGGCGAGGGTCCGAACGGCGACCACGGGGAAGTCAAAAGGCACAGAGTTTGGACGCGCTCGGCGGCACGGACGCGCCAAAAAGCTCGTGCCTGAGGGCGCTGGCCCATGTGCGCTAGGATAGGAATCTGATAGGGGTAGGGAAGGCTTTCGCCTCCCCTCCCTCCGAACCGTACGTGCGGTTTTCCCGCATACGGCTCTCCAGTTGGTGGTTTCCTCATCGGGAATGTCTCGCTTCGGCAAAGGCCTCGCGCAGGGTGAAGAGGCCTTTGTCCGCGAAGAAGGCGTTGGGCCAGCGCTGATGGTCGGCTTGGCATCGTCCGGCGCGTGGCCGTTTCTCCTGCTTGCGCAGGATAGCGCGCATCCGTCGCCGTACGAAGCCGTCGAGATAGGCGAACACGCCGGGCGTGGCGTGCTGGAAATACCCGAACCAACCTTTGAGCATCGGATTGAGGTCGGCAACGATCCGCGCCAGGCTGTCGCCTCGACTGCGGATCGTTTTGGTCCTCACTTTGTCCATCAGCGCCTTCAGGCTCTTCTTGCGAACCAGCCGTTGGCCTGCCTCGAACCGGTAGCCGAGGAAGTCAAAGCCTTGGCCGGGTTGTCGGCAGTCGCCGAGCCTGGTCTTTTCCGGATGGAGGGTCAGGCCATTGGCCTTCACCCATTCCTGGACTTCGCAAAGGGCGGCGCGCGCCTCGGCCTCCGTCCGGCACAGGATCACGAAGTCGTCGGCATAGCGCACCGTCTTGCGCCCGTTCGCCTCCATGAGAAGGTCGAGCGGGTGCAGATAGATGTTGGCCAGAAGCGGCGAGATCACCGCGCCTTGCGGCGTTCCCGTCGTCGGCGACCATCGCTCCATGCCTTTCATGATGTCCTGCTGAAGGAAGCTTTGGACCAGCGACAGGACGCGCCCGTCGCTGATCGAGGTCGCAACGCACGCCATCAGCCGGTCATGCGGGATGCTGTCGAAATAGCTCTTGAGGTCAGCGTCGACCACGTAGGCGTGGCCGTCCTTTATGAGCCGGTCGACTTCCCTGAGCGCGTCCTTGCAGCTTCGCCCGGGACGAAAGCCGTAGCTTCCGGCGCGGAACTGGACTTCAAAGATCGGCTCCATCACCATCTTGAGCGCTTGCTGGACTATCCGGTCCTTGACCGTCGGTATCCCCAGCGGACGGGAGCCCCCGCTCGCTTTCGGGATGTCGACCCGTTTGACGGGCTGCGGGCGATACCGGCCGGCCTTCAGTTCCTCGTGAAGCTCAAGCAGATAGCGTTCCCACTGGGTTGCGAACCGTTCGATGCTCTGCCCGTCCACTCCGCTCGCCCCTTTGTTCCGCGCCACCTTGCGCCACGCGGCCTCCAGGGTGGTCGGTCGAACGAGCTTGTCGATCAGACTGAACCACTTGTCTCCTTTGACGCCGTTGACCAGCGCCGACACCATGCGTTGCGTCCAGATCGAAGCTTCCGCCCACCACCATTCCCGGCCGCGGGCTTCTGTCTCTTGCTTAGCCCTCTCGGGCACTGCCGAGGCTGTTCTTTGCTCCATTCCAGACCTCCCGCCTCCACCTTCCTGCCTCCCTTCCCTCGGGTCGGTTTTGCTAGCCGCCCCTCTCGCCGCCGAGGATCGCACCCCCGAGGCGGCATCGGCACTATGAAGGCTCTGACTCCTGCCCTCCTCACCCCAGGACGACAGGTCTCTCCGCTTGCCTCGCTTCGCCTTCCCGACATTCCGACCCCAACCACGCGATCTGTCCGCCGGCCGCTTTCAAAGTCGCCTCAGCGCCAGCGGTTGCTTCCAGGCTTCGCCACGAATGAGCAGGCTCGCCACAGAGTCACGCCGAAACAGGTTCGTCATCCTACGGACTGCCGGTTCACCTCCGGTTGCTCTCCACCCCGCCTCACGGCGACGCAGTTACCTTCAGTTTCGAAGCCGCGACCGACTTCGGCATGGACTTGCACCATGCTGACAAAGCGCCCTCGCGGAGCGCACTCATCCCCGCGAACGCGGGGATCCAGTGTCGTAGGGCTCAGCGGCTTCAAGTTTCCAGCCCTTTTCTGCAAGCCAAGCATCACACGCTGGATCCCCGCTTTCGCGGGGATGACACTCGTAGCGTCTAATCCTAGCGCATATGGGGCGCTGGCCTTGAGTTTTCCGTATTGCCGAACCAAACGTCCCCCCAACGAAGTCTCGCCGCTAAGCAGCTTGGCGAGCAGATCCACTCCGTTTACGTCCAACACTTCGGGTAAAGGCTGCAAGACGCAAACCGAGCCCGGCGATAACAAGAACTTCAAATGGCAAGTATTCAACCAGATGCTTGGGGCTAGCTTGGAGCGGATTGCTCAGGAAATCGGCAGCGAAGGCATATAGTATATAATTCATTCCGACAATCTGAATGAGCCGCCAGAGTTTGGGCGTAAGCGACCGCTGCAGGAACGGGATTGACAACAACGCCAGAAGGTAGATCCACGCCGTCGCGACGCCAAAGAAAACAAATACCCCAAATACCGGCGCGGCTCCAATTATGCACAGCCAAGCAACGAGTCCAAGATGCACCGTCTGCGCGGCGGCAAACGCCAAGCCGAATTCGCGCGCGCGCCGCTTTAGTGGTTGAAATGCCGGACCAAACAGTGAGGCCAATGCGCCGCCGGAATAGGCCACCCAGAAAAGCAGAAACGAGAACCTAGCGGATGCGCGTAGCGCGGAATAAATCCCCCTTTCATCTGCGCCTCGGGCATACAGCACGCAAGCCGTCAAACCAACCGCAATTGCGAATGCTGAGCAAACCCAGACCGCGATGACGGGATGGCGTTTCACTGACGGAGATCTCCGGCAAGTCACCGAGTCTGGCTTTCGTCTGGCTTTGGCGCCGCCAACGGCTAGTTTGGCGCTTTCAATGCTTTTCCGCAATAGCCACTCGTGGGTGCGACCGCTTCGATGCCAATCACCTGCCAATTCAAACCCAATGCGGCGCGGCAGCCAGGCCTCTGCGTCAACACTAAACGCAAGCCGCGCGGCGGCGGCCGAGCATCGCGTTCTTTCATTTGCGATCCGTCCGGGTCCACTGCGCCGCGCCTTTCGACATCAAGATTGATTGATATACGCGCAGCTTATTGATCAAATACGGCGCAATTCGTGGAAGCGCGCTTGCGGGAAGCGTGTCTTGTCCGTACACCCTCCACGCCACTGCCACCGCCAGTAACAATGCGGTTGTATCAGCTGCCGCCACGTAGGCCAATGCAATTGAATATCCAAACCAGCGCAGCATGAGGCACATGACGAGGGCGCCGGAGATCAGAAAGAATAGCGCAGATAGTGGCGGAACTGTCAGGTCCAATCCAAGGGCGATCTGATCGACATTGCGCCGAGATATTCCTTTGATGATCAGCGGCGACGCGGATACAAGAATCGTTCGAAAGTGACCTTGCTCCCAGCGGCGACGTTGAGTTTGCAGAGCCTTATTTGTGGTCGGAAACGTACTGACCACCTCTGCCTCAGGACAATAAAGCGCCGGTTCATCGCGCATGGCGAGTTCAATGCCAAGCGCCATATCCTCGACAATGTTGCCCGATGCCAGATTCACAGAGCTGATCGCGCTCCATGGCAGCGCCATTCCGCTACCGGTGAGTTGGCACGGCAATCCCAAGACTGAAAGGCCGAGCGGTCGCACGAAATTCTTTACCCGCCATGCAAAGGCGGCGACATTGTAACTCAGCGTAGAAGATGGCGGCGCTCTCATCATGTAGTTGCCCTGCGCTGGACGGCCGCTGTATGCACATTTGGCCGCCAGTCGCGGAATTGCGTTCGCAGATATCCGGCAATCCGCGTCGATGATGATAACGACATCCGGCGGATCAGACGTTAAATGCGCGACGCCGGCGCTTAGGGCATAGCCTTTGCCGCGACGGTCGGGGTCGTGACGCTCACATACCGTAGCGCCTTGCGCGCGCGCCACTTGCGCCGTGTCGTCTGTGCAATTATCCGCCACGACTAAAAGTTGATCCGCGGCTCGCAACTGACTCTTTGCATCAACTAGCGTCGGAACAATCCCGACGCTTTCATTGTGCGCCGGCACGAGTACGGCGACGCGGGGCCAGCGCTCTGCTGGGGGAACCGCATCGTGCTTGCGCTTTGGCGCAAATACCGCGGCCAAAATTTCAGCGCAAAGCGTCAAGACGATGAGTGTAAGACCGAATAGCACCATTGCCGAAATGAGATAAATAGTTGCAGTCGCTAGCGCGCACAGGATGGACTCAATTACTTTGCTGACCGACATCGACCCACCTCGTAAGAGGAGCGAAACGCCCTCTTTGGCGCCACGGCAATCCTTACCTTCATTGTCTATTTACAAGTATAATGGGCATTTTAGCTGAAGCGCTCAAACACAAAGCGCCCATCGGGGCCGAGGTGTTACGCCCATGAGACGTAACAGGTTGCAGGATGCTTTTGAAGCGAACGTTCCACGCGCCTCGCGATAGGCAAGCGCAAACTATTCGAGTTGTTGCCGCAGCGCCAGAGTGTTCAAGATCCAAAAGACCTGGTTTCCGGCGCCGTCTATTGCGGCCGGCGCGCCCAACAAGCCATTTGCGCATTCGCTGAAGGCGTCGCTGTTTCGTAAGGCGCCACTTGGCCGACAGAGTGGATGCGATTTGCACATTTGATTTAGTGCACGGATATATAGCGAGGACGCTGTGACCCCTCACGGAATCTGCCTCATCGTCCTAAAGAGCCACCTTGCAGCGCAGCAGGGGGCCTCGACCACGTCGTCGGGTTACCCCAAATTGCATCGTATAGATGCGACGTCTTGCTCACTGCATAGTATGAAAGGTGATCTTGATCGAAGAACATTGGATTGCCATCCTCTATGGTAGGACACGTTCCATTTGTGCACAGCGCTGCCATCGGTGAAATAAAGTTAACTGGGTACTTTTTCGCGATCTCAGCAAACAATGCTAGGATAGTGCGATTACGGTTCTGATATGACTCCTCCGATACGTCTATATCGGCTGATGCAAAGCCCAATTGCTTCACATAAAGGGCTTTGGGGACCCGCACGGAGGGCTCAGGCAGAGGATCGACGATCCAGACAGTCTTCCCCGCGGCAACCAATGTCTGAATGAGTTGCTCGAAGCCGCGCGCAAATATCTCTCGATTGTCCGGCATCGTTTTCGCAACGCCCTCGCCGTCGCGGAGTCGGATATCGACCGGCGTCTCGGCCGGAGAACTAGGTTCGCCAATGCGCCAGTTGGTCCAGCGCGAATCAAGCACTACATTCTGGATATCGGGCCTTGAAAGAGCGAGTGCGGACATTTGATTGTTGTATTGACCGCAGAATTGATAGCCGGGAGTTGACACGAAAGAAGGACCGGTGCTCGCGTCGATCGAAAAGCCCAAGCCCACCGGACAGTCGACTGAGGCCGCGAATAGTAGGGCCGCATTGTTACGGAGCGCTGATTGCTCGAGCGCCGTTGCAGCCACCACAGCATGTGAGTCACCCCAAAGAAGGGTGTGCGCCTCGGCTTCCTGCGCGCCAAGCTTGCACGCCCTGGCGGGATCGATGATTCGCTGGTCGAGGCTCATGCATTCCCAGTGATGAACTGCCTCCTGCTCCCGCTCGACGATCAGAATTTTCGCAGCCGCCACTGTCATTCGACCGGGAAAACCGTGATTGGCCGCGACCAAGGCGCCGACGACGACCATGACCGTCATACCGCCGAGCGCGGCTGCGATGATCGCGGGCAACGGTGCGCCGGCGCGGGGAAAGCGGAACGGCTTCTCGACAAATTGCAAGGAGAGTAACGAAGCTGCGAAGGCCACTGCGCACGCCACGACGGCTCCCAAGGGACCGAGGCCGCCAAGCGTCACGTATCCGGCGAATGCGAGAAGGGGATAGTGCCAAAGATACAGCGAATATGAGGCTCTCCCAACCGTCGTCATCGGTTTGGAAGAAAGCCATACATGCACCAGTGTTCGATGGCGAAAACCACTCCATATCAGCAGAACCGCTCCAATCACTGGGGGAAGCGCGGTTATGCCGGGGAACCTCATCGTTGGTGAATAGAGAAAAACAGGAACGAGTATGCACGCGAGACCAAGAAGCGCCGCGATGCGACTGACGATTCGGTTGTCGCTGAACGGTAGCCAGTTGATGGCGACGAGGCCGCCGAACAGCAATTCCCAAGCCCGCGTCGGCAAGAGGTAAAAAGTTGCGCTCGGCTTTGTGTAGATCATGACGGCGCAAAAGGCGAAGGAGACCAATGCTCCGAGCAGGATTGCCGGACCCCGTATCCGAGACGAATAGGTTGATAAAGCGAGCAATATTAGCGGATAAAACAGATAGTACTGCTCCTCTACCGCCAAGGACCAGGTATGGAGGAGCGGTTTTTCAGCAGCGGCGACGTCAAAATAGCTCGACTGTTTCCAATAGTAAATATTTGACACGAACAGAGCCGCGGCATCTGCGCTTTGACCCAAATTCTTGTAGTCTTCCGGAGTCAAGATAACAAATCCCGCGATCAGGCAGAATGCAAGCACCGCGGTGAGCGCCGGGAAAATTCTCCGAACGCGTCGCTGATAAAAAGAGGCGAGCGAAAACGTGTTGGCGTCGAGTTCTGAAACAATAATCGATGTGATCAGATAGCCAGAAATAACAAAAAATACGTCAACTCCTATAAATCCACCCCGACAGTAAGGCATCCCAGCGTGGAAGAGCACCACGGGCACAACTGCAATCGCTCTCAAACCATCGATATCTGGGCGATACTGCATCAGTGCGGCGCGTAAAAATCGGCTACGCTATGTATGCAAAAGAATAATTCTCCAGGGGCCGTCGAACCATCCGCTGTGGGGTGTCCGCCCCGAAGGCAGGTCAGCTTTGCCACAATCGAATTCCCCACAATTCGATAGGAGGGTCGCCCTTCCCAGCGAGCCTCAAATGCAAAACTCAGCAGCCGGAAAAATCGCTCACTCCGCATCGGCAAGCCGTTTTGCGTCGACAGGCGTCAAGGTCGCGCATGCATTCGGCGTCCAGATTTTCAGATAGTAGGCCAGTCGCCGCTCATTCGATCCAACGAACAAAGACTTCAGGCGCTTCCACTCGGCTGCAATCCCGGTTCGCAGGGATACGGCGTTCTCGGGGTACAGCGCACCATCGAATGCGTAGGCGACGCTATAGCCGCCATCTCCGTACTGCAATGCGTCAGGCGCAATCTCCGTATTCGAAAACAACACAGGCAGGAAAGCCAGCGGCGTCGAGCAACTGGGGCTCACAGCCTCGACGCCCTCAGCGCCGGTGATCTGCTCCGAGAACGTTCCCGTCGGTTGAAAGCCTGCCCTTTGAAGGACCTCACGGATTCGCGCGACAGATACGGCGTCCTCTGGCCGCGCGCTCCAACCTCTGTTGCCAATCCAAACGAAGGTCGAGACTACAACGAGCGCCAACGCAAGATATCGGATAATCGGACTTGCTGCTCGCTGCGCATCGACAAGAGGGTCGGCAAAGCGATGGCCACGAATGTCAGACATACAACTATACTCCGCCCCCCACCGTCATGCCAATACTCATACTGCGCCTCCGACACGGTCATCAGAAGTATCCGTAACGCATTCACCAAAATAATAAGGAAAGCGCCGATCAATAACCCGATCCATGCGCGCTTCCCAATTGGCTCGCGCCCCAATTTCAGCATTGAAATCCAAACCAGCGCCGCCAGAGACAAGTTGTGAAACGACGAACATGGCTCCAGAATGTAGACCGACCAATTGCTTGGCGACACGAGCTCGAGACCGCTAACGGTTAGCCTCAATCCAAGCACCTGCCCCAATTTAGCGACCACTGCGGTCTCTAGCCTAAGGATAGGCGCCGAAGCGATACGAAAAAAGAGCGGGCCCCACGCCACATGCGCGGAAATAGTCATCCAAATCTGACCAAGCGAAACTAATGACGAACTATCGCGGCGGAACAGGCAAAAATAGACCCCCGCGAAAGTCGCGCCAATGAACGGAAGATTCTGAGGGTGCTGCGGCAAGAAAAACAGAGCAGCGATCATAAACGCTGCGAAATCACGCGTCGTCAAGCGTAAGCTCGACCGGGCGTCGAAAACCAATGACGCCATAGCCGCCGCCGCCAGGATTTCGCCGGCGTTCAGATCGGCCACGTCAATAACGCGAACAATCCCGCGGATGGGCAAATATTCAAATCCTGCCCACCGACCAACCACAGCGGCAAGAAAAACTGCTATACAATAGGCAAATACTACGTCGGAGTCCTTGAGGAGCCGCCAGAACGACTCCGACATCAAGCCCAATGATATCAGCAAGGCGAACCCTCAAACGAGTTTCACCGAAATACGGAAGGCTACTCCGCCCGAGCCGCCTTGCGTCCGGCAGCTCTCTGCTCATTTCTTGACCGCGCCTCAGAATGCTGCGCGACTACGCCGTCGGATGAGCAGGAACCCAACCCCTGCCGCCGAAACCAACCCAATAAACGACGCCCCCATCTCGGGCGCGGGCGCGGAATGCCCCCTACCCGGCGGAATTCCAACCGGCGGAATCTTGGTGGGAAAAGCCATTGCAGTATTCGCAGAAAGCACTAAAGCACAAACCGACGCTGGCAAAATTTTTGACAGCATTTGCCACCTCCGCTAAACAATCAACAACTTCTAGGCACATTTCTTAGAAAGCGCAACTGACTTTTAACGCCTTTGCAAGAGCTCGCTGGCGTGGTCATAGCTCAGACGGAACTGGAGATATCTAGCTGACACCTCGATCCGCATGCTCATTCGGCCACAAGCAACAGGCTTTTCCCGACAAAATAAATAGCAGAATTTCGTTGTAAATCACGAGCATTTTTCTTGCCGCCAATGACCTTCAGTTGATCAAAATGCCTTGATTCGACCGGTCCGGAGGGCGAGCGTTCCGAAAAGATTAAAAGCTAGCGATCGCGCGCGCTTTGCACGTCGAGCCGCTCTTTCAAACTGTAAAGGCGCCCGGCCAAAATTGCCGGGTTCGGCAACTACGTCTATGCGAGGTTATTTATGTCTGCCGACGTACTGATATTGCATCAGAACCTCACGCCTTCGGAAGACATCCTGGCGCGGCTGTTCAGGCCGACTGGCGTCGACGGCGTCAATCTGCGGACCGGCGCCTATGAGGATGTCGTCGACGGCCTCGGCCGCTTCATCACTTCGATGCGGCCCGAGGGCGCGGAGGTCTACCGCTTTCCGCCCGTCGTCAGCCGGAAACTGATCGAAAAATCCGGCTATCTGAAGAGCTTTCCCAATCTTCTGGGGTGCGTCTGCGCGTTGAATGGCGACGAGGCGCATATCGAGGGCGCGGTGGAGCGTTTCCTCGCGGGCGGCGAAAGCTGGACGCGCGATGTCGAGCCGACTGACCTGCTGCTTGCGCCCGCAGCCTGCTATCCGGTCTATCGAGATCGCCGCAGAGCGCGGAACGCCGCCCGCCGCGGGCTTCGTCTATGACGTCGCCAGCGACTGCTTCCGTCGCGAGCCCTCGAAGAAGATCGATCGGATGCAGACGTTCCGGATGCGCGAATTCGTCGCGATCGGCGCGCCCGAGATGATCCGCGGCTTCCGCGAGCACTGGATGGCGCGCGCGCCCGAAATCGCCGGCGCGCTCGGCGTCGCGCACCGCATCGAGGCGGCGAGCGATCCGTTCTTCGGCCGCGCCGGCCAGCTCGTCAGCCGCTATCAGGTCGCGCAGTCGCTGAAGTTCGAAATGCTGATCCCCGTGCGCTCCAGCGAGCAGCCGACGGCCTGCATGAGCTTCAACTATCACCGCGAGCATTTCGGCGAGGTTTGGGGGATCGCGACGGAAGCCGGCGAGCCCGCGCACACCGCCTGCGTCGCCTTCGGCATCGACCGTCTCGCGGTTGCGCTGTTCGCCGCCCACGGCCTCGAGGTCGCCGCCTGGCCGCAAGGCGTGCGCAACGCGCTGCGGTTATAAATCGCTTTCCGAAAACCCGTTCTGGCCGACGCTTTCTACTCGGATCGCGTTCGGTTAATCCAGCTCGCGCCTGACCCCTAGTCGTCGCGCCCTCGTGCAATTCGACGACCGACCTAGCACTTGCAGCCCCTGCTCTGCCGATGCTTCGAGCTCGACTCGAATCGTCGCATATGCGGACCTTTCACGGGAAACCTTTCGCGCGCCGCCTCCATGCCCGATCGCGCGCAATCGTTAAGCGAGGGGACATGCAGAAACGCGTTCTGGTCACCGGCGGCGCCGGATTTCTTGGATCGCATCTGTGCGAACGACTTTTGCGTGATGGGCATGAAGTGCTTTGCGTCGACAATTTCTTCACCGGCACACGGCGCAATGTTGCACATCTACTCGACTACAAGACCTTTGACCTTCAACGTCACGACGTAACTTTTCCGCTCTATGTAGAAGTTGATGAGATTTATAACCTGGCCTGCCCAGCCTCTCCAATTCATTATCAGTTCGATCCCGTCCAGACCACCAAGACGAGCGTGATCGGCGCGATCAATATGTTGGGGCTCGCCAAGCGCCTGAAGATCAAGTTCCTGCAGGCCTCGACGTCCGAGGTCTATGGCGATCCGGCAGTGCATCCGCAACGCGAAGACTATTGGGGCCACGTCAATCCTATCGGCCTGCGCTCCTGCTACGATGAGGGTAAGCGTTGCGCGGAGACGCTCGTTTTCGACTACGTGCGCCAACACAATCTCGCGGCTAAGGTCGTCCGCATCTTCAACACCTACGGGCCGCGCATGCACCCAAACGATGGTCGGGTTGTCTCTAATTTTATCGTGCAAGCGCTCAAAGGCGAAGATATCACCCTCTACGGCGATGGCGGGCAAACTCGCTCATTCTGCTATGTGGACGATTTGATCGAAGCGTTCATCCGGATGATGGAGACGCCACGCGAAATGACAGGTCCCATCAACTTGGGCAATCCCGTCGAGTTCAAGATTCGCGAACTGGCCGAGTTGGTGCGTGACATCGTCGGATCCAAATCGAAGCTCGTCTTCGAGCCGCTGCCTTCAGACGATCCGAAGCAGCGCCAGCCGGACATTTCGCTCGCCGAGGCGACGCTTGGCTGGCAGCCGAAAATCGCACTGCGAGAAGGCCTCGTGCAGACGATCGCGTATTTCGACCGGCTTATCGCCGACAAGGCTGATGGTTTCGGCATTGGCGGCGGCGGCGCAGCGCGCAAAGTCTAGCCTGTCGCGAACAACACTCAGGGCGGCGCAGCAGACAGCGCATATCCCGCGCCGCCAAAACCTACGTAGACTGTGCCAGGATCGTCGCCATCGCCCGATATAGTGTTGACGGGCGACAATATTCCGAGCGGATAATCGCCGAGCTTGGTCCAAGTGGCGGCGGCATCCTCCGAGCGCCAGACGCCGTAGACGCCTTTGACCCAGCCGACGACCAGAATCGCGGGATAGTCGCCAGAGCCCTTGCCGAAACCGATGGCGAGTGCCTCTTTAACGTCTTCGATCGCAGTCCAGGTTTTGCCGCCATCACGCGAACGCATCAGTGGAATGTTCGCGGGATGAGGATCGCTGGCGCTTCCCTGCGGCCCGGATGTAAAAAAAAGATGGCCGGCGTGCTCGGGCACTGAGAGCAATTGCGCATTATACCCGGACCAAGCCGAAATTTCACCTGGATGAACCAGCGTCCACGAAGCGCCGCCGTCGGTTGACCGGAAGAGTCCGCGCGGAGTGTTGTAGAGGTAGAAGGCGCCCGAAGCGACTCGATCGGCCGCGACGATGCGCCGGTGGAGGTAATAGGCGAAGCCCCATCCGGTGTCGCCGGAGGTCGGAACTCCTGGAATATCGGCGGGCAACCAAGACCCACCGCCGTCGTGGCTGTAATAGGGCTGACCGTTGTTGGATGGCGCCCAGACGAGGTCGCGCGAACTTCCTACTGCCAGAGAGCCGCCAATTTTACCCGCGCTGGCCAACGGCGGATATGACTGGAAAGGCAACCAGTTCCTGCCGCCGTCGCGCGAGAATGCCGAGGCCTCCACGCCCCACCAATTGAAAATTCCGGCGACATAGTTTGGTTCGTTCGCCGCGTAATCCAGCGCCCAGCCCATGACGATCGCGTGCGCGTTGTCAGGACCATGGCGCGAGGGAAAACGAGAGGGATCGTCGATACGAAATACAGGTCTGTCCCAGGAGGCCAACAACGGCTTGCCGCCAGGCGGCGCGATAATTTGGTTCGCTACCAGTTGCTCAATGCCATCGCTCTTGGAGGCGTAGACGAGCGAAGGGTCGTTATCGAACTCTTTATCCACCGACGTGACCCAGACGCCGATGCCTTCGGCAAACCATAGCCGATCCGGATGCGTAGGATCGAGCTCCATGTCGCCAACGGTCATGTAGCGCTCTTCCGTCCACGCCAGCCAAGGCACATCGCGCGCGATCCTTGTTGTCCGCCCACCGGCGCCTCGCCACCGCCAAGTCATTCCGCGATCGGAGCTGATCACGAGGGAGCCGCCCCCGTTCGCTACTAGAATGCGGTCCGCTTGAGACGGGTCGGTCACGACAGTAGCCCATGCGCCTTTCTGTCTGGCGCCGCGCGCCCCACCGGGAGTAATGTCCGACCACCCTGAGCTGTCAAAGCGCCAAACCGCAGCGCCGTCGTCGCCGACCACGTAATAGGCGCCGTCATCGGCGACGCGGGCGTGGTTTACGTTATTCGGTCCCCCGTCTCGTCTCACCCAAGTCATGCCGCCGTCGCGGCTCTGATAAACTCCACGTCCATAACTCGCCGCATAGACGGTCGCTGTACGTCCGCCGACCTGACCGGAATGCGGGTCGAAGGCAATGCCCGCAATTCCAGGATGTCCGCCGTCGGCCGTGCTCTCGCCAATCATTGTCTGCGCAACTTGCGACCAATGGCCCCCGCCATCCTCGGTAAGGAACAGTCCTTTTTCAGGAGTTCCAGCCAGGACGCGATCTGGAGCCATTGGGTCAACGGCCATCTTCTCGCCGTTGGCGCGAAACGGGTCATTTGCATTCATCGCCGTCCGAGGAAATTGCGTTCGCCGCCAATTCTTTCCGGCGTCGTCAGTGCGATAAATGAAGCCGTCGACCGCCATATAAAATCGCTTAGGATCGCTGGGCGCGACCCGTATCTCATACACTCCTAAACTCTCATGCGAGCCAGCTTCGTCTTTCGGCATGGACTGCACAGTGACCAATTGCCGCCACTTTCCGACTGCAGCGTTCCACGCATAAGCACCGTAAGTATCGGCGCGCACGAGCTTGATGGCCCCGTCCGGCGAGATGTCGAGGCCGGTCAGGTATCCTCCCGCGCCGACGGGAAGGGGGCGCCAGCTAGAACCGGGCGCCGGTGCTGCGGACGAGGAGAGCGCCAAGGAAGCCGCCTCCGACGCAAGCATCGCGAGCGCTCCCAACAACGCGATCCAGAGTAGTTTCTTCGGCATCGCTATCGGCCAGGACCAATTCCTGTTCAATATATCGCGGCGCACCCAACTGCAAAGCGCTGAGTCAATTCCTACGGCTTCGCTAGGGGGCGGTTGTCGGGGTGGTGCTTATTACCGCCGTGCCGCTTGCGCCGAATGACTTGATTGTCAAGCCAGTCGCCGCCACATTTTGAACTGTGCCCGTGATCCCCTGGAGGAGGTTCACGAACTTCAACAGCTGCGCGCCATCGGAATTGGCGACGAGCACGATATCTTTATCGCGCATAGTGAATTGTTTGGCGTGGAAGTACCCGCCCCCCTCGCGCAAGTTGAGGCGATAAATGACGGGCGTCGGATCGACCTCACTGACCTCCGTTTCGGCGTGCAGCGAATTGACGAATTTTCGCGGCTCGTAGCGAAAAATGAAAACGCCTGCAGGATCGGAGGCCGCATCGACAAAGCCGCCTCCTTCGGCGACCGCCTCGGCAAGGTTCAGTGAGTCAGAGCCAAAGTTGTATCGCCCGACTTTCATGGACGCGCCGAGAATCGTGAAAGTGCTCGGCTCGCGCGAAATGTAAATATTGTCACCAGGATAGATGAATATGTTTTCTTCCGGTCGATCGACGACGCGCTGCAGAGATACCGCCGCCTCGCGACTCTTTCGGGTCAGGCGCACCGTTGTTTCGTAGGCGGGGTAGTGAGCGCCGCCCGCCTCAGCAATTACATCCAGCAGCCGGCTGCCGCTGGGTCGAAGAGGGACAACCCCGGCGCGATTGACTTCACCGCCGACGGTAGCGCTGTTCGCGCCAACTCCGGCGCCATTGGCCCCAAGCTCGGCGCCTTGCAGCACGACCTGGACCTGCGGATTGATAGCCTTGTCGGCCATCTTGCGTTCGATCTGTGCGCGTAGAGCTTCGACCGTTAGGCCTGCCGCGCTAAGGGATCCCGCAAATGGAACGCTAATCATTCCGTCGTGGCCGACGGTCACCGGGAGGAATGTGGTCGCCCCCATCGATCCGCCAGTCTGTGAGTTCGATGCGGCCCCCGCGCCGCCGTTGAACAATCCCGGCGATTCCTCAATCATCGAAATCTGCAGAGTGTCTCCAACCGCAATTCTTAGGTCGGCTGGCGGAGCTTTGCTGCTGAAGCGCCCGGCAAAACCTTCCGGGCGCACCGACGCAAGCGCTGAGATCACTGCATCATCGATATCGAGCACGATAATCTCATTGAGCGCATTGGTCGCGACGTTCTCGACTTCGGTCGCCGTCGGCGCCGCGGCGGGCATTTCTGCGCAACCCGAAACCAGCCCGAGAAGGGACGCGGTGGCCGCCCACACCAGCGCGCAATACGCTCGGCGAAACGATCGAAGTCTCTCGCCCGATTCGGCGCCAGGTAGCTCGGTTACGGATTTCAGTGAAGGCCTCGGCATAAAAAATTCGGCGACTCAAGCAGACGAGCGATCCCTAGAAAGGGTTATAGGGCTCACTCGCTTGCTATCAAGCGAAATGGCGCCAAATGCGCTTGCACACGCCATTTTCCAAGAGCTGTGGCAATTTTGCCTTATTTTTCCGCTCGCGGACCCTTCGCTTTAGTAGAAATATCGTACAGATTATGTTAATATACATTTCGCGGGAATTCCAAGCGCTGAGGCAAGATTTGCCCCGAATCCTCGTCGTGGCGATTGTATCGAGCACCATTCTGCTGGGGGCGCCTCCATTCCGGCGAAGCGAAGCCTGTTTCGCGGCAGCTCGCGAAACTCTCTGTCAAAGATTGAAATGCAACCACGTTGCGTGACCGGCATTTTTACCGTTTCGTGAATTGTCAATAGGCTTCGTGGATCGCAAGTGCGAATATAGTTTGAAGCGCGATCTTCATATCCAGCAAAAAAGACCAGTTGCTAATATACCAAAGGTCTTTCTGAACGCGCAACTCCAACTCTACGGGCGTCTTTATTTCACCGCGCAGGCCCATCACTTGAGCCAAACCCGTGAGTCCTGGCTTTACATGCCGCCGCAACGCGTATTCCGAGATGAGCGCGCCATACTCTATGTCATGCGCCACCGCATGCGGGCGAGGGCCGACGATGGACATCTCACCCCGCAGGACATTGAAAAGCTGCGGCAATTCATCGAGGCTAGTGCGGCGAAGCACACGCCCGAGGCGCGTAACTCGCGCGTCGTTACGCCGCGCCTGGACGATCTTGGCGCCATCCTCCATCACCGTCATCGTCCGAAATTTCCAAATTTTGAATTCGAGATCGTCGAATCCCCAGCGGGTCTGGCGAAAAATGATTGGTCCTGGAGAATCTATCTTGATCAGCAAAGCGGTCACTAATAACAGGGGCGAAAGGGCGAAAAGCGCGAACAGCGCTACAACGACGTCGAATGCGCGTTTAGCAGAACGGTCAAATCGACTGAGCGGCTCAGAGCTGACCTCAACGGAAAGGTAAGGGTCAAAAGTACTTTCCTGCTTTCGCAGCAAAAGCTCGCGGGTCCTATGGTCGGGGTAGAGCCGGATTGCGCGCGGCGACGATCGAAGCAGATTCACAACTTGCGTTAACGCAAGGTCGCGGCTCCAAGGCATCACGACAGCATATTCCGCGACATTATGTCTACGGCCGAATTGCAAAGCCTGCGTAACAACCGCTGCATCGCGCGGCGCCAATTCGTCGACGCCCCCCGGCAACGAGAGCGTGAAGCGGCCGATCTCCTCAAGTCCAAAATGCAGAATATCCTTTGCGGTAAGGCGGTCGAGTTCGCTGCTATCGCCGACCAAAACAACACGCTTGCCACGAACGAGCTCCAATTCGAATGCACGCGACAAAGCATGCGCTATGATCCCTCGTTCCACGAAAATCACGAACAGCGAGGTGATTGCGAACAACCCAACCACTGTGCGCGAAAACTCCGCACCGGTCTTTAGAAGGAAGAGGACTGACACAATTGTGGCAAACCCGGCCCCGGAAGCCAAAGCCAACCAACGGATATATCGCCGCGGAGCAATAAGGCATTGTAAGCGATAAACGCCCCAGGACCGCCCACAAACCCAAAATGCCAGTCCCGCTAGGAGCGCTAGCCCGAGATAAGCCCTTGGATCCGAATGCGGCCCAGCGCAAAATCGCCGAAGAACCTCGATTGACGTAACGAAAGATAAGACGTCGATACCGGCGACCAAAGGGACTACAAGAGTAATCGGAATGGAGCGCCAGCTCGATAATTTCACTGCACTTTTGGGAAACGACTGCACACTAGACATATTGGACCCCAGCTCAAAGGCCCCGACGCATCTTTGCCGCAATTAACACATTGGTAACCCATACTACAACCTAAGGTCAACAGCAAAAATTGACAGTTGTAGTGTTGACATTCGCAGGGCTCGAATTTCCATGCCATTAGGTTTCTGCGTTCACTAAGAGGGCCGAGGCGCCTCGCTTGAGGAGGCAGACTACTCAGCGACTAGTCATATTCTGGTTGTAAATCAGATCGGTGTCGCCTCCTTCGCGGGCAACCCATTCACGATGCCCGGTCTGCTTTTGTTTTCACTGAAATTTCAACGACTAGACTTGCATCCGCGATGGGACTACGCATTACGGGCACGGAAACATCGTGAGAGTTAGCATGCGATGCGAAACACTAGCCGTGCATGCCGGATTCGTCTGTGATCCTGTGACGAAAGCCGTGGCGCCGCCCATCTACCAAAATGTCGCTTACGAGTTGGACAGCGCCGAACATTCGGCGGCATTGTTCGATCTCGAAGAACCGGGCTTTCGCCATAGTCGGATCGCCAACCCAACGGTCGATATCCTGGAGCGGCGGGTCGCGGCGCTGGAGGGTGGCGTCGCAGCTCTATGCGTCGCCTCGGGGCAGGCGGCATTGCATCACGCATTGTTGACACTTGCAGACGGCGGCGGCTCGATTGTCGCGCCGCCGCAACTTTATGGCGCCAGCCACCCCCTGCTCGCGCATACGCTGCGCCGGCATGGCGTCGAAGCACGCTTTGCGCTTAGCGATCATCCGCGCGACATCGCAAAGTGTGTCGACGCATCGACCAAGGCCGTATTTTGTGAAAGCATGGGAAATCCAACCGGCAGCGTTTGCGATCTTGAGGCATACGCCGAAATCGCACACGCCATCGGCGCGCCGCTCATCGTCGACAACACGGTCGCTACGCCGATCCTGCTGCGGCCATTCGAGCACGGGGCCGATATTGTAGTACATTCGCTGACTAAATTCATGGGCGGACATGGCGCTGCGATGGGCGGTGCGATTGTGGGTAGCGGCGTGTTTGATTGGTCCGCGCACGCGGATCGCTTCCCCATGTTCTGCGAACCGGACAACTCCTATCATGGGCTGATTTATGTGAACCGGTTCGGCCAAGAGGCCTATCTTGCGCGAGCGCGCAGCGTCTACCAGCGAACGACAGGCGCAGTTCTGGCTCCAATGAGCGCCTTTCTGTTGCTGCAGGGAATCGAGACGGTTGCGCTCCGGGTCGAACGACACGTGGCGAACGGGCGAGCGGTAGCCGAGTTTTTGCGCGCCAGCCCGCAGGTCGCGTTCGTTGACTACGCAGGGTTCCCTGACAGCAAATATCATGCGCAGGCGCAAAAATATCCCTTGGGTCAGGCGCCATCGTTGTTGACGTTTGGTCTCATCGGGGGCTTTGAAGCGGCAAAGGCCTTTTATAACGCGCTGAAACTGGTCAAGCGTCTGGTCAACATCGGCGACGCGCGCACGCTTTGCTGCCATCCCGCCTCCACCACGCACCGGCAAATGACGCCGCAGGAGCAGCGAAGCGCCGGGTTTGGGCCGGAAACGTTGCGGTTTAGCGTCGGCATCGAACACGTCAAGGATATCATTGCGGATCTTGATCAGGCCCTCGCTTTGACGGCTTCACAGCTCGGTCAACACCCAGGTTCTGCTTGATGACGACGGCGTCGAGTTCAGAGAACGCGCCGGTCCGCTCCGAGGGCGCCCAAAGCACCGCTTCCCGCACGCCATGAATTACACGTCGCGCTCGTCAACAATATGCCGGACGCCGCCTTGGCGAGCGCCGAACGGCAATTTACGCGCCTCATAGCTAAATCGTGCGGAGACCTGAGGGTTCAGAGTCGATCTTTATGCGTTGGAGCGAGTTCCTCGTTCGGTCGATACACGCTTGGCGATGGCGGGGCGCTACGGCGTTATAGGAGACCTGATCGCCGCGGCGCCTGACGTGCTGATTGTTACTGGGGCAGAACCGCGCGCGGCAGACCTCGCCGACGAGCCATATTGGTCCGAATTAAAACAGTTGATCGAATGGACGCGTTCTGGCGGCGTATCGGCGGTCCTCTACTCGTGTCTGGCCGCGCATGCGGCCGTGCGAATTGCCGATGGGGTGCGCCGCCGTCCCTTGCCGTCCAAGTTATGCGGAGTTTTTGCGGCCGAGTTGGTGGAAAGGCATAAATTGAATGAAGGCCTTGTAACGCCATTGACGCCGCATTCGCGCTACAACGGTCTCGACGAGCAGGAACTTGCGGATAATGGCTATTTGATATTGACACGCTCAAGCCGGGCAGGCGTCAATTCTTTCGTCAAAGAGGGAGCGGTCCTGGAGGTTTTCTGGCAGGGGCATCCGGAATACGAAGCCGATACGCTCGCTTCCGAGTTTCGCCGCGACATTAAAAGCTTTGTCAACGGTTTGACGCGGATGCCACCGCCCCTGCCAGAGAACTATCTGGCCCCCGAAATACAAGTTCGCCTCGAGGCCTATTTGGCCGGCAATGCATTGACGACGAAAGACTTGCCTCTAGGGAATCTGGCTCCTGAAACGGCGGAATGGGCCAGCGCGTCGCGCGGGATGATGCGCGCTTTTCTGGTTGCGGCTTTGGAGCGCAAGAGTCCGGCGCCTCGCAGCTGATTGTCGAACATCATTGCTTTGAGGGCGGCGCTGCCAAAGCGGCTCGACTTGTGACCGCCTATCGCTTGAAACCGCTCGAAGATTTTCACGACAAAGCTGACGCTGACGTCAAATTGCGCCGCCACTTTGTTTTCGCGAAATCCCGCTTGCGACGACGCGCGCCACGCGCCCCTGCAATTCATCGGGTCGGCTCAGCCAACAGTGGCGCCTTGCTTTGTTCGAAGCGGCCGCTCGTCGTCATTAACAGCTTCGCGCCTATCGGCTTTCCCTCGATTGCAAAGCACATGACGCCAGCGTCGCGATCATTCGCAAAATCGCCTTCATTCCGGCGAGGATCCGCTCATCAGCTTGTAGTATCCTGCCGCCTTCAAAATCCTGCCGCGGGTCCTCAGCCACTCGAACTTCCCCTGGGTAAACGGCACAAACGGCCGCACTACTCCCGCACTAAGCGGCTCTCCGCGGAACGAACTGGCCACTTCCTCAAGCAATTCACCCGCTCCGGGCGCCGCCAGCCAGTATTTGGCTGCCCCGCCAGCATGAAAAGCCAGGCGCGAACTCAACTCCTCCGCGCGCAGGAGTCGTGCGGGCTTTGCCCCAGCTCGCATCAGCATGCGCTTCCATTGCGTATTTGCCCAGCAGTGCCATCGATCCGGATCCAAATATCCCCCGCCCATGCGCATGGCCAGGCACGACCACAAGATCGCCTCCACATGCATCACACGAGGTATGTCGCCAAACGACTCCACAACCCAGTTAAGCCATTCCAGATCGAGGGGTGATCGGTACTGCGCGATGCCGATGTCCACGTGGTCAGCTAATGCGATTCCCTTGGCAAACGCGGCCCGAACCACTGAAGACGGAAGAAGACAGTTCGGCTTCTGCCACATCAGCCGCAGCGTCGCGTCGCCAACCTTTTGAAACGAAAATCGCCGCGGGAAATAAACGTCAGGATCGAGGATCACTATCTCGTCCCCGTCCCGCGCCGGCAGCATAGGGTCCGTCAGTTTGCGCCAGCAGGGATGGCCGTTGCGAAGCTTCTCGAGCCCCGCATATTTCCGCCAAGGATTGCTGCTGTCATTCCACAGTTCGTCGGAAAGCTGTACCTTGATCCTCGCCAAGCCCGCAAACGCCTGCTCGAGCTGCTTCCGATCGTCGGGTGTGTCAGTGAGCAGGTAGATTGCCTGCTCTCCGTCGACATTCTCAGCAAGACTCCTTATGCACAGCGATGCATAGGACAGGCTCGACGCCGCCAGACTGACCACAATCAAGATATTCGCTCTTCGGCAAGTGAAACGACGCCAGAAGCGGTCTTTGCCGGTTTGCGAACCGATTGATATATTCGGATGATCTCCCGCAGTTTGGCAGGCCATGTGTAATGATCGGCGATCTTGCGTTGCGCCGCTTCGCCGAGCTCGCGGCGCTTGCTCGGCGTCAAACTCAGAACAGCCTTGGCCAGTGCAGCGACCGACCGGCGACGGCCGATCGGCTCAACCAATATGCCGCCCCCTGACGCCAAGTATTCGCCTGGACCACCCCAGTTCAAAGCGACCACCGTCAGTCCGAGCGACATCGCTTCGAGCACCACCGCGGCGCCGCAATCGAACACGCTCGGGTACAAGAACACGTCGCACTGCGAGAGCAACCGAGGACATTCGTCGGGCGAAACCCATCCATGGAACGTCACCGCCCCGCTCACGCCCAGCACTTTGGCCCGCTGTTTCAGGCGGGCTTCTTCCGGACCATCGCCAATGATCCACAGTTCCGCGGACGGCGTCTGCTTTTTCAGTTCGGCGAAAACGTCCAGCACGATGTCGGCTCCCTTCCAGGACACCAGACGGCCCAGGAAAATCAGACGTAATTCGTCAACCGGCCGAATTGGCAGATCGTCAGGACGCTGCCAGACATCCGGTTCCACACCATTTTCGCAAAGGATCTCTACCCTACCCGCGCAACCGGCGGGCAATGCCGATCGGGTTCGCTCGTTAGCAACCAGGAGTACCTCCGCCCGCCGCTTTCCAGGTATGAGATAGTTTGCGAAGTCCCCGAAATTTCGGGCCACAGGCACAAACGCTCGCTCCAGCAAAGATTGACCGCCGAAGCCTGGCGGATAGGTCATATTGCCGTTCATGGGCCCGATCACTACCGGAATGCCAAGTCCGTACATCAAACTCGGCAGGCGCGGAGCGACAGGCGCACACTCGTGAATGATCTGGATTCCGAATTGCTGGATCAGCAGTCGCGCAACTCGGCGCTGCTGAAACTGCGTAACGAGGTGGATAAGCCAGTCACTCGTGAAACTCCTGACGTGGGAAGGCAGAACCCGGCCAAGTTTCCAGCAAACCTTTTGAAACGGCACATCCGAAACATAGTGAATGCGGGAGGCGCAGCTGCTCAACGATTGGTCGAGTTCGGGTTTTGAGCGGGCGTGCACGAGTAGACGAACGTCGACGCCAACCTTCATCAATCCCATGAACCACTGAAGGGCGAGCCTAGACTCGCCACCCTGATTCATCGAAGCGTTTTCCGAGACGATCAAAACGGTGAGCCGCTCCAATATGGCATACCCCCACGATAATGAACAACGGCGCGAGCTTGCCGGAAAGTGTTTGGCGAAACGCCAACTTTCGGGCAACAGCGTCACAAGATTTTGGTAACTTTAACCTATCTATAAGTTACACACAATTATTGCGACTGCGAATGTTGCGACTGCGAAAATACTATGCGCCAATTCTGTCCCGTCAAATCCTGTTATTGCCGTCACGGAGCATCCGGTTCGTCGTGGGGCGTCTGGCGCCGGTGTCTGCGATGCGACCGTCGAGCGTATTCGCGTTGTCGCTCGCTGTACACCCTAGTTATCCTTCGCTACGAGCGGCGCCACAACCGACACTAGGGGGCGAAAAACAATGGGACTAGAAAGCAGCCGGGCGGCTCTGGTCGCGCAAGATTACTTGAAGATCGACAAAAGCAACGGCATTAGTAGTTTCTAGGTTAACGGCCGCGCCCTTCCCTGCTTTGCCGACAGAAAATACTGCGTAAGACGCTCCCAAGAGATACGCGACTTGGCGCGCATGTTCCGCTCGCGCGCCGAATTGAATAAGAGAGTCCGAAATGTTCATAGACGCACGTGCGGTGCCGACCGGGACAGTCATCGAAACCGAGGTCTGCATCGTAGGAGCGGGCGCGGCGGGGATAACGCTGGCGCGTGAGTTTGTCGACGCCAGTTTCCGCGTGATCCTCTTGGAAAGCGGCGGCGCCAAGCCTGACCCGGCGACGCAGGAACTGTACGACGGCAGCGATATCGGGCGGCCGTATGACATCTTCCCGCAATCGCGGCTTCGCTATTTCGGAGGCACCACCAACCATTGGGGCGGCGTCTGGTGCGACTTGCCGAGTTCGCTTGATTTCGAAACGAGGGAGGGCGTCCCTTTCTCCGGCTGGCCATTCCCATTATCCCATCTGGAGCCGTGGTATCGCCGCGCGCAACCGGTTTTCAAACTCGGACCTTACGGCTACGACCTTTCCGATTGGGGCATCGCGCCAAACGATGTTCCCGAGCCGTTTCACGGCCCGCACTTCGTTTGTCGAGTTCTGCAACAAGGTCCGGCTACGCGATTTGGCCCTGAATATGCGCCCGAGTTGCGACGGTCACAAAATCTGGACGTTTACTTTTATGCCAACGCGCTGCGGTTTGACGCCACAGAGAATGGCGAAGCGCCGCGACAGCTGAACATCGGCGTGCTTCCGGATGGTCGCTTCGCAGTGCGGGCCCGCATTTTCATCCTTGCGGCCGGCGGCATCGAAAATGCCCGCCTGCTCCTGCTGTCGGAAAGCGAGTCTGCGGTTGGGCTCGGAAACGAGCGCGGTCTGGTTGGTCGGTATTTCATGCTCCATTTGGAATACTCGGGCGGCGTCATCGTTCCGGCCAAGCCTTATGTGGACCTGTCTTTTCAAACCGGCGAGAACGGCGCGCGTTACAGGCGGCTTGGCGTCAATCGGCGTTTCGTTTCCTACGTAAGCCTTTCCGACGAAACCAAGCGCCAACTCAAATTGCCGGCTATGCGCTTGCGCTTCCAATATCCAAGAATCCCCGAGCTTGATTTACTGATGGGACTCGTCCACCGAGCCGATCGTAGCTCGGACTTTCGGCATGATCTGGCTTCCGTAGTGAGGAAATTCCCCGAGATCGCCAGTTATAGCGCACGCCGCTTGGCCTATGGCAGAAATAAACCCCGAGCGCCCGTAGCGTCTATCCCTCTGAATTGCACATCCGAGCAGATGCCGAACCCCGATAGCCGCATTGTCTTGGGCCACGGCGTCGACGCGTTTGGCTTGCGAAAGGTTGCGGTCGATTGGCGCCTGACTGCGGAAGACAAACTAGGTATTGCGACAGCGGCCCGCATGTTGGGAGAGGAACTGGTCCGCGGTGGATTTGGCCAACTGCGGTCCAATTTCGCCGAAAATAGTGACGAATGGCCAACTGATATGCGTGGAGATCAGCATCACATGGGGACGACCCGGATGCAGCGAGATCCGAACAAGGGTGTGGTCGACCAGAATTGCCGCGTTCACGGTACCACGGATTTGTACGTGGCCGGCTGCTCTGTTTTTCCCACCGGTGGCACATTCAACCCGACGCTGACTATTGTGGCTCTTGCGTTGCGTTTGGCGGATCACGTCAAGGAACGTTTCCGATGAACCTTCTGTAACGCATTATGAGTCCAGGCTCGCGTGATGAGGAAGGGTGCGGCCGGCGCAGCAGGGCTTTTAAAATTGCTGAAGGCGCTCTCGATGGGACTGAAATGGGATTGAAATCCGGGCTGTAGGGCGGCAGGTAGCGAAAGCTCAACTCCTGCGTCTTCGATCAACTCGCGCACTCTGGGGTGTTTGTGGATGGACAGATTGTACATGACGACGATGCCGCCAGGAGAAAGGCTGTTGCAGGCGACGGCCGAGCAGGCCCGCGACATCCTCGAGCTCGCGCCGATCTACGTCGTTGCGGTTGCGGGCTATTTTCGAAGCGAGGACATCGCGGCCTGCGAAAAGACCGGGCGCGCGCCGCCGTGCCCGAAGTACCCCGTTCATTAATGGCGCGGAAAGGGATCCGGCCTAACCGCCTAGCGGTCGACGCGGTAGCGCTGCGCTTTCATTCGCTGAAATCCCCCGCAATTTAGGGCTTGACGAGTTCAGACGTTGAAGCAGGTAGAATTTTACACTCGTTTCGCAGCGCGCTTATATTCGTTTCCTGTTCACGAGTGTGAATCACTCACAAGGGAACTTGCTTCAATGCGGTGCTTATTCAAATTCAACTGACTGTCTTCCATAATCTTGTTCCAATATTCCCGCCGTTTGCGGGCGCGGCGTCGATGGAGACGATTTATAGATTGGAGCGGTTGCAAATCTAGCGGTATATTTAATTTGAATAAATTTCCCTCAAATTCGGTTGCTCCTAATTTTTCCCATAGCAATGTATAAGAATTCCGGAAACCAACATCATACTTAATATCGTAGGCTATCTGATCGTCATGTTTTATTGCAAATATCGCTTTGAAATCGTTGCAAACTGCAATTCCACAAATGGCGGCTAGGCAGAAATACTGCGGGGAATTTTGACCGAAACATCGATCGAATATGGCTCGACCTGGATTTGCGTCAGTTTGATTGCGGGTTATTAACATTGTCATACAAGATTCGAGACTAATCACAGTTTTATCAAAATAACAGTATGAAATACGACACAATCTAATTTCGTCAACGAACAAAATTACGCTAAGCTCTCCTTCATAAAGATTATCTTCGGTTGCTATCAATTTTATCGCAAAAGTAAAACCCTCGAATAGATAGCTCCAGAGAAGAATACCGCACGAGCTGTAAACATGTAGGGCATATTCTTGGTCGTATTGTTTTGTTTCGTATTCGTGATGGCTCATCGCGGCGCGCACCCGCTGCGATAACGAGAAGCGTTTGGAAAGATAATATCTATGCACCAAGAAATACAGTGGATTATTCATCCTAGAATTGCTATAAATTTTTGTAAAAATTTTCAAGGAATGAAGTTTTACTGCAGCGCCAGGTATAAAAAATATCCTCAGGGCAGCCAGTATCCAGATAACGCCATTCAAATGATCTTTTCTCGCGACCCCCTTACGATAACAGGCAATAAAGGCGTTTATTATCGTAATAAATGCGTCCATATTCGATAGTCTCCAGAAAGTTATATGTCATAAAGCTTGTACTTCTGAAGATTAGCTATATCCGTGACGGGAAAGGGGAATTCTAAATCAATATCAATAGCATGTCTCTTGGCTGGTTTTCAAATTTGTGTGGGCGGACGAAATTGATGCTGTGCGCAACCCTTTTGGCTTGGTGGCGCTCACGACACCCAACTATCGCCAACGTGCTCGGCGACGATGGGCGGCCCGGGGGGTTTGAGTTGACACAGCTTTACGCCCATCGATCGAGAATGTCGCGCGCGGCGCTACGGCAGCTCTGGGCGCGGCTTCGGTCGTAAACTCATAAATCGCGCAACCGGATTTGGACAGAAGTCGAGTGGACTTGGGCGGTATGTTCGCCCAGGCGTCGTGCTCGGCCAAAGTGGCGCAATGCAGCCCTTTGTCAGCTAGCAGGACCGCGCCGGCACGCAAACGGGCGGCATTTCGGACGCGCTGGCGATGTCGCTTTGCACTGGCCCGCCGTCAGCTTCAGCCCGATTGGCCGCCCTTGCCTGTCGACGTGGAGGTGGATTTTGGCGGTGAGGCCGCCTCGCGAGCGCCCTAAACGATCCCAGACCCTCCTTTTTGCTGCCGCGCAGTATTGGTGGACACAAACAATGGAGCCTGGATGACAGATCGTCGTTCTTGGGAATGCCCGCTCTGGATCATGGGTCTACGACTTAGAGCGGCGGATTTTGCGCGGCAAATATCACTTTGGCAGGAATCCCGGATGCGAAGGCGCCGGGCGGGACGTCGACTAGCACCACAGCCATTCTAGCTATCCTGGCGCCATCTCCAATTCGGATGCCGCCGAGGATCTGAGCATATGCGCCAATTTCAACGTTGTCGCCGATGATTGGCGTAGGCCCGTCGGGGAGCGTGTTTCCGATTGTCACTCCGCGTTGCAGAGTACAATTATGACCTATTTTTGCGTTCGCGTGGACAAATATTATTCCGCTGCTCTCAATCCTTAGCCCACCACCGATGTCAGCGTATGCGGGCAGGCTGACTTTTGAAATCGTTTCAACTAGGCGGCCGATTGGAAAAAATATAAGTAGCAGCGCACGTCGAACCGGCGCCTTTTCGATTTGGAGGATCCTCCGCCCTAGGCGGTAGGCGGCAATAGACCATAGAGCAGGCTCGTTCCAACGTATTGATCCGCGATAGCGCGCGAGATCTTCCTGAAATGCCGATTTTCCTGCCATTGCCCGGCCGTCTACCAAACCTATCTTGCGTCCGCTGGCGTTCCCGCGCGACCCGAGCTATCTCGCGGCTCGGCTTTTGAATAGGTCGCTTCTGCCGCTCGCCGAAAGTTAAGAGGACTCCGCCACCCGAGCCGGGTCTCGACTTTTTGGTTCGGGAACCTCAGCGGCCTGAACTGCGAGCGATATCGTCTCGGTGAAAGAAGAGAAGGCAATTTGCCTCTATCTCCGAATAAGCGACGGCTCGTCCAATTCGCCAGCTTCGCTACTGCGAGCCCCAAATTATATGGCAGCGGAACGTAGATGGCAGGCAGCTCCGAACGGCGTGCAAATTCGCGCACGTAGCGCCAGACGCGTATTTCGTCACCGTCGACAAGGTTGAAGGTTTCACCAACCGCGTCAGGATGCTCGGTAGCCGCGACAACGCAGTCCGCGCAATTGTCCACATGAATCAAAGGCAGGCGCGTAAACGGCCCAAACATCACGAATACGCGTCCGAATCTCCTACCCATGCCCGCAATCTCTGCGTGACCTTCGCCCCAAATGAAGCCGGGGCGCAGAATAGTGAGCTTTAGCGCGTTCCCTTCGGCGGCAGCGCGGACGATGCGCTCCTGCCAAATTTTTGCAATTGAGTAGCCGCCAAGCTCGTAGATGCTTCGCGCCGTAGGGCTCTCTTCGTCTATGACGCTTGACGCGTTGTCCCAGTCATAAAGGACAAAGCTGCTAATAAGCACAAGACGTTTCGTTTGTGATGCAAGCATTGCTTTGAGAAGATTTTCAGTTGCTACGACGCTCGAAGCGAATTGCGCGTCTTCGCCGCCGCTGGTCCCAGCCGCGGCATGTATGACAGCATCGACGCCTGCGAGGGCTGATTGCAAGTCTCCAGGAGCGCGAAGATCGGCGCGCACAATTTCAACAGCATTCGACCAAGAAGGAATCACCGAGTTGGGACGGACCATTGCAAGGACGGTGTGTTGACGCTTTACCAAGGCCTGCACAATGTGTCGCCCCAGAAAGCCGCCACTGCCAGTCACCAAAACCTTCATCGCTCTCGCAGTCCCCGCTTCGGTGTCGCCGCACTTTGTTTTCGGACCTATCATCTGCCAGGCGGCGAGCGAACTAACTGGCAGCCGAGCTCGTTTTTTCAAGAACCATGATCGCTAGGCAGCGATCGCGCAGTCGGATGCGATAACCGCTGGGGCTGCTAGGGGCCTGGGCACAGGCCGGTTCAGCAACAAGTCTCTTCTATTCCTTCCACCTGCCAACAGGCGCAATAGAATAGCACGCCAAACGCGCCAACGCTCGTCGCACGGCGTTTCCTTTCGCCAGCGCCCCTCATGCTCTCAGCCGCACAACGAGGCGCTCTATTGCGCGCACTGTAGCGAAATTGTCCGGGACCAAATCGGCGTCAGGTATTGCAATATTGAAAAGGCTTTCGATTTCTAGCATCAAGCGGGCCGCGGCCATCGATGAAAGGCCAGCCTGGCGCAAATCAGCTGTAAGCGGATCGACCTTGAGATTCGAAAGCCCAGGTACGGCCGGCCGAACCAAACTCAACAACTGCTCGACAAGAGGTAGCTCATTTTTCATAACCCACTAACCTTAGACTGGAGCTTATGACATTTCGATTTTAGGGCCATATTGCCGCTTGGCAAATCCCCGAGCGAAAAAGGGGGTCAGGCCGTAGTTATGGCAAGCAGTTCGCAATTGGCGCGGCGCCAACGGTTCCCAATTTCCGGGGCGGGCGGTCAAAGCAGGCGGTCAAATCATATTCGTCCCCAATAGCCGAAAGCCTTGCCGCGGCGCACGTCGCAGATGGCGGCCGCGAAAATGATCGCATCGACAATCGATGCCGCCGTCGCGATTGGAAGCTTGCGCAACTTCGCCCAGATCGGCAACCCGCTCAAATGTGCAAATCGTCTCGTCCACATCGCCCTCGGTAGTAGTGCGCCATCCTCGCATTCTCACTTGCGCGCTAACGTAATTCCGAGCCAGTGCGGGTCGTCCGCCAGCCATTGCGCCATTAGCTGCATGGCGCTGAGATCGGGACGGCGTCTCGGACCAAAAGCGTTCAAACAACATCATGTTTACGATGTTGCCGGCCACTATCCATTTTTCGTGTTTAAATAGCTCTCGGATTGTTGCGACGGCTGCAAAACTGTGAACTGCTCTTGGCGCGGCCGCGATCCGCTTTGCGTCTTCAGGTCTGGTAAATCCAAAAGTGAGCAGCAGCGCGCGTATGAACCCATCATCCACCGTAATTCCGATGGGCAAGTTAATTTTGCGTGCTTCAGACGCATCAATGCAGTAGAGTTGCCCGCATAGCGCTAATATTTCAGAATCTACCCGGGGCGAAGCACGAAGTAGCGACCGTTCAAAAAAGGTGAGACTAGACTTAAGCTCTATGTCCTTAAGCGCCTGTCCCAAGCACACGACGGCAACAGGATCGTCGCGCAACGTTGTAATCAATGACGTTATCGAATCCGGATTTATAATATTGATATCGGCATCCATGAGAACTAAAGCGGAAGCTTTGCGCGAGCTCACTCGGTGAACGAACTCGTTCCACGCGTTGGCTTTGCCAGCAGTAGCAATTTCTTCAACTCTGATGTCACTGGGCGACTCCCAATTTTTCTGGAATTGGGTCACCACGTTACGGGCAATCTCTGCAGTATTGTCGGTACAACCATTAGCTATCACGACAAGTTCTGTTGGAAAATTCCGAAATACATCTTGTTTCAACAGCGAAATCAATGTTCTTTCTATACGCGGCGCTTCATTGTGCGCAAGTACACCGATAGATATACTAAGTTCTTCTTTATCCAAAGCCATGATGCTAACTTAATTTTCTGTGATCCGTCTGATGCAATAGAACCCGCTTGCTTTCCTATCCTAACACTTTTCGTCCAATCTCTCGAACCGGTCCCCGCCGTCGGCCGGCCCTCATTCCCGCTACCCAACGGTAATAGTTCACGTAACACTCGCTACGCTGTCGGGGTTGTCCGGCCAATCTTGGAGTTAACCCTTAGCTAGTATAGCCAGCCCTTTCTTGTTTCCTAGATTGGTCAAGCGTCGCTCTCCAGTTCATTTTCAAGCTCGTACTCTCCCGTTGTCCGCGATGTAATTACAATAGAATTATGAGCCATGATACACGTGCGTGCATGCGACGCAACGCTAGGTATGCCGAACCGCGATCAGAAGGGAGTCTCGATGGCTTTGCACAACGTCGGGCTTGTAGTCATCGGACGAAACGAAGGCGAACGATTGGTCCGTTGTCTTACCTCACTGCGGGCGAGCGGATGCAAGACGGTCTATGTGGATTTCAGGGTCTACGGACGGCAGTCTGGCGACCGCGGAAAAATTCGCCGCTTTCGTATGCACGCTGGATCCTGACCAGCCTTTCACAGCCGCGCGAGCGCGAAACGCGGGCGCGAAATGTATCGAAAGTTTCTCGCCAGCAATCGAGTTTATTCAGTTCGTTGATGGTGATTGTGTACTAGATGGCGATTGGCTCGAGAAAGCTCGAGCGTTTCTGTCCGCGAATGCGCGAGTGGCGGTGGTGTGTGGCCGGCGACGAGAAATGTTTCCCGCAGCGTCTGTGTATAATCGTTTTATGGATCTGGAGTGGGATAGGCCGCCAGGTGAAATAGAAGCATGCGGCGGCGACGCCATGGTGAGGCGCGAGGCGTTCGATGCCGTGGGCGGGTTCAATCCGGCGATACTTGCGGGCGAAGAGCCGGAATTTTGTTTTCGACTGCGGCAGCGAAATTGGGCTATTTGGCGGATCGACGCCGAAATGACACTTCACGACGCCGCGATGCGGCGCTTTTCCCAATGGTGGAAGCGGACGACACGGGCCGGCTACGGCTGCGCCCAACTATGGGCCATGCACGGGTCTGCGGTGAATTCTGGGGTCGCTGGACAACTTCGCCGCAACATTATCTGGAGCTTGCTTGGCCCTGCGGCGCTTCTTGGAGCTGCGCTCACGAGCAAGTGGTGGTTGGCTCTGCTCCTTGCATATCCTGCGCAGATTGTGCGCATGTCGCTCTTTCCCACTGTTAAGGCGTCAGATCGGTGGGCTTATTCGACTATCATGACCACCAGTCATATCGCTGGGTTTCAGGGCATCTGTAAATATTTTTGGTATGCGACGATCGGCCTGATCGCACCTTCGGCCGACTACAAGTGAATTGACGTTGATTTGACCAACTGTAACTGGTGCGGAATACGAGGACTCGTTAATCGGAACCGATCAACGCCTTGTGGCCAAGCGCGAAGCGCGCCCGCGCCTTTGCGCGGAATCTGAGCCGACAAGTCGCGCTCAGCCAGAACTGGTATGAATAGAGGCATGCAGAAAAAGCGCGAGTAAAGCAATGAGCTACGTCGTAAGCTTATAAACGGCCGCGGAGATTCCCCAGAAATCGACGGTTTGTTATTCAAGTTCCCAAATGGGAGCTTGGAAATGCGACGCTACGATCTGACGCCGAATATATCGAAAAAAGCGAGCCTTGCGCCAAATTCGACGCCCTTTGCGGGACCGTCAAGCCGGAGACGATTCCAAACGTAATGGCCAACAGATATTGCAAGACACTGCCAATAGCGATCCATTCTTCAGTCGAATGGATGCTGACAATTAGTAATGTGACGGTCACTCCGATCAGAACGTCTTTGCGCGGATCGTTGGGGTCTCGGCCTAGCGAGAACGCGCCATATCTTAGCGCAACTATGAGCACGCTTGCGAATATGACGAGATAGGAGGCCAAGCCGGCCAGACCGGTCTCAGCCCAGATGAGAATGTAAATATTGTGTACGTTACTTGACCTGCCTGCCTCCGACACGCCCCCGGTGCGCGTGTAATAGCCGCCGACATTGGCGACCAAAGCAAAATTGTTGGGTCCGACGCCGCCGGGGTGATCGTCGATCATCATCCACGCTGCACGCTTAAATGCCAATCGCTCCCCATCCTCAGCCAGCCCCTCGTTGCTGCGTTCGAATCTTTCGCCAAAGGAAGCCACTGCCAGCGGCGCGACCAACGTAAGCACGATCAGTCCGACGACCAAAGTGACGAACTTTCTGCCGGTGAACTTGCGGACGGAAGAAAGCAGCCATACCAAAGCCAAGCCCGCCAAGCCGAGGCCAACCGCGGCGCGCGAAGTCGTGAGTGCGTCCGTCAGCAGGCCGGCAAGCACTGCAACGGGAGGGAGCCATCCGCGCTGACCTCCCAGCATGATGGCAAAACAGGGGAAGATCACGAAGTGCGATGCGAGGCCTAGTTCATTTTGGCTTCCCAAAGTCCCTGGGGTTTGGAGGACGTGGTGCCCGACGCGTTGCCAGACGGCGACGACGCACTCCAATAGCTCTCCAGCGACAAGACCCTTTAGAATTGCCGCGATCGCTTCAAACTCCAAGGCGCAGACGTTCGCTACAGCGAAGTAGAGCAGAAAAACGCGCAGCAATTGCCAGCAATAAAATATGGCCGGCTCCGGCGACGTCGCGCCGAACGTGGCGACCACCGTGGCGACGAAATACAGGCCCATAGGGATGATGAACCGCGGTCGATTGATGTGTCCGCGCAATGCGAGCAACGTGACAATGGCGACAATGTCGATGACATAGATTTCAAGGCCTTTTAGGTAACCGACCCAATAGGCCCAGGAAATCGGCGCGGTAAAGAGATGAAGCGAGTAACTTGTAAATGGGAGAAATCCGATCAGAAAGCAGAGCCAATTCAATCTGTCCGGACGCTTTCGCACCCATGTGGTCGCTGGCGCAATTGAAGCGAGTAGAATTGCGAGAGACACCCACTTCACGTCCAACTCCGTCCAAATCTTGGCCAGCCGCCGCGGTGAATGTGGCGAATCCGCTGCATTAGGCCGTCATATCCCCTCAAACCCGCTCATCGCGGACACCTGACGCGATTTCCATCGATTCGCTCCTGCGCCGCATTGTACCGGATGTGCGTTGGCCGAAAATTTTGTCGCTTTCTCAAATAGCGAAAATACTTGCGCCGGAAAGGGAGCGTGCAGCCGCAGCGTCGCGTGCGCCGACACTGGGCATCGAACGGCTGCCGGTTTACTCGGGAGCGCTGTGAATGGAATCAAGCCGTTCTCGCAGTGGCGGGCAAATTCGAGTTCATATGATACCTCATTGACCACAACTTCAAAGGAGGCGCCGAACGGACGGTTACGCTACGTAATGGATTTGGTGCTTTCGGCTCCCCGCTGGAGAGTCAGCGAGAAGCCCAGCATTGCGACGGAAAACCCCGCCAAGTTGTGGTTCCAGATGTTTGCCGAAGCCAGTTTGCAATCTGTCAAGGGGACGGCGATCGGCGGGCGGCAACTTGGCGGCGACTTGCTGATCTAGGCAGTAGACCAGGGTCGCGATCAGATTGATCTATCGTCGACCATCTCATGCTGGCTCTGACGGTAAACACATTCTTGTAAAGCAATGTTCTGCATGCTTGGTGGACCGGAGGCGGATAGGGCCGCGATGCGACCAAAGCGCGGATATTTTTACTGACACTGTCCACTTTGCAGCCCTCGTCAATTGGCCGCCCTGACTGAATCTGGCGACTAGGTTTTAGAGTGAACAACGCGATACCTTGGAAACGGTTCGTGGCGGCGAAGACGCCGACTTGCATGAGCGGCTGCCTTCGCCGTGGCGCAACAATAGGCGGATTTTGGGCGCGCCGACGGTTGTCGTCAGAGCGCTTAACGGAACTTAAACACTTTGCTTGCGTCCTCGAGCAGGGTGTTTGTGGTGACACCAAGCAGGGTCAGGACGTCGCCGCTCTTGTCGGTAATAGTGACGTTAGATCCCGATTGCGCCATCGCATTGTTCGAGATCAGGATCGCCACGTCCTGCACCGCCGTGTTGGCGACGCCCAGGCCCTTGAACATCGACAGTCCGAGCGACAGCACGTCACTGGAGCTTCCGCCCGCGCTGAATCCCCGGATCGTTTCCGCCCCGAAGCCTGTGCCGAGGCTGAAAGTCTCGGATTGATGGCCCGTCACGTTGAAATTCTCCACCGCATGGGGATCAAGGGCATATTTATCGGCCCCGACCGAAACGCTTAAACCGCTGGAGCCGGCAGACACCGTCACTCCGCTGAGAGTGATCACGGCTTCGCCCGATCCCGAGGCCTGATCGCGCGCAACGCCGATCAAGGCGCCAGAGCTCTCACGCATTCTTTCGAGCGAGGTGTATGCGGAATTGACGATGTTGCTCAAGACGACGTCATAAAATCCATCGGCCTTGTAATTCCAGGTTTTGGTCATGCCGTCGCTATAGGTTGCGCTGGCGGGTTTTCCTCCCGACCCATAGTTGACCGTGAAGGACGTATAGGGTTGACCGGCGACGCCCTGATAGACGATTGTCGAAAGCCGGCCGGTAGCTGCGTAGGTCACCACTTCTGTCGTCCCGCCGGAGTAAGGCTGAATGACAGATATGCCATCAGCGCCCAGCGCTTCCCGCCGCGCGTTCGTCAGGGCGACATCGGTGTTGGTCGCATCCAGAAGCGTCACGCCATCGGCTTTGAGAGTTGCGATCTGCGCGCCCGAGAGCGCGTCGAAGCCGGAAGCCGTATCCTTCACCGTGATTATGAACGGATCGAGCAGCGAGATCGCGCGCGCGTCGTTCGTCATCTGAGCCATGGTGAGGACGAGATTTTGCGAGCCGTCGGCCGGCAGAATGGAGGTGATATGGCTGTCGGCGTTGAGCGCGGCGAGATTGGCGGCCACGTTGGCGCCGGTGTCGGTAACGACGATTCCGTAGTTGGTGTTGGTGATCGCATTCAGCGCATGCGTGTCATTGAGGGTTTGCGCCACATCGAGGTTGAGGGTGGGCGTTCCCGTCAGCGTGATCGCCGAGACTTTTGCATCAGCATTTAGCGTATCGAACGCCGCGGAGACGTTGGCGGCGGTGTCCGAAATCGTGATCTGGCCGGCTGCATCGAGCGCCGCCGTATTAGCCAGGTAGTAGGCGACCGTGACCGGCCCGCCGACCGCGCCCGTATTGACCGTGATATTGGCGAAGGTGGTCACGGCGCCCGTAAGGACGGCCGCCGTAGCGACATCGTCCTGGATGGCGGCGCCGCTGGGCAGATTGAAGCTGGTGATCGCGAGGCCCGAGACATTCTGCCCGGACGCCACGGTATAGGAAAAGGTCAAGGCATTCGTGCCGGATCCGCCGACATAGGCAGCCACGCCGCCGTCATTCAAAGTCAGGGTCGGCGCGCCGCCGGCGACGGTCACGTTCGCCGTCAGATTGATGGTGAAGGTGATGGTTGTCCCCGCGCCAACCGTGCCGGCGTTGTTGGCGATCCCTGCGCCGGTCGCGGTCACCCCAGTCACCGAGGGCGGCGCGACCAGAACCTGATATCCGCCACCGCTGTTGCCGACATAGACCTGGCCGTAGACATTCATGTCGCCCGATATGGTCTTGATCTCGTCGAGCGCGCCGGTCGGCTCGGTTCCCAGATTGACCCACGTCGGCGTCGTGACGGAGGGATTCGTGGCGTTATTGGACTGCCAGACGCCATAGACATTGTTGACCCACCCCACGATGTAGAGAGCGGGATTGCTCTGTCCCGGCGCGGCCGCGCCGAAGCCGAAGGCGAGCACTTCCTCTACATTGGGGATCGCCGTCCAGGCAGCGCCCTGGTTGGTCGAGCGCATGAAGGATTCGCCGGCCGGCGTGTTGCCGAGCGTGGCGCCCTGGGGCCCGCCCGTGAAGAACAGCTCGCCGGCTTCGCCCGGCGTCGACATGAGCTCCGCGTTGTAATTGTCGAACAGCGTGATGTCGCCGCTATATTTCTTTGTCCAGGTCGCGCCGCCATTGGTGGTCTCGAACAGCCCTTGTCCGGCGTCGAACAGATAGAAGGTGTTGGAGAGCACGCGGTCCGCGGCGACGGTGCGCGCATCGAGATAATAGGCGTAGTCGAAGCCGCTCCAGCTCGTCACTCCCGGCAGGGTGATGGCGTTCCAGGTCGCGCCGCCGTTGGTGGTGTAATAGGGCTGAAAGCCGTCCGCCGGCGCCCAGATGATGTTCTGTGGCGTGCTGGCGGCGATGGTGCCGCCTATGTAGGACGAATCCGCTCCGGGAAGGTCGGTCGCGAAATCCGTCCAGGTCTTGCCGCCATTGGTCGAATAGCCGGATTCCTCGGTTCCCCACCAGTCCGCGATTCCCACCAGGAACCCCGGACTGGAAGAAGCATAGTCAACCGACCAGCCCGCGACGATGGCGGACGAATCGACGGGGCCGTAGGTGGTCGGATATTGGTTGAGGTTGGTGATGTCGAAGAACGGACGATCCCAGGAAGCAAGAACCGGGGCGCCGCCGAGCGGCGCGATGATTTCGTTGGCGACCAGGTTTTCGATCCCGACGCTCATGTCGTTCCAGGTGATGGGCGTATCCCAATTGTATCCCGAGGTCGGCAGGTTGGTGAGCTGCCAGACGCCGGTGCCGCCGCTCGCGATCAGTTCGTTGGGCACGGTCGGACTGAACATCACATTGCCAATGTCCATGTAGGCATTGGCGGCCTGCTCCCAGGGAATGTCGGCAGCGGCGACATGGGTGTTCCAATTCGCGCCGCTCCAGGTCGCGCCGCCGTCATAGCTGATGTTCATGTTGCCGCCGCTGTAGGTGACGACAAGCTCGTTGGCGTTATTGGGATCGACGGCGATCGCTTCGACCTGCGAGCCCGTCATCAGCTCGGTCCATACGCCGCCGGCGTAACTCCACAGGCTCGAATTGCTGTCGCCGACCGCGTAATAGACGCCCGTGCTCGAGACCGCGGCGTTTTCGACGTCGGTGGGTCCGCCGCTCAGATGGCTCCATGTGGCGCCGGCGTTGGTGCTTTCATAGACGCCATTGCCGTAGCTCGAGGCGAAAATGGTCTGGGTGACGCCGCCAACCACTCCCGCGCTGGCGGCGGGATCGAACAGGATGCCGGTGATGCCGGCGTCGTCGCCCGCGGGGATCGCGGCGACGCTTGTCCAAGTGACCCCGCCGTTGGTCGTCACGAACATCCCCTGGCCTTCGGATCCGGCATAGACGATGTTGGGATTGTTGGGATCGATGGCCATCCTCTGGCCGACCTGGCCGTAGTTGTCGTTCGGATTGGCGGTGATCTGGGCGCCGCCATCGAACGAGGTCTGCTGGGTCCATGTCGCGCCCTGATTGGCGCTCTTGAACATGTACCCGTTGAAGATCATGTAGAAGATCTGGGTATTGCTGTCGGCGATCTGGATTTCGAACACGCCTTCACCCAAGGCCGCGGGGTCGGCGGCGACCATGGCGGCGGGCATGCTGGAGGCCGTGACCAACTGCGTCCAGCTCGAGGTCGCGGCGTCCCAGAGATAGGCGCCGTTGGTGTCGGTGCGCCCGACCATCGTGCCGTCGGGCGCGATGTCGAGACCGCGCACGAAGCCGCCGGCCCCGACCTTGAGCGTTTGCCAGGACGTGTTGACGACCGGGTCGACCACGGTCACGCCGCCATGACCGTCGCTCGAGAGATCCCAGGTCGAGGACAGATAATCGCCGACCAGCGAGACCGTCGCCGTCTCGCTCCCGCTCGTGATCGTCAGCGTCCCCCCGGAAGCGTCGCCGAGAAAGCTCGCGGTGGTCGAGGAATTGTACTGAACATCGGCCAGATCGATCGCGTCGGCGCCCGAAAGGCCGAAAATCCTGCCCGTGAAGCCCAGCGCATCGTTCAAAACCAGCCTGCCCGTGGAGCCGGCAAAGATCACCGATCCGTCCTCAGAACCGGAAATCTCAACAGTCGCGCCCACAGCAATCGTGGTCGGAGCCGGCGTTACGTTTGCTGGCCCAAGTGCAATGGCCTCACTTCCCCCGAATTTGTTCAAATCCGGCGACAGACTCTCGGGAGTCGAAGTCTCATTATGGCTCTGATGCGCGGTTAGGCCGCCGAAGTCGCCTAACGGAGTTGGCGCGTCATTCACCCGACTCCGAAACGCCCAAGGAAGAGGCTCTCGCGCGGAATCGTCGAAAGCCCCAGCTTCGCTGGAAGTCGCCGGACTGCCAAGATCCTCGCCCGTGATGAGCGGAGCGATGAGAAGCAGGTCGTCGTCTTTCAAAGAGTCAAGTTCGAGCTTTGAAATCATCTACCTCACCTTTGACTTCATGTTCCGGCGATCTTCTGACATCCGTGGCATCATGTTTCCTCCCCGTTGGTCATGTCGCTGCGGCCAGCAACCAAACGATAGTGGCTGGAAATTGGAGTTTGCGGTTATGGCGCGCCCCAGATTCTCGGCACAATCTCAACTGTTTGATTGTGAACCACCCGCCCGTCACAGTCGCCGTCGGCTAGCCGGCGCCACAAGGGCGCAAGCTCACCCTCCCTGCGCCTTTAGGTGAAGGCCAAGTTACCCTTAAATCTCGACAATGTCGGCCAAATCAGCGTTCGGTCAACGGACCACGCTTGCTGAACTCTGCGCGTTCATGTCTGGCCATTTTCTATGCGCCTCAATCTGAGATGCATCAAAATGACTGACAAAATACGTCCCCCGCAAAGTCCATTCCCGCCCCACACCCCCAATCCTATCGCTGTTGCCTGACCGTGTGTAACTCCGAAATGCGACCGTTTTCGGTCGCGAATTATTCAACCCACAAATATCGCAGCTCCGAATCAAAGTCGCCCCCCGGGGCTGCCATACAGTCGAACTATTTTATGTTCGATGCTTGTCCCATAGGCAAACACTCGCGATCATTGCAATTCTTGCCTTCGAATTGGACATCAGTGCGGAAACAGGCCGGCAAAAATCAAATATCGCAGGTTCACCGATACACTGCCCGGGCGCATATTTACGCCACTCCGTGGCAATCCTGGGTTGTCTGCGCGTCCGCTTGTCCGCGATCGGCTGAAGCGCGATTGTCGCAGCGACGCGGTGATTCGTCGCGCGGCCGAGCGTGCCTTATTTTCGCTGCCCACTGTCGTTCTTCGCGCCCCGACACCCGGTCTCGCAATGTAGCAATCATACGCTGGGCCAAAGCGCCTGCCGTTTCGCGATCATGCCTTTTCAGTGCGCTCAGCTTTGCTTAGCGGTTATGGCCAAATGTGAAATGGAGGTGGGGCTATCAGGACTACAGGCGACACCCTATGAACCCCGAACATATTGCGCCCCAAAAGCGCTGCTGCGGCTCCGGCCCTTTCCTAGAGGAACGGAACAGATCGCATATGTGATCGGTATTTTCTGAATCTTAAATTTCCGCAGCGAGATTGCGACAGCTAGCGCAACCGACGGCTTTTCCATGAAGGTTCGCCCGAACGAGTTGATCGGGCGACATCTCTATCTCATGGGGGAGTTTGACCGTTCAATGTTCGAGGTCTTGCAAAATTGGTCGAAGCTGGCGACGTACTCTTAGATATAGGCGCCAACATTGGCTACATCACGGCCTGTTTTCTACATTGCGTCAAGCGATCGGAGGCGATTGCGATTGACCCTCAGCCAAAAGCCGTCGAACTGCTTCGCTCAAATCTGGAGCTGATCGACAGCCATCGCCACTTGATTTTCGCAGTTCGGATATCCGATCGCGAATTGAAAGCCTGGTTGGAAATCGATGAGGCCAACTATGGCGCCGGCAAAGTGGTCGATAGACAGCGCGAATGCGATGGGAGTCGACTTGTGGTCAGCGCAACGGATGTTCACGGCTATTGGTAGTCAAAACATCGATTTGGTGAAAATTGAGCACCGCCGGCCCGCTTGCAAACCATACCCCCGCGCATCTACCGCGAGAGCGCGCCGTGGCCGCACGCGCTTCCCCTGCCGGATATGCAAACAGTCACGCAGGCGCCGGCGCTGTTCTATACCATCCCGCGAGGGCTCGTCGGCGCAAGCCTGCTGGGGATGATCCTGTTCGAGAAAGTTCGGCCAGCATCAGCCGCTGAACCGGCAGATTGAGCGATACGCGGGCAAAGGAATTGACGTCAGCCTCTCGACGCTGGCCAAACCTGTCGTCGTCCGCGCGGCGGTTTCGGTCCTGCTGCACACGCTGATCGAGGCTCATGCCGACCGGCCGAGCGCCTGCACGGCGGCGACACGACGGTTCCAATTCCTGCCAAGGGCAAGACGGACACAGGGCGTATGGGGGTCGATGTCCGCAACGACCGCCCCCTCGGCGGACAGGATCCGCCAGCGACGCTATTCTACGCCTCGCACGATCGAACGGCGGAGCATGCCGAACGCCATCTCGACAATCGGAGCAGTTTGCTCCACGCCGACGCCTGCGGCGGCTACAGCCGGCCTAATGCGCCCGAGCGCAAACCGGGGGGATCGTCGAGGCGCCGTGTTAGAGCCTTCTTTAGCAAGACTATGCGCTTTCGGCACATCGCAACGCGATTCGATAAGCTCGCCGAACACTTCCTCTCCGCGCTCAAGCTCGCTTCTATCCGCATCCGGCTGCACGGTTTAGGAGTTCCACGACCCAAAGCTACTTCACGCGAGAAGTCGGGACTTCCTCAGCCATTGACCCTGTCGCCGCCCGAGTAACTCTCGCTAAAGCCCGATTCCCAATGAGCCTTCCGACACGCGGAGGTCCAATAAGCGAATCGCAGGTGGCCGCAGCGAGACAGGCTATTTTGCGCATAGGTTTCCCCAAACCACATTATTGCGGATGAGCCCGCAACCGCGCCGGACCCACCACTGCCCCGAAGCGAACCTTTAGGCGCGGCCCGGCCGCACCAGTTCGCGTAACATGGCTTGATATTGCGAACCAATCTGGGTCCAGGAAAACGCCTCGGCCCTTGCAACGCTCCGTTGCCTTTCGTTGGGCCCCGCCTCGGCCGCACGCACAATTATCGCCGCCACATCTCTGGGTTGCCTCGTGTCCAAAAGATACCCGCAGTCGCCGACTATCCAGCGGAGCCGGGCGGAATCGTGGCCCACGACCGGCAGGCCACAGGCCAGCGCCTCGACATAGACATTGCCAAAGGATTCTTCGAACGCCATGTGGAGGAAGACGTGCGCTGATCGATAGAGATCGGGCATCTCCGATGCCGGCGCCGAAATCCGTGTAAATCGCCCAGGCATAAGATCGGCCGCTGTCTGCAAAACAGCGCCGCGCAGGGGGCCGTCGCCAGCTACGACAAGATGAGCATTGGGTATGAGGCTGACCGCTTCGATCCCCGCGGCGACGCGCTTGAAATCCACCAACGCGCTAACCATCAAGACAATCAATCGATCCTCGGGAAGCCCGAAGGCTCGCCGGCGCTCGGGGCCCGGCGAGAAGCGGGTGACATCCACGCCGTTCGGGATCAACGCGCATCTCCAATGATCCTTATTGCGTTCGTAGAAATCAGGATTTGTGCAGACCAAGGCATCGCAACCGAAAAAACGGTATTCGGCGTTATCGTGACAAGCTGGCCAGTCGCCGTTCTGCGTGACGAAGACGTGTGGGGGGCGTTTGGGGCCAGTCGTGGGTCGGCGCAAAATCCAGTTCGTAAAAGGATAACTACAGGTCAAAGTAACATCGAAATCAGCGGGTCGGTATTTCAACAACAATGAGGGCGCGAACGTGAGCTCTTCGTAGGCATATTCGTTGCGAACCGGCGGAAGCAGTGGAAATCGACTGAATTTTGCACGGTCGATGCTTCCAGCGCGAATGTAATGGTAGGGCATTCCCGCCCGTGGCGACCCGGAACCGATCAGGGTCACTTTGTCCCCTGCCCTCGCCAATGCGGTCGCGACGGAAATGAAGGCGACTTCTGCGCCTCGATCCCATCGATGAAGCCCCGGAAGCGCGAAAAGGATATTCATCCACTCCAACTCTGGTCGTCACGCACAGGCTGATCGAATCACCGCCCAATCACTAGCTAAATGGACCGTGTTAAGATCAACAATCGGTCCATTGCTTGGCCACGGCATCTTTGGCGAACCGATCACTCAGAAACCCCAAGCGGGAATTTCCGGCAAGCCTCAAATATGACCACCCCCCTCCAGGTGGACGGAATGCCCGGAAAGGTCTGCTCGATGCGCTGTCCCATCAGGTAAGGTTCGGGACATTGCATTATTTACATAACGATTTATCTGTTAGCGTCTTGATTAGCGGCAAACTGCGCCGCGCCCATTCATATGAGGGCTAAGTGAAGGAAATAATTGAATATTTCGATCGTTCGTTTGTCATTAATCTGATCGACCGCGTGGATCGCCGGCGCCAAGTAGAGCGTGAATTCAAGCGCATCGGTCTTCGTATTCCGAACGACAAAGTGGAAATATTTTCCGCTGTCCGGCCGACTGAGCGGGGCGGGTTTGTCGATATCTCGACAAAGGGGTGCTTTTCCAGCCACCGCGACGTGCTCGAGCTCGCGCGGCATAAGCGCTTACGCAACGTTCTCGTATTCGAGGATGACGTCGCCTTTCGCAGGGTTGGCGTGCATTACCAGAAACGCTTACTTCGTCAACTGTCTGGTGAAAATTGGGACCTGTTGTTTTTCGGATTTTCGCCGCAGTTAAGCGCGCAACCGACCAAGCCGTTGATCAGGTGGGACGGCGAGATCCGGGGCACGCATTGCTACGCCGTCAACGGGCCATTTCTAGATACAATGATCGAGTATATGGACGCCTGCGAGCGGCGCCCTCGTGATCATCCTGACGGGGGACCCGTGCCGGCCGATGGGGTCTATAATCATGTCCGTCGGGGTATATACGGATACGACTCTTCAGGCGTGTTCCGATCCTGGCGTTACAAAGAAGTTCGCGGTCGGACATCACGCCACACCCGATTGTGGATAGAATTGCGGCGCTCAGACCTTTTGTAGACCTCTCGCGGGAATTCAAGAATTGGATTTCTGTCTACATAGATAACGTTAGGATTTATCGGCGTTTGAAGGAACTAGAAAGATTGTATCGGATCGATGAAGCGAAAGTAGAGCAAACCGAAGATTGAGCGTTCCTTCGAAATCTAAAAGTACTTCCGGCTCATTGGTTCGATCGCTGGATCGTGTCAGCGGCATGCGTCGCACGACGGCGGTCTTCCCTAGTCCGAATCAACGTTTCGCTAAATTGCCGAACGCGCAAACCAGCGCCAAGCGAAGTCATGGGACTTCATCAGCGTCACCTGCGAGACGGAATTTCAATCCAGTGCGGAATTGTTTCGCACCGAAATCAAGCGGATTCATGGGACGCGGGAACGGCTTGTGCGGTTGGCTGGGAAGGAAACGCATGCCGCTGCGCCCCTCCTGTGGGCGAGTGGACAAGCGCGCTCATCTGTTGTCAGAAATACGCCAATACCAAACGGGTCAACCGCCAACCCCCGGCGATGCGGGTGGTCCGTCCCGGCCTCGGTCGCGACCGCCACGGTTTCTTGTGCAATTTCATACGCGGCGCCTGGCCGAAGTAGATCTTCGCTCAAGCCCGCGAACGCCGAAGTGGCAGTTGCCGAACTCAACAATATCACCGATAGTAGACAGGCCGTGTTGGCTGGGGTTAGTTGGAAATCGGAGGCCACGGAAAAATGACAATTTTTCTGTTGAGTCTCCCGGCTTGACTTTTACGATTATTTATTGCTCGGCGAGGAGGGGCGTAACTGGATCCGAAACATTCCGTCCTAGTATCGTCCGCCTCGGCAGGGGGGACGATTGCTGCCGTTCGTTGCCTCGGCGCGCACGGCTACGATGTTTGCGTATTGTATAACTCACATTTGTCTGCGGCCGTCTGGTCCAAGTACGCTACTCGAAGCCACCACGCTCCACGCGAAAGCGATAGCGCTTCCTTTATCAAGCGTCTTATGGAAATCGGGGAGAGATTTCCATGCCAATTATTGCTGCCGAGCTCTGACGAGACCGCGTGGCTTTATGCCGAGAATGCCGCGATCCTGGGGAATTGTTTCGTCCTTTATCAGCCCCCGGTTGAGACCATTTGTCGCATTCTCGACAAAAGCCAATTGGCTGCCGCCGCGCTAGACGCGGGCATTGCGACACCTCCGACCTGGAGCGCGCTCGATACTCAGGACATCTCCGAGCTTGCCGAGACTTTCCCGTATCCAGTACTGATCAAACCCCGCACGCATGTTCAACGCGCCAGCAACTCAAAGGGCGTTGTTGTTCAGGACAGCGCTGAGTTCAGGCGAGAATGGGTCGAGTTTGTGAACCGCGAGAGCAAAGGCAGGCGGAACGGCGACAAGGACTCCATTGCGCGACCGTTAGTGCAGCAGATGATCCAGAGCAAGGCAGGTACGATCTCAATCACCGGGTTTCTCGATCGGGCGCGAACGCACTACGTCACGCGACGTTGCATAAAAGTGTTTCAGCGGCTGGGACCAATGAGCGTTGGCGTATGTTTCGAGGCTCTACCTCCGGACGAGGAGCTGTCAGATGCGGTCAGACGGTTATGCGACGAACTCGGATATTTCGGGATGTTTGAAGCGGAATTCTTGCCGATGGACGGTCGCTGGGCATTGATCGATTTCAACCCGCGCCTTTTCAACCAAGTCGCGCTCGACATTTACCGTGAGATGCCGTTGCCTCTTCTGGCTTGCCTTGACGCTATGGACGAACACGACCGCCTCCGAAAAGTGCTCGAACGCGCTCAAAATTACGATCAATCGCAACCTGCAACGATACAGGATCGCTTCACACTGCGTGCAACCCTCTTTGCTCGAGCCATGCGCGGGCCCGATGGACGCGCCGCGCGGGACAAATGGAGGGGATGGATGATGGCCCACGCACCTCATATGATCGATCTCGTCGCGGATCGTCGAGATCCGCTTCCGACGTTGGTTCACATTGCTTCAGAAATTAATTTGGGCCTGCGCGCGCTTCCGAGATTTATGCGCGGGACATCAGACTCGGCGACCGCCGAAGTCCCGATGTCCGCGGAGAGAGCAACTTGAGCCGAACACCGGTAGCAATTATTGGCGCCGGGCCGTACGGGCTGTCTCTTGCGGCACATCTGGCCCACCGTGGAGTAGACCACCGTGTATTTGGCCGCCCGATGGCATTCTGGTCACAGATAGCTGATGCCGGGGGCGAACGATATCTGAAGTCATTCTGCTTCGGCACCAACCTATCGACCCCAATCCGAGGCCATACATTCGCAGATTACAACAAGCCCCTTGGGCTTGAGACGTTCGAGCCCTGTTCGATGGCGAACTTTGCTAACTATGGTCTCTGGTTCCAAGAACGCCGGGTGCCTTGGGTTGAGACCGACGATGTGGTCGACGTTCAAATTGAGACCGATGGTTTTCGCGTGACCTTGAAAGGCGGCGCCAGTTTCGAAGCTTCACGGGTCGTCGTGGCGACGGGCCTTTCAGGCTTTGACGTAGTTCCGTCGTCTTTGTCGAAGCTCCCCTCAGCGCTACTGACCCATACCTCGCGCATCGACAATTTTAGAGTTTTCAAGAGGCAGAAAGTGGCCGTCGTCGGCGCCGGCCAATCCGCGCTTGAGGCTGCAGCTCTGCTACTCGAGGTTGGAGCGACTCCCGTCGCAATTTCGCGCGAAGAAAAGCTGCTCTGGCAGACGCGGGTGCTACCGCAACGCTCGCTATTTCGCAGGCTTCGATCCCCTCTCTCGGGGCTTGGCTCGGGACCCAAGGCCTGGGCGCTGACAACTTTTCCCGGACTTATTTACCATCTTCCTGATCCGTGGCGGGTGGATTTCGTGAGGCGGCATTTGCCGCCAGAAGGCGCATGGTGGCTGAGGCCGCGCTTTGAAGGCAAGGTCAAGGTCATTTCGGGGGTCTCAATCGCGGACGCCTACCCTTCCAACAGCGGCGCCGAGTTGGTGCTTCGGGGCGCTGACGGCGCCGAAATCCGGTTTGAATGCGACCATGTAGTTGCCGGCACCGGCTATCGCGTCGATGTCGACCGACGTGAATTTCTATCTTCAGACATCCGCGCACGGGTAGGCCGGCTTAATGGCGCCCCGAAACTGAATGCAGCGTTTGAATCCACTGTGTCCGGCCTCTATTTCGTCGGCCCGGCTTCGGCGTTGAGTTTCGGCCCTCTGTTCCGCTTCGTTGTTGGCGCGGAATATACCTCCAGAATTGTCGCCGAGCATTTGGCATGATACCCTCGGTCGAGACGCGAACGTTTCGGATCGCCGTCTTATCCGGCGCTGGGGGTGGTGTCCCGGATTTGCGCGCGTTCTGCGCGACTTCGTCAGCGATGGGTGATTTTGCGCCGCTGACTTACCCGGGCTGGCAACGTTATGCGGAGGAAGGATTCTGCGCGCGCGCGCTACTTGAAGATCTCGCTAACGACATTGCGCGGTTGGGCAGACGGGTGGCCATACTTGGCGTCTCGCTCGGTGGTCACCTTGGCTACGGCGTTGCGCTACGACTACAACAACTTGATGTAGAGGTGGTGGGGCTTTGCGCGGTCGACTCATTCATCATTTCTTCGACGGACATGAGACCAGGATCGACGCTACGTCATTTTTCGCGCCTGCGGACCCTAGCGCAAAGCGGGTCGATTGAGCGAATCGGAATACAGGTGCGTTCATTGTTCTGGCGAGCGCTTCTGCGATTAGCGGGCGACAACGTGATGCCGCTTCTGCGCCGCTGGAACAAGGCTTTCCTGTTTCGGGCGGCCTGCCACGATCCGGTGTTCGAATCGGAGCTCAACATGCGACTACTCATGCGCGCAACAGCGCCGTGGCTTAGAGGGCTGGACAACGATCCCTCGCCCTTGAAGGCAAGCGCCGCGCTTCTGCGGACGGCGAGCGCGGCCGCGGCCGATGCAGCTTGGCGGATACGCTGTCCGGAAATACAAATTATCGAAATCCCCGGTGATCACGATAGCCTGCTCGATCTCCAGAATCATGGCAGAATGCGAACTGCTTTTGCGTCGGCGATCAAGGACTGGCGATGAATTCCGAGCCTTGGCGCCTCGGCGCGTCGCCGAAGCGCAGTTCAATGCAACTTCGTCAGCCGGCATGAGAGCGCGATGAGCCTGCGCCTGGGCTACTTGACGGGTCAGTATCCGCGTCTCACTGACACTTTCATTCAGCGCGAGGTCGCCACGCTGCGGGGACAAGGCCATCGCGTGCAGACATTCGCGGTGCGCGCACCGGCGCTAGGGGAGAGCCCGTCGCCTGGCCTCACTGAAGGGCGCCGCGAGACGATCTATTTGCTGCCGCCGCGCAGCATGGTTCGCGCGCATCTTCAACAGTTTCTCAATTCGCCAAGCCGCTACATGAGGGCCATTTGTCTTGCTTGGCGCACCTGCCCTCCGGGTCTCGTCGGCGGTCTAAAACAGATCGCCTATTTCCTTGAGGCGGGAATGCTGGCCGAACGGATGCGCACGCTTGCGCTCACTCATTTGCACAATCATTTCGCCGACTCCAGCTGCTCGGTGGCGGCAATCGCGGCGGAGATCGGGGGATTTTCGTTCAGTTTCACCGTCCACGGGCCAAGAGAATTCTTCGAGATGAATCAATGGTGGCTGGGCGAAAAGGTGGCGCGAGCAAGCTTCGTGATATGCATCAGCAGTTTCTGCCGATCGCAGGTCATGATTGCCGCCCCGCCGATGAGCTGGAATAAATTGCGCATTGTCCACTGCGGCGTCGATGCCAAGCGGTTTCCAGTGAGGCGGCACATCGGAAAAGGACGCCGTCTCCTGTTTGTTGGCCGTCTAGTGCCGGAAAAGGGGTGTCTGATGCTGCTCGAAGCGATCGCGCAGCTTCCGGATGTTGTGATTGATGTCGTTGGTGATGGGCCTTTGCTGCAGGTGTTGCGCGAGCGCGCCGCGGAGTTAGGGGCGGAAGCGCGTACTGTGTTTCACGGATTTCTTGACGAAGAAGGCATCCGCCAGCGCCTCGCCGAGTCCGACGTATTCGTCATGACGAGTTTCGCTGAAGGCCTGCCTGTGGTGTTGATGGAGGCGCTCGCCGCCGGCGTGCCGGCGGTGGCGACCCAAATCGCCGGCATCCCCGAACTTATCGAAGACGGCGTTACAGGCTTTCTTGTGCCGCCATCCGAACCGGTAGCCACCGCCAACGCCGTGCGGCGCTTGCTTGACAATGCCGACCTACGAAATCAGATCGCGGCGGCCGGGCGTGAGAAAGTTGAGCGAGACTTCGATCTTGAGACCGAGTGTGAACGCCTGGCGCACATCATGACGACCGCGCTATCGAGCGACATCGAGCCAGCCTGAACCGAAGCTTTCGTCAAGAAACCAGCCATACCGGGGGTTGGCTCATAAGGACGCCCGCTTCGGCGTTGGCAAGGATCCGATCGTTGTTGATCATGATCGGCGCCGAAAGAATATCACGCAAGTATCTTCCCATCGCAAATTCGCTATCATTGCGATAGCCTGACAGCCCACAAGCTCGCGTCGCGCTCAGCACCGCCGCCGCAGCCAGCTCGGAAGTCTCCACCTTGAGAAGATTAAGCGCCAGTTGTGTGCTCATCGCATCAAGCGCATCGTGTTCAACGAAGCTGCCTTCGTAGTTGGCCAACGCGGACTGAATTGCAGCGCGCAGCGTCTCCAAAGCGAGGCGGGCCTTGGTTAGGTGCGGCGCGCCCGGAGGCATCTTGCCGCCGGACGCACGCGAAGCTTGGCGTGCGAACGAGCGAGCGCGCCGGACGGCGCCCGAAGCCACACCCTGCCATGTCGAACTCCATAACAGGTGTGCGTACGGCGCCATAGTCCGCGTATGGATACGCTCAAAGAGCTCTGGCAGAACCTGGCCCGCTTCCCCTTGCGCTCGCATCAAATAACCGACGCTGCAAGTGCCGCGCATACCCAGCGTGTCCCAGGTGAGCGTCGGCTCCAATGTGTAGTCCTGCCGACGAAATACCGCCAACACTTGCTCGATGTTGGCCGCCTCTGCTCCGCGCCGCGCCGTCGTGACAATCGCGTCGGCGTACGCTCCATAGGAAATACAAGATGCGTCGCGAATGAGTTGGACTCGCCCATCGTCATATTCGATTGGCGCATGGCTCGACCGAATGTCTCCGCCGCCAGAACCTTCCGTCGTCGACGAAGCCAATAGCCATTGGTGCTTTGCAGCGTCACGCAGAAACTGCAACAACCAAGGGACGTCGCCGTGGTGGTGGACGATGCAGGCGATCTTCACCTGGTGCATCGCAAACACCATTCCCGACGAACTGCAAGACGCGGCCAGGATGGCGCAGACGTTCGCAACGTCGCTTATCTTTGCGCCTGCTCCTCCGAACTCCTTCGGAATAAGCATTCCAAGCAGGCTTCGACGGCGCAGTTCGTCGAATGTCTCAGCTGGAAAACGCGCATCGCGATCCACCGCATCCGCGAAAGCCCCTGCAATTTCAGCGGCCGCTTCAGCATGGCGAATGAACTCGAGCGCGGGCGCGGAGCTCAGATCGCTATCGTTGAGCAAGGAATTCAATGAGCCGTCCTCCAAATCGCAAATAAGGCACGGAGCCCCTTCGCCGGCAACCGGTAATAATTTCGCGACACAAATCAGGATAAGATCTACTTTGCAGTAGCACAACCGGACTTTTCGGAGAAGCCCAACCACGCTGCACAAACCGCAATTTGCGTGATCCGTCAAGGTGTTATGCTGCCAGCTAACCGAACTTGGCGCCTTTGCTTTGTGAACCCTCGGATTTAGCGAGCTGAGTTTGAAGCGCTGGACTGCACTCGTCGCGGGAGCGCGGCGCTAGCAATGGGCGATCGCCAGCGGGGTTTGGATTGCGCGGCCTAAGACCAGCAGCGGTCAACGCTGGTTGCAGCAGCCTCCCCACCGCACGCGGTCTCGGCGCGGGCGTGGTCGAGGCAGTTGGAGTTTGTCTCGCTCAAAGGTTCGTCACGCATGTGGCCATCGAACCCATCCAGGTTCCGTTCTGCACTGGGTTATCGTGCGCAATGAAAAGCCATTCGAACCGCCTTTGATGCGACTCGAGAGCTTCTGGGGTGCAGTGAACGCGAACCTATGGCCGGATAAGATCCGGACGTCCTTACTGCTAGGCGCGACGATGGCGCGGCGTTCGCGCGCCATGGCACCGGCCGTTGGTCGAGGTATCAGCGAACTATTCCGGATAGTTCATTTGGTTTCAGCAAGTAGTGTCTTCTCCAACTGCGCTGGGCTCACGATCCATCGGCGATGTGATGATGGGATCGGCTGTAACTGAGGGCGGGCAATTCCATCCGTGCTCGACGGTTTAGGAAACGGGGCAACTCTGCGAGCTCACTTCGGATAGTTACCAACCGGCAACATTCTCCAGATGTGCAAACAGGGGTCTGTCGACTTCGATGCAGGGTTAGTTTATTCCAATTTCGTCAGCGAAATGCAGCGCTCGCAAAGATGGAGTTTTCGCAGGGACAGACGGAACGGTGCGTTACATATACTCAGCCTGGGAAAGACAGACAGGCGCTCCATTAAACACGGTCTGTCGAAGCCACGTTTCGTCTCACGAGGTCATTGAGTTTAATGCGATTTTCGAGCAATATTCTTGTAAAAGGCGCAATCTGGACAATAGGATCGTACGGCGCGGTCACCGTGTTACGCACGGTGCAGAGCATCGTACTTGCAAAATTCCTGAGCCCAGATCTGTTCGGTTTGGTTTTGATCGGTTACACTTTGAGAACTGGTCTCGAATTAATTTCCGATCTAGGTATTGGTCAGAACATTGTATATAGTAAAAATGCCGATGATCCCGAGTTTTATAATACTGCCTGGACTCTGCAATTAATTAGAAGTGTTGCGCTTTGGTTGCTTTTCTGGACTATTTCCGCGCCAGTCGCAAGATTCTATCAATCCGATACGCTGCTTATTATTCTGCCATTTACCGGATTGACACTCTTAATTGGTGGTTTTATTTCGATAAGTCGTTCATTGTTACAAAAGAGATTGCGAGTAGTTCGTCTGAATTTATTCGAACTCGCAACAACGTTCGTTGGAGTTGCCGGGCAGATAATTATTGCCTATTTTGATCGCACCGTGTGGGCGTTCCTGTACGGCGGGTTATTTGGCTCTATGTTCTATACAGTGGCAAGTTATTTTTTAATTCCGGGACTTAGGCAGAGATTTTATATCTCTAGAAAATATACTATGGAAATAATACATTTTGGAAAATGGATATTTGTATCGTCAATCGTATATTTCCTATCCGTTAATTTTGATCGATTGTATCTAGCTAAAGTCGTACCTCTAAATCTTCTCGGAGTGTACGGAATTGCTCGATCAATTTCTGAATTATTAGGTGGATTGGTCGCGCGATTGAGCAATTATGTGCTGTTTCCTTTTATCGCGTCGCATACGCAGATGCCGCGAGCACAATTACATCAGCAACTCTCTCCGCTTCGCATGCAATTCCTATTGCTGGTAGCGGTCGGTCTTTCGATTTTTGTTGCGTTCGCCGATTTGGCGGTCAAAATTCTCTACGATCAGCGATATTATGCGGCGGCATGGATGCTTCCGGTCTTAACGATAGGTTCATGGTTTTCCATTCTCGCCAATGTCAACGAGTTAACGCTACTTGGACTTGGACGACCATCCTATAGCGCTTATTCCAATGGCTTGAAGTGCCTTTTTCTGGTCGTCGGTCTTCCCATAGGCGTCGGCGTGCTCGGCTTGATTGGCGGTGTGACTGTTGTGACCGCCGCAGACGCATTCCGCTATTTTCCAATATTGGTTGGGCAGCGGCGCGAGCAATTCAGCTACGGACGGCAGGATCTTTTGATCACGTTTGCGATGCTCTCTCTTGTCACGCTGTGGGAGGTAATCCGATGGTCCTTCGGCTTCGGTACATCCTTCGATTCGTTACCCCTGAGAACGCTCTTTCACGGTTCGTAAGCGAGGCGCCGCCTCGCGTTGTAATGTGACAACGGCGTCAATTCAGCGTGCGCGAAGCTTCCGAAAAACGCTGTCGATCTGGTCGATTGGAGGTTGGAACAATGCGAGCGGATACCTCATACGCCAATATTCTCAATATCGCGACGACACAAACTAAGAAAATAGGCAATCTCGGGCTATGGCAAAGCGCTTATTTCGCGCAAAGGATGCGCATCGCACTTTTTACCGAGTGATGAGAATAAAATCACATTATTCTCTCGCTATTCGCGGACGGGCCTGGCTCTGTCGCCCACGTTCCAGCGATGCCTATGTCTTTGGTCAGATTTTCGTCGGACGCGAATACCGCTGTCTGGATGAAGTTCCGGAGCCAGCGCTCATCATCGATTGCGGAGCGAATGTAGGATACTCCACGGTTTATTTCCTAAATCGTTTCCCGAAATCTCACGTAATTGCTGTAGAACCGGACCCGGCCAATTTCAAATTGCTTCTAGAGAACACCATGGCCTACCCAGGTCGTGTAACGGCTGTCTGCTCCGGCGTTTGGTCGCATGAGACCGGATTAGTCATGAATGATCAGATCTTCGGAGATGGCCGCGAGTGGGCTCGAACCGTTAGGCCCTCGCAATATGACGAAAAACCAGACTTCGTCGCCGCGGATATCGGCTCATTGCTGGCAAAGTCGGACTTTCCAAGAATATCCATATTGAAAATGGACATAGAGGGTGCTGAGGCAGTCGTGTTCGCCTCAAATTATGAAGCTTGGATAAAGCGAGTTGACAATATTGTCATCGAGCTACACGGCGAAGAATGTGAAAGAATTTTCCGGCGCGCAGTCGAGCATGAAGGATTTATTTTTGACCGGTGTGATGAACTCACGGTCTGCACCCGCCCAACGCGAGCGCTTGAAGCGGCGTCGTAGGCTTGGCGTCTTCAAGGCGCCTAATCAGCGCAATCGGCTATTCGTGGTCAAGATAGCGTGAGAATTCAGGCCTTAGATAGTACGAGGTTGCAAGCCCATCGTACTTCGACAACAATTTGAAATTGACCTTGTTCAATATGCCTCCGATCACGTTTGCGCGCAATTCCGGGTTTGCGTTTAAGGCGCGCTGCACAACTTCAGTGCGCGTTTTCGCCCATTCAACCACCAACACATATTTGTCGACCAGTTCAAATGTCGCCCGCACGTCGGAGATTGGCAACATGGGCGGCAGATCTATCAATATAATCTCAAAGTTCTGACGCAGAGTTGAGATGCATTCCCGCATCTTGGCTGAAGTCAGGAATTCGACGGTCTGCGTTATATTCACGTCGACAGCCCCTGGTACGATCGTAAGATCAAGCGTCGAATCGTGTACCAATACCTCCTCGAGACTGCTGCGCCCCATAAAGACGTCCGTAAGTCCGGCCCGGCGGTCGGGCGCGAACAAATCTGTCAATGTTGGATTGCGGAAATCGAGGTCAACGATCGCGACCCGATGCCCCCCCATTGCCAGCAGGACCCCGAGTGAGCCCACTACTGAAGATTTACCCTCGCCTGCCACCGCCGACGTGAAGCCAAAAACACGAGGGCGGTGCGGCCCACCTGCGGTGTGCAAGGCCAAGCGGACCGAGATCAACTCTGAGACGAAACGCGAGTTGGGCGCGGTTTTAATTTTGGTCCAAACCGGAAGGCGCGGAAGTAACCTGTACCGCTCCAAGAACTCGGTCGGGAGAGCGGAACCTCTCCGCCGCGGCCTCGAAGTCGCCGCGATCGGTATCAGGCCAATGCATCTCAAGCGCGTGACCGACTCGAACTGACCGTATGTGCGAAAGACGCCGTCTGTGAAGTCTCGGAGCGCACCGATGCATACGCCTAAGGCTAGACCTGCAAATGTCGTCGCAGCCAAGACGATGAAAGGCTTCGGCCAACTTTTATCCAGCGGGGCGGTCGCACGCTCGGAAATTCTCACCGCACGAATTGGGAACGAAAGTTCCTGCACAGCTTCGGCGGAATGCTGCAGGAATTGTTCGTACAGCGTGCGATAGTTCTGTTCAGTCTCTTGAAGCGCCGTGAGTTGGCTGTTGAGGTAGATCGCGCGGTGAGCAGCCTCGATGGCCGTATTCTGTTCTGCGAGTAGATCGTTGTAGTTTTTGTTTGCTATCGAATAGTCGCTTTGGGCGTTGTCTCGCAATCGTAGGAGTTCCGCAACTATGTTAGCCTTCGCGGTCGACATCAAATCACGCAGCTTCTGGGAATCCTTGCCGAAGTCGCGCTGGAGCGACTGCGTCTGCGCGGCCAAATCGGCGAAGCGCTCTCGGTCTTTAGCGACTGTCGGCTCCTTCGATACCTCCGCGGAAGATGTTGCGTCGAGAACATCTCCCTTCGACGCGCCAGCAACTGCTGCGTCGAATCTTATCGAGCCGATTTTTGGCTTCGTTCAACTTTTCTTTTGCTTCAGCGATGCGCTTATTTATATCTTCAAGATTCTTTTGATCAAGCGGCTTGCCGTCAACCAAGATCAGGTTATTTACCCTGACAAATTCAGCTACGGCCGCCGCCGCGTTTTTCGCGCGCTTGGCAAGCTCGTCCGATTGAGCAACCAGCCAATCGGACGCCTGTTTGTGGATTTCGGCGTCAGCTTGGCCCCGGACAGTGATGAATGCGTCGGCGATCGCATTGGCGATTCTGGCCGCTTTTTCTGGATTCTTGCTTGAAAACGCAATTGTAAATGACGTATCGGAGGGGTCGGAAGACACTCGGGTGGCGTTCATGATGGACGAGATCGTCGTAAGCGTGCGAGAGACGCTGGGGTCGACGCTTGCGCCGGACCAGATGCTCCGCAAACGCGCGATGAGGTCGCTCGTCGGGGAGTCGTATTCCGGATCGTCAATGAGCCCAAGATCACCCGCGACTGTTTCGGCAATTTCCCCGGATTTCGCCAACGCGATATCCCTGTCGATATCCCCTGGCGAATCGGCAAGCGTCGCTTGCTGCTGAAGAAACCGGCCCTCTCTGTTCGCGACTTCTATTGCCGCGGTGGCTGTATAAGAAGGTTGCGCGAGCTTCAGATAGGCCAAGCCGGAGACGCTGCCCAAAATCATTAGCAAGATCAATATCTTATAACGACGAACTAAAAACATACGCATCGAGGAGGCATATTTCCTGATGTCGTCGTCTTCAGTATCGGTTGTGACGCCACGCACCGCGGGACGGCTGTTTAAGTCCAGCATCATAGCTGCGAATTAATCTCCGCAAGGGAATAGAGATACTTAGATCTCTTATATTGTCCAACTTCACGGCAAAGCCGTCAATGCAGTTGCGTCCCCCGCTCGGTCCAAAACCCGTGGTTGCCGGCGCGGAGACGTATTTTTTTCGAGTACATGGTTTCTTGCGCTTTGGCTATGCCCAGCGGACAAAGATAGCGACTGCACGCAGGCCGGTCATTACAACGTGCGATCTTGGCGCCCGCTGTCGCCCAGCTTTCTGCAGGCCTGTCACAGAGAGACACTTTTCCTTTAAGGCGTATTTTTGGGGTCCGAGGCAAGGTCTACGTGGTTGACGCCAGATCATTAAGCTAATTCGCATTTTGGTCATAGGGTCGCATGGTTGCGGTCGTGGTTTCTGTGCAAAATGATCCTTTGACGCAGCAAACTAGTACGAAGTCCGCGGGTATTCACGGGGGCGCCGATAGACTTTATTGCGGCCGCCAGCCGCAACAGGTAGGACGGGATGAATGTGGGCGTCGCTGCGGACTTTGCGATCCATAATGGCGGGTCGCACAACGCAGCCAACCGGAACTAGCGTATCGTGGTCGAACTTTTAGGTGCGATTGTCGGATGCGGCGCAATCGGCCGCGAACACGCGGCCGCCATCAAGCGATTGAAAAATGTCCGGCTTGCGGCCGTTTGCGACATCTCGCCCGCACGCGCCGCCGCCATGGCGGAGCGCTTTGGGATCAATACTTGGCACACCGATCATCGAAAGTTGCTCGACGGCGCAAAGCCGGACGTCGTGCATATTACAGCTCCGCCATTTGCTCATGTCGTATTGGCGACCGACTTTCTCAGCGCCGGCTGCAATGTGCTGTGCGAGAAGCCGCTCGCGCCAAAGCGCGAGGATGTCCTAGCCCTGAAAGAGCTCGCATTAACGAATTGAGCGATGCTGATCGAAAATCAGCAATTTCGACGACATTCGTCGGTACGACATGTTCAGCGGATGATGGAGAGCGGCGAGTTCGGCGATTTGCTCGAATTGCACGTTTCAATGAGCCTCGACATCACCTCGGACGGAAGCCCATATATTGATCGCAACGTGCCGCATTTCGGCGCGCGCCTGCCCGGCGGCGTCATTGGAGACTTTCTTCCACATTTGGTTTATCTCGCCCGCATGTTCGTCGGTCCGATCGCCGAGGTCCAATCGGTATGGAAAAAACATAAATCCGCCACTCCCCTCGAGGCAGACGAGTTTCGTGCTCTTCTCCACGCTGAGCGCGCAACGGCCTATCTAAGCTTCAGCGGCAATGCTCAGCCGGACGCTTTCATCCTACGGGCGATCGGTACTCGGGCGCGGGTGGAGGCGAACCTCTTCGAACCTCCGAAACTGGTCGTGAAACGGGCCCGACGGGGCGAGCCTGCTTTGATGACCTTGGTCGACGGCGTAGCGGAGTTCGAAATCAGTTTTCAGCGGCAGCGTTGGCGGCCTCTATCGCAAGCTTGCAGGGACGAGTTCTTACGACGGCATGGACGAATTCATCGGCGAAATCTACAATGCAGTCGCGACCGGAACAGCGCCCCCAGTGTCGCTGGACGAAATTGACGAACTGTCAGCGGTGATTGAACGTTTAGTTGGATCGCAGCGACGTATTGACGGCTAGTCGGCGAAACTGAGGCGAGCGGGATTGCCTGCGCCGGAGTTCATCAGTGAGAACCGCGGCGTGGCGACGTCCGCTGAACGCGGAAGGTTGCGTTGATGACCCTCCAAAGCGGCTAGAGTATCGAACGTTCAACCGAATTCCTACCACTGGGCGAAGTAGTTTTGACGCGCGTTTGGGCAGAAGAGATCGCAAATCCCGAGGATGCGCGACAAAAGGCCGCGATCGTTCGCAGGGCTTTGGCCCGCGGAGGCGCCTTGAGTTTTTCGATCGCTATCTCGATCGGTTGAACTTGAGATTGTAGGGCGCAAGAGACATTGCCTAAGCTCCTCTGGCTTCGATGGCCTTCTCGGCGGCGGCGCTCCTGTTGGCTGGTAAGTGGCCCGACAGGACGAGATCGCCCGGTTCGAGAGTGGTCGCCAGTTCGATCTCGTCGCAGCTTGCGAAGATGCGCCGGTCCACTGGCGCGTCGATGACGGAGGGCGCGACGAGGCTTTCGCATCGCAGGCCGGCCGCGAAGGCTTGGATCTTCCACTGTCTGAACGAGCCTTGGCGAGAAATTTTTGGCAATCTGGACGGCGACCGCGAAGACACGTCATTTTGGCGGCGGTCTCCGTTTCGAGCGGAAAGACCAGTCGGTGTGGCTCAAGCTGCATTTTCGGTTGACGCATACTCGTCCATTCGTCGCATGTTTGTTTGATGTAGGGTCGATCTTCTTCGCTGGCCCGCAGGGCGTTTTTGAAACGATACCCGGTCCGGATCAGCCAGCGCGAACTTTAACCCGGATCTGCCTTCCCGCCCCGCTCAAAAGCCAGCGCGGCGGCCACTTCCGGCGCAGTGATTTCGACCTGACGACAGTTTGCGCTCCCTGGCCTAGTTCACCTTCGTTCGGCTCTTTTGGCCGTTTCACCTGCGCTTCGACGGAATCGCAAGTCGCATCAATCATCGCACCTTCGCGCAGGATGAGTCCCTTGAGGTCGATCTGTCGGATCGCCTCCGGGAACTCCGCCTCGCTCAAGCGCTTCTCTACCTGCGCGTTGCGGAACCGGCAGATCGTCGAATGATCCGGGGCCGTCTCGTCCAGCGAAAGTCCGACAAAGCGACGCACGACACTTGATCGGCCACCGCGTCCTCAAGCCCAGGCTCGTACAGCTCATACCATTGCTACAACAACGGCATCTCAAAAATCAGCAGCGCAGGGAAGCCGGGCGCTCATCGGCGGGACGGCTCCAGCGGCTCCAAAAGCCCGGAAATCTACTGCCGGTCGACCATCGCTCAGCGCTCCAAGGTCACGTCCGAGCGACTTGGTCGAACAACCTGGCCGTCAGCCAGGCTCAGTTGTGAACCTGACTTGTCAATTTGAGAAAAACTAACCGTTTTTGCTTGTCAGCAGGAATCTTGGCCAAGCGGGGATCGCTTCGCAGGGACTGCGTCCGCGCATTGAATGCGCGCTTCCGTAATTGCTCGACGAAACACTGCACCAAAACAAAATCACTTCACATTGGTTGCGATGAAACGAAGAGCCCACTCGGGTCAAACGTGACAAATGCTTACGTACAATTCTCGATATCTTCAGTATAACTTGCATATACAAGAATTTACTAAACTACGAATCGTTTAATTATCTCAATTAATCGCTCAATATTGCTCATCTTACCTTAGGATAAACAACGATGATATCGATGAAAAGTTATAAGTTAACATAGTATTAAATTGTAAAATGATAAATTATGGTTTTAATCCAATTTAACAAATGAACGATAGTATGCGTAGTAAGGTGGGGTAAAAGCGGCGAAACAATTATTCTTGCTTTAATCGAACGAACCTCATCGTTAACAGACGATGAAATCATCGATACTGAGCAAGCGCGAAGCTGAGGGGAATGTATTTATGCTCAATTCTAGCGAGAGGCAGATAGATTTGGCGCTCAATAGAAGCGTCAAGGGTCGAGGCGCAAGCCGCGTGACGAACAACGCAACGGACCAAGATGAGCCAACTTCAAATGAAGGCGGTGCAGATTGGGTGGTTTCCGGTGATGATTTGGCCTCCGAGTTCGCCGGTTCGGGTCCGACGTCCAACCGCGAGGCTTCATGGGCTCCGAGTCTCGCCGCTATCGACGCTCTCGAGCTTGATCGAAGCAAAGGCGGTTCCGAGTTGCTCTCGGCAATTCCTGAACGAACCGTACAAGCGGCGACCTCGTCCTCAGTCAGCAGCAGCACAGAGGGCAGTGCCCCGACCACGATTGCTGTGGGCGCGACTGTTGAGATTTCCGGTTCTGAGGACGGATCGGTGATCTTTGCCGGCTCCACGGGCAGGCTGGTTTTGAACGATGCGCTGGGCTTCACGGGCAGGATTTTCGGCCTTTCGGGCGCCGACGCGATCGATCTGGCCGATGTTCAGTACAATTCCTCGACCACCGCGAGCTTTCTCGGCGACGCTTCCGGGGGGACGCTGACGATCACGAGCGGGAGCGAGACGGCGACGATCTCGCTGGTCGGCGATTATCTGTCCTCGACCTGGGATCTCTCGAGCGACGGTCATGGCGGCGTGACCGTGGTCGACCCGGTCGTCAACACGTCCTGGCAAACGCTCAAGGTCGGGGCCGGCGGCTTCGTGCGCGGTCTCGACATCGCGCCCGACGGCACGATGGTCGGGCGCACCGACACCAACGGCGCCTATCTCTGGGACGCCGCGACCTCGAGCTGGACGCAGTTGGTCACGGCCTCCAGCATGCCCGCCGCCATGGTCGCCGCCGACCCCGCGGCCCTGGGCGAAGGCGTGTTCGAAATCCAGATCGCCGACAGCAATACCCAGATCTTCTACATGATCTTCAACGGGTACATGTTCAAGAGCGCCAATCAGGGCGCGACATGGACCCAGCAGACCTCGTTCGATGGCGGCGCCCAGATCACCGCCAATCCGAACGACAACTACGGCCAGGTCGGCCAGAGGATGGCCATCGATCCCAACAATCCCAACATCGTCTATGCCGGATCCGAAGGCCAGGGGATGTTCGTGACGACCAACGGCGGGGTCACTTGGACAAGCGTCGCCGCGATCCCCGCGGGCGACGACGCCGGCATCACCGGCATCCTGTTCGATCCCGCCGCCAGCGCGGGAGTGGTTGGCGGCGTCACCCAGACCATTTTCGCCTCGAGCTACGGCAATGGCGTCTATGAAAGCACCAACGCCGGCGCCACATGGAGCCATCTGAGCGGCGGACCCACCGACGTCGAAAACGCCGCGGTCTCGAGCACGGGCGTCTATTACGCGGTCGGCGACAGCAATTCGAGCCTGTGGAGTTACGCCGGCGGCAAATGGACCGAGCTGATGACGGGCTCGCAGGTCGAAGCGATCGCCGTCGATCCCAATAACGCCAACGAGCTTGTCGTCACCTACAGCGGCGGCAACATGAACATCAGCTATGACGGCGGCGCGACCTGGAGCGGCGCGAATTGGAACACCCATGTCGCCGCTGCCGACATTCCCTGGGAGCAGGCCGCCAATGCCTACATGGACATTGGCAATGTGATGTTCAGTCCGACCGTGCCCAACGAACTGATCGCGAGCGGCGGCACCGGCGTCTGGCAGCTCACCAACCTGCCGACCTCGGGATACAATTGGGATACGCCCATCACCTGGAACGACATGAGCGTCGGGATCGAAAACCTGGTCGCCAACGAAATCATCGCGCCGCTCGGCGGCGACCCGGTTCTTGCTTCCTGGGATCGTCCGTTCTTCGACATCACCAACCTCAACCAATATCCGACCACCTACGGCCCGGTCGATTCGTCCGATATCGTCGCGGGCTGGTCGGTTGACTATGCTTCGTCCAGTCCGGGGTTCCTGGTGGGGATCGCGGACTGGTGGGGAGCCGAGGAATCCGGCTATTCGACCAATGGCGGCAAGACCTGGACGGATTTCGCGACCGACCTTCCCGGAGCGGATTCGTCCTACATAGGCGGCACCATCGCCGCCAGCACGCCACAGAACATCATCTGGGCGCCGGCGGACGGCTTTCAGCCCTATTACACCACCAACGGCGGCGCGACCTGGAACGCCATCACCCTGCCGGGAGTGACGAGCTGGAGCGGCTTCGACTACGCCTATTACCTCGATGCGCGCACCGTCGCCGCGGACCGCGTGCTCTCCAACACCTTCTATCTGTTCGACGCCGGACAAGGGCTGTTCGAGACCACCAATGGCGGCGCGACCTGGACAAAGAAATATAGCGGCGACATCACGCTGTTCGACAATTACAACGCGGAGCTCATGTCGACGCCGGGCGAAGCCGGCGAGCTGTTCTTCACGGGCGGGCCCCAGGGGCACGCTCAGCAACACGCCGGCCGGCGAATCCTTCATGCGCTCGACCAACCAGGGCGCTGCCTGGACGGCGATCCCCAATGTGGAGGAAGTGCTCGCCTTCGGCTTCGGCGCGGCCGCGCCGGGACAGAGCAATCCCGCTCTCTACATCGTGGGGTGGGTCAACAATGTCTATGGCGTCTGGCAGTCCAATAACGCCACGAATCCCTCCGTCACGACGCCGACGTGGGTCAATCTGGGAACCGAGCCGACCGGCGCGCTCGACGAGATCAAGACCATATCGGGCGACATGAATGTCTACGGCCAGGTCTATGTCGGCAACAGCGGTGGCGGATATCAGGTTCTGGTCGCGCCGCCCTCGGTGACTGGGGTGACCGCGACCGGCGCAGGGATCGCCAACAACGCCGGCACGGTTGGCGCGGGGACGACCGTCACCTTCACCATCAATCTGACGGCGAACGTGACCGTCGCCGGCGGCGCGCCGACCCTGACTTTGAATGACGGCGGCGTGGCCGCCTATGTCGGCGGATCCGGCACGAATGCCTTGACCTTTTCCTATACCGTGGGGTCCGGGCAGAACGTCTCGGGCCTCGCGATCACCAGCTTCAACCTGCCCAGCGGCGCCGCCATCCAGGACGATGTCGCTACGGCGGCCGTCCTCACGGGCGCCGTGACCACCTTCGCCAATATCACGGTCAATACGGGCGCGGTCGGCGGGCCGGTCACGGTCGCCTACTACCTGGCTAATACGGCGGCGCTCGATGCAGCCGGCCAGATCACGATTTCGGACACCGCCGCCAACGTCTCCGCGGCGTTCGATACGCTAAATGCTGATGCAAAAGTCTCGGCGATCACGCTGACGGGAACGCCCACCCTCAACCTCGATGTGGCGCAAACCCTCAATGACACGCATGCGCTGAATGCGATCACCAACACCAACTACGGCATCGTCGTTACCGACACCGGCGCCAACGTGGCCGCGGCGTTCGATGCGCTAAATGCAAATACAAACGTCTCGGCGATCACGCTGACGGGAACGCCCACCCTCAACCTCGATGTGGCGCAAACCCTCAATGACACGCATGCGCTGAATGCGATCACCAACACCAACTACGGCATCGTCGTTACCGACACCGGCGCCAACGTGGCCGCCAATCTCGCCGCGCTCAACGCCGACAGCCATATCACCTCCATTCTGCCGGCCGACGGCTCGCAGAATCTCGTCCTCGCCATGGCTCAGATGATGAATGACACGCGCGCGATCGCGCTGCTCGATCCGTTCACCATCACGGTGACGGATACGGCTTCCGGCTTCGACGCGCTCTCGGGCGCGCAGATCGCGACGTTCAAAACTGATGGCGTGGCGCTGCTGGATGCGACCGACGCCGATGTCGCCCTGACGAACGCGCAGCGAGAAGCGCTGGGCGCTGATGGCATATCTGTCATTCAGCCCTACTCCGGCGGGACGACAGAAGTGGTGACCTACGCAGCCACCGGCAAGCTCTCGACAATCGTCTATCAGGGCGTCACCGGTCAACCCTATACGTCCTTCACGGTCAGTTACGGGTCGGGAGGAAAGCCCGCCAGCGCAACCTATAACGACGGCATGACCAAAACCTGGAATTACAAGGCCGATGGATTTTATGACGTCGTCTTGAACGACATCGCCGATTCCGCATGCACCTCGCTCGAAAGAATGCGTGAGAGCTCTGGCGTATTGATCGGCGTCGCGGGCGATCTGGCTTCGGGATCGGGCACGGCCGTGATCTCTCTCAGCGGAGTGACGGTATCTTCCAGCTCCAGCGGTTTAAGCATTTCGGCCGGGGCCGATAAATATGCGCTTGATCCCCATGCGGCGGAGAACGTCAACGTGACGGGCTATCAATTCCGAGACCTTCAGCCTTGGCCTAGGCTTTGGGGCGGAAACGATCCAGGGTTTCAGCGCGGGCAGCGGCTCCAGCGACGTGCTGTCGCTCGGACTGTCGATGTTCACGGGCCTGAGCGCTTCCAACACGGCGGCGCAAGACGTGGCGATCCTGATCTCGAACAATGCGATGGCGCAATCGGGATCTAACGTCACTATTACCGACAAGAGCGGCGACGTCCTGACCCTGCTTGGAGTCAGCACAACCACCCTGCTCCAGGACGCCAGCAACGTGTTCAAGTTCAGCTAGGCGCCTGCCGGCAACCTTCGGCGCGCCCGAAACCCGCCTGTTGTTGCGCTACAATCAGCTCAGCGACTCGCCTCACTCGACGGTAGCCTCCAGTCGTCTGCCGCAACAGTCTCGACAAGCGCTCAATGTGTAGGATCGGACGCCACGAAATGAAAGTCTAGTGAAATTTGACCAGCCCTTCCTGGGCGAAAGTCACAAATGCCGATTTGTCCATCCCAAGCGTCAGCGTGTCCGTTCCGGCGTCGAGTTGCAGCACCGTTTGGCCGAGAAAATTCTCACTCGCGTGAGCGAAGAGGTCGTTGAGGTCTGCGAAATGCGCCGCAAGCTGAAGCACGTCCGTCGACCCGAAATTCAAAAGCAAGTCGTTGCCGGACGCTATCGGCACCTGCACCGTCATGCCAGCATCGATCGCCAAGGAATCATTGTGCGTCATACGGACGGAGTACTCACCGTCCACAACCGGACCGCCACTGAACAAAGTGAGGTTCGAATTGGGAAGCATATCGACAGTATCGCCAGTCGCCAACGTAACGTAGTCGTCCGCTTGATTAAAAAACACTGAGAAATTCCCGCCTACAGTGATTTGATTGTTCCCCGTCTCATCAACAATCTGCTCGTGCAACCCGACCAAAGTCACCTGATCGTCGCCGCCGAGCGACACACTGGCGTTGGAGCCGACAATTCGGACGTTGGAATTGGGCAACACGGTGACTGGTTGAGCAAAGAACGTGCCGTCGAATTTCACCAAATCCACCCCGGCGTTGGCGCCGCCGTCTTGCCCGATGGCAACGCTGCAACCAAAGCCCAACACGACGTGATCATCTGAGCCGATTAGCGAGACCGCGTCGCCGTCGCTAGCGCGCACCGACAGGTTATCGCCGAAGACATCTACGCTCGAATTTGGGATGATCCTGACGGCGCCATCATTCATGTGAACGACATCATCTTTACCGATCGTGTTGCCGCCGATCGTTACACTATTGCCATCGCCGAGAGCATTGACTTGGATTGAGCTTCCGAACGCGGCTAGTTTGTCTTGGCCTGCGAGCGAGGCGACGAAATCATCGCCAGTCGCCAAGACCGCGGAATTGGCGAGCAGAAACAGCGAACCACTTTCAAGGCCCCTTACGGAATCCCTTGTTGCGATGTCTGCTTCGGCGTCGTTTTCGCCAATCAAGACCGTGTCGCCAACACCGCCGGCGAAGATGCGATTCTTGGATCCGAATACGCTTAGCGCGTCGTCGCCAGCCATCGACAACTTCGACCCGCTGGCATTGACGACCACCGATGAATTTGCGAGTTCGCGCAACGCGCCCGGAACGCCGAAATCTACGACGTCGACGATTCCTCCGGTCGTTGACGTTTCGGGTCGACCGACTATCACAAGGTCGTCGCTCCCCAACGCGACGATAACAAAACCCGACCCGTGCGCAAGTAACCTGTCGTCGTCACCCATCAGGACGAAGTCGTCGTCACCGTTGACGACGTAAGATTGGCCCGAGCTTTCGCCGATTATTACATCGCTAGCATTGATTTTCTCCGAACTACGGCTTGACACCGGCATTATAAACTCCACGCATAGATTTGGTATTAAATGACCGTGCTTTAGTTACCCTTCGTTAAGTTATAGCATGTCTTACAGTGGCGGGGAATTATAGCTAAGTAATGGTTAACGCGCTTCAGATCGAAATCCAATTGCCTTGCGATCGACGCGACTGCTGTCGAAAATAGTGGTCAAGCAGGTTCCCGTTGTTCACGGCGTTCGTGGGCGCTAACCGCAGCCTGCCCCCCATGCGCAATTGGCCGGCGCATGCAGCCCGATGCGGCCTAGAGCGAGATCCTGTATTCGTCGACGAGGTCTAGCGGCTAATTCACGCCGAAGGTTGACCGCAATGCCGGCCCAACGAATCGCGCAAATTCGATTTAGCTAGGAAATCAATCGGGCCCCGAACGCGCAGTTGCGCAAGTCGTACGAAGCCCTCTGGATTTCCTCTCGCGTCAGGGTCGCCTTGAAGTGAGCGGCGCTGAAGCCCAGGACCGGGTGGGTTTTGCGCGGCGCGCCCGCGATTGGTCGGCGGCGTTGTGATCAACGCGAATATGGCTCCATTTTTCGATTGCGGAACCGAGGCGGCGAAAGTCAAACCACTGACAGCGCAATTTTCTCCAGCGCAGCCCAATCGACATCGAATCCGATGCCTGGCGTCTCGGGAACGGTGATATAGCCGCCGATGATTGGCAGTTCGTTGCGGGACTTGAGACCGCGAATGTGATCGCTCGAAAAGACGAGCTGCTCGTAGAAATCGTTGTTCGGGATGGCCGCGCACAATTGCGCATTAGGCATTCCCATTCCATGCACCTGCGCCCTCAGGCCGTGGGCGTCGGCGAGGTGGGCGATCTTGAGCGCGCCGGTCATCCCGCCTTTGTAGAAAGTCGATGTGCGCACCATGTCGAGCGCGCGATCTACGATCCAGGTCGCCGCATTCCAGTGGACGCCATCGGAGGTCTCGGCGGCAAGAATTGGGATATCGAGGTCTTCGGCCAGAGCGCGGTAAGCCGGCAGGTTGAATTCCCGCATCGGCTCCTCGTACCAGTGAAAACCTTCGCCTTCGAGCACTCGACCGAAGGCGCGCGCAGTCACGAGATCCCAACCCGCCGAACCGTCGAACATCAAAATCGCATCCGCCCCCGCCCAGCGCCGCAGATTTTTGCAAAGAAGGGCGTCGGCGCGCACGTCGCCCCAGGCGTGCAGTTTTAAAGCGGTAAATCCTTCATCCAGGCATTCCTTGATGTGCCGCTCATACTCGTCCATCGTCTCCCATGTCACGGTGGAGGCGTAGGCCTGCACGCGCTCGCTATTGCCGCCGAGCAGGCGATAGAGCGGGAGACCCGATTTTTTCGATTTGAGGTCCCAGGCGAGCAGGTCGATCAGGCCCAAATGGGCCATGTTCATCTCTTCGATACGATCGATTTCCCAAATTCGAGTCCAAAGTCTCTCGGTAAGCAGGGGATCTTCGCCAATCAGGGATTTTAACCGTCGGCGCGTCAGACTTGCGACCGCGTCGCCATCCCCAATCTTCAAGCCCGCGGTCAGGCCCTCGTCAGTGTCCATACGCAAAATGCCCGCGCGTGGCCGCTCGCCTGCCGGCGTTCCGTCGCCCGAGCCCGGCAAGCCGCGTCGCCAGCGGAACGGCGTCGCTGGATGGTCGTCGACGACGACATAACATTTGATGTCAGTAATTCGCACCGCGGTTTCCTCTACAGCGCGTATTGCATGCACTATCCGGTTACGCTACATTGATTTCGATGGTCGTGCAAATTCGGACCAGGGAACGACATCACGTGGGGAGGAAAACCATGAGGTCGCCGAGGACAATTGCTTTCCGCGTCGCGATTGCCGCAGCGTGCGCGGCGAGTTTTGCTGGATTGGCTGAAGCCTCGAATAACAAGATCGTCGTCGCTCCCGGCGGTCCGCATCCCTATTTCGCGCCGTGGGAGCAAGCGGCGGCCGATGCGCAGAAGGATTTCGGAATCGCCTCGGTCCAATACAAAGTGCCGTCAGCCTGGAAACTCGAGCTTCAGACGGAAATGCTGGAGAGCCTCGCTTCGCAAGGCATAAATGGGGTCGGAATTTTTCCCGGCGATCCGGTTGGCGTCAACTCGACGATCACGGAGCTCAAGGGCGCGGGCATACCTGTTGCGGCGCTCGGCGGATGCACGGCCGATCCCTCGGACACGGTCTTTTGTCTCGCCACCGATCCCTTTGCGACCACTTACGCCATGACGAAGGCGCTCATTGCGGCGATCGGCGGGAAGGGCTCCATTGTGCATCTGACAGGGCTGCTGATCGACACCAACACAACGCTTCGTGAGCAGGCCGTGCAGAAAGCGGTCGACGAAACAAACGGGGCGGTGAAGCTGCTGCAAACCGTCGCTGACACTGACGACCCAACGCAAGGTGATCAGAAGATAAATGCGCTGCTTGCGTCCTCGAAAGACAAGATCGACGGGATCGTAGCGACGGCCCATATCACTTCGGCCGTCATTGCAAAGTCTCTGCGCGCGATTGGGGACAAGCGTATCAAACTGATCGCCTTTGACGATGATCAGGCGGTGCTTGACGACGTCAAGGATGGAGTCGCCGTCGCTACCTATGTCCAGAATCCGTACGGACAGGCCTATATCGGCGCTTACGCGCTCGACTTGCTGGCTGGCGGGCGTTGCGCGATAAAGGCCGACGGTCCATGGGTCAAAACCCCGCAAACGGCGCGATTTGTCGACTCCGGCGTGCTCGAGGTAACGCCTGACAAGCTCGGGACCTATAAAGAGGATCTGAAGAAAGTCACCGTGGCCCTTCAGGCGAAATTCAAGGACGCCTACCTCACCTGCAAGAATTGAATGGGTCCGCCGCGGCCGCTCCATAGGGGCCGCGGCAATCGAAGAGGGTCGGGCCGTCAAGCATGCTCGGACAGATCTTGAGCGGCGGGTTCGCGGGGAAGGTCCGCATTTCCGCGCAAACCGGGCTGGCGGTCACCATCGCGGCGCTATGCCTTATCTTCGAACTCCGCAGTCCGAGCTTTCTTTCGCCCTTCAACCTTTTTGCAATGGGTCGTTCGCTGGCGATCGACATCGTCATCGGCTTTTCGCAGTTGGTCGTGCTGGCGGTTGGCGGCATGAATCTGTCGGTCGGCGCGATCGGCGTCTGCTGCGTGATGTTCGCCGGCTTTCTTATGCAGTCGATCGGTCTGCCGCCCACGTTGGCTTTTGTGGCGGCGCTTGCGCTCGGTTGCGCCCTCGGCGCGCTGAATGGCGTGGTCATCGTGCGCACGGGCGTCGAATCTTTCATCGTCACGCTGGCGAGCGCGAACCTTTATTCCGGCGCCATGTTGATCCTGACCCGCGCAGAGCCGCTCAATCAGTTGCCGAACTCTGTTCGCGCGCTTGGCTCCTATCGGTTCCTCGACATCCTCTCACCCTCATTGGCGACCGCGATCCTGCTCGCGATCGCGCTGCAAATCTTCTTTTCGCAAAACGTCGCAGGCAAGGAAATCCTAGCGACAGGCGCCAATTCAAGAGCGGCCGCCCTTTCCGGCGTGCCGATTGATCGGGCAATAATTGTCAGCCACGCGCTTTCGGGCATGATTGCGGGAGTCGCGGGCCTGATGGTTCTGATCAAGGTCGGCGCGGCGATGCCGGCAGTGGGCGGCGAGGATTGGCTGTTGCCATCGTTTCTCGGTCCGGTTCTTGGAGGCGCCGCATTGGCGGGCGGCTTTGTTTCGGTCTCCGGCGCCGCGCTTGGAGCCGCTCTTGTAACTGTAATCCGTTCTGGGCTGCTGGTGCTCGGCATCGGCAATTTCTGGCTTCAGCTTTTCCTCGGACTGTTTTTGCTCGCGGCAGTGATCGCGCAACGCTACGGCGGATTTGAGGGCGGGCGCGGACTTTGACCCGCAATCGTTTCCTCGCCGCCGATTGGGCCGGTCTCATCCTGATATATGCGGCCGGCCTTCTCCTCGCCTCCCTATTGCTGCCGAACTTCGCGACCGATTTCAATGTGTATGTGATGTTGCGAAGCGCATCGGTGTCGATACTGGTCGCGCTGTCACAATCCATCGTGCTCGCGGTCGGACAGATGAACCTCGCGCTTGGCGCGCTCGGCGGCCTGGTCGCGATTCTGTTTGGCGCGATGCTGGAGATTTGGGGTCTGCCGCTGCCTGTCGCGCTGACGCTGGCTATCGCCATCGGTGTGCTTGGCGGCCTGTTGAGCGGCGTTCTGATTGCTGTGACCGGGATCAACGCCTTCATCATCACGCTTGCGACGGGATCCATCTTTGCGGGCCTGAACTTGGGGATCACGGAAGCGCGGCCCTACCACGGCATTCCCAAGGCGTTGGTCGCCTTCGGTGACGGACGTTGGGGTTTCATGCCCGCGCTACTTTGGCCCTCTCTTGCAGTTGCGCCCCTTCTCGCTGTGTTCCTGCGACGCACTTTGGCGGGAAGACGACTCCTTGCCGTCGGCGGCAACGCGCACGCCGCCGAGCTCTCCGGCATTTCCACGCGGTCGGCGATCGTTCTCGCGCATGCGCTGTCAGGATTGCTCGCAGCGGCCGCCGCGATTCTGGCGGTCGCCCAGCTGGCGCCGCGCAGCCCGAAATCGGCGCAACCTGGCTGCTTGTTTCGTTTGCCGCGCCGATCATCGGCGGCGCGGATTTGTCGGGAGGACACATCTCGGTCCTTGGCGCAATTCTCGCTGTGCTGCTGATTGCGCTCATTGAGAATGCGCTGGTGCTGAGCCGGGTGGACCCATACTGGGTGCAATTCGCTCTCGGCGCCCTCGTACTTGCGACTGTCGCGCTCAACCGTCTGCGATCGCTTCGACGTTCGGCCGCCTGACATGCGCCTGCAAATCGAAAATGTCTCGAAGTCGTTTCAAGGCGTTCAAGCGCTCGCTGGCGTTTCCCTGTCGATCGAACCCGGCGAAATCCATGCGCTGATGGGAGAGAACGGCGCCGGCAAGTCGACGCTCATCAAGATCATCACAGGCGTCATTCGGCCGGATACAGGCGCGGTTCTCCTGAATGGCGAACCGGTCGTGTTCCGTTCGCCGCGCGACGCCTCCTCCGCCGGCATCGCGGTGGTGCACCAGGAACGCAATCTCATTCCGCGATTTACGGTCGCCGAAAATATCACGCTCGAGCGGCCGCCCGTCACCATGCGCGGGTGGGTGGATTTTGACGCCGCTCGTCAACGCGCGCGACAGGCGCTAGGCCTTCTCGATCCGACGATCGACGTCGACAGGCAAGTTCGGACCCTGTCTGTCGCGCAAATGCAGATGGTCGAGATCGCCAAAGCGCTTTCCATTGAAGCGAAGGTGCTCTTGCTCGACGAACCGACAGCCTCTCTCACTGATCACGAAACTTCGGCATTGGTTGACGTGCTGCGCCGCCTTCGCGCCAACGGCGTGGCTATCGTATTCGTTTCGCACAAGCTCGGCGAGGTCATGTCGCTCAGCGATCGCGTTAGCGTGCTTCGTGATGGCCGGGTCGTGGCGCAAGGAGCCCCCATTGCCGAGATGTCTCGCGGACAACTGGTCTCGGCAATGATCGGTCGCGAGGAGCGCATCGCCCACATCGATCGCAGTTCCGGCGTAGGGGCGATCGCTATCGAATTGAAGCAGGTTTCAACTTCCCTCGGCCACGAGGGCCTGAGCTTGAGCTTGCGGGCCGGCGAAATTCTCGGCCTGTACGGGCTCGTCGGCGCGGGCCGCACGGAGCTCGCGCGCGCTCTGGTCGGAGTCGGCGAGGTGACCGGCGGCGCTGTGTACGTGAGGGGCGAGCCTTCTCCTGCGGTCCGCAACCCGCATGAGGCGTTCAAGCAGCGCCGCATTGGCTACGTCAGCGAGGACCGCAAGGGCGACGGGCTTATTCTTGCTCATTCCGTGCGCACAAATGTCGCCATTACGATCTGGCGCCGGCTTGCGAGCACAATCGGACTTGTCAGCCGGCAGGCTGAAATCCGCGCGGCCGCCCCATATATTGATCGTCTGGCCATCAAGATCGCGTCTCCTGAGTTGCCGGTCGCTTCGCTTTCGGGCGGAAATCAGCAAAAGGTGTCGATAGCGAAGTGGCTCGCCGCCGAGACGGATATCCTCATCCTCGACGAGCCCTCCGTCGGCGTAGACGTGAAGACCAAGGTGGAATTGCATGAGCTCATCGGCGAACTCGCAAACCGCGGGCTGGCGGTTCTGGTGATCTCCAGCGACCTTCCCGAAATCATTACCGTTGCCGATCGCATCCTTGTCATGCACGAATTCTCGATTGTCAGCGAAGTGGCGAATGATCACGTCTACGACACGATGAGCAAAATCATCATGAACGACATTCATCGTGCGAAGACGCACGGATGAACGGGCAGCGCCTATGACAGCCCCGCCTGCCGAAGCGCGGCCGCTATATGACCTGATCTACCAGGTCTTGCGGGAGCACCTGGTGGAGGGGCGCTTCCCACGCGGGCTGTTGTTCGAACAGTCCGCCGTCGCCCGAGCGTTTGGAGCCAGCCGTGTCCCGGCCGCCGCCGCACTGGCGCGCTTGAAAAAAGAAGGAATGCTGAAGAAAACTGAAGGCCGCGGCCTTATCGCCAAGCGCGACGACCCGGCTCAGACAGTTAGGCTCGAACTAGTTGACGCCGGGCTCGAACTGCCGACGGAAGTTCTGAATGGACTGGAGATACGAACGCATCATGGCCGCATCTATCCGGAAGTTGAACATGCCATAGGCGCTTGTTTGGGTTTCGGGCGCTTTCAGGTCGTCGGCACGGCGCTCGCGGAGCACTACGGCGTTAGCCGGACGGTCGCCCACGAAATTCTCACGCGCCTCGAGCGCGCTGGCCTCGTCGAACAGGGCGGAAACCAGCGTTGGTACGCTGGTCCTCTAACTGAAACTCGATTGCGCGAACACTTCGAAATGCGCTGGCTTCTTGAGCCAGTCGCGCTCCAACAATCTGCAGAGTTGATTGCGTCGGTCGTGCTGGAAAGGCGGCTGCAAAACGTCATTCGGGCAAAGGAAGCGACATTTACGCCGAAGCGTTTCGAAAAACTTGAGACGGAATTGCACGTTCACACCGTCCTGCACAACGCCAACGCGCCAATGACCGCGGCCATCCATAGAAGCCAGCTTCACGTCATTCCCACGCACTCCACCTTTTCAACCGAACCCCATTTTGACGAATTGCGCCGCACGCTCGACGAGCATCAAGCGATTTACGAAATGTTGCTAGGCCGAAAACCGCACGTGGCGGGAAAGGCGCTTGAAAGCCACATTCGCGCCGCGCTCGCTCCGAATGTCGAACGCTTGAGACGAGTACAGAAAGTTGTTCCCGCAGGGTTGCCGCCGTTCCTGCAGCGGCTCGATTCATAATCTCGATTGGTCTCGCGCCCGCATTGGACGAATTAGCGCAGCGCGTTGAGCGTTACCTTCCGCGGCTGACCATTGTCTTGATGACCTGATTGATCCACAAGAACTTGAAGTCGTGTTCGCGGAACAGCAAGTTCGTTCCAAGCCGACATTACAATTGCCCGGCTACGCCGAAGCTGGCCATTGCAAAAGTCATACTGGAGCGGGCGAAGGGAATCGAACCCTCGTATAAGCTGAAGCTTGGGAAGCTTCCGTTCTACCATTGAACTACGCCCGCTCGGGCCAGCCTCTATAGCGCGCCCTCGCGGCGCACCGCAAGCTCTAGCGATTGAGGATCGCCTTCGCATTGTGGTCGATCGGCATGGACGTATGCTGGTGGACAATCCGCCAGCCCTCCACCCTTCGCCGCGCGATCCAGGTCAGCCGGTTTTGCAGGGATCGCAGCACAGCGCCTTCCGCGGACACAGCGCTGAAAGTCGCGATCGCTGTCGCGTAGCCTATGACGCCGCTTGCGTCTGTTCTGACCTCGGCGAATTCAACCACATCGTGATCCTGCCCAAGGGACGCGAACCACTGCTCGTTCATTCCTCGCCAGGCTTCGAAACTCTCGATCAGCCAAACATTCCAGGCATCGAACGCATAAATGCTGTCGTCGTAGATGGACATCAGCCCGGCGAGGTCCTTTTTCGCGACCGCGGCTTTATAGGTCTCAAAAAGGCTCAACAAGTCGATTGCGGCCATGCCTAACTCCTATGCGTGGCGTTCCGCCGGGGCCGGCTCGCGCAGTGCGCGCGTCGCCGCCTCACGTCTCGCGATAATCGCGGAAATGTTTGGAGAGTTTGAGACCCTGTCCCTGATAGTTCGAGACCGACGTTGCGCCGTACAGTTCGTCGGCGGCGACGGCCAGTTTCTCGAACAACAGGCGGCCGACCGGCTGGCCGTCCTCGAGCAGGAACGGCACGTCGCGGCAACGCACTTCGAGCACGGCGCGCGCCGAGGGGCGCCCTCCGGCCCCTGCCCGAAGCCCGGATCGAAGAAGCCGGCGTAGTGGACGCGGAACTCGCCGATCGCGGGGTCGATCGGCGCCATTTCGGCGGCGAGATCGGCGGGAATTTGCATTTTTTCGCGCGAGGCGAGAATATAGAATTCCTCGGGATCGAGGATCAGGCGGCCGTCGGCGCGCGCCCGGATCGGCTCCCAGAATTCCTCCGCGGCGTAGTCGGCCGGCCGCTCGACGTCGATGATGTCGGCGTTCTTGTTCGCCCGATAGCCGACGATTTCGCGGCCTGAACCCTTCGAGCGCGATGCGCAAGATCAGGCCCTCGCGAAACAGGGCCTCGACGTCGACCAGCGGCGCCGCTTCGTGGCGGCGTTGCAGCTCGCTGTCCTTCAGGGTGAAATTGTGCCGCCGCTTCTGGCCGCCAATACGTGACGCGGAACCGGATCTGGTTGAGCTTCGCGCCGCGCTTGACCCGGATTGAAACTGCGCGGCGAAATCTCCAGCCACAATTCGCCCTTGTAGCCGGCCTCGACCCGGTCGAAAGCCTCGCAGCCGTCGGTGATGAGGCGGGTGAAGATGTCGAGCCTTCCGGTCGAGCTTTTCGGATTGGCGACGGCGCTGAGGCTCGGCAGCAGGTCCAGTTTCTCCTGCAGCCGCACGATATAGACGATGCCCTTCTCCAGCACCGCGCCGCTCGTCAGATCGATCGGCTCCGCCTTGATCGCGGCGAGGCGCTCGCGCACACCGGCGCCCCGGCCGGGCAAAAAACTCGCGCGCACGCGGTAGGCCCTTTGCTCAACCGCAGATCGAGACTGGCCGGCTGGAATTGCGCGGCTTCGATCTCGCTTTCGGCGACTGACGAGCTTCCGGCGCGCCAGGGCCTCGATGCCCTGGCGCGCAAGCAGGCCGGACTTGACGTCGAGCGCCTGGCGCGCCGGCAGGGCTTCCGGCCGAAACAGTCTACCGGCCATCGCGGATGCGCCTCTGGCGTTCGGCTGGAGTTCGGACATCTGAAGCTGAAAGAGCCCTGTCTGCGCGCCTGGACATGAGGCCGCAGCAGTTGGGCGCCCGGCAGGCCCGGTCAAGCGCCGTAAGCCCGGCGCGCCGCTTTTCCCCTGAAAAGGCAGTGCGCAATTGACGGGCCGCCCGACAGGCCTATGAGGCTCAAACCGTGGTCATTTGAGCCGATCGGCTTGCCCGCCACGTTAAACCAAGGGCTAAAAGATCGGGGTTTTCCTGAAAGGCGAAACTCCGCGCTTGATGCCTCGCGCCGCGCTGGCGCGCACGGAGGAAGTTTGATGTCGACGCCCCGCAAGTCCCGCGATCCCGCAACCTTCCGTCCCGCCACCCTGCTGGTCCATGGGGCACGATGCGGTCGCAGTTCGAGGAGACTTCGGAAGCCCTGTTCCTGACGCAAGGCTATCTCTACGACACGATGGAGCAGGCGGAGGCGCGCTTCAAGGGCGACGCTCCCGGCTTCATCTATTCGCGCTTCGCCAACCCGACGGTCGCCATGTTCGAGCGCCGCATGGCGCTGCTCGAAGGCGCCGAAGCGGCCCGCGCGACCGCGACCGGCATGGCGGCGGTGACGGCGGCGCTGATGGGGCAGTTGAAAGCCGGCGACCATGTCGTCTCGGCGCGCGCTTTGTTCGGCTCGTGTCTTTACGTCGTCGAGGAACTGCTGCCGCGCTTCGGCGTCGAATCGACCCTCGTCGACGGCGCCGATCTCGACGCCTGGCGCACGGCGATGCGGCCGAACACCAAGACGACCTTCATCGAGAGCCCGACCAACCCGACGCTGGAGCTCGTCGACATCGCCGAGGTCGCGAAAATCGCCCATGCGGCGGGCGCGACGCTGGTCGTCGACAACGTCTTCGCCACTCCGCTGCTGCAAAGACCGTTGAAGCTCGGGGCGGATTGCGTCGTCTATTCCGCGACCAAGCACATCGACGGACAGGGCCGGACGCTCGGCGGCGTGATCCTCGCATCCGAGACTTTCATCCAGACGCATATTCACAATTTCCTGCGCCAGACCGGTCCGGCCTTTCGCCCTTCAACGCCTGGGTGATGCTGAAATCGCTGGAAACGCTGCAGGTGCGCGTCGCCCAGCAGCAGGCCTCGGCTGTCCGGATCGCCGACTTCCTGAGCTCCGCATCCGAAGGTCAGAAGAGTGTTCTATCCCGGCCGCGCCGACCACCCCCACCACGAGATCGCCGAAAAGCAGATGCTCGGCGGCGGCACGCTCGTCGCGTTCGAAGTCGAAGGCGGCAAGGCGGGCGCCTTCGCCTTCGCCAATGCGCTGACGATCACCGGCATTTCCAACAATCTTGGCGACGCCAAGAGCCTCATCACCCATCCCGAGACGACGACGCATCAGCGCCTGAAGCCCGAACAGCGCGCCGCGCTCGGCATCAATTCGGGCCTGCTCCGGCTTTCGGTCGGGCTGGAAGACGCCGACGACCTGATCGAGGACCTTGCCCAGGCGCTGGAAGTCATCCGTGCGCTTCCCCGCGCGGCCGAATAAATCGCCCTTGAGTTTTTATTACGTTACGGCAATTCTCGCGACGCGCGTTTGTGGCCGAGGCTGCAACCGCCCGTGAGGAAAGCCTGAGGGGGAAGCCGGCGCATGCATCTTATTTATTCCATCATCATGGGCCTGATCGCCGGCTATATCGCGAGCCGGATCGTCAACAGGTCCGGATCGGGCGTGCTTCTCGACATCGTGCTCGGCGTGATCGGCGCGGTCGTCGGCGGCTACATCAGTCAGGCGCTTGGCCTTGGCGGAGCGCGAGACTTCGGAACGATCTGGTTCCTGTTCGTCTCCGTGGTTGGCGCGATCATCGTGCTGGTCGTCTATCGGGCGATCACCAGGGCCGTTTAGACGCGGCAGACGCGCTGGATGGCCTCGCAGAACGCTGCGGCGGCTTGACGGTTCTCCGGTCGGCTGATAGCGGCCGGCCATGACCATCCGTTTCCACAAGGGCGACCTGCCCGCCGATCTCGACCTCGGGCCGATCGTCGCCATCGACACCGAAACGCTCGGCCTCGAGGTCGGCCGCGACCGGCTTTGCGTGGTGCAGCTCTCGCGCGGCGACGGTTCCGCGGACATCGTGCAGATCGCGCCGGGACAGACGCGCGCGCCGCGGCTGGAGGCCTTGTGCGGCGATCCCGCGACGCTGAAGCTTTTCCACTTCGGCCGCTTCGATATGGGCGTCCTCTGCCACGCCTTCGGCGTGATGCCGGAGCCGGTCTATTGCACCAAGATCGCCTCGAAACTCGCCCGCACCTACACCGATCGCCACGGCCTCAAGGACCTCGTCAGGGAACTGGCGGGAGTCGAAATCTCCAAGCAGCAGCAGTCCTCGGACTGGGGCGCGGAGACCCTGAGCGAGGCCCAGCTTTCCTACGCCGCCTCCGACGTGCTGTATCTGCACGCGCTGAGGACCAGGCTCGACGCGATGCTCGCCCGTGAAGGCCGAGACAGCCCACGCCCGCGCCGCCTTCGCCTACCTGCCCGCGCGCGTAAAGCTTGACCTTGCGGGGTTCGAGGGGATGGACGTCTTTTCGCACGGGACCCCCTGAGGAGGGTCGGCGTCCACGCCGACCCTCACACCCTCGTCGGCGAGACCTATTAAGTGGAGGGCGACAACCCGGCGTGCGAAAATTTGTTTTTCTTTGGCGGGAGGGCCGAAAACCAAGGAAAACCCAAGCAAAAAGGCCGCCAAAGCTCCAAATTTAAGCCGCCAATCTCCAAATTTTTCCAAAGAATCCTTTGGTGGTTTTGAGCGATTTCAAGGGGTTGTACCCACGCGAGAGCTGTTTTTCCTTAATATGCCCGCTTTTTCCTCAAAGAGGCCGCTTTGGGCGTCGATTTATCCAAAAAGCGTACGGAGTTTATGAGCGCGATCATATGCGTTTCCCAAGAAACTCCTGCGAGCAACAATATCTGAAAATCAGAACGAAGTCCAGAATTTTCTTCGAAAAGTTCTGCTGCCTAAACTGCGGGGCGGGAGGTCGCAGTCCCCGGAAGTTGGCGTCAGAGGAGTATCTCGGCAATTGATAATTTAGTGCACTGTCACCGTAATCCCTCATGCGCAAGGCAGCGCAAAAACGCAAGGGCGGGACGTTCCCGCCAGCGACGACTATGCACACTGGCTCGGCCGCGAGTGGTGCGGGGCGGAAGGTGACGATCGTCGCGAAGCGTGTACAGCTATTTAAGCAAAGGCGAAGAAGCCGGACAGGGTGAACAAATAGGAGGTTTGCGGGCCTGGCACCGTAAATCCGTAAATCGACTCAAGGTCTTTCCGACAAGCAGAATCAGGATTGCTGCCGTGAGCGGTGACGCGCTGCATCCAACGCAGTTCCTATCATGTCGCCGTAATTCCTATTTGCCCTGAGATCGGCGAAACCAGCGAGAGGATTGTCCGCTTCGTACGCAATTGCATCCTCCAGCGCATCGACCTAACGTAGCTAAAATACGTCGCCGCGCCTCGTCCTCGGTCATGGAGTACGGAGTGCTCTAGGGCTTGTAGATTCCTGACTGCCTAAACGAAATGTACCTACGGTTTTATTTATGGCGATTCGCGCCTTGTTTTCAGTAAATCTTGACGCTCGACGCAGTGACATCATCGTTAGATCAGGAGTTGTGAGTATAAATGAAACAAATTGCCATTTTTAATCATAAGGGCGGAGTGGCGAAAACCACTATGACCTTCCACCTTGGTTGGATGCTTGCTTCTATGGGCAAGAAAACAATGGTCGTTGATTGTGATCCGCAATGCAATTTGACTGGCCTATTCTTGGCTGGGGACGAAGATGAAGATTATCCTTTTGAAAGCGCTGCCCCGCAGAAACCTCGAAATATACGTGACGCGGTCCGTCCAGCGTTCGATTCTCGCCCATACTTAATAGAGCCCACTGAGTTATTTGACGCAAGAGGTCGAAGTAACCTATATTTACTTCCAGGACATGTAGGTTTGGCGGAATATGAAAGTCAACTGGCGGTATCGCACGAACTGAGCAACACGTTATCGGCTCTCCAAAACATACCTGGTGCTCTTCATCATGCTATATCCATAACGGGAATCAAGAATAGCATCGAATACGCATTAATCGACATGAGCCCAAGTCTGGGTGCTATAAATCAAAATCTTTTCATGACGAGCGATGCTTTCATGATCCCGATGGCGCCGGATTTATTTTCCTCAATGGCATTGAAATCTTTAGCAAGAATACTACCGAAATGGGCGGAGTGGGGTAAGAAGGCGGCAAGCAATTCAATATTGCGGACAGCAGATTATCCATTTCCAGATGTAGTACCGAAGTATCTCGGCTCGTCAGTGCAAAATTTCAGGAAACGTGCAAGAGGCGAAGAAGACGCAAAGCCTACGCAGGCATTTCAGAAGTGGTTTGATCGACTTGCGGAAACGCGTACTATTGAGTTGATGGCGGCGCTCAGCACCGCAAATATGCTATTGCCGCGTGAGAAGTACCTACGAGCGAGCGCTTCTACTGACAATTTCCTTATGGAAATTGGTTCGCTAGACGGACTGATTGCAATCGCACAAGAATTAGGAAAGCCAGTTTTCAATATTGACGTTGAAGAAGACACAGAGTTTCGCGGCGCTGTCGCTAAAAATTACAATAAGAAAATTGATGACGTAAAGAATTGCTTCGAATCCGGGGCAAAAAAATTTATAGCGCTGACGAACCAATTTTGACCACCATGGACAGATTTCAAGACGCTATCATTACATTCCAACACGCCGTAGATCGGGCGAAGCAAATGGTAACGTTGTATGATGCGCTTTCAGCACTCCGCCAACGCGATCCAGCAAATGACGATGCTCTAAGATCGGCCTACATACTAGCAGTCAGTTCGTTTGATTTTTTCGTCCATGAATTAGCTGCCTTGGAGGCAAAACATCGATTTAAATCTGCTATACCGACTCGGAATATTTCGCTTCCAATGGAAATAATGACAATTCAAGATGCAGAGGTCCGGACAAGCGCCGCCGAAAATCAAATCAGGCAGTCCAATTCGTACAAAGCGTTTGTAGACCCCAGCAAACTGGCTGAAATGTTGTCTTGCTATTCCTCAAAACCATGGCAAAAAATTTGTGAGCGAGTAAATTTAGATAAACGCCCGGACGAACAGCGCTCCGAGGAGCAGATGAAAGGGCAACTTAAAAGTATCTGGAAGCGGCGTAACCAAATCGCACACGAGGCGGACGTCAATCCCGCTTTGGCAGGAGTTAGCTTGTGGCCCGATAGACAAGGCCGATACAGAGTTGACTATTTCATTTATCTCAGAAATTGGGATGCAAATTCCATATATTATTTCCGAGGGATTACCATAGTTCACTATTTGATTACATCGACAGTGTGGAGTGGAATACGGTGACACAAGCTTATTTACCATTCATTTTGCGCCTCAATCACAAATACGGAATACAAGTAAGTGTCACCTTTTCCCGGGTTCGGCGGTCGCAGTCCCCTGAAGTCGGCGTCGGAAGTGTATTTCGGCAATTGATATCATGTCCCCGTAATTCAGTGAGAACCCTCATCCAGGCCTTCAGCCCTTCTCCCGTAAACGGGAGAAGGGGACAAATCCCCGGCGGTCGCGGACTGCACGAAGATGTGTGCGTCCCCGGCGGTCGGCGCCAGCGGCATCAGAAAAAACGTTTGCGCAAACGATTGCGGCGACTAATATGAAAGCCTAGGCGAGCCTGAGACTCTCCCGGGAGGAACGTGACGACAACAATTGTCGATATTGCGCGCCAGGCGCAGGTTTCCGTTTCGACTGTGTCGCACGTCGTCAACGGCACGCGGCATGTCGCGCCTGCCACCGCACGAGCCGTTCATGAGGTCATTGCGCGCACCGGCTACAGCCCCAACGCGGTGGCGCGCGCGCTGAAAACCGCGCGGACAAAATCCGTCGGCGTCGCGGTGTCGATCGCCTGCAATCCCTATTTCGGCGATATCGTCGGCGCGATCGAGCGGGAGTGCGTGCGGCTCGGCCTGATGGTGTTTCTGTGCGATACGCGCGATGATCCCGCCACTGAGTTCGAGGTCGTGCAGGCGCTGCTGCAGCGCCGTGTCGACGGGCTGATCCTGGCGCCGAGCGCCGATCCCGAACGCCGCGTCCTACGCCATATCAAGCAGGCCGGCGCGCCCTGCGTGCTGGTGGATCGCACGCCCGATCCGAGTTTCGATCAGGTCGGCGTCGACAATGCCGAGGCGATGCGCACGCTCGTCCTCAGCGTCATAGCGAGAGGGCATCGGCGCATAGGCTATATCGGAAGCACCGCGGGATTCGAGACGACGCGTGAACGCGTCGAGGGGTATCGCGCCGCGCTCGACAGCGCCGGCCTTCCCTTCGATCCGGCGCGTGTCAAAATCGGCCACGCCACGGTCGACTCCGCGGCGGAAGCGGCGCAGCGGCTGTTGGGCGCGCCGGACCGGCCGACGGCGCTCGTCGCCGGCAACAACCTGACCACCATCGGCGCCATGACCGCGATCCGCGCTCTGGGCCTGCACATCCCCAAGGACATATCCCTGGTCGGGTTCGACGACTTTCGAATGGGCGGGCCTGTTCGAGCCGCGCCTGACGCTGGTCGCGCAGCCGGTGGCCGAAATCGGCCGGCGCGCCGCGTTCCTGCTGATGGAGCGCATCGCGGTTCCACAAGGCGCGCCGCGCACGTTGCGGCTCAAGGCGTCGCTGGTCGAGCGCGAGTCTTGCGGAGCGCCGCCATGACCGACGCGCCGCTGCTCGACATGCGGGCCATCACCAAAAGCTTCGGCGGCGCGCAGGCGCTTACGTGGGGTCGACTTCGACGCTGGAGCGCGGCGAGATCCATGCTCTGCTCGGCGAGAACGGCGCCGGCAAATCGACGCTGATGAACGTGCTATCCGGCGTCATCACGCCCGACAGCGGCGAGATGCGGATCAACGGCGAGAAGGTGCGCTTCGCCGATCCCCGCGCCGCGCAGGCGGCGGGCGTCGCCACCGTGTTTCAGGAACTCGACCTCGTGCCGAGCCTCGACGTCACCGCCAACCTCTATTTCGGCCGCGAGCTCACCCGCGCGGGCGTGCTCGACCGGGCGGCGATGCGCAAGGGCGCGCGCGAGCGGCTGACCGCATTGGGCATCGAGTTCGACGTCGATCAGCCCGTCGGCGATCTCTCGGTCGGCCGGCGGCAGGTGGTCGCGATCGTCAAGGCGCTGAGCTACGCCGACCGCGTGCTCATTCTCGACGAGCCGACGGCGGCGCTGACGGCGGTGGAGGTCGAACGCCTGATCGCGCTGATGCGCGACATCGCCACGCGTGGAGTCGGCATCGTATTCATTTCGCACCGCCTCGAAGAGGTGCCGCGCGTTGCAGATCGGGTGACGGTGTTTCGCGACGGCCGCGTCGCCGGGCGTACGAGCCCGCGCGCGCCGCAATCCGAGCTGGTGAGCCTGCTGGTTGGAAGGCCGCTGACCGAACTGTTCCCGAAGCGAGCGGCGAGCTTCGGCTCAGCCGTGCTGCGCCTCGAGCACGCCGCCTTCCGGCCGAACACGCCGCGTCCCGGCTGGCAGGCGCCTGAGGACATCACACTGACCGTGCGCGCGGGCGAAATCGTCGGGCTCGCCGGCATCATGGGCGCGGGACGCACGGAACTCTTGACGGTGCTCTACGGCGCGGCGGGCGGCGGCCGGTGGCGCGGCACGGTGGAGATCGCCGGGCGCCCGGCGATGCTGACCTCGATCCGCGGCGCGCGCGGCGCGGGGCTCGGCTTCGTGACCGACGACCGGCGCGGCGGCGGGCTGATGCTGCGCGACACGGTTGGGCGCAATCTCGTCTCGGCCGTGCTGAAGCGCGTCTCGCCGGGTTTTCTCATGTCGCGCCGCGCGCGAGAACAAGCTCGCCGCGCGAAGCGGTCAAACTGTTTGATGTGCGTCCGCCCCGGCTCGATCTCGCGGTCGGGGCGCTGTCGGGCGGCAATCAGCAAAAAGTCGTGCTCGCCAAGGAAGTGCTCGCCGAGCCGCGACTGTTGTTGCTCGACGAGCCAACGCGCGGCGTCGACGTCGGCGCCAAGGGCGAGATCTATCAGCGCATCCGCGATCTCGCGGCGCGCGGCCTCGGCGTGCTGATCGCGTCGAGCGAAATGCCGGAGCTGATCGGTCTTTGCGACCGCGTGATGGTGCTGAGAAACGGGCGCACGGTGGCGGAGTTTCCAGCCGGCGCGTCGGAACATGAAGTGCTCGCCGTCGCCGAGGCGAGCGAGGCGGCCTGAACCGGGAGGGAGCAGATGACCGAAGCCGTTCGCCCCGCTGCGACCACGCCGGCGCGCCCGCGTCTCGATCCGCTGGCTGTCGCGGTGAGGTTCCAGAGCGTCATCGGCCTGATCGTCGTCGCCATAGGCGGCGTCATCTTCTCGCCGCGCCGGCACGGCGCGATCCTGTTCCTGCAGCCGGACAATATGGCCAATATCGTGCGCGCCGTCTCCGAGACCGGAATCATTGCGGTCGGCATGACGTTCGTCATCATCACGGCGGGCATCGATCTCTCGGTCGGCGCGCTCCTGAGCCTGTCCAGCGTGCTGACGGCCACCATCATGACGACGACAGGCTGGGGGCTTATTCCAACCATCCTGCTCGTCGTCGCCTGCGGCTCGGCCTTCGGCGCGGCGCAGGGCCTGATTTCGACCCGGTTCCGGCTCGAGCCGTTCATCGTGACGCTGGCCGGGTTGCAGGTGGCGCGCGGGCTGGCGCTGGTCATATCAAACAATCAATACATCAACATCTCCTACGGCGAGGGGCCGGGGCTCGCGCCGCCGATCTTCGCGATCCTCGGCGACCGGCTGTTCAACAACGTCGTGCCGGTGGCGACGCTGGTGTTCGTCGTGGTCGCCGCGGTCGCGGTCTTCGTGCTCAATCTCACGCGCTTCGGCCGTTACGTGTTCGCGGTCGGCGGCAACGAGCGCGCGGCGCGGCTTTCCGGCGTGCCGGTCACGGCGGTGAAGATTTCCGTCTATGCGATCACCGGTCTCGTCTCGGCGATTGCCGGCATCGTGCATGCCGGTCAGTTCAACTTCGGCAGCGCCAATGACGGCACCGGCTACGAACTGACGGCGATCGCCTCCGTCGTGATCGGCGGCACGAGCCTGTTCGGCGGCGCTGGGTCTTTGATCGGCACGGTGGCGGGCGCGGTGATGCTCGGCGCGCTCGCCAACATTCTGCAGCTCAACAACATCAACGCGGCGCTTCAGTTGCTCGCGACCGGCGCGATCATCGTGCTGGCCGCGGTGCTGCAATCCCTCGTGCGACGTCGCGAGGGTTTCGGCCGCTGACAGGCGGCGGCGGGGGTTGGCCGGCCCCCTGCCCTCTCCTCTCGAGGAGAGCGGTCAACCGGTCGAAACGCAAAGGGAGTCGATAATGAGATTATCGAAGGGATCGCTCATGATGGGCGCGGCGGCGCTGGCGTTGTCCAGCGGCGCGGCCAACGCGGCCTCGCTCGCAAAATCCTGCGGCAAGGACGACAAATATGTGATCGGCTTCAGCCAGGCCAACAACGCCGAGCCGTATCGGCAGCACGTCAACGACCAACTGACGGCGGCGGCGGCGAAGGTCCCGCAGTTCACCTTGCAGATCGCCGACGGCGCCGGCAACGTCAACACGCAAACCTCTCAGATGGACAATTTCATCACCCAGAAGGTCGATCTGATCCTCATCTCGCCGTTCGAGGCGGCGCCGCTGACGCCCGTCGTGGCGCGCGCGATGAAAGCGGGCATTCCGGTCATCGAACTCGACCGCAAGACCGTCGGCGACCCCGGCAAGGACTACACGGCCTTCATCGGCGGCGACAATTTCAAGATCGCGCAGGAAGCCGGCCATTATGTCGCCGAGAAACTGCTGCCGAACGGCGGCGAAGTCGCGGTGCTCGAGGGCCTGCCCTCGTCGACTCCAGCCGTCGAGCGGCTCAACGGCTTCAAGGATGGCGTGAAGGGCAACGGCAAGATCCAGGTGGTCGCCGAGCAGGCGGCTGATTGGCTCCCAGATAAAGCCCAGACCGCTTTCGCCGCCATGCTGCAGGCCCATCCCAATATTGTGGCGGTCTACGCCTCCAACGACATGATGGCCGCCGGCGCGCGCCTCGCCGCGAAAGGCGCCGGCAAGAAGGACGGCGACATCAAGATCCTCGGCACGGACGGCCTGCCCGGCCCCGCCGGCGGCATCCGCGCCGTCGCGCAAGGCGAATGGGCGGCGACCTTCACCTACCCGACCGGCGGGCCGGAGGCGATCGACATGGCGAAGAAAATCCTGATCGATTGCGCCGACAAGGTCGACACGGTTGTGACCGTGCCGACGACCGCGATCACGCCGGACAACGCCAAATCCATGATGGGCAATTAAACGCGCGCGCGGCGGCGGCGACGCCTAGCCGCCGCGCGTCCATTCCGAGGGATGGATCGGCCAACGGCACGATCCAGATATCGCGAAATTGGCGCCAAACCGGCGCGCTGCAAAGTCTGCGAAGACGCCCTGTCTGAAGCCGCTCGCCGGAGCTGGAAACCCGGCGCCGCATCCACAGCGTTTTGGTTGCGCGCCTGTTTTCATTCCGGGCAGGAAACGGGCTCGCCGAACAGGACGGTCGCGGAGCCGAGCAGAATGTCGGCGGTGAGCTGAAGGTGATCCTCCAGGCATTCGCAGGCGAGATCGGCGTCGCGTGCTAGCGTCGCTTCGAGGATGGCTCTGTGCTCGGCATCGACGTCGCGCTCGACCCGCGCATGCGGCAGGATGATGCGACGATAACGCTCCGCCTGAATGTAGAGCTCGTCGCGAAGCCTGAACCACCACAAACTGTCGCAGGCGGCGATGAGATCGTCGTGAAAGCGCGAATGCCGTTGCGCCCAGTCCGGGTTGACGGTCGCGGCGCCGGGAAGACGCGACGCGGTGTGTGAAAGCTGGTGCCAGGAGTCCAGCAGCCGGCCTTCCCATTGCAGGTTGCCTTTCAGGATCGAGCGACGCAGGCAGCGCGTTTCGATTTCGATGCGCACCGCAGTGAGATCGACGAGGTCCTCGGCGGAAAGCGGCGCGACGGTGAAGCCGCGCTGGGGCTCCGACAGCACAAGCCGGTCGGAGGTCAATCGGGAGAGCGCCTCCCTGACCGCCCCGAGGCTCACCCCGAATCGTTCGGCGAGCTGGTCGATCGGCATTTTCGCGCAGGGCGGATGGGCGCCGTCGAGCAATTCCTGCTTCAGAGCATTGTAAACTTCGCTGGTCCGACTCGCTGAAGGCATCCGCCTGTCTATCACATTCGCCACGCGAAAAATGGCAATATGCTGCGCAACCCGATCGTCGCCGAAGCCCGGCGAAGCGGGAAGGAACATTTTCACCTATTATCCCGATCCGCATGGCTGCATCATCGAGAATTCCATCGAAGTGGCCCGCATCGAGAATGAGGCGACCTATGAAACTCGCGCGTGTTACATTAGCGAAGGCCTCAACGGGCGCTGGATCAATCTGTGGGGCGCGCCGCCCACTCCGGCCTTCAACGTTCCGGGTATCCGGTTTGGGCGGTAGCGCGTCATGAACTACGACGTCGTCGTCGTCGGCTACGGCCCGACCGGCAAGACGCTGGCGAGACTGCTCAGCGACGCCGGGCACCAAGTGGCCATCGTCGAGCGCTGGCCGGAAGCCTATCCGCTGCCGCGCGCGGTCGGCTACGATCACGAGATCAAGCGCATGTTTTATGCGCTCGGCCTCGCGGGAGCGATGGAGAAAATCTCGCGGCCGATGAACCACTATGTCTGGTACAACGCGGACTGGAAGGTGCTGATCGACATCGACGAGACGCGCCCGTCGCTGTCCGGCGATCGCACCGGCTATCTGTTCAACCAGCCCGAACTCGAGCGCGTGCTCGAAAACGACCTCGCAGGCCGGCCGGGCGTAAACCTGTTCCTGAGCCGCGAGGCGCAACGCGTCGAGATCGTCGCGGGCGGGGCGCGGGTCGAAATCGCGCCCTTCGACGCCACGACGCGCGCCGCAGCCCCTTCCCGCGTAGAAATCCTGTCGGCGCGCTTCATCGTCGGCTGCGACGGCGCGAACAGTCTGGTGCGACAGGCGATCGGCTCGAACTTTGTCGATCATGGTTTTGACGCGCAATGGCTCGTCATCGACGTCCGTCCTCACGATCTCGCCAATCTGCCGATCCCCGACGCGGCGCAATGGTGCAATCCCGAGCGGCCGACAACGATCGTGCCGAGCGGCGTGGCGAACCGCCGCTGGGAGTTCATGATCAAGCCCGGCGAAAATGCCGCCGACTTCGCCTCCGAGGCCAAGGCCTGGGAGCTGCTGTCGCCCTGGATCAAGCCGAGCGAGGGAACGCTGGTGCGCCATGCGGTCTACCGGTTCCGTTCGCTGCTGGCGAAGGGCTGGCGCAAGGGGCCGCTGCTGATCGCAGGCGACGCCGCGCATCTGATGCCGCCATTCATGGGACAGGGCATGTGCTCGGGCCTGCGCGACGCCTGGAACCTCGCCTGGAAGCTCGATCGCGTGCTGAAAGGCCAGTCGAGCGAAACCCTGCTCGACGCCTATGAGCCGGAGCGCGCGCCGAATGTCGACGGCTTCATCCGCATTTCGATGGAAATGGGGAAAGTGATCTGCGTGCCGGACCCCGAGGCCGCGCGGGCGCGCGACGAAATGTTCTTGCATGGCCGGCCCCCGCCGCCGCCAGCCTTTCCAGGCCTCGCGGGCGGCATCATCGACGATGCGCCCGGCGCCGGCCTGCTGACGCCGCACGATGAACTCGAATTTTCGGGCGAGATGCGCCGCCTGGACGACATCGTCGGGCGCCGTTTCGCAATCGTCGGCGAGGAGGGCCTGATCGCTGCGCTCGACGCCGAGGCGCAAGCGGTCGCAGAGCGGCTCGACGTGCAATTCGTCCCTTTGAGCACAGGTCGCGAACGCAACGGACGCATATCCGCTTGGCTGGCCGGTCAGGGGGCGCGCGCGATGATTCTCCGGCCGGACTTTTACGCCTACGGTCTGGCGCGCGATGCGGCCGAGGCCAGCCGGCAGTTGCAGGCGCTGGCCGCAAAGCTCGGCGCCTGACGCAGCGAACGCCGTCAGGGCAGGCCAGCGCCGCCGATCTCGAGGTCAACGAAGTCCACGCGGGCGCGAGTCTCGCCACGCGACAGGCGGTCAAGGTCCGTGTCGGCGGAGGCAAGGAACAGCCGCCGCCGATCCTCGCCGCCGAAAACGGGCGCCACGGCGAAGGGCCATGGGGCGCGGATGGCGTGCTGCAGCCACCCATTCTTGTCGAGCCTCACGAATCGCGCGCCTTCGGGCAGGCCGATCCAAAGTCCGCCTTCGGCGTCGAGGCAAATCCCGTCAGGCGGCCAATCAAGCTCGGCGAAGGTGGCGCGGCCGCCGAGCGAGCCGTCCGCAGCGAGGTCGAAACTCGTGATGCGTCGCCCAAAAGTCTCGGCGACGTAGAGACGCCGCCCATCCGGCGTGATCGCGCAGCCGTTCGGAAACTCCAGGCCCTCCGCAACGACCCGAGCGCCTTCGCCCGCGCGCCAGCGCAGCAGACGCCCCGGCCGCGGCGCCTCCTTGCCGAGCCGGAAGCCGGTGTCGCCGACGAAAGCCTGACCAAAACTGTCGACGACCATATCGTTGAGCAGGCCGGCGGCGAGGCCGGCGAGATCGGCGACCTCACGCGAGCGCCCGTTTTCCACGATCCACAGCTTGCGGTCGAGCGCCGTCGCCATCAATAGGCGCCCATCGGGCAGAAAGCCCAAGCCGGAAGGGCGGCCCGGCGCCTCGCACACGACCTCCACTTCGCCTAGCGGGTTGGCGCGCTTCACTCTGTAGTCGTGCACATCAGAGAACCACAGGAAGCCGTCGCGCCAACGGGGAGCCTCAACGTAGCGCAAGCCCGACGCCAACGGCTGCGGCGTGATCGGCGCGTTGGCGCGCCCGTCGAGCCGATCGAACAGGCATTCGACAAGGCCACGCAAATCTTCCAGGCGGCGGACAGCGCCGAACACGTAGAAGTCGGGCCGGTTGATCACGGCCGCGACGCCGTGGGCGCGCAGATAGGCGCCGTAGCGCCCGTCGAGATCGACGAAGGCGTCCGGCCGCGCCGTCGCGTCCGCGGCGCGACCTCGAGGGCGATCGCGCCGAGTTTTTCAAGACGCGTAAGCTGCGCTTTTGTGAGAACCCCGGCCGCGGCGCCGCCACTGGTGACGATCGTGAGGCGCGAAGCGCCAAAAACATCGTCGAACAGACCCTCGCGCCCGTCGAAACGCACGCGCGCCTGAAGGCCGAGCGTTCCGGCGAGCTTGTGTGCATAGGGGCTGTCCGGACCGGGAACGACGCCCGTCTCGATCCGCGGCGGATGCGGGGCCGGCAGCTTTTCGCCGGACAACAAGCGTTTGTCGCGCTCGTCCGCTTTCACTGGATCGAGCTCGCAGGAAATGCGGCCTTCGGCGAGCGATATTTCCGTCCAGGCGCGGACATGCGCGCGCCGCTCGATGTCATAGCTGTCGAGAAGACTTTCCGGCGCCGCGCCGCGCAGCACGAGATCGAGTTTCCAGGCGAGATTGTTGGCGTCGCGCAGCGACGACAGCATGCCCTGCCCCGCGAACGGCGGCATCGTGTGTGCAGCGTCGCCGGCGAGAAAGACGCGTCCGTCGCGCCAACGCTCGGCGATGCGCGCCTGAAAGCGATAGACGACGTTGCGCGCAATGCGATGGGTCTGGGGCGTGACCCCGAATTCCTCGAGCAGCCGCCACGACGTCTCCGGGCGCTCCATTTCCTCGGTCGTCTCGTGGGGCAGCACCATCCATTCGAAACGGCGATGTTTTAGGCCGAGCGGCATCAGCATGCGCGGGCGGGCGGGATCGCAGATCTGTCCGATGTTGAGCGCGAAGGTTTTAGGTTCGATCGTCTCCATGTCGCAGACGAGCCAGCGCTCGTCGAATTGCAGGTCTTCGCGCTCGATGCCGAGCGCCCGGCGGACAAAACTGTTCGCGCCGTCGACGCCGATCAGATAGCGGGCTTTCAGCCTGCCGGCCGGGCCTGCGCGGCGCAGCGCGCCGGACGACAATTCGGTGGACGCGATTTCGACTTCGACGCCGTCGAGAGATTGTTTGAGCGAGACGGCCTCACATCCCATGCGGATATCGGCCTGCGCCTCGCGCGCTCCGCGGTCGAGCGCGGCTTCGAGATCGGGCTGCCACTGGCTGAAGTCGGAATAATAGCCTGAGAGCGCGTCTTCAGTTGTGTCGTGCTCAGGCTGCAGCATGATCGTTTCGCCTCGCCCGTTGCGCCACTCATAGGCGCCGCGCACTTCCCAGAGTTTTGCGAGATAGTCGCTGGGGTCGGTGACGCTTTGGACGATGCGCAGCGTCTCGTGATCGACGTGGCCGGCGCGGGCGAGATTGAACAGGGTCGGATAGCGTTCGAGCGCCGCGACCTTCCAGCCCCGGCGCGCCAGAAGCCCGGCGAGCGCTTGCCCGCCCGGCCCGTACCCGACGATGACGACGTCGAACGATTCCATGGCCCGCTTCTCAGGGAATGACCGACAGGGTGTTGCGGACCAGCGCTTCGAGGCTGCCGTCGTGACGGAAGCCGAGCGAGTCCGCGAACGGCGTGACGAGCGACGGGAAGCGCGCAAAAGTTTCCTCTACGCCGGGCAACGGTTCGTAAGCGACGAGATCGCGCGCGGCGGGGCCGAGCGCCGCGACGAGGCCGTTGACGAGATCGCCAACCGTCAAAGCGAGCGCCGGCGGCATGAAGGCCCGGCGCTTGCCATAGGCCGAGGAAGGCAGGCGGGCGGCGCTGAGCACGAGGTCCATGCAGCCGGGCGTCGACAGGAACCACATCGAAGCGTTGGCGGTGACGGGGAAACGGAAGCGCTCGCCTGCCTTCAGCGCGTGGAACACGCTGCTCGCGAAGTCGGGCGACGGCGTCGCATCCGGCATGCGCGGCCGCGGCAGGCAGGCGGGCAGCCGAAGGCTGACGCCGTCGATGTCGCCGCGGCGCGTCAATTCCGTGATGTATATTTCGTTGATGTATTTCGCCGCGCCGTAGGCGATGTTTGGCAGAGGCGTTGTGTCGTCGCCGACCGGGCGCGAAAGCGCATCGCCATAGACGCCGATGCTGCTCGGATAGATTACGCGGGGCGGGTGCTTCGCGTCTCTGAGTTCGTTGAGCAGCGCGAGGCTCGCGTCGATGTTGATGGCGCGGCCCACCTCGAATTCGCGCTCGGCCTGCGCCGCCAACGTGGCGGCGAAATGGAAGACGACATCGATGCCGCCCTCGATCGCCTGCGCCCGCGCCGTGGGATCGCGCAGGTCGCCGGCGACGATCCGGATCGTCTCGCCGGTCGGCAGGCCGGCGACGTTTCTCGCCATCAGGGTCAGGCGCTCGGTACGGCGCGCATCGCCGATGCCGCCCACCTTCACGAGCCTGTCGACCAGAAATCGGCCCAGGCCGCCGGAAGCTCCGGTGACGAGAATGCGCATGTTTCCTCCCAAGCGCCGGCGCCTCGCCATCGCTGCGGCGAATTGCAACTAGCGCAGGAAAATCTATTTGTCGATTCAGACTGTATTCGATAAAGAAAATCTACTTCCGGTTTGGAAATCAAATCTTTTGACCGAAACGCAGGCGAAAAACCGCTCTTCGGAGGTCTACGACGCGATCGCTCGGGACATTCTCGATGGGCGTCACGAGCCGCGCGCGCGCCTTCGCATGGACCTGCTTTCGGAGGCGCACGGCGTCAGCCTCGGCGCGGTGAGGGAGGCGCTGGTCAGGCTGGCCTCGGACGGCCTGCTGCTCGCCGATCCGCCGAAAGGCTTCGTCGTGGCGCCGATCTCACGCGCCGACCTGATTGACCTCACTGAGACGCGCATAGAACTCGAGACGCGCTGCCTCATCCTGTCGCTACGCGCGGGCGACCTCGCCTGGGAAGGGCGGGTGATCGGCGCGCTGCACGAACTCATCCGCACGCCGGTCCATTTCGGCCCGGACGAGCTCAGCTCAGAATGGAGCCGCGCCCACAAGGCGTTCCATGATGCGCTGGTGTCGGCCTGCGACAGCCGCTGGCGCACGCGACTTCGCGAGCAATTGTTCCTGCATGCGGAGCGGTATCGCCGGCTCAGCGTGCCGCATCGCACGCGCCCGCGCGACGTCGATTCCGAACACAAAGCCATCGCCGAGGCGGCGCTGGCGCGCAACGAGCGCGCGGCGGTGGAGGCGATGACTGCGCATCTGCGCCTCACCGCCGACCTGCTTTCTTCGTCCAAGGCCCCTTTCGAAGACGCGCCGGAACGTACTACAGCAGATGAATTGCGCGGCCGGTTCGCCGCCGCGGGATAACGAAATCCGTTAGAGACGGAACCAAGGGAGGGAACACATGAATAGCCTGAAAACCGTCGCGCCTGCCGGGATAGTCCTCGGCCTCGCCATGTTCGCGGCGCCCGCCTTCGCGGCAGGAACCGACTGCGGCCTGAACACCGGCAAGCCGGCCTCCGGCGAACCCATTCAGATCGGAGCGATCGTCACCGCCTCCGGCGTCGCCGATATTTCCTCCGGCGCGAAAGGCGCAAAAGCCTATTTCGAATGCGTCAACGCCAATGGCGGCATTCACGGCCGGCCGATCGCCTACACGATCGAGGACGACCAGACCCGTCCGGACAAGACTGCGGAGATCGCCAAGAAACTCATCGACGACAAGAAGGCGGTGGCGCTGGTCGGCAGTTCGAGCCTCGTCGACTGCATTGCGACGTCCCAATATTACGAGAAGTCGAACATCATCAGCCTGATGGCCGCCGGCGTCGCGCCGCAATGTTTTAACGCGCGCAACATCGCGACCCTCAACGCCGGGCCGCGCTACGGTCTCATCGGCGCCGTTAAATTCGCCGTCGAGAAACTCGGCGCCAAACACGTCGTTTGCCCGCAGCCTTCCGTGCCCGGCGCCGACTGGACCTGCGGCGGCATCGCCGCTTATGCCAAGTCAGCGGGCGTAAAATTCACGAGCTTCGTCTACGATCAGGCTTCCGCCGACAATGACGCGCTGGTCCAGCGGCTGCTCGAGACCGGAGGCGACTCCGTCGCCTATCTCGGCTCGCCGCCGACTTTTGTCGCTTTCCTCGCGGCGGCGGAACGCGCCGACGTCGGCGACAAGCTGAAAATGCTGACCCCCTCGCCCATGTACAACGCCGGCATGCCGAAGGCCGTCGGTCCCTACTGGAACGATCGCCTCTGGGTCGACATCGAATTCGGGCCGATTGACGGGTCCGGCGCGGACGCCGCGAACTACCGCGCGGTGATGAAGGCCTACAATACCGAGTTCGACAGTCTCGGCGAGGGCGGCTATCTGGCCGCGCGCATGGCCGTGCAGGCGATGCTGAAACTCGATCCCGCCAAGATCGATCGCGCCTCGGTGACGGAGGCGATCCAGGGCATCCAGGGCTACAAGAGCGACCTGTTGTGCGGCGAATGGTCGTTCGGACCCAAGGACGCGACGGCAAGGCTCGGCAACCGCTCGGGCTGGATCGCCGAGATCAGCGGCGGCGACTGGAAGGTGAACCCGGGCTGCGTCGCAACCGACGACGCGCTTATTTCGAAGTGACGTTCTTGGGGCGGCCCATGCCCGGGCCGCCCGCATGTTGCGCCTGAACCCGGCGGCTGCTCTTGAATCTGCTTCCCTTCGTTGCGACCGGCGTCGGCCTCGGCGCCATCTACGGCATGTCGGCCGTCGGGCTGGTCGTGCTCTATCGCGCCTCCGGCACCTTCAATTTCGCCTTCGGCGCGATAGGAGCGCTCTCCGCCCATTGCGCCTGGACCGCGGTTCAGGCCGGCGTTCCCGTGTCCGCCGCCTGGCTTTTGGGCATGATCGTCGCCTCGGGCTCATCGTGGATCTATGGGCGCGTCGTTTCGGCGCAATTGGTCGACCGCGACCGCTCGGTGCGCGCCATCGCGACCCTCGGCTTCGCGCTGTTCCTGCTCGGCATCATCACGACCGTCTGGGGCCCGGGCCTGCCGCGCCGGCTGAGCCTGCCGATCGACAATCAGGTCGTCGCCTGGCTCTCGGCTGAGACTCGCGTGCGGCTCTCCTATACCCGTGTGCTGCTGGTCGCCTTCGCACTGCTCTCGATTCTCGGCGTCTGGTTGTTGCTCGAGCGCACGAGGCTCGGGCTAGCGATGCGCGCGCTCGCCAGCGACCGCTCCATTTCGAGCCTCATCGGCATTTCCGCGCCGAAGGTCGACGCGATGGCCTGGCTCATCTCCGGCGCCTTCGCAGGTCTTGCCGGACTGTTTCTCGCCGATCTCGTCGTGATGGCGCCTGTGCCGCTGACCTTCCTCGTCATCCCCGCAACCGCGGCGGCGGTGATGGGCGGGCTCACTTCGATGACCGGCGCTTTCGTCGGCGGCTTCGTGGGTGGTTTTTGCGAATCCGCGCTCACCGCCATCCCTCAATTCGCCAGCATCCGCAGCGCCGCTCCTTATCTGATCGCGCTCGTCTTCATCACGCTGTTCAACCGAGGACAGGAAGGCGCGCGCCTATGAGCGTTTTACGCGCACTCGCCGGAATCGCCGGGGGCGGCGACATGAGCCCGACAGCGCGGTTCCGTCAGCTCGTCCTGATGTCGGTCATCTTCCTTGTGCTCGCGCTCATCATCGCCGCGCTGGCGGGCGGGTTCTGGCTCATCAACCTGACCGCCGCTTACGCGACCATGCTGGCGCTGATCGGCACGAACCTGCTGTTCGGGCAACTCGGCCTCGTCTCGCTCTGCCAGTTCGCGCTGGTCGGCGTCGGGGGCTGGGTGACCTTGAGGATTTTCCACGCCTTTCATCCCCCTTTCGAACTTTCCATGCTCGCCGGCGGCGTCGCGGCCTCGCTGGTCGGCGTGCTCTGGGGCCTGCCGGCGCTGAGGTTCCGCGGCATCTATCTGGCGCTCGTCACGCTGATGCTGGCGGGCGCCTTCCAGTCCGTCATTTCCGCCGCCAACTTTCCCTCCGGCGGCGACGGCCTGCTCGGCACAGGAGGCATGGAAGGCCGGCCGCGCCTGCTGCTCGACCGCCCGTTCTACGCCGATTCCGACATCGCCTGGTTCTTCTATGTCGTCGTCGTCTGCCTGATCGGCCTCATCATCGTGGAAATGCACCGGCGCGCTGCGCCGGGACGCGCCTGGGCGCTGGTGCGGCGCGATCCGAGGCTTCCCGCAGCGAGCGGCGCCCACATCCTCCTCTATCAGGCCTGGGCCTTCGCGCTCGCCGGCTTCCTCGCCGGCATCGCCGGCGCTTTGCTCGCCGGCACCTATCGCCAGCTCGACGCCACCGAGTTCGGCGCCGCCGAGTCGATCACTCTGTTCGCCGCCTCGATTCTCGGCGGCGCCGGCAACTGGTTTGGCGCGATGATGGGCGGCCTGCTGATGCGCGCCGTGCCGACCCTGCTCGACGACATCGGCGTATCAGCGACGATGGGCAACGCGATCTTCGGCTTCGGCCTTATGTTCGCCGTCATCAAGGGCCCCGAAGGACTTGCCGGCCTGTTTGACGGCTTGATTGATCGCTTCACGTCATCCGAGGGGGACGCCCGTTGATCCGGATCGACGGGATCACCGTGCAGTTCGGCGGCGTTCGTCCGCTCGACGAACTTCGGGCGGAGCTGACGGCCGGCATCGTCGGCCTGATCGGCCCGAACGGCGCCGGCAAGACGACTTTGCTCAACGTCATCTCCGGCTTTGTGCGCCCGCTCGCGGGCTCGCTGACAGTCGCCGATCGCATCATCGACAGGCTTTCGCCGGTCGAGCGCGCGCGTTTCGGCGTCCGGCGCAGCTTTCAGCAGGAACTCGTGGCGCACGATCTGACCGCGGCCGAGAACGTGCTCGCGATCGCCGACCACGTCTGTCGCGACCGCTCGGCCAGGCGCGACGTCGAGCGGGCCATCGACTTCGTTGGCCTCAAGGCTAGAACCCACACGCTCGGCCGCCGGCTCAATCTGTTCGAGCGGCGGCAGGTGGAGATCGCCAAGACCCTCGTCGGCGCGCCAAAAATCATCCTGCTCGACGAACCCGGCGCGGGCCTCAACGAAACCGAAACCGCGCGCCTGCGCGCGCTCATCCTCGACATTCCGAAAACATTTGACGCGCAAGTGGTGCTGATAGACCACGACGCCGAACTGATCGCGGCGGTCTGCGAACAAACGCTCGTGCTCGATTTTGGTCGCCGTCTCGCGCTTGGGCCCACACGCGCCGTGCTCGACGACCCCGCCGTGCGGCGCGCCTATCTGGGGACAGCGTGACATGGCCGAGGCCGCGCTGACAGTCGACAAGGTCACGGTGGAGCGCGGCGGCCGCACGGTCCTGCGCGACGTCAGCCTCATGATTTCGCCCGGCGAGATCGTCGCCTTGCTCGGCGCGAACGGCGCCGGCAAATCCTCGCTCATCATGACGATCGCCGGCGCCGTGCCGGCGAAGGCCGGAACGATCAGCCTCGGCGGCGAGCCGCTCAACGGTCTGCCCGCTCATGTGCTCAGACGGCGCGGCGTTGCCGTCGTCTCCGAAGGCCATCCGGTGCTGAGCGGCCTCACCGTCGAAGACAATTTGCGCGCCGCCGGGCTGATGCTGACGCGCCCAGATGCGGAGCAGGAAATTGCCGCGGCTCTCGAGATATTTCCCGAGCTGAAGGAGCGCTATGCGGTCGGCGCGCAGCATCTGTCCGGCGGCCAGAAGCAGATGGTCAACATCGCCCAAAGCCTGATCTCGCGGCCCCGATATCTGCTGATCGACGAACTCTCGTTCGGCCTCGCGCCCGCCATTCTCGTGCGGCTCGCCGACGTGATCCGCGCCATCGCCGCGCGCGGCGTCGGCGTGCTGCTCGTCGAACAATTCACGGCGCTGGCGCTGGCGCTCGCTCAGCGCGCCTATGTGATGGAGCGCGGGCAGATCGTGTTCTCAGGACCGGCGGCCGAACTCGCCGAAAACCCGGAGATTCTGCACGGCGCCTATCTCGCCGGCGCGAGCAAGGATCGAGAACCGACATGAACCGCGAAGATTTCCTCGCCTATCTCGACGTCTACAACAACGATAAATCGCGTCTGAAGGAGTTCTACGCTCCCGATCTCGTGTTCGAGAACCCCGCGTTCACGCTCTCGGGCGGAAAACTGCTCGAATTCTTCGCGAGCCTCAACGGCGTGGTGGAGGACCGCATCGAGCCGGTCACCCTGATCTCAGAAGGTTCTCAGATCGCTTTGTTTGCTCGCCACATCGTTCACGCGCTGAAGGACGCCGACCTGCCGATCGGCCGCTTCAAGGCGGGTGACGTCAAGACGATCGGCCTGTTCGCCTTCTACGAGACCGAAGGCCGTCTCATCACGCGCATTCGCCTGAGCTTTTGGCCGGAGGGGCGTTTGTAGCGCGCGTTTTGCCCTACCCGAGGAGACACGCAAGCGCCTGACGCTGAAAGGAGCGGATCAGGCGCGAATCCGAGGTGTCTGCAGGCGGCGGAGACGCACGAAGTTTGCGCCAAATCGGAGGGGCTGCGTAATTCGCTCCAATTCTGGCTCGCCGCCGCCGGCCGTTCGACCAAGACGCCGGGGACCTCATTTGATTTTTAGCTTGGAAACTGGTGCCGCAAGAGGGATTCGAACCCCCGACCCCCTCATTACGAATGAGGTGCTCTACCAGCTGAGCTATTGCGGCGCACCGGGCCTATTCGGCGCGCGGAGGTACGCCGAAGCGGCGCGGCAAGTCAACCCCACGAGGCCCTGAGGCTCAAGCGAGGCTATTCGGTATACTCGCCTCGGAGCCGCGAAATCACCATCTTCAGTTCGGTGCGCGCCTGCACGGCGTCTTCCTGGCTCTTTGAGCTCCAGGTCGCCCGCTCCTTCTCGAACTCGCGGTAGTCGCCGAACTTCATCCGCATCGGCGTCGCGATGGCTTCGCCGAAGGCGATCGCTTCGCGGTCGGCGAGCGAGGACAGGAAGCTGATCGCGCCGCCCTTCGAGACGCCCGAGGCGGCGGAGATGATGTCCTTGTCGCGCTCGTTGCCGAGGCGCATGGCGAAGGTCGTCGAGCACTGGGAGAGCACGGTCGGGTCGAGTTCGGCCGGGCGCTGCGTGACGACGCCGAGCGAGGCCCCGTATTTGCGGCCCTCCTTGGCGATGCGGCCGATGGCGCGGCGCGTCGGCTCAAAGCCCTGGCTGGTGTCGGCGGGAATGTAGCGATGCGCCTCCTCGCAGACGACTGCGACCTGATAGGGGCCGCGGCTCCAGGCGGCGAGGTCGAAGGCGAGGCGCGCCAGCACCGAGACCACGGAATTGACGACCTCGTTCGGCAACCCGGCGAGCTGCATGATCGAGACCGCGTGCGCGCCCATCGGCAACCTGAATGTCTGGCTCAGCACCTTGGCGAAATTGTCCTCCACCATCAGCCGGCCGAACATGAAGCGATAGCGCGGGTCGTGGCTCAGGCTGTCGATCCGATTGCGCAGCGAGCGAAGATCGGCGCGGGCGTAGCGCGGGTCGAGCTTGCCCATCCATTCGTCGATGATCTGGACGGCGTCGGACACGCGATAGGGAACCGGCGTGTCCGCGCTGATCCAGGCCTGATCGGCGGGCGTCTGGCGGCGGATGGTGTTTTCGGGCATCGCCCGGCTGGCGCCCGAGGAGAAGCGCACCTTGGCGTGCCGGATGACCTCGTAGAGCGCGTCGAGCTCTTCCGGGTTGGCGCGCCGGCCGGAATAGATGATGTCGGTGATCTCGTCGAAGCGGAAGATCCAGTAGGGGAGCTCGAGCGTGTCGGCGTCGAACAGCTCGGCTTCCTTGGGGAAATGGCGGGCGTATTCGTTGTGCGGGTCGATCAGCAGGATGCGCAGGTTCGGCATGTTGCGGATGCACTGCTTGATCAGCATCGAAACGGCGGTCGACTTGCCGACGCCGGTCGAGCCGACGACCGCAAAATGGCGGCGCATCATTTCGGACACGCTGACGGTCGCCGGAATCTCGGGGTTCTGGGTCAGGCGGCCGACCTCGATGCCCTCCTCGCCGCGGATCTTGTAGATGGCGGCGAGGTCGTTGGAGCGGATGCGGTGGGCGAGCGAGCCGAGCGTCGGGAAATTTCTTATGCCGCGATAGAAGATCGGGTTGCCGGGCTCGTCCTCGACGATTTCGCCGGCAAGCTCGACCTTGATGGTGGCGAAATTGACGCCGTCCTCCCGCCATAGGGCGTCCGGTATGGAAAGATCGCAGATGACGCCGACGAGGCGGGAAGTGTGATGCACGATGGTGATGAGATTGCCGACCGACCAATAGTCCGCCTGGCCTACGTCGCCGACCTCGCAGGAAATGAGCGCGTGCGTGCCGTCGAGCTGCACGAGCCGGCCGACCGCCCGCCGGGTCTGGGAGTCGCGACGCTCGACGCCGATCGCGGCGGAGCCGGTCTCGGCATTTCCTTCGGTTTTCATGCCCTCGACGACTCCTGGTCCCTAAAGCAATGCCTTGAACGATGCGCCTAGAGTCGTCGAAAACCGTAAAAAGACCGTTCGCGGATAGGGGCCGATGTTGGGGCAAGATGGGTCAGAAAGCGTAAACCATGTCTGAGGCGGATGGCGCCGGATTAGGGCCTTCCCCGCGTAGGCGGGGAAGGTGGGCGAAGCCCGGATGGGGTGTGGCGGGCCAAAAACGGACGTTTGGAGAACCTCATCAGGGGTCATGCCATCAACTGGATTGTGTGAGCGAAGGCTGGCGCTCAGGGGCGCGAGAGCTTCCGTGAGTTTCATTGTTGCACGCCCCACCCCATCCGGCCTTCGGCCACCTTCCCCGCCTACGCGGGGAAGGCGATTATCCCTCCGCGCCGAGCTGCGCCGATCCCTCAATCCGAGGCGGATATCCGCACCTCCGGATCGCCGCCGATGAGCCGGGCGAACTGCTTCATCCGGCCCTGCAGCCGCTCGCTGTTCAGCGCAGCGAGCGAGGCCGGCAGCGCCAGCGAAACCTTGCCGCCGGTCGCGCGCAAGGAAATTCGCGGCAGCACGCCGGGTCTCGCCGCCGAGAGGATGAAGGCGACGCGCATCGCGGCGCCGAGGATGCGGGCGCGGTCGAGCTGGCGAGACGAGACCAGCGCATGCGAGCCGATCCCGACATCCTCGCTCGCCGAGACGTGCCGAAAGGCGACGGTGAGCGCGAGAAACGCGCGCGCCGGATGATCGACGCCGGTCAGGTTGGCGTTGACGATCGTGTCGTGGGACTGCTCGGCGCGATAATCGGGATGGGCCGCCCAGGAAATGTCGGACAGCAGGCAGGCCGCGCGCCTCAAGCGCGCCTCTTCCTCACTCTCGCCGAGATGGGTCGTCTCGAGGAACCGGCTGAGCCAGGCGTAGAGTTCGCCGGCATGCTCGGGCGAACGGGCGCGTGAGCGGTTGAACTCGGCGGCGGTCTCGATCAGCGGATCCCTTGCGCGATCTTCCGCGCTGAGACTCTCGAACATGAGCCCCTCGCGCACGCCCATCGCGGAAACCACCAGCGAGGCCGGCTCGTACTGGCGGATGATTTCTTCCAGCACGACCGCTCCGTAGGCGAGCAGCGGACGGCGGGCCGTCGACACGCTCTCGATGTCTTCCAACGCCTCCGCCTCGATGCGCTCGACGAGACGGGCGAACTCCAACGCGTCGCGCGAGGGAATGACGTAATTGTGCATCACATGCAGGGGATAGCGGCGCTGGCGCATGTGAAGGCGGGCGAGCGCGCGCCAGGTTCCCCCGACCGCGTAGAAGGTGCGCCCGTTGAGGCCCGCGAGCGCCGGGGCGCGGGCGAGCGCGTCCCGGGCGACGCGCGCCGCCTTGCGGGGCGAGCGGTCGGAAAGGTCCATCAGCGAAAGGCCGCCGAGCGGCAGCGTGACGCCGGCGCCGAACGCCTCGCCGCTGACGTCGGTCAGTTCGAGCGATCCGCCGCCGAGGTCGCCGACGACGCCGTCCGGCCTGTGGATCGAGGACGCGACGCCCAAGGCGCCGAGCCGCGCCTCCTCGACGCCCGAGAGCAGGCGGATAGGCTTGCCGATCTCGGCTTCCGCTTGCGTCAGGAATTGCCGGCCGTTGGCGGCGTCGCGCACGGCGGCGGTCGCGATCGGCCGTACGTCCTGAATCCCCATGATGTCGCAGAGCGCGTGGAACCTTTTGAGCGCCGCGAGCGAGCGCGCGACGCCGTCTTGCGGCAGCATGCGGCTCATCGCGACGCCTCGGCCGAGGCCGCACAACACCTTCTCGTTGAAGATCATGTTCGGCGAGCGGGTCAGCGCCTCATAGGCGACGAGCCGCACCGAATTCGAGCCGATATCGATGATCGCGACCGGCGCCCGGACGCTTTCAGCCTCGCTCGATCCTGTCTCTTCTCTCTTGCCGCTCAGCCCGCTGTAGGCGCGAGCAGCGCCTCGCCAAGGTCGCGCAATTCCCCAGGCTTTGACTCCCTGAGCGCCTGTCCCCGTCCCGAAAGGCTCGGATGAGTCATGAAATAGGCGTGGGCGTTGAACGGCGCCTCGCCCGGCGCAGGTTCTACACGCACGCTCGATCCGTCGGCGAGCAGATGAAAGCTCTGCTGGTTGTCGAGCAGATTCGCCTGCATGATCTGGTTCAGCACCTGTTCGTGAACCGTCGGGTTTCGGAGCGGCGCCAGCGCCTCCACGCGGCGGTCGAGATTGCGTTGCATGAGATCGGCCGAGGAAAGATAGACGTGCGCCTTCGGGTGCGGCAGCCCGTAGCCGCCGCCGAACGCGTAGATGCGCGCATGTTCGAGGAAGCGGCCGACGATCGACTTGGCGCGGATGTTGTCGGAAAGGCCGGGAACGCCGGGCCTCAGGCAGCAGATGCCGCGCACGACGAGATCGATCTGCACGCCCGCCTCGCTCGCGCGATAGAAGGCGTCGATCAGTTCGGGATGCACGAGCGCATTGCATTTGGCCCAGATTGCCGCCGGCCTGCCCGGCGCGCGCGTGCTCGATCTCCTCTTCGATATGGTTCGAGCAGCCTTTTCTTCAGGCTGATCGGCGAGATCGACATCAGTTCGAGCCCGTCGGGCTCGGCATAGCCGGTGATGTAGTTGAAGATGCGCGCGACGTCGCGCCCGATCGCCGGATCGGCGGTGAAATAGGAAAGGTCGGTGTAGATGCGCGCCGTCACCGAATGGTAGTTGCCGGTGCCGACATGGCAATAGGTGATGAGCGCCCCGCCCTCGCGCCTGACCACCATCGAAAGCTTGGCGTGGGTCTTCAGATCGATGAAGCCGAACACGACCTGCGCGCCGGCCCGTTCGAGATCGCGCGCCCAGCGGATATTGGCCTCTTCGTCGAAGCGCGCCTTCAGCTCGACGAGCGCGGTCACCGACTTGCCGGCCTCCGCCGCCTCGACCAGCGCGCGCACGATCGGGCTGTCGGCGGAGGTGCGATAGAGCGTCTGCTTGATCGCCACGACATTGGGATCGCGCGCGGCCTGGTTCGAGGAACTGCACGACGACGTCGAAGGATTCGTAGGGGTGGTGGACGACGAGGTCCTTCTGCCGGATCGCCGCGAAGCAATCGCCGCCGTTCTCGCGCACGCGTTCGGGAAAGCGCGGATTGAACGGGGCGAATTTGAGATCGGGCCGGTCGAGACTGACGAGCTGCGACAATTCGTCGAGCGCCAGCATGCCCTCGATATAGACGACGCCTGACGGCACGACGTCGACGTCGCCCGTCACGAAGGCGCGCAAGCGCTTCCGGCATGGAAGCCTCGATCTCGAGCCGGATCACCGAGCCGCGCCGGCGGCGCTTCAGCGCGCTTTCGAAAGGCGCACCAGATCCTCCGCCTCTTCCTCGACTTCGATGTCGCTGTCGCGGATGACGCGGAAACTGCCCTGTCCCTTCACCTTGAAGCCCGGAAACAACAATCTCGCTGAAGGCGACGATCGTCTGCTCGAGCGAGACGAAGCGCTGCATCGCCGTGAACTCGCGACGTCCGGCAGCCGGATGAAGCGCTCGATCCTGTTGGGAAAGCGCACCAGCGCGCTCATCGTCCGGCCCGTCCTCGACATGCGCCAGTTCGAGCGCGAGCGTGAAGCCGAGATTGGGGATGAACGGAAACGGATGGGCGGGATCGACCGCGAGCGGCGTCAGCACCGGGAAAACCTGCAGCAGGAAATGATCCTGCAGCCATTCCATTTCCGGCGCCGCGAGATCGGCGACGTCGACGATGATGATGCCCGCCTCCGCGAGTTCGCGCGCGCAGCTCGCGCCAGCGCTGCTGCTGCGAGGCGACCAGCTCGGCGACACGCCCTCGCCGATCCGCTCGAGTTGCTCGGCCGGCGTAAGCCGTCGTCCGACGTGCTCGTCATGCCGGCGTGGACCTGGCCGACCAGGCCCGCGACGCGCACCATGAAGAACTCGTCGAGATTGTTGGCCGAAATCGACAGGAAGCGCAGCCGCTCCAGCAGCGGATGGTTCGGGTTCGCCGATTCCTCCAGAACCCGGCGATTGAATTCGAGCCACGACAATTCGCGGTTGATGAAGCGCTCGGGCGAGTCGGTCAAAGCCGGATTTGGCTTCGGTTCCGGCCTCGACCGCATCGTCGGTGACCTCCTTGCCTCGCTGGGCGGCGCGCCAATGCCTTCTCCTTCGATTCGAGCAGCCGGAACGAGCGGTCGGCGCAGCCGCGAATTCCCTGCCGGCATTGTGTGACAGTTTTCGTCGTGCATCTTGCAAACCGCCGGTCTCAGCGGCCGGCGGCAGATTCCGGCGCCTGGCGACGCGACGGGCGAGGTCAGCAAGAGCGCGCGGGATAGAGCCGATGCTCTTCAGCGAGCACGCGGGCGGCGAGCGTCTCAGCGTCGTCGCCCGGAGCCACCGGCACGCGCGCTTGGCCAGGATAGGTCCATCATCGAGTTCGGGGGTCGACGAGATGCACGGTGCAGCCGTGCTCGCGCGCGCCGTCGGCGAGCGCGCGCTCGTGCGTGTGAAGGCCCTTGTAAGCGGGCAGCAGCGAAGGATGGATATTGAGGAGCCGCCCGCGCCAGCGCTCGACGAAGTCCGGCGCCGAGAATGCGCATGTAGCCGGCGAGGCAGACGATTTCGATGTCGCGCGCCCTCGAGCTCGTCGTCGATCGCGGCCTCGAAGGCGTCTTTGTCCGGCAAGTCTTCTGGCTCGAGCGCCAGCGCCTCGACGCCTGCCGCGCGCGGCGAGCGCGAGCCCGCCGCGCCTGCGCCTTGTTGGAGACGACCAGCGCGATCTCGGCGGGATAATCCGGCGCCTTCGCGGCCTCGATCAGCGCCGCCATGTTGGAGCCGCGCCCGGAAATCAGGACGCCGACGTTGACGCGCCGGTCACCACGCGACCTCGCCGCGCATCGACGACCCGCTCGCCGTCGCGCTCGATCAGCCGCGCCGATTCGCGTCGGCGCAAGGCCCTCGCCGCGCCAGCGCCGCGGTCACGTCGCGGCTTCCTCTTCGGCGAGGCGAAGGCGACCATGCCGAAACCGCAGTTGAACGTGCGCAGCATTTCAGGCCTCGTCAACCCCGCCCTCCGCCTTCGAGCCAGCCGAACACCGGCGGCGGCGCGAAAGCGTCGAGGTCGAGCTCGACCGCGAGATCGTCCGGCAGCACGCGCGGCAGATTGTCGGGAAAGCCGCCGCCGGTGATATGGGCGAGCGCGCATAATGCCGCGTCGTCGCCTTCAGCGCGGCGAGCAGCGGCTTGACGTAGAGCCGCGTCGGCGTCAGCAGCGCTTCTGCCAGTGTGTCGCCGCGGCGCGAACGGCGCCGGCGCGTCCCAGGCAAGGCCGGTGCGCTCGACGATGCGGCGCACCAGCGAAAAGCCGTTGGAGTGCAGGCCGGACGACGGCAGGCCGATCACGACGTCGCCGCGCTTCAGGCCGCCGCGCGGCAGCAGCGTTCCGCGCTCGGCGGCGCCGACCGCGAAGCCCGCGAGGTCGAAATCGCCCTTCGCGTAAAGCCCCGGCATTTCCGCGGTCTCGCCGCCGATCAGAGCGCAGCCGGACTCGACGCAGCCCCGCGCGATGCCCTTGACGATCTCGGCGCCGGCTTTCGGATCGAGTTTTCCGGTCGCGAAATAGTCGAGGAACAACAGCGGCTCGGCGCCCTGCACGACGATGTCGTTGACGCACATGGCGACGAGGTCGATGCCGATCGTATCGAAAATCCCGCTCTCGATCGCGATCTTGACCTTGGTGCCGACGCCGTCATTGGCCGCGACCAGGATCGGATCGCGGAAACCCGCCGCCTTCAGATCGAACAGGCCGCCGAAGCCGCCGATCTCGGCGTCGGCGCCCGGCCGTCGCGTCGCGCGCACCAGCGGCTTGATCGCCTCCACCATGGCATTGCCGGCATCGATATCGACGCCGGCCTCGGCGTAGGAAAGCGAGGATTCGGCATAGGCTCGCGATTAACAAGGCCTAGGGTATGCGCAAGGCGGGGCCGCAGCGGCGCCGCTCAGCCGAAGCCGATCGTGGTGTAGCCGCCGCTCGTCGCTTGCGAGAACGTACCGTTCTGGAAATTGCCGACGAGATCGAGCGTCGTCGTCGCGCCGTCCTCGCCGAGCGTTACGTTGGCGCTGCTCGTTCCGTTGAGGGCCACGCTCACGAAGCTCCAGTTCGTGACGATCGTATCGCCGGTGAAGCCGCCAAGATTGAAATTGTCGATTGCTGCGCTGAACGCGTTCGGGTTCAGGAGCTCGAGTTCGCCGCCGGAGGCCGCGAAGCTCACAGTCTGGCCGGAGCCGACGGAGCCGACGGCGCCGATCTCCAGCGTCGCCGCGCCGATCATCTCGGAGCCCGTTCCCGTTACGGCCGCGTTGAGCTCCAGCGTCTCATCCGTGGCCTCGATCGTGCCGGCATTTAAAAACGTCGAGGCTGTGACGGTTCCAAAGCCGACGAGATTTGAACCGGCCGCATTCGTCAACGTCGCCCCGCTCGCGGTCGCCGTCAGCGTTCCGCCGCCAAGCGTCAGGGTGCCGTAGTTGCTGACTGCGTCGCTGGAACCCAGCGTCCAGCTTCGGCCGCCGAGCAGCGAAAGGTCGCCCTTGGCGGCGATCGTGCGAAGCGAACTGTCAATCGTCGTCTCGACGGCGTTCGAGGTGACCGTATAGAAATTTGAATTGGTTCCGACCAGAGTGACGTTCGCGGCGAGCGTAGTGATTAGATAGTTGCCGTCAATTTCGATGTCGCCGCCAGCATCGACGTTGTAGTTGCCGCCAGTCAACGTGTTCCCCGAAAGATTGGTGAAGTTCGTGGCCTGGATGAAAATTGCGTTTGCGTGCGAGGAGTCGATGGTTCCGCTATTCGAGAAAACTGCGGACTCGATGTAGATCTGGCCCTCGACGTCCGCCTCCGATATCGTCCCTGCGTTCGTGAACTGGCCGCCTATAATTTCCAGATAGCCGAACCCGCTGCCGGTCTCCTGGATCAAGCCGTCGTTCGCGATTGTATCGTATTCGCCCAATATGATGTTGGCGGCGCCCGTGATGTTCACCGCCGTGGTCGCCGCCAACGTCAACGTTTCAGGAACTCGCAGCCGCGCCCCGCGCCGCATAGAGGTAGCCGGTGTCATACGGGAAAGCATTCTCGCCGATGTTGATTGTCTCGTCGGTGAGAGTTTGTGTTTGATCGATGTAAAGAGTGGCGTTGGCGCCCGTTATGTTGATGACGCCTGGGCCCGAGCCGGGCAGGCCCGAAACCGTCGTCCCGCCGTTCAGATGGAGCGTTTGGTAGCTGCCCGTCAGATTGAGCGGCCCTTCGTAGGTCACGCCGCTCAACGTTGCGTTGTTTAAATCAGGGCCGAGACCCGCGCTGGTGACAACGCCGCCGGTGATGACGCCGCCGGAGACGTCGAGCGGACCGAAGGCGGCCGAACCATCGAGCGTTTCACCGGCATTGTCGTAGTCGCCAGCGATCACGACGGAACCGCCAGAATTGACGATCGTCCCGAGGCTGGCGGCCGAAGTCTGCCCTCCAGCGTCCAACTCCGCGTCGTCGTCGAGGAAAATCGTTCCGAAATTGGTCCAGGCGGTCGCGGCGTCCACCTCCACGTTAAGTGAGCTGCCGGTTCCGACCGTGATTGTGCTCGATGACGTCGTGACGAATGCCGACGAACTGATTATGATCGAACCGTAGTTCGACACACTGAGCGCGCCGCTGTCGGTGAAGGTCGTGGACGCAATCTGCAGCGGCGAACCATGCTCGGAATCCGACAGCGTGCCGGCGTTGGTGAAGTCGTCGCCAGAGATTTCAAGGCCGCCGCTGACGCTCCCCGCCTGCTGGATGAGACCGTAATTGACAATCCCGTCGCCATCCGCCGCGGACGATTGGATCTCCGCGTTCCGAGAGACATTTACAACCGTCGAGGCGGCCAGGGTCAGGATCTGACCCCCCGCATTCGAGGCGTCGAAGGACCTCAGGTAGGTCTCGTTGCCGCCTGCATTGTCGAGGTTGATCGTCGTGTCGGAAACGGTCTCAGCCCCGTCGAGATAGATCGCCGCGCCCTTACCGGTTACGTTGATAACGCCGGGCTCCGTTTCCGACGATCCGACTACTGTGGCGCCGTTCACGAGATGAACCGAGGCGCCGCCAGTCGAGAGGTTCAGCGCGCCCTCGACGGTCACCCCGGACAGGGTTCCGGAGCGCACCGTAAAGGCCCCCCCCGTTAAGTCGATCGTTCCACCGGAGACCGTCCCGCCAGCGAGTTTGAAGACGCCGCCCGTTTGGACGAGCGCGCCTAGCAGTTCGAGGACACCGCCGGTGTTGACGCTGAGGGTTCCTCCCGACAGGGCGATTCCGCCGCCGACGGAGAGTACACCCAATGGCGTGGCGACGGTCGCTATGTTCAGCGTTCCCTCGCTCATGCTGAACAGCCCCGCGACGGCCAAAAGCGCGCTCGGTCCCACGACTTTGACGGTCGCGTCGGAGCTTGTAAGGCTCAGCGAATCGGCGGAATCGGCGGAATTGACCGTGATGACATAGTCCGACCCGGCGACCGAGATCGTCGCGACATCGGCCGAATTCGGCGGCCCGCCCGCCGGCGTCCAATTCGCCGCGTGCTTCCAATTGCCCGACGCCGTTGCGTTCCAGCCGTAGATGCTCATGAATGCCTCCGTGTCAGGACGGAAGAAGGGGCAATCCGCCTAAAGCGACGACTTGATCGGCGCGGAGCTCAAGAGCTTCGCGTTACCCTGCGGCCGATGGGTCCATTCGCACGCGAACGCGCTTCCCACGTCGCGAAAATCGAATGGAAAACCGCAACGACCGCAGGCCCCCCTCGGTCCGCGAAACAAAGCGTATGATACCCATCGGTAAAGGACCTATGAATAGGCCGCCATGCTCGCGAACGTTACGTCAGCCGGAAAACGCTTCGGAAGGCGCTGGTGTGGCGGCCGCGCAGAGGGCGCGTTAGTTCCACCGCAGCTATGTAATGTGCTTTTAACGGAACGTTTGGGAAAGATGCTGAGAATTCTGGCGGGCGCCGTCGTCGTTTTCGCCATCGCGCCGGCGTTAGCAGAGAACAACGACGCGCCGCCCTCCAAATTCTGCAAATCGGTCGCCAGCGCCCGGGAGCTGAAGCCGACCACGGAACTCGCCAGGGCCGCCGCCGTCGCGTTCGGCGCGCCGGGTTTTGATGCTGAAGACACCGGCTGCATCTATCCCTTCGCCCTGCTCCGCTACGGCGATGTCGATGTGCTGCTCTCGCAGGACATCGCGCCGGAGAGCGGAAGGATTGCCGACGCGCCCGACCTCAGCGCGACGGTGCTGCGGCGCGTTCCCGACGGCTGGCGAAGGGTCAAGACCTTCGATGCTTTCGGCAAAGGCGCCAGCGGCGCGTCGACCCCGGGGGCGACGGCAATAACGATCGGCGGCGACGACGGCATCGCCATGGAAAGCGGCAGCGTCGACCAGGGCTACGTCTTCCTGACGCTGGAGCTCTACGCCTTCCGACGCCAGGGCCTCGTTCGCCTCGACGCCGGCGGCACGCTCTATCTCGCCGCCTCGGACAACGGCGCAGTGGGAGATGCGCAAGCGACCGACGTCACCGCCGCCTGGTCGATCGATGCGCCGAACGAGCTTGCCATCGACTACGTGATCGCCGACGCCAAGGGAAAACGCCTGGCCCGCGCCGTCTGGCAGATCGGCGATACGGGGCTCACCCTGAAATCGGGGGCGCCGCCGAAGGAGCTGAAACACATGATGGGCGGGGGCTGAGCCAGGGGAATCGGGTGAAGGAATTATGCGGCGATGAGTTTGGTGAGAGAAGTCATCGTCCCAGGCGGCGGTTTTGAGAGCAAGGCGGACGGAGTCCTTGCCCTTTTTCCTTCGCGCGAGGTTGAGGGCCATGTGTTTGAGGGTGACGACGTTTTCGGGCGCATTTTCGGTTCGGATGCGGCATTCGTCGTCGCGGAACGTCATGTCCATGACCCAGTGCAGTCCGTTTTCGACGCCCCAATGATCGCGCACCATGGGTCCGAGTTCTGTCGGCGCTCGGAGTTGTGAAGAGGTCAGGTAGAAGCGGGTTTCCCGTTCGGTCTTGGGTCCCGATTTCGCGCATCGCTTCGACGATGACGAGGCCTCTGAGGCCCGGCCATTGGTGTCGTTCCTGCAGCCAGGCGACGTCGTGAACGACGGTGACGTTTCGGGTTTCGATCCGGCCGTGGTCGCCGTCGACGGTTCTGAGCGACGCTGATTGTCGTATCGGCGAAACCCCTTTGCTTTCTGCTCGTTTGCGAACAATTCGACATCGTCGCGCAGCCTGCCCTGATTGCCCTTCAGGGCCAGGACATAGTCGGCTTTCTTGTCGACGATCTTACGAGCGATTTCGCGCTGACAGCCCATGGCGTCGATGGTGACGACGGCGCCGTCGATCGACAACATGTCCAGCAGGGCGGGAATGGCGACGATCTCGTTCGACTTCTCGCTCACCTTGGTCTGAGCCAGAACGAGGCGCTGCCGCGCCGCGAAAGCCGACACCATATGGATCGTCTCTTTGCCGCCCTTGCGCCCCGAGCGCCGCGAGGTCTTGCCGTCGATGGCGATGACCTCGAGCGGGGCCTTGGTCAGCGCGCCGACCCACGCGACGAAGCGCTCCCGGAAGGCATGGGGGTCGAGCGAAGCGAAGATGTCGCCCAAGTGGTCGTGGCTCGGCGTGCCGTTCGCGAAGGGCAGAAAGCGCTGCAAAAGGGGCGAGCTTCTTCTGCCCGAACCGAGCCATGTCCGTGAACCCCTCGGCGCCCGCCAAGGATCGACAGCAGAGGCCAGCAACAAAATCTCGTCGAGCCTATAGGCCACCTTGCCAGCGCTGCCGATGGTCCGGCATGTCTTTGAAATAATCGAGAAAAACAGTCGCCTCGAAATCCGCTCGCCGTCGCCGCCGCCAAAATCATCCATCGCCCCGCTCCGCTCATCGAATCAGCGGATGTCGACAGATTCAGCACTTCAGCCCTTTGTCACCAACTTCCTTCACCCGATTGCCCTGGGGCTGAGCGGCACTTTGTAGCGCCCCTCGCCGATTTTGATTAGCCTGCGAAGAATTACGCAGGGAAACGCCAAAACCCATGGATTTCGACCTCACGCACGAGCAGGAGCTCATCGTCTCGACCGTGCGCGGCTTCGTCGAGAGCGAACTCTACCCGCATGAAGCCGAGGTCGACCGGACGGGCGAGGTTCCACGCGCGCTCGGGCTCGAAATCGCCCGCAAGGTGAAGGCGCTCGGTTTTTTCGCGCCAAACTTGCCCGAAGATGTCGGCGGCGGCGGCATGAATGCGCTGGAGTTGACGCTGCTGGAGCGCGAGCTTGGCCGCGCGGCCTATGGCCTCACCGTCTACTGGGGGCGCCCCTCGGGCATCCTGATGGCCTGCAAGGGCGAGCAGCGCGAGCGTTATCTGATCCCCGCCGCGACCGGCGAGAAATATGATGCGCTCGCCATGACCGAGCCGGAAGCCGGCTCCGACGTGCGCGGCATGAAGACTTACGCACGCCGTGACGGCGGAGACTTTGTTCTGAATGGGACCAAACATTTCATCAGCCACGCCGACATCGCCGATTTCGTCGTCGTATTCGCCGCGACCGGCGAGGAACAGACCGCGCGCGGCCTTAAGAAGAAAATCACTGCCTTTCTGGTTGATCGCGGAACGCCCGGCTTCGAGATCCGGCCGGGCTACAACTCCGTCAGCCATCGCGGCTACAAGAACTGCATCCTCACCTTCGACGATTGCCGCCTGCCCGCTTCCCAGGTGCTCGGCGAAGTCGACAGCGGCTTCGATCTCGCCAACGAATGGCTGTCGGGCACGCGCCTGACAGTCGCCGCGACCTGCGTCGGCCGGGCGCGGCGCGCCTTCGATCTCGCCCTCAATCATGCCGCGAGCCGCAAACAGTTCGGCGAGACGATCGGCCGCTTCCAGGGCGTCGGCTTCAAGCTCGCCGACATGATCACCGAGATCGACGCCGCCGATCTGCTGACGCTTGCCGCGGCGCAGGCGATCGACAGGGGTCGCGACGCCAACCGCGCCGTCGCCAGCGCCAAACTCTACGCCTCCGAGATGCTGGCGCGAGTGACCGACGAGGCGATCCAGATATTTGGCGGCATGGGGCTGATGGACGAATTGCCGCTCGCCCGTCTGTGGCGCGACGCGCGGGTCGAGCGCATCTGGGACGGCACCTCTGAGATCCAGCGTCACATCATCAGCCGCGATCTGCTCAGACCTCTCGAGCGCTGAACATGAGATCGCTCACGCGACTGCTGAAGCCGAAAACCATCGCCGTGTTCGGCGGCGACTGGGCGCGCGAAGTTTTACGTCAGTTGCGGCGCTTCGGCTATGAGGGCGAGATCTGGCCGGTGCATCCGGAACGGGACGAGATCGAGGGTTTCAAAACCTTTCGTTCGCCCGACGCCCTGCCCTCCCCGCCCGACGCCGCCTTCATCGGCGTCAACCGCCACGAGACGATCCGCCTCGCCGCCGCGCTGGCGCGGATGGGCGCCGGCGGCGCCGTTTGCTTCGCCTCCGGTTTCGCCGAGACGGGCGACGAGGGCGCCAGGCTGCAAAGAGAGCTGGTTGAGGCCGCCGGCGACATGCCGCTGCTCGGGCCGAATGCTTATGGCTTCATCAACGCTTTCGATCGCGCCCTGCTGTGGCCGGATCTGCATGGCTGCGCGCCGGTCGTGCGCGGCGTCGCGATCATCGCGCAATCCTCGAATATCGCCATCAACCTGACGATGGGGCGGCGCGCGCTGCCCGTCGGCTATGTCCTCTGCCTCGGCAATCAGGCGGCGATCGGCCTGGCGGAAGCGATACGCGCTCTCGCGGCCGACGAGCGTGTGAGCGTGATTGGTCTGCATATCGAGGCCATCTCCGAGGCCGCGGCCTTTGCGGAAGCGGTGCACTTCGCGCGGAAAAACGGAAAACCTGTCGTCGCGCTGCGCGCCGGCCGATCGGACGGCTCGCGCAAAATCGCGCAATCGCATACGGCTTCGCTCGCCGGCGCCTCCGCGGTCGCCGCCGCCTTCCTGAAGCGGATTGGAGTCGCCGAGGTCGACACCATCCCCGAGCTCATCGAAACGGCAAAGCTGCTGCACGTCTTGGGCCCGCTCGACGAGCAAGGCCTCGTCACGCTTTCCTGTTCCGGCGGCGAGGCCGGCCTCGTCGCTGATCACGCCGAGCGAGCGGGCGTAAAACTCGCCGAGTTCACGCTCGCCCGGCGCGACGCGATCCGCGCCACCGTCAACCCGCTCGTCGCCGTCTCCAACCCCTTCGACTATCACACCTTTGATTGGGGCGTCGGCGACAGGCTGACCCGCACTTTCACTGAAGTGATGCGCTCGGGGCAGGCCGCGACCGCGCTGGTGCTCGATTGGCCGAAGGCGGAACTCGGACCCGCGCCCGCCTGGGACATCGCTCGGCAGGCGTTTGCGGAAGCGGCGCGCGCTACAAATGCGAAAGCGATCGTCGTCGCGACCGTTGCTGAATGCCTGCCGGAGGCGGAAGCCCGCGCGCTGCTCGCCGAGGGCGTCGCGCCCATGCAGGGCCTCGCTGAGATGATGACGGCGGTGCGCGCGGCCTGTGAGATCGGCAGGGCGAAATTCCTCCCTGTCATCCCCGCGAAAGCGGGGATCCAGAGTGTGCACGCAGGTTTTGAGCTCTACGACACTGGGTCCCCGCTTTCGCGGGGACGACAAATCGCTTTTGGTGCGGCGCGGACACTCGACGAGGCCGAAGGCAAGGCCCGCCTCGCCGCGTTTGGCGTCCCGGTCCCCGAGGGCGTTGTCTGTTCGACGCTCGCCGAAGCGCTCGATGCAGCCGAGCGCCTCGCGCCCGTCGCGATGAAAGCCGTCGGCGCTGATCTCGCGCACAAGACCGAACTCGGCGCCGTAAAACTCAACGTCACGGCGCCGGCGGCGGCCTATGAGGAGCTCTCGAAACTTTCGGCCCGCGTGCTGGTAGAGCGCATGGCGACGGGCGCTGTCGCGGAGCTCATCGTCGGCGCCGCGCGCGATCCCGCCCTCGGCCTGCATCTCATCGTCGGCGCCGGCGGCGTGCTCGCCGAATTTTTGGCCGATCGCGCGATCCTCATGCTGCCGACGAACGAAGCGGAGATCGACGCCGCGCTCGCCGACCTGAAGATCAATCAAATATTGAACGGGCTGGCGCGGCAAGCCTGCGGCGGACCGCGCGGCGCTCCTCGCTTCTATCGCGCGCATCGCGGAGTTTCGTCGTCGCACACGCGGCCGAAATCGAAGAACTCGACGTCAATCCGCTGATCGCGACGCCCGACGGCGCCATCGCCGTCGATGTCCTTTTGAGAGTGAGAGAACCGCAATGACTTCGCCGATCCGCACGCGCCGCGAGGGCGGCGTCCTCGAAGTAACGATCGACCGGCCGAAAGCCAATGCGATCGACCTCGCGACCAGCCGCGTGATGGGCGAGGTGTTTCAAGGCTTCCGCGATGACCCTGAACTCAAGGTCGCGATCCTCACCGCGGCGGGCGAAAAATTCTTCTGCCCGGGCTGGGATTTGAAGGCGGCGGCGGGCGGCGACGCGGTCGACGGCGACTATGGCGTCGGCGGCTTCGGCGGACTGCAGCAATTGCCCGACCTCAACAAGCCCGTCATATGCGCGGTCAACGGCATCTGCTGCGGCGGCGGCCTCGAGATCGCGCTCTCCTGCGACATCATCCTCGCCGCCGAACACGCCACTTTCGCCCTGCCCGAGATCCGTTCCGGCGCCGTCGCCGACGCCGCTTCGATAAAACTGCCGAAGCGCATCCCCTATCACGTCGCGATGGAGCTTTTGCTGACCGGCCGCTGGATGGATGCGGCGGAGGCGAAGCAATGGGGTCTCGTCAACCGCATTGTTGCAGCCGACAGGTTGATGGATGAAGCCTGGTCGCTCGCGCGCCATTTGGAAAAAGGCCCGCCGCTCGTTTTCGCCGCGATCAAGGAGATCGTGCGCGAGGCGGAGGACCAGAAATTTCAGGCTCTGCTGGAGCGAATAACGAAGCGCGGCCTGGCGACGGTTGACAGGCTCTACGGCTCCGAGGATCTGAGAGAGGGTTTCAACGCCTTCGCCGAGAAGCGCGAGCCGGTGTGGAAAGGCCGATAGCCATGAGAGCCGCTTTTTTCGCCCTTTTGTTGATGACCTCGCCGGCTTTGGCTCAAGACGAGCCCGCCAACACGCTCAAGGAACTGTTTGCCGAGATCAACGCCTGCATCGGCCCCCTGCCGCTGCATTCCGGCACGGCGATGTCGATCCGTTTTGCGCTGCGCCGCGACGGTTCGCTGATCGGCCAGCCGCGCGTCACTTACATGCAGGCCCCGAACAACGAAGTGGACCGCGACGAGGATCTGAAAACTGTCGCCGACGCCTTCAATCGCTGCGTGCCCGTGAAGATCACGCCCGCGCTCGGCGGCGCGATTGCAGGGCAATTGTTCACCTTCTCCTACCTGCCGAAAAAGCCGGAGCAGAAGGCGTGAACGCCCCGGGCGCGCTCCCTCCCCCTTGATGGGGGAGGGATGGGGTGGGGGTGAAATCCACCGCGCTTTCAGGATGTCGCTACCCCCCACCCCTGCCCTCCCCCACAAGGGGGGAGGGAGTTTCTCTGCATCACTTCGCATCGGCGATGCGCCAGAGGTTGGTCACCAGCGCATCGAGGCCGCCGCTCGCGGGACCGGCGTGCAGATCGATGCGGCCGACCTTTTCGACCAGACGCTCGATCGCCTCGAGCTCCTTCAGGCGCAGGAGCAGAGGGTTGTCCTCCATCAGCCGCGCCGTGTTGAGCAGCGCGCGCGTCGCCGCCGTCTCCTCCTGCCGGCGGATCACGTTGGCGCGCGCGACGCGCTCGGCCTCGACCACCTTGTTGACGAGCTCCCGCACGTCGCCGGGCAGGATCACATCCTTCACGCCGAGCGCGATCACCTCCACGCCGAGACCGCCGCTGCGCTCCGCGACATAGGCGCGGATGTCAGCGTCAATGTCGCCCCGCGCGCTAAGAATTTCGTCCAGCGTGCGGGTTGCGACCTGCTCGCGCACCGCGAACTGCACGAGCCGGTAGAGCGCGGGCGCGAGGTCCGTCGATCCCGCAGCCGCAACGACGGGATCGAGGATGCGCCAGAACGCCGCCAGCGTCACGCGCAGCGCGATGCGATCCTTGGTCAGGATCTCCTGCGCCGTCACCTCCAGCGTCTGAGGCCGCAAGTCGAAGGTCTGCACCTTCAGCTTGCGCCGCATCTGCCAGAACAGATGCCGCCCGGGCGTCAGCGTCTCGGCGAGCGCGCCGTCGACGAACAGCAACGCCGCCTCGTGCGCGCCGACGGTCACGTCGAGCACGGAAGAGGAAGCGCCGAGGTTCAGCCGCTCGGCGAGCTTAGGCTCGATGCGCAGGCTGACCTGCGCATCGATGCGCTCGACGCCGACCTTCGTCACGCCCTTCCAGAACGCGCGCGAAGTGTACGCGGGCACGAGGATGCGAGGCTCGCCGTCGAACGACACGACGATCGCCTCGCCCTCGCCGGCGCGCGCGAACGCGAAGTGCTCGGCCGCGATCTCGGGATGCGTCGCCTCGATCAGATTGGCGCGCTCGATGGGGAAATCCGCGCGCACGATCCTGCTGACCTCGACGCTGAGCGCCTTGGCGGGATCAAACAGGACGTGCCGGCCGGGACCGAGCATGCGCTCGAACCGGCCATTGCGCGTGAGCAGGCCGCGCTCGTCATCCTTGATGACGACGGTGAGCCAGAACAGACGCCGGTTCATGTCTTTCACTCCTCTTTTTTACCCGGCCGCGAAGCCGGGTCCTTCCGCGCAAGCCCGCGCGAAACCGTTTCCGCGCCTCGGACGAAGCGCGGATCAAACAAATCTCAATTCATAAGGTCGCCGGCGCGCCCCTCAACGTCTGCAAGCGCGGATCGAAGTCCGAGGCCGATTTCAGAAGTCGGGCGCGCGAACGCGTTCCGTCGTCGCGCACGACGACAGTTCAACGTCCGGCGCTTCGACCCCGAAAAGGTCGGCCGGGAGGGCTCCGACGCAAGGCGCCGAAGACGTCGCCGCATCTCAACCGATGCGGCGCGTACGCCTCAAAGGTTGGGAATTGGCCAGAGGAAGCACGCCGGCTTCCGTATTTGGTTCATCTCGTCTGGCAACGAGTTCTCCTTGTTCGAGCGGGATTCGAACCCGCGACACCAAGATTATCAGTCTTGTGCTCTACCCGTCTGAGCTATCGAGATACGAGAGGATTCGAACCCCTGTCCTCCGGTCGCCCGGATGCTCTACCCGACTGAGCTACGCATCAAACCCTGGCAAAGCGGAACACGCTGAAACCGCAGAGCGGCGCGCGCCGGGTGGAGTTTGGAAGTCCAGCCGAACCCTTGCAGCAGGGAGCGGGGCTCATAGTTGATGAGCAGATAGAAAGCAAGTGCATTTTGGCAACACAGGGAAAGATACGCCACGCTATAAGCGCGCTCGCTTATCAAAACGGCCCAGAAATACGAAATTGTCATCCCCGCGAAAGCGGGGATCCAGAGCCGTAGGGCTCAGCGGCTCGACGTTTTCAGCCCTATTCTGCAAGCGAGGCATCACGCACTGGATCCCCGCTTTCGCGGGGATGACACAGAGGGACGGATCACTGACCTCGGCTACAGTTCGCCCTAGCCCTCGAACCTGTTGTTCTTCGGGAAGCCTTTCGGCGGCAGGCGGCCGGCTTCGGCGCGGTTGGCGACCCAATCTTTCAGCTCGGCTTTCGCGATGTTGAAATTGCGCCCGGCGGAGTCGCGCCAGGTCAGGCCCTCATTCAAGCTCGAACACCCGCGCGTCCGAGACGCCGCCGTCGCGATAGCGCTGCAGCCTCACCCCCTTGCCGCGCGCCATCTCCGGAACCTGCGTCGAGCGGAAACACCAGCAGCTTGCGGTTTTCGCCGATGATGGCGACCTGATCGCCGTCGGCGGGACGACGAGACAACAGCGCGCCGGCGCGTCAACGTCGAGCACCTGCCGGCCCTTGCGGGTCGACGACAGCAGTTCGTCCTCCGGCGACGACAAACCCGCGTCCGTCGCTGGCGACGATCAGCATCTTCTCGCCCGCGGCGTACGGCCAGACGCGACGATCTCGCCGCCCTCCTCGATGTCCGCCATCAATCGTATCGGCTCGCCCGTGAGACCGCCCGCCGGGAAGTTTCTGGCATCGAGGGTGAACACCTTGCCGTCGCTGGTCAGCACCATGATCTTCGACGTCGTCTCGGCGAAGAACGAGGTTTTCAGCGCGTCGTCGCCCTTGAAGGCGAGCGCTCGCGAGATCCGGCACATGGCCTTTCAGCGCGCGAATCCAGCCTTTCTGCGAGACGACGACGGTGATCGGCTCGCGCTCGACCAGCGTTTCGCGCGACGTCGATCACGACGTCGGCGGCGCCTCGAACGATGGTGCGGCGGTTGCCGAGCTGGCGTCTCCGGGCCGTATCTCTTCTTGCAGTCGCGGATCTCGCTAGGCGATCGCCTGCCATTGCTTGCTTGTCGGAGGCGAGCAGCGCCTCGATCTCCGCCTTCTCCTTGTTGAGCTCGTCCTGCTCCTTGCGCAGCGCCATCTCCTCGAGCCGGCGCAAGGAGCGCAGCCGCGTGTCGAGAATGTAGTTGACTTGCGTCTTCGCTGAGCGAGAAGCGCTCGATCAGCGCCGCCTTGGGGTCGTCCTCCTCGCGGATGATGCGGATCACCTCGTCGAGGTTGAGGAAGACGATGATCATGCCGGCGATCAGTTCGAGCCGGCGCTCGATCGCGGCGAGGCGATGGCGCGAGCGCCGCATGCAGCACTTCGCGGCGATGGTCGAGCCATTGCTGCAGCGCCTCGGCGAGCGACACGACCCGCGGCGTCACGCCGTCGACCAGCACGTTCATGTTGACGGAGATGCGCGTCTCGAGCTCGCTGAGCTTGAAGAGCTGCTCCATCATCACTTCCGGCTCGACGTTGCGCGCGCGCGGCTCGAGCACCATGCGCACGTCCTCGGTCGATTTCGTCGCGCACGTCGCCGAGCAGCGGCGCCTTCTTCTCGTTGATGAGCTCGGCGAGCTGCTCGATCAGGCGCGATTTCTGCACGCCGTAGGGGATCTCGGTGACGACGACGACCCAGCCGCCGCGGCCCAGATCCTCCTTCGTCCAACGCGCGCGCAGGCGGAAGGCGCCGCGGCCGGTACGATAGGTTTCGGCGATCGACGTCGCGGTCGTCGATGACGATGCCGCCGGTCGGAAAATCCGGGCCCGGGCAGAATTGCAGCAGCGCTTCGATGGGCGCCTGCGGGTGGGCGATCAGATAGAGCGCGGCGTCGCAGAGCTCGGCGACGTTGTGCGGCGGGATGGAGGTCGCCATGCCGACCGCGATGCCCTGCGAGCCATTGGCGAGCAGGTTCGGCGGCGCCGCGGGCATGACGATCGGCTCTTTGGTGTCGCCGGAATAATTGTCGCGCCAGTCGACGCTCTCCTCGTCGATGCCCTCCATGATGAGGCGGGCGAAGTCGGTGAGCCGCGCCTCGGTGTAGCGATAGGCGGCGGCGTTGTCGCCGTCGATGTTGCCGAAATTGCCCTGCCCCTCGACGAGCGGATAGCGCGAGGAGAAATCCTGCGCGAGGCGCACCAGCGCCTCGTAGATCGCCTGGTCGCCGTGCGGATGGAACGAGCCCATCACGTCGCCGACGATCTTCGCGCATTTCTTGAACGCCGTGCCGGGATCGAGGCTTGCAGGATGTGCATGCCGTAGAGGATGCGCCGATGCACGGGCTTCAGCCCGTCGCGCGCGTCCGGCAGCGCGCGGCCCATGATGGTGGAGAGCGCATAGGCGAGGTAGCGCTCCTCGAGCGCCTCGCGCAGGTTGACTTCGATCGGCTCCGGGCGGCGGCGGAGGGGGAGGCGGAGCGGCGCGGGCCATGGGGCGGGTTAGCGCGCCCCTTAAGTCGCGGCAAGGGGTAAAACAAAACGGGAACGCGCGTCCCGCCAATTCTCCTCAGTTCGGGCGAACCCGGCTCAGCAGCATCGCCAGCGCCGCCATCGCGTCCTCGATGAGGCGTTCCTGGTAGCGGTAATACATTTCCCTTCCCATCGGGGTGGCGTAGGATTTGAGCTGCGCCTGGCAGCGTGCGCGCAGAGCCTGAAAGTCCTTCATGAGCTCGTCCGCCGGGCCGCGGTTGCGCGCCTCCAAAACGACATCGGCCGGCACTGTGCGTATGTGTTCGCCGACCATGGGCGGCGTCGACAAAGCCTTCAGGCGATCCTCCAGCAGCGCGCGATTGGCGTCGATGCGCCACAGGCGGAAGCGGCTGTAGATTTCGGTGGCGTTGAACACGATCGTGACCGCCATCGCCAGATAGATCCAGTAGGCAGGCGACATCAGATTGACGAGGCGCGGGAAGTAGCGATCCGGGAAAGCGGGCTGACCGTTGGCGAGAAATTCGCGCGCCTCATCGGCGAGCGGGGCCGAATCCTGCCGACTGCGCCGAGGGCGGCGGATTTACGCGCACGAAGTTCGGGAACTCGTCGCCGAGCAATCTGAGGAAGGCGACCCGCTCCGCCCGCCCGACGCAGGCATTGGTGACGATGAGGGTGTCGACCTGCGGCACGACCCTGTCCGATGAGGGCATGTTGCGCGCAACGTCGTAGTAGCCGGCGGGTATCCTGCCGACATGCAGCCAGCGGTCCCTGGTGGTCAAACCCTCGATGCCGCTGAGCGCGACGATTTCGAGATCGTTCTTCTCGATCAGATTGCGAATCAGCTCGGCGTTCTCATTCATCACGAAGGCGGCGAGATCCAGCCGATTGGCTGCCACCAGCGTCGCCTGCGTCTCCAGATCGTAGTTTTGGGCCCTGATGTGCAGATCCTTGAGGTCGCTGTTCTCGAGCAGATGCCGCATCAGATAGGCCGTGCCGGAGCCTTCCGGCCCTATGCCGATGCTCGCGTCCTTGAGGTCGTCGAAGTTCGCCATCGCCCTGCCCCGGCGCGCCAGCAGCAGCAGGGATTCTGGCTGCGGCAGCCGCCCGAGCGTTCTTAAGCCCGCGTCCATTGGCAGCGGCAGGCCGTCCTGCACGAAGGCGAAAGCCGGCTCGCAGCGCCCGTTTTCTCCCGCAAGCCGCTTGATGTTTTCTATCGAGCCGGCCGTCTCGACGACATGAAGGCGACCGCGCTGCCGGGCCGCGCGGGCAGCAAGCCGCTCGCCGACGGCATTGTATTCCCCGCTCTTGGCGCCCGTGTAGACCAGGGCATCGAGAAAGGAATAGTCATTCGCGACCGTGAAATAGAGCGCGACGGCGGCAAGCGCGACGGCCGCCGCCAGCAGCAGCAGCACGCGAAGCCACGCCTTGAAGCTGCGGCCCGGGCCAAACGCCAGTTCGTCCAAAAAGCTCATCGGCGCGTGCTTCTCCCCGGCGCAAAGCGGACGGCGCCTCCCCGGTGCAGATATTTGCCTTTTCCTCGCTTGGCGAGCCCGGGGCCGCGATCCCCGCTGCAGCGCTTACGGCGGCGCGGGCGCCGCCACTCCTCACGAGACGCCAGTATGTTAACCTCGCTCCAGGCCGGAGCGCGAAATGACGGAGATGCGTAAGCTCGCGGCGATCCTGGAGTTCGACGTCGTTAGCTTTTCCCGCATGTTGGAGCGGCGGCGCCCTCGCCGCCGTCGGTTCCGGAGTGCGCCGGCGGCGGGGCGCCGCCGCTCCTTCGGCCCGAGGCTGCGTCTTCACGATGACGGCGCCGCGCGAGCATCGAGGTTGGCACGTCCCGCGCGGTCTGCCGCATTTCGACACGCCCGAAATTCCGCAATTCGTCACGTTTCGGACCGCCGATTCGCTCCCGCGCGGCGTCGCGCTCGCGCGCGTCGGCGAAGGCGACGAAGCTCATCGCCGCCGCATCGAGGCCGTGCTCGACTTAGGCGCGGGCGCCTGTCCGCTCGTTCGCGCGGAAATCGCGCAAGCGGTCGTGGACGCGCTCCTGCATGGGGCGGGCGACACCCATGACATGCATGCATTCGTCGTCATGCCCAACCACGTGCACGTGCTCACGGTCTTGCGCGAAGGCTGCCGCCTCGCCGACGTCGTCGGCGGCTGGAAGAGCGTCTCGTCCCGACGGATTCTGGCGATCCTGCATACTCGAGGTGCATTCTGGCAGCGGGAATACTTCGACCGCTACATCCGCGACGAGGACCATTTCGAACGGGTGCGCGCCTACATCGAGAACAACCCCGTCACGGCCGGGTTGGCGCGCCTTCCTCAGGATTGGAAGTTCAGCAGCGCCGGTGTTCGCGAACGGAGCTGATCGCATCCGATCGGCGCTGCGGCGAAGACGGCGGCGGGGGCGCTGCCGCTCCTATGGGACGCCTCCAGTATCCCACAGGAGCGGCGAGAGGCCACACGCCATTCGCGTCTTCAAGGCGCTTTTCCGAGCAAATTCCGTCCTTCGTTTCACGCACCCGTATGTTAATCTCCGCCTCGCTCCGGGGAACGGAATGGCGGATATTCGTAAACTCGCCGCGATCATGGCGATCGACGTGGTCGGCTACTCCCGCCTGATGGGCGAGGATGAGGCCGGCACGGCGCCGGCGGTGCGCGAGCATCGCGAGGCGGCGCGGCCGCTGGTTGCGGACGAGGCGGCCGCATCGTCAAGACGATGGGCGACGGGTTGTTGCTGGAGTTTCCCTCCGTCGTCGACGCCGTCGAATGCGCCATCGCGATCCAGAAGCTGATGGTCGGAGCGCAACGCCGACACGTCCGAGGCGAAGCGCATCGTCTACCGCATCGGCGTCAACCTCGGCGATGTGCTGATCGAGGGCGACGATATTTTGGGCGATGGCGTCAATATCGCGGCGCGGCTGGAAGGGATCTGCGAGCCGGGCGGGGTGCTGATTTCGGGCTACGGCCCACGATCATGTGCGCGGCAAGATCGAGGCGGACTTCGTCGATCTTGGCGAGAAGCCGCTGAAGAACTTTGCGCGGCCGGGTCGGGCCTTTGCGCTGAAGACTGCCTCGGCGAGCGCCGCGTCCGCCCTCGGCCCGAACGTCAGGGTCCGCCCCGGCTCTCGATCGTCGTGCTGCCGTTCGCCAACATCGGCGGCGACGCCGAGCAGGAGTATTTTGTCGATGGCGTAACGGAGAGCCTGACCACCGACCTCTCGCGTATACGGGGCTCGTTCGTCATCGGCCGAAATACCGCCTTCACCTACAAAGGCAAGCCTGTCGATCTGAAGCAGATCGGGCGCGAGCTGAACGTCCGCTATGTGCTGGAGGGCAGCGTTCAACGCGGAGGAAATCGCATGCGTGTGAACGTTCAGCTCATTGACGCCGAAAGCGGCAGTCATCTTTGGGCAGAGCGGTTCGACAAACCGCTCGCGGACCTCTTCGACATGCAGGACGAAATCGTGGCGAGGCTGGCTGGCGTATTAAGCGCGCAACTTATCGCGGCTGAGGCGCAGCGCGCCGAACGGGCCCCGACCCCCAACTCAATGGATTTCTATTTCCAGGGCATGGCTTGGTTCAACAAGGGGTTGATCCCCGAAACCGTGATACAAGCTCGAACCTTTTACGTGCGCGCACTGCACGCTGACCCCGGCAACGTCGATGCGCTTGTTGCTTTGGCTCGCGCGGACACGACGGCGGCGACACTCCTTTTTGTATCGGACCAAGCGGCGGCGTTGTCCTCAGCCGAAGCGAACCTGACGAAAGCCCTGTCTTTGGTCCCGGACCTCGCGCGCGCCCATCTAGCGCAAGGAGTTCTCCACATACTCACCAAACGCGCCATGCAAGGTATCGCTGACTGTGAACACGCGTTGTCTCTGGATGGAAACCTCGCCTCTGCCCATGCTTGGATTGGTGTCGGTAAGCAATATTCCGGCCATGCAGAAGAGACAGAGGCGCACATGATTGAGGCCCTGCGTCTCAGCCCCCGCGACACACTGTCCCATCTCTGGATGACGCAAGCCGGAGGCGCCAAACTCTGTCTTGGTCTGTGCGACCAGGCGATCGTCTGGTGTCGCCGCGCCATCGAAGCTAACCGGAATTTTCAGTATTCCCACCTCCTATTGGGCGCGGCGCTCGCGCTGCTCGGTCGATTGGACGAGGCGCGTTCCGCTGTAAAAGCGGGGCTCGCGCTCAACCCGTCTTACTCCTTATCGCGTGGACGGGACGCCACCGAAGCGATGACAAACAATCCAACTCATCTTGCTCAAATGGAGCGTGTTCGTGAGGCCCTGCGCATGGCCGGAGTCCCCGAGTCATGACCGTCACCCGCCGCCTCGCCGCTCCGTGTGAGACGTCGATATGTTAATCCCGCTCCAGGCCGGAGCGCGAGATGACGGAGATGCGTAAGCTCGCGGCGATCGTGGAGTTCGACGTCGTCAGCTTTTCCCGCATGTTGGAGCGGCGGCGCCCTCGCCGCCGATTCTTACGAGGCGCGTCGGCGGCGGGGCGCCGCCGCTCCTCTCGTCTGCGCAATAAACATGGCGCGCGAGCATAGAGCTTGGCATGTCCCGCGTGGTCTGCCGCACTTCGATACGCCCGAAACTCCGCAATTCGTCACGTTTCGGACCGCCAATTCGCTTCCTAAGGCCGTCGCGTTCGCGCGCGCGGGCGAAGGTGACGAGGCGCATCGACGCCGCATCGAGACCGCGCTCGATTCGGGCGCGGGCGCCTGTCCGCTCGTTCGCGCGGAAATCGCGCAAGCGGTCGTGGACGCGCTGCTGCATGGAGACGGCGCTACCCACGACATGTGCGCTTTCGCCGTCATGCCCAACCACGTGCACGTTCTCACGGTGTTTCGCGAAGGTTGCCGGCTCGCAGACGTCGTTGGAGGTTGGAAGAGCGTTTCGTCGCGGCGGATTTCTGGCGATCCTGCAAACGCGAGGCCCATTCTGGAGCCGAGACTATTTCGACCGTTACATCCGCCGACGAGGACCATTTCGAACGGGCGCGCGCCTATATCGAGAACAACCCTGTCACCGCCGGGCTGGCGTCGGCTCCACAAGATTGGAGGTTCAGCAGCGCTGGCCTTCGGCAATGAAGCTGATGACGGCGGCGCGGGAAGACGGCGGCGGGGGCGGCTGCGCCGCTCCAAGGGCGGCGCGGCATCGTAATCGGAGCGGCGGCGCCCTCGCCGCCGTGTCGATCACACCCTCGTCGGCGGGGGCGGCCGACGCTCCTGGAGGCAGGTCGAAAAGCGCCCGAATTTTTCTCTTTCCAAAAATCAGAAAGACATGCTATGCTCACCGGGTACGCTGCAGGAAACACGACCTTGACGGACGCCAGGTCTGATCGAAGAAAAAAATAAGTTGGATTTCGTGAGGCAAGCCTTTGAAAACATTAGATATGATCTGCTAATTTAGCGGCTTTTAGCGGACTTTAACGGACGCTTAGCGGCTCTTAACGGGCGCTAAACGGCTTATGACGGACGGCTAACGGCTGATAACGGGCGCCAAGCGGCTGTGGCGCGCCACGTACCGGATTTTCGGAATGCGCTCAAAGGCTTTGAACAGCGAACAAGGGGGCGTTTCGGCGCCAGGGAGCGTTCGGGGGCGCCCTTGTTCTATCCGCCGGAGCGAACGCGCTTCGTCACTCCGAGGTCTTGAGCTCGGGCGGCTTTTCCTCGGGCGGCGGCGGCTGAACCGTGAAATCATGCAGCACCACCGTCCACGATACTCCGCCGATATGCTGCTGGTAGGTCGCGCCGAGCTTGCCCTCGACCTCGCGCTCGTCGATGACGATCTCGCCGATATGGCCGGTGGCGACGAAGGCGATCGGCTTCGAGGTCCGCTCGGTCACGACGATCTGGCTATAAAGCTCCTTGTCGCGCGGCGTGAGGCCGACGGAGATTTCGCCGTCCTTCGGCTCGGCCGAGCCGAGTTTTGCGAGCCGCGGCGTTCCAAGCGCCACCTTGCCGTCGGCAATGTCGGCGGAAAAGATAAGCTGCTCGCCGCCCTTCAAGGTGAACGGATTCTTTTGAGAGGCCGCGCCGGCCGGGCCAGACGACAAAACGACCGCGACGAGCGCCAGTCGTGCGGAGCGGGAGCCCATCGGCGAGACGCGCGGCGGAGCGACCCGCCGCGCGTTGGTCTCAGTTTTGCGCTTCAGAGGGAGAAGGCTGCGCCTCCGCCGTCTGCGCGCTCGTCTGTGACGACTGGGTCGAAGCGCTGTGCATGTAGTCACAGGCAGAAGCCGCGCCCGCGACCAGAGCCAGAACGCATCCCAACGCCAAAGTTGCCAGGGTTTTTCGCATCTTCGTCTCCCGGTTGGCCCGCCAGACGAGGCCGAGGTTATCCCAATCGTTCTGGCGCGCAAGCCCGCTTGAGGGCGCCGCGCTGTCAAATTCCCGGGTTTGAAGCTTGACGAGAATTATAGCTTGCTATATTTATATCATAGCAAGCTATAAATATAAGGAGCGCCCCATGTACCGCCTCTTGAAGACCGCGCACGTTCTGGGTTTCGCTTTGTTCCTCGGCAGCATTTTTGGCCATATCGTCGCAGGCGTCGTCGGCGGGGACGTCGGTTCTCCCGACTTCCTCGTGGCGCGCAAAACGATCACGGCGGCGACGGAGGCCTTGACCTTCCCGGGCCTCGGGCTCGCCATCGCGAGCGGCCTCGGTCTCGCGGCGATGACGGCGAAGCGACGCGCCTGGCTTTACGTACACGCGACGCTCGCCGTGCTGGCGGCGCTGCTCTCCGCCTTCGTCGTCGCTCCTGCCGGGCGGGCGGCCCTGGTTGCTGCGACGAGCGGTGATTTCGAGGCCGCGCGCGCCGCGATCATGAGAGAGCACGTTTTCGGTTCGCTCAGCGTCGCGATCACGCTGGCGATCGTGGCGCTCGGCGTCTACAAGCCCGCCCTGACATTTATCGCGACTCGCAGAGAGAAAGCGGCGGCGACCCGGGCATGAGGGACTGTTGAAAGGGGAACGCGATGGCGACGCCGAAATCCCGTTCCGGCGCTTCGAAAGCTTTGGCTACGTGGTCAATCACCTCGGGCGACTGTTTGCGCGCGCGCTCGAGAAGCGATTGGCCGCGCATGGCGTCGCGCTCGGCCAGTTCGCCCCGCTCATCGTGCTGTGGGAAGAGGAAGGGGTGACGCAGAGCGAGATCGCGCGCCGCCTCGACCTCGAACAACCAACCGTCGCCAACACTCTGCGCCGCATGGAGCGCGACGGCCTGGTCCATTTGAGCCCCGACCCCAACAACCGCCGCCAGGTGCTCATCTATCTCACAGACAAAGGACGGGCGCTGAATGGCCCGCTGACCGCCGAGGCGCGCGCCATCAACGCCGAGGCCTCGGCGGCGCTGAGCGCAGAGGAGCGCGAGGCCTTGTTTGGCGCGATGCGCAAGCTGGTCGCGGCGTTCAAGGAGTCGGGCGAGGAGACCTGATTGGGCGCGCCTTTTACAGCGCTACAAAACGCCGTCGACCCCACCTCGAGTGCGTAATGACATTGTCATTACGACGTGCTATGCTCAGCTTGGATTGGAGGACATGATGGCTGCAAGGGCCCCCAAACGCGACACGCTCAATATCCGCATCAAGCCGGAGGAGCGCGACCTCATCGACCGCGCAGCTCAAACGCGCGGCAAGAACCGCACCGACTTCATTCTCGATGCGGCGCGCCGCGCGGCGGAAGACGCCTTGCTCGACCGGACCGTGTTCAAGGTCAGCCCCGAAGCTTACGCGGCCTTTCTGGCCCGTCTCGACGCGCCCACGCAGCCCAATGAGCGACTGCGTCAGACGATGCAGACGCAGCCTCCCTGGGATCCTGCGTGACGATCAACGTCCCCGGAGCCTCTTTCCGATCGTCATCAAATCGGCGATTTCGTTTCCTGCGTCGCGTCCCTCGATGAATGGTTGAAACGCCGCGCCTTAAAAAATCAGGCCGCGGACGCTTCGCGCACGTTTGTCGCTTGTGAAGGCGACAAAGTTGTTGGCTACTATGCCCTCGCCTCGGGCGGGGTCGAAACGGCCGCGGCGCCAGGCCGATTCCGGCGCAACATGCCTGAACCGATTCCAATCGTTGTTCTGGGTCGACTCGCGGTCAACCACAGCCACAAAGGCCATGGCCTTGGCCGAGCGCTATTTCGCGACGGCGCCAAACGTGTTTTGCATGCCGCCGATTCCATCGGCATCCGCGGCATTCTGGTTCACGCCATCTCAGAAGACGCAAAGGCATTTTACGTCGCCCTCGGATTCGAACCGTCGCCTCTTGAGCCCATGGACTCTCATGGTCACGCTGGCTGATCTGCGTCGCTCAGTCTGAGCGCAGCATCTCACGAACAAGCTATCGTCGCCGCCAACGCCCACGATCAGCCGTCGAGCCTCGCCGCCGCCGCCTCCGCGCCCCGCCCGCCGCGCCGCCATGCATCTCGGCCATCGCGCTTCAGGACCGAGCGAGCACCGCCGGGCGGCGCGGTCTCGGGACGGCCGGCATTGAACGGCGGCGCGGGGGCGTATTCGATGCCGAGCTGCAGCGGCTTGGGCGAACGTCTCGCCGGCGAGTTCGGCGGCGACCGACGAGCGCGAAATCGATGCCCGCGGTCACGCCGCCGCCGGTGATGATGTCGCCGTCGCGAACGACGCGGCCGGGCATCGGGGATGGCGCCGAACAGGGCAGCATGTCGCGCCAGGCCCAGTGGCAGGCCGCGCGCTTGCCCTTCAGGAGCCCGGCCGCGCCGAGGATCAGCGAGCCGGTGCAGACCGAGGTCAGATAGCGCGAGCCCGCAGCCAGCCGCTTGAGTCTCGGCCATGAATGCGAGATCGTTGCTCGACCTCGGTCGCCGCGACGCCGCCGGGAACGAACAGCAGGTCGCAGCGCTCGATCTCCGTCAGCGCGCCCGTGTCGCGCAAAGGTGAGGCCGCCGTCGCTCTTGACCTCGCCGCCGTCGCGCGAGGCGACGATCGCCTGCGTACCAGGCAGGCGCGAGAAGACCGTGTGCGGGCCGGTGAAGTCGAGCTGGGTGAGGCCGGGATAGATCGCCTCGACGATGACGAAGGAGCTGGCCATGGCCGGCTCCGGTGAGAGTTGACGCCCGCACAATCGCGCGACAAGACTTTGGCGTAAATGACAATGTTCCCTCGTTTTCCGCCATGACCCGCCACGTCGGCTTTCGTCATCTTCGACGGATTTCCAGTTGCTCGACGCGGCGGGACCGATCGCCGCCTTCGAGATCGCGGAGCGCTACGCGCCGGGCGCCTACGCCCTCGCGACGCTGGCGCCAGGCGGCGGGGCGGTCAGCGAGTTCGTCGGGCGCCACGATGCACGCGGCGATGGCCTCAGGCGGGCGCCTTCGACACGCTGGTCGTCGCCGGCGGCGACGGCACGCGGCGCGCCTATTCGCGACGCGGAGCTTCTCGACTTCCTCCGCGCGCAGATGGCTTCGACGCGCCGCATGGCGAGCGTCTGTTCGGGCGCGTTCCTGCTCGCCGCGGCCGGGCTGCTCGACGGCCGCCGGGCGACGACGCATTGGAGCCGCACCCAGAATTTCGCGCGCGAGCTATCCCGAACGTGCGGCTCGAGCCCGACCGCATCTTCGTACGCGACGGCGCCAGTCTGGACCTCGGCCGGCATCACCGCCGGCATCGATCTCGCGCTGGCGCTGATCGCCGACGACCTCGGCGAGGACATCGCCAGGTCGACGGCGCGCCAGTTGGTCGTCTACCGCCGCCGGCCCGGCGGCCAGTCGCAATTCTCGGCGCTGATCGAAATGGAGCGGCCGGAGGGGCGGTTCGGCCCGCTGCTCGGCTGGGCGCGCGAACGGCTCTTCGAGGAGCTCGGCGTCGAGCGGCTGGCCGAGCGCAGGCGCGCGATGAGCCCGCGCACTTTCGCTCGCCGCTTCGCCGAAGAGACGGGGCTGACGCCGGCGCGGGCGATCGAGCGGCTCCGAGTCGAAACCGCGCGCGAAAGAATTGAAGGCGTCGCAGGATCCGATCGAGTCGATCGCGCCGGCTTGCGGCTTCGGCGATCCCGAGCGCATGCGACGAGCGTTCCTGCGCGCCTTTGGCCAGCCTCCGCAGGCCCTGCGCCGCACGGCGGCGCGGCGCGAGACGACGGCCGTTACAAACAACGGTCCGGGCGCGTAAGCCTGGCGCAGGCAAACTGATCCAATCTGCGCGTCGACGCAGCCAGGTTCAAACATGCCGAAACTCATCGAGGCGGTCGCCGCGCTCGTGGACGTGCGCGACAGGGACGATCTCGAAGTGTCGCTGGCGCGCGTCATCTTCGAGTTCGTGCGGCCGCGGCGGCTGAGCCTCTGGAGCGTAAGCGAGGATGGCGACCACGAATGGCTGCGCGAGCGGGTGCGCCTCTCTCCGGCCTCGCTTTCGAAGCACGTCGCCTCGCCTGCCGACGCGCCGCTCCAGGAGCATTGCGTCAGGCGATATTCCGAAATCGAGCCACGGTGGCGGCGCCCTCGACGCAGAACGCCTCGAAGGCCATCAGCACAGGCCACCCCGTGCTCGACGGCAAGCGCGCGGTCGGCTGGGTCGAGATCGAGCGCGGGAAGCCGCTCGGCGACTCCGAAGAGAAGCTCGTCGGGCTGGTGATCCGCATCTATCGCAGCCACCTTGGCATCATCGAGGATACCGATACGGACGAGTTGACCGGCCTCTTCAACCGGAAACCCTTCGAGAAGACCTACCGGCGCCTGACCGAGATCGGCGCCGACCAGTTTTCGCGCCCTTTCCGGGGCGTCGAGCGCCGCAGCGCGATCGTGCCTGCGCGCGCGGAGATCGCGATCGTCGACATCGACCACTTCAAGCGGATCAACGACAAGTTCGGCCACCCCTACGGCGATGAAGTGCTCGTCATGCTTTCGCGCATCATGCGCTCGAGCTTTCGCGACAGCGATCGCCTCTACCGCTTCGGCGGCGAGGAGTTCGTCATCCTGCTGCTCGGCTGCGGGAGCGACGATGCGGAAGCCGCGCTGGAGCGTTTCCGGCAGGATGTCGAAAGCCACGCCTTTCCGCAGCTCGGCGGAGTCACCGTCAGCATCGGCGTCACGTCTTTCCGCATCGGGGAAAGCGCATCGGATGCGATCGGGCGAGCCGACCAGGCGCTCTATTTCGCCAAGCGGAACGGGCGCAATCAGGTCCGACGCTTCGAGACGCTGGTCGAGGTCGGATTGCTGAGCCCGCCCACAGCGGCGACGCAGGAAATTGAACTGTTCTGAGCGCCAAAACGTTTGAGATTTCGGGGAGTTGAAGGCAACGAACTTGCCGTCTTCCGTCTCAACGAATTGTGATGCCGAAAAACCGAAAGGGCCGCACGTCGTCTTGCCGGCGCGGATCGCATGCGTCACATAGCGCGCGAAGGGTTCGACCGCTTTTCCTATGCCCAGTTCCGTCCTCACGGCCCTCATTGTCGCGACCGCGCTGTTCATGGAGAATATGGACGGCACGGTGTTGGCGACGTCCCTGCCGGCGATCGCCTCCGACCTGCATCAGGATCCGATCGCGCTGAAGCTGGCGCTGACCTCGTACATGCTGACGCTCGCCGTGTTCATCCCCGCGTCGGGCTGGGTCGCGGACAAGCTCGGCGCGCGCACGGTGTTTTGCACGGCGATCGCGGTGTTCACGCTGGGCTCGATCTGCTGCGGCGCGGCGGTGAGCCTGCCGACGCTGATCGGCGCGCGCGTGTTTCAGGGGCTCGGCGGCGCCATGATGGTGCCGGTCGGCCGGCTCGTGCTGCTGCGCACCACGCCCAAGTCGGAAATGGTCGACGCGCTCGCCTATCTGACCGTGCCGGCGCTGATCGGCCCCGTGGTCGGGCCGCCGCTCGGCGGCTTCATCACGACCTATTTTCATTGGCGCTGGATTTTCTGGATCAACGTCCCGATCGGCCTGCTCGGCATCGCGCTGACGCTGCGCTTTATCGAGAACGTGCGCGAACTGACGGTCGCGCGCTTCGACTTCAAGGGTTTTGTGCTCTCCGGGCTCGGACTGCTGAGCCTCGTGTTCGGCCTGACGATCATTGGCCGCGGGCTCGTTCCGAACTACGCCAACGCCGGGCTGATCGTCGGCGGCGCCGCGCTGCTCGCGCTCTATGCCGCGCACGCCCGTCGCGTCAGCGACCCCATCATCGATCTCGATCTCCTGAAGCTGCCAACCTTCTTCTCGGGCGTCGTCGGCGGTTTCCTGTTCAGGCTCGGCATCGGCGCGATTCCCTTCCTGCTGCCGCTGATGCTGCAGATCGGCTTCGGCCTCAGCCCCTTCCAGTCGGGCTCGCTCACCTTCGCCGCCGCGGCCGGCGCGATGGCGATGAAATTCTCGGCCTCGACGCTGATCAGAAAATTCGGCTTCCGGCGCATCCTCGTCTTCAATGTCTTCATCTCCGCGGCGTTTCTCGCCTCCTACGGCCTGGTGAACGCGTCGACGCCGCACTGGCTGCTGCTCGCCGGCCTGCTCGCCGGCGGCTATTTCCGTTCCCTCCAGTTCACGGCGCTCAACGCGCTGAGCTATGCGGACATCGACCCGCCGCGGATGAGCCGCGCGACGAGCTTCGCCAGCGTCTCGCAGCAGATGTCGAGCGCGGTCGGGGTCGCGGTTGCCGCGGCTTCGGTCGAGACGGTCAGATGGGCCTTTGGGGATGTCCAACTCGTCGCGCGCGACATGGAAATCAGCTTTGGCGTCGTGGCGCTCGTGACGCTAAGCTCCGTCCTGATCTTCATGAGACTGAAACCCGACGCCGGATCCGAGATTTCCGGCGCCCGCGCGGAGCCGCAGGAGGCGGCCGCGCCTGCGGAATAGGAGGGGAGCAAGGATGCGATATCTGGCGGCGGCGGCGATCGCGCTCATCATCGGTTCAGCGGCGCACGCCGAGGACGATGCGGGTTGCGCGAAATTCAAATGGAGCATCGAGAAGGAGCGTTCGCTGATGGCCTCGCCGAAGCCGCTCGCCTCGGATGGCGCCCTCGACATAGAAAGCTCCGCCTATCGCGTCACGCTCGCCGACGATGACAAGATCAACTTCCCAGCGACGCCGGAGCGCGCGCTGAAAGCCGGCGGACACGGCGCCGTGCTGACCTTTTCCGTCAAGGCCGACGGCGTCTACGACATTGCCCTTTCCGATGAGGGCTGGATCGATGTGGTCGATCACGGCAAGCGGGTCTCTTCCAACGATTTCAGCGGCCAGCGCGGCTGTCCGGGCGTGCGCAAAAGCGTGCGCTTTCCGCTCAAGGCCGGCGATCTTTCAATCCAGCTCAGCAACATCGAGGGCCCGGCGATCAATATCGCTGTCGTCCCTGCGCCTTGACTTGGGCATGTACACATAATGATTAAGTTGGCGTTGAGGAGTTCATCCCCTTCTCCCCTTGCGGGAGAAGGTCCCCGAAGGGGGGATGAGGGGTCGCTTTCGGGTTCTGCTCGGTTTCCAGGATTGCAACTACGGCACGTCCAATCTTCAAACATGCCTTTTTCGCGGCTCGGACCCCTCATCCGGCCTTCGTGCCACCTTCTCCCGCAAGGGGAGAAGGGGATAGGCTACGCCGCTTGCGCTCAATCAACATGTGCGTGTGTCGAAGGCGCGGCGCGCACATTCATCGCCCGCTCAGCGCCTGATCGAGATCGCGCCACAGGTCCTCTACGTCCTCGATGCCCGCCGAGAGACGCAGCAGATCGGTCGGACACGGCGACCCGGCCCCTTCGATCGACGCCCGGTGTTCGATCAGCGACTCGACGCCGCCGAGCGATGTCGCTCGCTTCCATAGTTTGACCCGCGCCGCCGTCGCGATCGCATGCGCTTCGCCGCCGCGCGCGCGGATCGACAGCATTCCGCCGAAGCCGCCGCGCATCTGCCGGCGCGCGATCTCGTGGCCCTTATGATGCGGCAGGCCGGGGTAGAGAACTTCGGCGACCTCCGGCATGATTGGAGAGCCGCGCCGCCAGCTCCGCAGCGTTCGCCGCAGCCGCCCTGACACGCAAATCAACGGTGCGCAAGCCGCGGATCAGCAGAAACGCCTCGAAAGGCCCGAGGATCATGCCCGTGGTTCTGGCGGATTTTCTTCGCCCGCGCGGAAAGTTCGTCTTCGTGCGCGAAAGCATAGCGCGCCGGCGACGACGTCGGAGTGCCCGTTCAGATATTTGGTCGCCGAATGCATGACGACGTCGGCGCCGAGCTCGAGCGGCTTGCGTGAAGATCGGCGTCGCGCAGGTGGAATTCGACGGCGACGCTCGCGCCTGCGGCATGCGCGAGGCGCGCGATCGTCGGCGATGTCGGTGACGCCCCAGAGCGGGTTGCTCGGCGTCTCCAGCCAGACGAGCTTGGTCGCGCCGGGCCGGATCGCCGCGGCGACGTTGGCGCTGTCCTCGACGTCGACGAACTCGACGTCATAGCCATGCAGCGGCGCCTCTGACGCGAGCCAGTTGCGCAGCGCCCAGTACATTACGCGCGGCGCGACGATGTGCGCTCCCGGCGGCAGCGCTGAGGAACAGCGCGATCGCCGCCGACATGCCCGAGCCGAACACGAAGGTCAGCCGCCGCGCCTTCGAGCGCGCCGATGACGGCTTCCGCCTCGCGCACCGTCTCGTTGTCCGGGCGGCCGTAGATGTTGCCGCTGCGATAAGCGTTGTCGGGATCGCGTAAGAATGTCGTCGTTACGTGCAGCGGCGGCACGAGCCCGCGCGTCCGCTCGTCGATGCGGCCGAGCGCCTGCGCGGCGAGCGTGCGCCGGGGAGAGCTCGCGTCGTTCATAGGCCAAGCCCTCTCAAGAGGCGCGGCGCCCTGGGCCCGGCGCCCGCCGCCTCCGCCATCAAGATCTTTTTGATGGGTCCGGCGCGATCGACGAGCCGTAAGCCGAAATCCCGGAACGCGCGCAACGGTCCCGCATCATTGGAGAACAGCCGGTTGAGCGCATCCATGCCGAAGGCGCTCGTCGTCGACGTCGAAACGCCGGTCGCGCTGATAGGCCTCCAGCGCTTCGGGGTCGGCCGGGATCGAGCCCGAGACGCAGCGGCTCGATCACGCGCTCGGCGAGCGAGGCGACGTCGCGCAGGCCTAGATTGAGCCCTTGCCCCGCCAGCGGATGCACGAGATGGGCGGCGTCGCCAACCAAAGCGAGACGCGGCGCGATGAACGCGCGCGCGAACTGGAAGCGCAGCGGATACGCGCGAGCGGGAGAGGCGAAGGAGATCGCGCCGAGTTTCTGTGTGAAGCGCAGTTCCAGCTGGCGCAACAGGAGCTCCTCGTCGCGCTCCAGCATAGCGTTGGCTTCCTCATGGCGTTCATTCCAGACGATGCTGGAATAGCGGCCGCGCAACGGAAGAATCGCGAACGGGCCCGCGGGCAGAAAATGCTGCTCGGCGCGTCCCTCGTGCTCGAATTCGTGGGCGATCGTCGCCACTATGCCGCTCTGCCCGGTGTCCCAGCCGGCGACCGGAATTTTGGCAAGTGTGCGTAACTTCGAATTCGCGCCGTCGGCCGCGATGACGAGGCGCGCGCGGATCTCCGTGTCGCCGCTCAGCGAGAGCCGCGCGCTCGACGCGCCCGGCTCGAAATGTTGAACCGAGGCCTCTACGAATTCGACCCCAAGCTTTTCGGCGGCGTTTGTCAGCGCGAGAACCAGATCCTCGTTGAAGGCCATATGGGCGAGCGGAGCTTCGTCCGGCTCGGCGCGAAACTTCATCTGTTTGAGCCGAACGGGATCGCGCAAAGCCCCGTCGTAGATCGCCATCTCGACGATCGGCTCCGCGAGCGCCTCCAATTGGCTCCAGGCGCCGATGCGCTCGAGCAGATGGCGCGACCCCGCTGCGAGCGCGACCGTGCGCAGACGCCCTTCGCTCGCGCCGGGGCGCGGATCGACCACGGCGAGTCTCAGGCCCGGCGCGCCCTGCTTCAGCGCCGCCGCGGCCGCAAGGCCCGCGGCGCCCGCGCCCGCCACCACAATGTCAAAGGTTTTCATGGCCGGCATTTTCGGCCACAGCACGCCTCGAGGCAAGGCGAGTTCAGCTAGCGACGGCCTCGTGCGGCGCGCCCGTCCGTTGAACCGCGCGACGCGATGATCAGAGCCGTTTCCTTCGGACCCCAGGCCCGCAACGCAATGGCGCCCAAAAATCCGGCCTGCACCAGCCAAGCCGCAATCCCCGCATCACGAAAAGCGGTCAGCAGCCCAAAGTGCAGGTTGAGAACGCCAAAGGCGGCCGAGGCCACCAGAACTCGCTGCGATCGCGAGGTAGACATGAAAATAAAGGCCAATCGCCCCTCCGGCGACGCCCGCGATTGCAAGCCCGAACCACAAAGCCGGCCCAGTCATGTTTCCCTCCCGCCGCTGACCCCAATCGTTGATGTTTGAAGCAACGAAAACGAATCAGGACGCCCCCGCTGCGAGGTTAGGATTCGCTTCCGCCTCTGTCCAGTAGAGGCCGAAGCTTTTCTGTGACCCTCCTGTATAACAAGTCGCCTTGATGCACCGCAAAAAGTCACTTCGTGAGAAGCGACAGTAGAATTGCGAGGATCAACTCCGCCGAACATTGAACGGAGGCCGCAATGCACAATGCCGCGTCCCGCGCACGGAATGCCGCGCCTGGCGCCGAGGCGCTCGTCCACTTGCCACAAATGCGGAAACCGTTCACTTGCCAGAAATGCGTAATTGGTCAAATCTTGCCCGGGCGCGCTTGAAGGACCCCCGATGCCGAAAGTCACCTATATCGAGCCGGACGGGACCCGGCGCGCCATCGAGCTTCCGGTCGGTGAATTGATCATGCGCGGCGCCATTCTGAACGGCGTGAAGGGCATCGACGCCGATTGCGGCGGCCAGTGCGCCTGCGCCACTTGCCACATCTATGTCGAAGCGCCGTGGCTCGAACGGCTCGAGCCGCAGGGCGAGATGGAAGTCAGCATGCTGAGTTTCGCCTCGAACGCCGAGTCCAATTCGCGGCTTTCCTGTCAGATTCCGATGCGCGAAGACCTCGACGGTTTCATCGCCCGTCTGCCAGCCGCCCAGCACTGAGGGAGCCACCCGATGAACGTGACCGCGGACCGGGAACACAAGGAGAAGGCGGCGGCGCTGCCCCTCGAAGATTTCCATCCGGGCCAGCCGTCCCTCTATCAGGACGATGTCTGGCAGCCCTATTTCCGGCGGCTGCGCGACGAGGCGCCTGTCCATTATTGCCGGGAGAGCGAATACGGCCCCTATTGGTCGGTCTGCCGCTACGACGACATCGTCAAGGTCGAGGTCAACCACAAGACCTTCTCTTCCTCGTCTACCTACGGCGGCATCACGATCCGCGACCGGCCGGGAGACCTCGAACTGCCGATGTTCATCGCTATGGATCCGCCGCGCCACGACGAGCAGCGCAAGGTCGTGCAGCCGATCGTCGCGCCCGCGCATCTCGCGACGCTGGAAGCGACCATACGCTCGCATGCGCGGGAAATTCTCGACGGCCTGCCCCGGGGAGAAACGTTCGACTGGGTCGATCGGGTGTCGATCGAGCTCACGGCGCGCATGCTGGCGACGCTGATGGATTTTCCCTTCGAGGACCGGCGCAAGCTCACCTTCTGGTCGGATTGCGCGACGCAGGACGTGCGCGCTGGCGGCTACATCGATAGCGAAGAGAAGCGCGAAAAAGTGTTTGCCGAATGCCTCGGCTATTTCATGCGATTGTGGAACGAGCGCGTCAATTCCGATCCGCGCCCAGATCTCATATCGATGCTCGCACACGGCGAGGCGACGAGAAACATGCCGGCGCGCGAATATCTCGGCAACCTGCTGCTGCTGATCATCGGCGGCAACGACACGACGCGCAATTCGATCAGCGGCGGCGTGCTGTTCCTCAATCAGTTTCCTCAGGAATTCGAAAAGCTGAAGCGCAACCCGCTGCTGATTGAATCGATGGCCCCTGAGATCATCCGCTATCAGACCCCGCTCGCCCACATGCGCCGCACCGCAGTCGCCGACTTCGAGCTTGGCGGCCAGCAGATCCGCGAAGGCGACAAGGTGGTGATGTGGTACATTTCCGGCAACCGCGACGAACGCGCGATCGAGGACCCCGACATTTTCCGCATCGACCGGGAGCGGCCGCGTCAGCACCTTTCGTTCGGCTTCGGCATCCACCGCTGCGTCGGCAACCGGCTCGGCGAGCTTCAGCTGAAGATTCTTTGGGAAGAGATTCTCGCCCGCTTCGATCGCTTAGAAGTCGTGGGGCCGGAGAAACGGGTGTTCTCAAACTTCGTGCACGGCATCACGGAGCTGCCGGTTCGCGTCGTGGCGTAGCGGCTGAGGGGGCGATGGCGGCGGAAATTCAAGAGAGAGGCGCCGGTCCGATCGCGCAACCGGTCGCGACGCTGCTGACCCATGCCGCGATTTTTTTGGTTGTGACGATCAATCCCGGCGAGGACAGCACCGCGGCGGTTCGAGATTTTTGCGCGGAATTTTCGGCGCTGGCGCGCGCGGTCGAATTTCGCGACATCAACGCGCGCTTCTGCTCAGTCATGGGCGTCGGGTCCGAGGCCTGGGACCGGTTGTTCGGGGCGCCGCGGCCGGCCGAACTGCATCCGTTCCGCGAGTTTCGCGCCGGCGCCCGCCAGGCGATCGCGACGCCCGGCGATTTGCTGTTTCACATTCGCTCCGAGCGCATGGACCTCTGCTTCGAGATGGCGATGCAGATCATGGCGAAGCTCGGCGAGCGCCGTGACGGTCGCAGACGAGACCCAGGGATTCCGCTATTTCGACGATCGCGATCTCTTAGGCTTCGTCGACGGCACGGAGAACCCGCGCGGGCGGGAGATGGTCGAGGCCGCGCTCATCGGCGACGAAGATCCGTCTTTTACAGGCGGCAGCTACGTGATCGTGCAGAAATATCTGCACAACCTCGACACATGGAACGCGCTGCCGACGGAGACGCAGGAGCGCATCGTCGGGCGCGTAAAACTTTCCGACGTCGAGCTCGAGGACAAGGTCAAACCGACCTACGCCCACAACGCGCTGACGGTCATCACCGAGAATGGCGAAGAGCAGCAGATCCTGCGCGCCAATATGCCGTTCGGCAATCCGGGCTCTAAAGAATTCGGCACCTATTTCATCGGCTACTGCCGCACGCCGCGCATCACCGAACAGATGATCGAAAACATGTTCGTCGGACGGCCGCCGGGCAATTACGATCGGCTGCTCGATTTCAGCCGCGCGGTGACGGGGACGCTGTTCTTCGTCCCCTCGATCAGCTTCCTCGACGCCGTAGGCAGCGACAGCCCGCCGCCACCCTCGGCTCCGCCGCCCGCGCCTGCTCCTGACAACAAAGGTTCGCTGGGGATCGGCTCCCTCAAAGGAGAAGCATTCAATGAATAATCTGCACCGCGAACTGGCGCCGATCTCGGACGCCGCCTGGGCGAGCCTCGAAGAGGAGGCGACCCGCACCCTCAAGCGCTATCTCGCCGGCCGGCGCGTCGTCGATGTGGAAGGACCGGCCGGCCTCACGCTTTCGGCGATCGGCACGGGCCATCTGAAGCCGATCGCCTCGCCCGGCGACGGCGTCGTCGCGCGTCAGCGGGATGTCAGGCCGCTCGTCGAACTCAGGGTTCCCTTCGAGCTCGATCGCCAGCAGATCGACGACGTCGAGCGCGGCGCGGAAGACTTCGACTGGCAACCGCTAAAGGACGCCGCGGAAAAAATCGCATTCAGCGAAGATCGCGCCATTTTCGAAGGATTTTCTGCGGCCGGGATCACCGGCATCCGCGAGGCGACCTCCAATCCGCGCCTGAAGCTGCCCGCCGACGTGCGCCAATATCCTGTCGCCATCGGCGGAGCGCTGAACGCCTTGCGCCTTGCCGGCGTCAACGGCCCCTATACGGTAGTGCTCGGCGCCGAGGCCTACGCCGCGCTCACGGAGACCAACGACAACGGCTACCCCGTGCTCGACCACGTCAAGGAGCTCGTCAAGGACCAGATCGTCTGGGCCCCGGCAATCGACGGCGCCTTCGTGCTGACCACCCGCGGCGGCGATTTCGCGCTGCATATCGGGCAGGACATCGCGATCGGCTACCGGAGCCACGACGACAAGGTCGTGCGTCTCTATTTTCAGGAGAGCTTTACATTCCTGCCGCTGACGGCGGAGGCGGCGGTGGCGCTGTCAGCCGAAAAACCAGCGTGATCAGACCGCGTCGAGATCCACGTCGAGGATCGCCATTTCGAGCGTAAAGCTCTTGCCCTTGGGATCGTCGGCGGAAATGACGGCGAGGAAATCCGGTCCGTTGTTGAGCTCGACCGAATCCGTCTTCTTGGCGCGCGCGACGATCTTCAACTGGTCGTTCTCGAACAAGGTGCGCAGATATTCCTGCAGCGCCGGACGCTCGACAGGGATCGGCATCTCGAAGAAGAACGAACGGTCGCCATCCTCGTCGTCGACGCTGAGCGAGCCGATTTTGCGCTCGCCGAGCCTGACGTCGGCCGCCTCCGCCGAACGGCTCGAAGGAACGACGGCGATCTCCTCGTTGCCAAGCGAGCGGCGAAGATGTTCCCGCAGCTTGCCGAGTTCTTCCTTATCCATGGACGAGGCCCCGCTTCTCAAACTCGGCCGCGATTTGCCAGAGTTCGCGGCCGATCGGCAAGCCGTGGCGTCAGCCGATGTCGATCGCTTTTTCGGCGAGGATCTGGTTCATGTCGCGCGCCGGCTCCGCGCAGCCCGCCTCGCCGACGATGCGCGCCGGCACGCCGGCCACCGTCTTGTTGTGCGGAACGGGCGCCAGAACCACCGAGCCCGACGCAACGCGCGCGCAATAGCCGACTTCGATGTTGCCCAGAATCTTCGCTCCCGCGCCGATCAGCACGCCGTGGCGGATTTTTGGATGCCGGTCGCCCGTTTCCTTGCCCGTTCCGCCGAGCGTCACGCCCTGCAGGATCGAAACATTGTCTTCGATGACGGTCGTCTCGCCGACGACCAGCGCGGTCGCGTGATCGAGAAAAATGCCCTTGCCGATCTGAGCGGCCGGGTTGATGTCGGTCGCGAACACGGCCGAGGACCGGCTTTGCAGATAGAGGGCGAAATCGCGCCGGCCGGCCTTCAACAGGGCGTGCGCCAGACGGTGCGTCTGCAACGCGTGAAAACCCTTGAAGTAGAGCAGCGGCTCGACAAGCCTCAGGCAGGCGGGGTCGCGGTCCAGCACCGCGATGAGGTCGGCGCGGAAAGCCTCGCCGATGGAGGGATCCCGCTCGATAACGTCCTCATAGGCCTGACGGATCAAAGCGCCGGGAACGTCGCGATGGTGAAGACGTTCGGCGACCCGATGCACGACCGCGTGCTCGAGAGTGTCATGATTCAGCACCGCGGTCATGAGGAACGAGGCGAGCGCCGGATCGCGCGAAGCCGCCTCCTTCGCCTCGGCGCGCACCTGCGCAAATATCGGATCGCCGCCCGCGAGTTCGAGAACCCGCGCCTTGCTGCCCTGCGCCATCCTAACCCCCTGACGAGTGACCCCTGGACCCCAATCTGCGGCAGATTGTCACTCGCCCCGGGAATTTCAAGACCCGGAGTTGCGGGGCCACATGCGTTGGAGGACGTTGTCCTTTTTCACGACCGCGTGCCACAGGGCGGCCGCGACATGACCGGCGATCAGCGCGAGGATCGCCCAGGCCAGCACGTCATGCGCGTAGCCGAAGCTGTGGTCGATCTGCTCGTCGCGGCCGACGACTTCCGGAAACCGGAACAACCCAAACCAGTTGAAGCTGTGTCCGCCCGCCGCGGAATGGACGTAGCCGGTGATCGGGACCGCGAACATGAAGCCATAGAGCGCCAGGTGCCCCGCCTTGGACGCATATTTTGTCAGGAGATCCAGAGGCGGCGCGTAGCTCGGCGCGCCTGCCGCCAGCCGGATCAGAACACGTGCAACAACCAGTGCGAGCAAGGTCACGCCGAGCGACTTGTGAAAATCCATCACGCCGGCGCGCAGCGGCGTCCGCGGCAGGTTGATCACCAGGACGCCGATCGCGATCTGCAGCAGCATCAGCACCGCGATGCACCAGTGCATGAACCTTACGCTCGCCGCATAATGGGGCGGGTAATCGGCATGGAAGGCGAGGCGGCCGGGGGCGGTCGTGGTCGTCAAGGAATCATCGCCATGTTGGTTGCGCAACATGGCGCGCTAGCCGCGGGAAGCGGCGCCAAGATGGCCGCGCCGAGGCCGCCCGTCACAATGTCGTGCGCCTCACCCCTCGAGGATGGCGACAGCGCGCGTCCACCCCGCGGAGGCGCGTTCGATCTTGAACGGAAAGCAGGAAATCATGAAGCCGTCGGCCGGCAGCTGGTCGAGATGCGCGAGCTTCTCGATTTGCAGATAGCCGCAATGGCGCCCGGCCTTGTGGCCCTCCCAGATGATCGAGGGATCGTGCGTCTGTTCCCAACGCTTGCGCGTGTGGATGAAGGGCGCGTCCCAGCTCCAGCCGTCGGTGCCGACCACGCGCACCCCCTTACCCGTCAGCCAGAGCGTCGCTTCCGCGCCAAATCCGCAGCCGCGCGACATGTAATCGGCTTCGCCGTAGTGGCCGCCGGCGCCGGTGTTCACGACGACGATGTCGAGCGGCTTCAGCTCGTGGCCGATACGCTTCAGCTCCGCCTCCACCTCGGAGGCGCTGACCACATAGCCGTCCGGCAGATGGCGGAAATCGAGCTTCACTCCCGGCTGGAAACACCATTCGAGCGGAACCTCGTCGATCGTCCAGGCGCGCTCGCCGTCGTTCATCGTCGGGTGATAGTGCCAGGGCGCATCGACATGAGTGCCGGAATGGGTGATCAGCGTCACGCTTTCCGACGCCCACCCCTGCCCGTCCGGAAGTTCCTCCTTCTTCAGTCCGGGAAACGCTGCAAGCAGGCCGTTGATATCGTCATGGACCGAGTAAGTGATCTTTGGGCTCGAGCCCGGCAAATCCGCGACCGCGGTATTGTTGAGCGGCACGGATATATCGATGAAACGACGGGGCAAGGCTTTCCTCCTCGGGTTGGTCTTTACGTTTGAGCGCGAATGATTTGGTTTCTCAATATGCCGATCCGCTCGACCTCCCGCACAATACGCGATAGGTCCCCGGTTTCATCGTTTCGCCTGCCCGCTTCCGTCTGACCGTGGCGCTCATCCTCGCGGTCGTTTGCGAGATGATCGGGGGTCTCGACGGGCTCGGCCAGTGGGTGCTGCTTGCCGCGCGCGCCTACCGCTCGGCCGATATTTTCGCGGGCGTCATCCTGCTCGGCGCCGTTGGCGTCGTCGCCAACGCCTGCCTGTCCGCGATCGAGGCGCGCGCGCTAAGATGGCGGGCGAGCCAATAAGCCTTGCGAAGCGAGGCCGGCCTTCGCAAAATGGCCAGGCAACGGACCGGAAGGTTCAACAGTCAGGAAACGTCCATGATTCGCGTCATCGCCCTCATCACCACGAAGCCCGGCAAGCGGCAAGAATTCCTCGCCTCGTTCAACGACATCCGACCCGCCGTGCTCGCGGAAAAAGGCTGCGGCGAATATGTCGCGACGATCGATCACGCGAACTCCGGCGCTGGCCGCGCACAGTTCGGACCGGACACCGTGGCGATCATCGAAACCTGGGCCTCTCTCGAGGACCTTGCCGCGCACGGCGCCGGGGAGCCGCTCAAAACGCACGGCCGGCGCACGAAAGAGTTGATCGAGAAGCGCGACGTCTATGTGCTATCGCCGACCTGAGAGATCGCGACGAGCGAGCGCCCGACTTCAGTTCGTCCAGAACAGCCCGATCGTCAGCAGCGCGCCTATGATGACGACCACGACGCGCAACGGCCGGTCGTTGACCCGCTTCAGCATCAAGGCCCCGAGATAGCCGCCGGCGGTGGCCGCGATTGCGGTGATGATCGCCTGCATCCAATGCGCGTCGGGTGAAAAGGCGAATATCGCGACGGCGGAAGCGTTCATCGCAGCGGCGAGCACGTTCTTGGTCGCGCCCGCGTTGCGCAGCGCAAGACCAGAGAGGGTAAGGGCGGCGAGCATCAGGAAGCCGATGCCGCCGCCGAAATAGCCGCCGTAGACCGCGATGGCGAATTGCACGAGCGCGGCGCCTGAAGTCGGCAGGTGACCCTCGCCCTCGCGCGCCGGCTTCCTGATGAAACTTCCCCACGCGAAAACGGCAGTCGCAAACAGAACTAACCAGGGAACGAGCCTGGCGAAGAACGTCGGCGGCGTCGCGAGCAGGAGAAGCGCGCCAAGCGCCCCGCCAACCAGGCTGATGACGATCAGCGCGCGCACGCTCAAGCCCGGCGGCGCGGCCATGTCGTCGCGCCCCGTGATGCCCATCACGATCTGCGCCGGAAACAGGGCGATCGTCGATGTGATGTTGGCCGCGCGCGCATCGAGACCGGACAACATCAGCGCAGGAAGCGTGAGGAACGAGCCGCCGCCGGCGAGCGCGTTCTGCGCGCCGGCCCAGAAGGCCGCGACCACCACCACGGCGAGACCCCAGGTGTGCGACATCAAGGCGTTTCCTCAAACCTTATCGTTCTCAAGCGAAGTCGCGGGCCGCGGCGCGATGCTCCGCGATCAGGCGGCCAAGGTCGAAATCGACGGGCGCGCCGTCGACGACTCGCCAGCGTCCCGCGATCATCACCCGGTCCGCCCGGTGAGCGCCACACAGCACCAGCGCCGCGACCGGATCGTGCGCGCCCGAAAAGCGAGGCTCGTCGAGCGTGAACAGCGCAAGGTCGGCCTCACGCCCAACCTCGATCTTGCCAATGTCGTCGCGCCCGAGGCAGCGCGCCGAGCCCTCGCTCGCCCAGCGCAGCACATCCGCGTGGGTGATCGCCGAGGCGCCGTAACGCAGCCTGCCGATCATCAGGGCGTGCCGCACGGCTTCCATCATGTTGGAGGAATCGTTGGAGGCCGATCCATCGACGCCGAGGCCGACGGGAGCGCCGGCCCGTTCGAGTTCGCAGGTCGGGCAAATGCCCGAGGCCAGCACCATGTTGGAGGCCGCGCAATGGCTGACCCCGACGCCCGCCTTGCCAAGCCGCTCGATCTCTTGCGCATTGAAGTGGATGCCGTGCGCGAGCCAGGTGCGCTTCGACATCCAGCCGGTATCCTCGAGCAGATCGACGGGCCTGCGGCCATAGATTTCGAGGCAGAAGCGCTCCTCGTCCGCGGTCTCGCAGAGATGGGTGTGGAGTTGGCAATCATATTTTTCCGCAAGCGCGGCGCTGTCGCGCATCAGCCGCTCATTGATCGAGAACGGCGAACAGGGCGCGAGCGCGATGCGGATGTCGGCGCCGGGCTTCGGGTCGTGGAACAGCTTTAGCACGCGCTCGGAGTCCGCGAGAATTTCGTCCTCGTCCTGCACGACGCTGTCGGGCGGCAAGCCGCCGTCCTTCTGAGAACGGTTCATCGAGCCGCGCGTGACGGTCATCCGCATGCCCAGTTCCCGCGCCGCCTCGACCTCGATGTCGACGGCGTTTTCGAGTCCCTTCGGGAACAGATAATGATGATCGGCCGCCGTCGTGCAGCCGGAGAGCAGAAGCTCGGCGAGCGCGAGCCGCGTCGCAAGGCGCAGATGGTCCGGCTTCAGCCGCGCCCAGATCGGGTAGAGCGACGTCAACCAGGGAAACAGCTCCTTGTTGATGGCGTTTGGATGGGCGCGGGTCAGCGTCTGGTAGAAATGATGATGGGTATTGACGAGGCCCGGCAGCACCACATGAGCGCCCGCCTCGAAGGTCGCATCGACCGGCGCTTGAGGCTCCCTGCCCCGCGCGACGAACTCGACGATCCGCGTCCCCTCGACGACAAGCCCGCGCTCAGCGCCGGCGGCGAAGATCGCCAACGGGTCCTTGATCCAGAGGCGCATGACTTCTTCTCTCTCGCGGATCGGCGCTATTGTAAGCAGACATTTCATTTGAGGCGAAGTATGGGGTTTACCCCCTTCTCCCCTTGCGGGAGAAGGTCCCCGAAGGGGGGATGAGGGGTCGTTTCCGGCCTCTGCCCGGCTTCCAGAATGGCAATTGCGGCCGGTCCAATCTTCGAACATGCTTTTCTCGCGGCGCGGACCCCTCATCCGGCCTTCGGCCACCTTCTCCCGCAAGGGGAGAAGGGGACTATCCCGCGTCTTCGCGGACCAAACAAAGATGTCTGCATACTGTAGCGGATCGGCGGCAAAGTCACAGGCGATCTTCATCCGGCCACTCGACGCCGGGAAGTTCCGAGGCCGAATGGCGTTTCTGCCTGCGCTCGGTCGGCTCCGCCGAAGCGCCCCTGTTGAGGGCGGGCGTCCTATCGCCTATTTTGGTCATGAGCAGACTCCGGGGAGAAAAGACGTGTCGACGGTCAGCGTGGAGGACGCCGAGGCCGGACTTTCCAGCTTCGTCGATGACGCCGTCAAGGGCGAGTTCGTCACCCTAACCCGGCAGGGCAAGCCCGTCGCCGCCCTGGTTTCGATCGAAGCCGCGGAAATCGTCCGCCGGGCTCTTTCCGCAAGGCGCACAGGGCTCGTCGCCTATCTCAGGACATTTGCTGGCGGGGAGTTCGAGCGAGACCGGTCGCCTTCGCGAGATGCGGCGCTCTGACCGGGTTTCTTGTTGACACTAACGTCATTTCACTCGGCTCGCCTCCCCTCCCCTACAGCCTCGGCTCGCCCTTCGCCGTCCACACCTCCGCCCCGGCGCCGCGGATCAACGCCAGCTTCGCCTCGCCGGTGTAAAAACTGCCGGCGTCTAGGTTGAGGCGGAAGCGGGCGATCTGATCCTTGACCAGCGGCGCGCAGCCGGCGTCGCGCGGCGTATGGCCGTGCACGACGAAATAGCCGGAAAATCCGGTAGCTCCCGGCTTGTGGCGCAGGAACGGCTCGCGCACCCAGGCCCAGTGCCGGCTTTCGTCGAAGGCGCGCAACGGGGTGAGCCAGGGCGCGTTCAGAAAGCTGTGCAGGTCGATGGCGGGATTGATCCCGGCGTGCACAAACAGCAGGCCGCCCGAGAGGTAGTAGGCGCGCAGCCCCCTCAGCCAATTCAGCACCTCGGTGGGAACCTCCGCGCGCATCCGCTTCGAGATGACGGAGAGGTCGCGCTCCGAAAAACCCGCCGGCCAGATTTCCTGCACCACCTGCGTGCCACCATTGGCAGCCCAGGCGTTGAGCCAATCCAGGGAAACATTCACGGGCGTCTCGGGATCGAGCGAGAGCCGCATCATCGCTTCGTGGTTGCCCATCAGCGCGATCCGCTCGTCCGCGCCGACGCGCGCCGCCGCTTCGCGAGCGAGCTTCAGCACGCCAAGATTGTCGGGTCCGCGATCGATGAGATCGCCAAGGAACACCAGGAGGCGGCGGGGCGCGCGCTTGGGCTCCTGAGCGGCCGCAGCGAGCAGCGCCTCGATGAGGTCGGAACGGCCGTGGATGTCGCCGATCGCGAGGATCTCGACGCCCTCTTCGGGAGCGCGCGGCAGCGCGTGCTTCTCGCGGACGATGCTCACGCCCATGGACTTGGCGCCCTCGAAGGCGATAGGGTCTTGGCCATGTTCCTCAATTTCTTCGCCGAGCTGCGCAAGGCGCACGTCCCCGTCACGCCCAGAGAATTCCTCGACCTGATCCGCGCGATCGACCAAGACGTGCCGGAGCAGACCATCGACGACTTCTATAGGCTGTCGCGCGCGGTGCTCGTCAAGGACGAACGCCACCTCGACGCCTTCGACGTGACCTTCGCGAGCGTGTTCAAGGGCATTCTGTCCCTCTCGGCGGCGGTCGACGCTCAGCAGATCCCGGAGGAATGGCTGCGCAAGATGATCGAGCGCTATCTGACGCCGGAAGAGCGCGCCGAAATCGAAAAGCTCGGCTTTGACAAACTGATGGAGACGCTCCGCCAGCGCCTCGCAGAGCAGAAGGGTCGCCATCAGGGCGGCAGCAAATGGATCGGCACGGGCGGCAAGTCGCCGTTCGGCGCCTATGGCGACCATCCCGAAGGCGTCAGGATCGGCCAGGAAAAAGGCCGGCGCGGCAGTGCGGTAAAAGTCTGGGACAAGCGGGAGTTCAAGGATTTTTCCGGCGAGGAGGAGCTCGGGCCGCGCAACATCCGCATCGCGCTGAGGCGCCTGCGCAAGTTTGCCCGCGAGGGCGCCGAGGAGGAGCTCGACCTCGACAACACGATCCGCTCGACCGCCGACAAGGGCTACATCGACGTGAAGCTGCGCCCCGAGCGCCGCAACGCCGTCAAGGTGCTGCTGTTCCTCGACGTCGGCGGCTCGATGGACTGGCACGTCGAGGCGGCGGAGGCCCTGTTCTCGGCGGCGCGGCTGCAGTTCAAGCGGCTCGAGCACTTCTACTTCCACAACTGCCTCTACGAGACGGTCTGGAAGAACAACCGCCGCCGCTTCGAGGAGCGCACCCCGACCGGCGACCTCATCAATACTTTTGGGCGCGACCACCGCGTCATCTTCGTCGGCGACGCCTCGATGAGCCCCTACGAGATCCTATCGCCCGGCGGCTCGGTCGAGCACATGAACCCGGAGAGCGGCGAGACCTGGCTGAAGCGCGCCGCCACCTCCTGGCCGCGCACGGTATGGATCAACCCGACGCCCGAGGCGCATTGGCGCCATTCGCAGTCGACCCAGATCATCTCGAGCCTGTTCGGCGGGCGGATGTTCGGGCTGACCCCTCAGGGGATCGAGGAGGCCATGCGCGCGCTGGCGCATTGAAGGAGAATTTTTATGCGTACGGCCCAATGCTCCTGCGGCTCGCTGAAGGTCGAGGCGCAGGCCGAGCCTCAACGCGTAGCGGCCTGCCATTGCCTGGAGTGCCAGCGCAGGACAGGCGCGCCCTTCGGCGTCAGCGCATTCTTCAAGGCGAGCGACGTCGCAATTTCCGGCCCGAGCACGACCTACGTCCGGACGGGCGACAGCGGCAAGAAACTGGACGCGCATTTCTGCCCGACCTGCGGGACGACCGTCTACTGGCTGCCCGAGTTCCTGCCCGGCGTGATCGGCGTGGCGCTCGGCGCCTTCGCCGACCCCGACTTCCCCGCGCCAACCCTCTCGGTCTTCGAGCGCTCCCGCCACCCCTGGGTCGGCCTCGAAGGCGAGATCGTCCACCTGGCGCGCGGCCGGGCGGGATGAGTGGGAGGGGCTCCACGGCGCCGTGGAGACCCTTCTCCCGTCTACGGGAGAAGGCGCCGCGCAGCGCCTGACGAGGGCTTTCCTCAGACGAACTTGAAATACCCGTCGTTCACGGCCGTCGTGAGCTCGGTCATGTTCATCTTGTCGATCATCAGCACATCGGTTCCGGCTGTGATCCTGATGTTGCCGCCGGCTGGCTTTGCGTCGGCGAGCAGGCTGGCGCCGCCGCTCGTGAACTCGGAGCTGGCGAGCGTGACCGTGTCGTGGTTGGCGCTTGTTTGATACTGAGAGAAATCCGTCAAAGTCGCCGTGCCAAAATTGGCGCCGAACGTGATATCCTCGTTCGAGCCGCCGCCGGTGATCGTGTCCTTGCCGGCGATGTCGGCAATTTGAAGGTCGTTGCCATGCCCGGTCGTCGTCACGGCGCCGCTGACGGCCACTGACTCGAGGATGTAGTCGCCGGTGAGCAGCGCGATCACGCTGTCGTATTTGGTCACCTGCCCCGTCGTCAATTTCAGCGCTGCCGTGGCGCCGTCGGTGAGCGAGATTGACTTGATGTGAGACACGTCGGGCAGCAATTTCGCCAGCCCGGCCGCGACATTCGCTTCCGTGTCGCTCACGGCGAAGCCTTCGGTGACGACGTTGAGCAGCGTCTGGTCCTTCTTGAACTCTGCGACGTTCACCGTCAGCAGATCCGTGCCCTTGATGTTGACTGAGGCGATATCGGTGTATTGCGCGAGGAACGCGAGGTTCTTGCTGATCTCCGCCGCCGTGCCGGTAAGGTCCACCGGAAAGCTGAACCAGAGCGCGAGAATGGGCGAAGCGTTCCCTGCAAAAACGCTGTTTATGATCGTATTGTCGATCGTCGAGGCCGGGACCGAATAGCCTGTCCCTATCGCGAAGGTGACGCCTTTGAGCGAGAAGGTGAAACCCGTCACCGTTCCCGCAGATAGGACCGTGTAGCCGAACAAATTCTCGCTGGCGAAGCCGGTTCCGGTGAGTTCGAGCGTAACCCCCGAACTCGGGTCGCTCACGGTATAGGTCGTCGAAGTGACGGATTCCGTGATATCGCCAAGGTTGATGGAATTGGCGAGCGCCTGGATGTTGACGGTTTTCGTGAAGGTTATTTCAGCATTCGACACGGCGAGTCTCCCCTGGATGAGGCCGTTAGAACAATGATTTTTGCGCGCATTGCCGCGCCCGCCGCATCGCAGGGTTGCACCCTATTTGCGATTGACGGAGTTCGCAAGAGACAACGCAAGCGTTAGCGATTGGAACCTGGCGCTTATGGGGCGACGCCCTCCCGGCCCTCTAGCGCAAGCGGGGGAGATAGAGTCACGTCCCTGTCACGCGACTCACATATTCGGCGCCCCCACCGAATTTTGTGGGGATGCGCCCATGCAGGCAATTCGTCGTTCGACCCGACAGGCGACCCGCGAGGGACTGAAAGCCGCCGTTCATCGCCACAAGCCGTTTTCGCGGCGGGGCCTGCAGGAGCGGCTGTTCACCTTCGCCTTCTCGAAGCTCGTCTATCCGCAGATCTGGGAAGACCCCGATATCGACAGGGAAGCGCTGCAACTCAAGGCCGGCGACCGGTTGATCGCGATCGCGTCCGGCGGCTGCAACGTGCTCTCCTATCTCGTCGACGATCCGGCTCAGGTGCTGGCCGTCGATCTCAATGGCGCGCATATCGCGCTCAATCGGCTGAAGCTCGTTGGCCTCGAAAACCTCGCCGGACACGAGGAATTCTACCGCTTCTTCGGTCGCGCCGAAGACAGGTCGAACATCGCGCTCTACGACGAAAAACTGCGTCCCCGCCTCGACGAGGCCTCGCGCGCCTATTGGGACGGCCGCGACCTCACGGGACGGCGGCGCATCGACGCCTTCACCCGCAATTTCTATAAGCATGGGCTGCTCGGCCGCTGCATCGGGGCCGGCCATCTGGTCGCCAAGCTCTACGGCGCCCACCCGGCCGCGATCCTCAATGCAGGCTCGCTCGAGGAGCAGCGCGCCGCCTTCGAGCGCGAGCTCGCGCCTTTGTTTGAAAAACGCCTCGTGCGCTGGCTGACCCGCAGGCCGAGCGCGCTCTACGGGCTCGGCATTCCGCCCTCGCAATATCGCGCACTTGCCGGCGACGGGCCGGACGGCATCGCCAGCATCCTGAAGCGCCGCGTCGAGCGGCTCGCCTGCGACTTCCCCGTCAACGACAATTATTTCGCCTGGCAGGCGTTCGGCCGCCGCTATGGCTCGACCCTCGACCGTAGCCTGCCGCCCTATCTGCAGCCCGGCAATTTCGATCGCGTGCGCGAACGCGCCGATCGGGTCGCCCTGTTCCACGGCTCATTCACCGATCGCCTCGCTCAAGAGCCTGAGGCGAGCCTCGACGCCTATGTGCTGCTCGATGCGCAGGACTGGATGAACGACGCGACGCTTACCGCGCTGTGGCGCGAAATCGCCCGCACGGCGCGGCCGGGCGCGCGCATAATTTTCCGCACTGCGGCCGAGGAGCGGCTGCTGCCGGGCCGTGTGCCTGACGACGTGCTGTCGCTGTTCACTTTCGAGAAGGAGCGTTCGTCGGAACTCGGCCAGCGCGACCGCTCCTCGATCTACGGCGCCTTCCATCTCTACGTGCGCAATCATGGTTGAGGCCTCGCTCGCCGCCGGCGATGCGGCCAATCTGATGGATCGGATGTACCGCCATCAGCGGCACATCTACGATCTGACACGCAAGTTTTATCTGCTCGGCCGAGACGAGTTGCTCCGCGAACTCGATCCGCCCGCGGGTTCGCATGTGCTGGAGATCGGCTGCGGCACGGGCCGCAACCTCATCCTCGCCGCGCAGCGCTACCCGCAAGTCCGCTTCTACGGCCTCGATGTTTCCTCACAGATGCTCGCGACCGCGCGCGCCGAAATTTTACGCGCCGGACTTGCCGCCCGAATAGAAGTTGCCGAGGCGGACGCGGCCGCGTTCGACGCCGCAGGCGCTATTCGGCACGCAAAAATTCGAGCGCGTCTACATCTCCTACGCGCTTTCGATGATCCCGCCCTGGCGCGAGGTTTTGTCGCGCGCCGCGGCGGCGCTCGCGCCAGACGGATCGCTGCATATCGTCGATTTCGGCGACTGCGCGGGCCTGCCGCGTTGGGTTCGAGGTTTGCTCGGCCAGTGGCTCGCGCTGTTTGGCGTGCATGCGCGCGAAGAACTCGAGGACGAGATCGGACCCTTCGCCGCGGCCCGCGATTTAAGGGCCGAGTTTCGCCCGCTCTACCACGGCTATGCGTTTCTCGTGCGCCTTAGCGCGCGTTAATCTTTGTAAGGATCACCGTTTAACCCGGCATTGGCGGGGCTTCGGGTTAACTGGCGCGGGCGCTCGCTGAAGCGGGCGCAGGCGGAGCCAAGGCGATGTTGAAGCTTGCGTTGTTCTTTGCGGGGTCCGGGATCGCGATGGCGCTGGTGGCGCCGTCGCTGCTGCCGATGCCGGATCAGACCCGGCGGCAGGCGACGCCTGTCTCCGCCGCCTCGCCCGAAACGCTCGCCGTCGCCGCGCCCAGCACTGCGTCCGCGTCCTCCGGGTTTCGCGAACTTCAGGTGCCGGAACAGCGCGGCCAGTATTTCGTCGACGCCTATGTCGAGGGCGTTCCCGTGCATTTCGTCGTCGACACCGGCGCCTCCATCGTGACCCTTTCCGCGGACACGGCGAGGCGCATCGGGCTCGTCGACAGCGCGAGAGCGCCGCACTATCTGTTCAGCACCGCCAACGGCCAGACCCAAGGCTACGGCGTCACTTTGAAGTCGGTGGACCTCGGCTCGATCTACGTCTCCGATGTCTCGGCCGCCGTCAGCCCGAACACGGGCATGAACCTGCTTGGCGAGACGTTCCTGCGCCGCCTGACCGCCGTCGAGCAGCGCGAAGGCCGGATGATCCTGCGCCAGTAGGCGCGCGTCAGCCGCCGTTATACGTGAACCGCAGTTGCACGGTGCCGCGGGTCGGCGGCGGCGGAAACGGCGCCGCGGCGGCGATCGCGTTGAACACCGCGCGGTCGAGTTCCGGCGAGCCGCTCTCCTCGGCGACCCAGCGGTCGATGAGACGGCCCTGTCCGTCGACCGAGAACACCACGGCGCCACGACCGCGGCCAACTTGCTGGCGGGCGTCGCTCGGCTTGCGGATACGCGGCATGATCAAGCCGTAGACCATCGACAGATACGTGCCCCGCGCATTGCCGCCGGTGACCGGCGTCTTGATCGCGGCGCCGCCGAAATCGACGTCGGGCAGCGACGCGAACATCGGACTGAACTTCGCCTTGCCGGCCGGCGGCTGAGCTTTTTGAGGCGCGGGCGCCTCGGTCTCGGGCTGCGGCGGCGCGGGCGGCGGGGTCGGCGCGGCGGACGGAACCTCGCCGTCGTTCGCCTCCTTCAGCGGCGGTGGCGGCGTCTCGTCCTGAGTGGGCTCGGGCGAGGGCGTCGCGACAGGCGTCGGCGTCGCCTGCGGCGAGGGCGCCGGCTCGGGCGTCGCCTCGGGTTTCGGCGCCTGCCCCTCGGCCTCGGCGCCGGAAAGCTTGTTGGCGCTCTTGTCCTCCACCTCGGGGGCGGGCGGCGGCTTGGCGTCCTTTTCCTTGTCGCCGTTATCGGTCTCGGCCGTGCCCGCTTTCGGCGCATCGTGCGCGGGCGTCATGTCGATGTCCTGCGGCTTCGGCTGCTCCGCCGCCTTCGGCGCAGGTGGCGTTGGCGGAGGCGGGGGCGGCTCTTCGACCACCACTTCGACAGGGATTTCCTCGGCTTCGGGCGCGATCGGCGCGCCGCGCTGCCAGAACATCAGCGCGGCGAGCCCCGCATAGACGAGCGCCACCAGGACAAGCGAAACCGCCCGCCGGCGAAAATCTTCGCGGCGGTGAAGGGGGACGCCGAAAATCCGCTCTTCCGAGAGCGCTGTGAACACCTGCTCTTGTCCAAACTGGCGCCGGATGAACTCGGCTCCTGATTTCGCGCTTACATACACGATGAAATACGGCTCGTCGAAGGCGCGCTTGACATTGCTGCCCCGCAAGCCGGACAAGGCCCGAAACTCTCGCAAAAAGAGAGGCTAGTATGCGCGTTCAAGTCGTCATCGTCGGGTCCGGGCCCTCCGGGCTGTTGCTCGGGCAATTGCTCGTCAAGGCCGGGATCGACACCCTCGATTCTCGAACAGAAGTCGAAAGACTACGTGCTTGGCCGCATCCGGGCGGGCGTCATCGAGCAGGGTGCGGTCCGCCTGCTCGAGGAAGCCGGCGCCGCCGAGCGGCTGCATCGCGAGGGGCTGGTCCACGACGGGACCGAACTGACCTTTCGCGGCGAGCGCCACAGGATCGACTTCCGGCGGCTGACCGGCAAGGCGGTGACCGTCTACGGGCAGACCGAGATCACCCGCGACCTGATGGAGGCGCGCCAGGCGATCGGCGCTCCAACCGTGTACGAGGCCGCCGACGTCAGCCTGCATAATCTGACGAGCGAGCGGCCGTCCGTGCACTACCGGCGCGACGGCGTCGAACACGTGGTCGTCTGCGACTATGTCGCGGGCTGCGACGGCTTCCACGGCGTCAGCCGGCGCTCGATCCCCGAGGAGCTCATCAGCAGCTACGAGCGCGTCTATCCGTTCGGCTGGCTCGGCGTGCTGGTCGATCAGCCGCCGTTGTCGCACGAACTCGTTTACGTCAACCACGAGCGCGGCTTCGCTCTATGCTCGATGCGCTCGGCGACGCGCAGCCGCTATTATCTGCAATGCCGGCTCGACGAGCATGTCGAGGACTGGCCGGACGAAAAATTCTATGAGGAGCTGTCGCGCCGCGTCGATCCCGAGGCGCGCCGCAATCTGAAGCCGGGGCCGTCGATCGAAAAGAGCATCGCGCCGCTGCGCAGCTTCGTCGCCGAGCCGATGCGCTACGGCCATCTGTTTCTGGCCGGCGATGCGGCGCACATCGTGCCGCCGACCGGCGCCAAGGGCCTGAACCTCGCCGCCAGCGACGTCTCCTATCTCTCCGAAGCGCTCATCGAGCGCTACAAGACGGGCTCGACCGCGGGCCTCGACGCCTATGCCGCCAAGGCGCTGGCGCGCGTCTGGAAGGCGGAGCGCTTCTCCTGGTGGATGACGAGCCTGCTGCACCGTTTCCCGGAATCCAGCGGTTTCGACCAAAAAATCCAGGCCGCGGAGCTCGACTATCTGTTCTCCTCGGAAGCCGCGCAGACAGTGCTCGCGGAGAATTATGTAGGGCTGCCGTACTGAGGGGCAGAACCCCTCTCCCACAGGGAGAGGGGCAGGGGTGAGGGGAATTCCCCTCACAGCCGATCACACCACCCTCACCCCCGGCCCCTCTCCCGGACGGGAGAGGGGAGGCGCAACTCCCTCACCCCTGCTTCGTCAAATAAGCCCGCCAGCCGCCGAACGACGAAATATCCTCGGCGCCTTTGACGGCCTCGGCTTCAACCAGAAACCCCTTGGCGCTCGCGCCGTCTTCGAACTGAAGCGTCCCTATGCCGAGCGGCGAGGGAATTTTTGAGACGAAGCGGCCGAAGGCGGCTTCGGGCAGCGACCAGATTTCGACGGCGATCTTCGCCCCCTGCCCTGCCGCGACGCGCAACAGGCCCGGCTTCGGCGGCGTCGTCCCGGGCAAAGCGAACAGACGATAGTCCGCGCCGGTCTTCGCCTCGCGCACGAAGACGCCGCCGAGGTTGGTGAGCTCATGGTTGAGCGGCAGGCCGGAAAGGTGCGCGCCGACGACGGCGATCTCGACGCCTTCGGGCGCGCCCGGCTCCGGCGCCTTCGACGCCGCGCGGCCTGTCGCGCCCATCGGCGCGCCGGAAATCGCATGGGCGCGTGCGGCGATCGTCGCGATGAGGCCGTCGCGGCCAGCGGGGGCGATGAGGGTCAGGCTCGAAGGCAGCCCGTCGCCCCGCATGCCCGAGGGATAGGCGATCGCCGAAAGATCGAGCAGGTTGACGAAGTTGGTGTAGACCCCGTTGTTGGAATTGGTCCGCACGGGATCGGCGATGACCTCGGCGACCGTATAAAACTTCGGCATGGTTGGCAGCGCCATCACGTCGAATTCGCGCCACGCCTTGGAAGTCTTGCGCCTGAGATCCGCGAGCTTGTAGGTCGCCTGGAAGGCGGCGACGGCGTCGAAATTGACGGCCCCTTCGATGATTTTTCTCGTTACTGGGTAGAGCGTGTCCGGTCGGGCCTCGATCAGCGCCTTCACCGCCGCATAGCGCTCCGCAACCCAGGGGCCCTCGTAAAGCAGACGCGCGACCTCGAAGAACGGCTCGATGTCGAATTCGACGAGCGTCGCGCCGAGACCGGCAAGTTTTTCGATGTCGACGGCAAAGGCCGCCTCCGAGGCCGCGTCGCCGAGGAACACGCGTTGACCGGGTTTTGGGACGCCAATCCTCAAGCTCGGCGGCGGCGAGGCGAGCCGCGGCTCGGGATAGGGTTTCGAATAGGCGTCGGCCTCGTCGTAGCCCGAGGCGATCTGATAGACCGCGAAGGCGTCGGCGACGTCGAGCGCGAAGATCGAGATGGTGTCCAGCGTGCGGCAGGCGGGCACGAGGCCGGTCGCCGACATCGTGCCGAGCGTGGGTTTAAGGCCGACAATGCCGTTGAGAGCCGCGGGCACGCGGCCGGAGCCGGCGGTATCGGTGCCGAGCGCAAAGGGCATGAGCCCCGCGCCAACCGCCGCCGCCGAGCCTGAACTCGATCCGCCGGGAATGAGATCGGCGCGCAACGCATTGCGAGGAACGCCATAAGGAGAGCGCACGCCGACGAGGCCGGTCGCGAACTGGTCGAGATTGGTCTTGCCGATGACGATCGCGCCGGCGGCTTCCAGGCGCGCCGCCACGAAGGCCGATCGTTCCGGCCGGTAGGCGAAAGCCGGACAGGCGGCGGTGGTCGGCAGGCCCTTGACGTCGATATTGTCCTTGACCGCGAAGGGGATCCCGAACAGCGGCTTGCCTTTGGGCCCATCGCGCTCGAGCGCCGCGGCGATTTCGAGCGCCTCGTCCTTCGACCTGAGCGCGATGAAAAGGGCGGGATCGCCATGTTTCGCGATCCGGGCGTAGGTCTCCTCGATCGAACGCGCAATCTCGCCGCCGCGAGCATGCCGCGCGACCATGTCGGCTATCGATTCGCTCAAGCCTGGCTCTCCTTGCCCCGCGGTCGGGCATGCATGAACCGCATTCCCGCATGCTTGGCAAGAACCGTGCGAGGAGGCCGTTTCAGCGAGCGCCGGCTCCGAGGTCGTCCGAAAAGCCGGCTTCGATGCGCGGCCATTGGACGATCGGCCGGCCGTTGGAGCGATAGCTGTGCTGGCCGGACGGCGCCTGCGGCCACCCGGCCGGCGAGTCCTCCCAGCGCTCCTGGCGCCCGTATGCCGTCAGGTCGAGCAGCCGGTAGTTGTTGTCCATCGCCTCGGCGCCGCGCCGCGTCGTCCAGTAGGTCTCGAACACTTCGTCGTTCCGGCGCAGGTAGCAGACGATGTGCATCATGCCGATCTTGCGGCCGATAAGCAGCTTTTCCAGCAATTCGCGCGGCGCCTCGTACCAGGGCATCCGCCAGCCCATGAACTCGCGATAGCGCGCGCTTTCCTTGTAAGGGCCCTGGCAGAAGGTCGCGTAGGTGACGCCGCGCGAATGAAGCAGCGAAAGCTCGCGGACCTGCGAAGTGTAGAGGCTGCAACCCTCGCATTGCTGGTCGGCGGGCTTGCCCGCATACCACATGAAATAATAGGCGACCAGCAATGGGCGTCCTTCGAACGCATCGAGCAAAGTCACGGATCCGCGCTCGCCGATCAGCCGCGTGGCGGCGTCGATCGCGACCATCGGCAGGCGGCGGCGCTGAGCCGCCAGCGCGTCCCCGGCGTGCGTATGGGCCTTCTCGCGCGCCCGCAAGGTCGCGATTTCGGCCTCGTATGCCGCGCGATCGACCACTTCAGGCGCCGCCGGCTCGCTTTTCAGGTTTTCGCTCATGGGTCGCTCCCGTGATTGTCGCGCGCTCTCGTTCAGCCACAGCTAAAGCAGCGCGGGCGCCCCAGGGAGTAACAAGTGTGCCGCGGTTTTGTTGCGGAGCGTGCTGTCTGAGGAGGCAACTGATCGCGTCTACAGCGGAGCTCTCAGCTCCCGATCGACTTCGCCGCGGCGCGCTTGTGCGCGGCGAGCGCCATCAGGCGGCGGTCGCGCCAGGCCTGGCGCTCGGCGAGCCTGTCAGCTGGCAGGCTCGCCCGACGCTCGGCCTCGAATTCGATCCATGACCTCCCCGTTCCAGTCGGCGCGCCACTGCACGGTCGGAAAGATATTTGCGTAAATGTTCTCGTAGCGCTCGGCGTAGTCGCGCACCCCGCCGGGAGCGTTGAGGTCGATCGTCTCGAACGGCCCCATGAAACTCCAGCGCAAAGCGAGGCCCTCGCGGATGCCGACGTCGATGTCCTCGATGCCGGCGTAGCCCTCGGCGACGAGCCGGAACGCCTCCTCGAGCAGCGCGCCCTGCATCCGGTTCATGACAAAACCGTCGATCTCCCGCTTCATCACGATCGGCGCATGGCCGGCCGAGCGCAGGAAGGCGGCGGTCCGCTCGATCGCTTCGGCGTCGGTCCAGGGCGCCGGGACCACTTCCGCCGCCGGGATCAGATAGGGCGGGTTGATCGGATGAACGACGAGACAGCGCCCCCGGCCCTTAAGCCCTTCGGTGAAAGCCGAGGGCAGGATCGCCGAGGTCGAACTGGCCAGCACGGCCTCCGGCGGCGCGGCGGCATCGAGCGCGGCGAACACCTTGCGCTTGACTTCAACATTTTCGGGCGTGTTTTCCTGCACGTGGATCGCGCCGGCGAGCGCTTCGCTCAACGTCGGGGCGACGCGCATCCGGGCGCGTACAACCTCGGGCGAGCCTCCGTTCAGGAGGTCATGGGCGGCGAGATCGGCGAGCAGCGGTTCGATATAGGCGAGCGCCTGCTCGGGCGCCGCCGCTTCGGCGTCCCACAGCACGACTTCGTGCCCGGCGCGCGCAAAACTGATCGCCCAGGCGCGACCGACGAAACCCGTTCCAATGATCGCGACTTTGCTCACGCTGGCTCTCCGCGCGCCGCTTGGAGCGTCGACGCGCTCGTCGACGACTTTATCAGTGCGCGCGACGGTCGACGGCGGGGCGCCGCCGCTCCAAACGTGTCGGCGCTGCGCAGGTTTGCTAGGCTCTCTCCAGGCCTCGCGTCAATGGCGCGCCCATCAGGAGGCGAGGCGCACGCCGAACAAAGCGATGGCGCGGTTGCGGCTGTGCACCTTGAGCTTCTTCAGGATCTTCGACACATGCGCCTTGACCGTGGCTTCGCTTATGCCGAGGTCGTAGGCGATGATCTTGTTGGGCTTGCCGCTGGCGAGCTCGGCGAAAACACGCTTTTCGGCCCCCGTCAGCTTGTCGTAGTCGCCGGAGGCGTGCGTCGCGTCGTCGATCGCGCGCAAGCCTTGGGCCTGCTTGAGGCAATGATCGAGTTCGGCGATCTGCTCGGCGAGGATGGCGCGCGCTTCCGAGAACACGGCTTCGAGCTGTCGTTGCAGCGCATCGACGGCGTCTGCGCCGGCGGCGGAGGCCATCGCGCGGCGCTCCAGAGCCTCCAGACGCGCGAATCCCGCATTGCGGACGCCGCGATAGCGCCGCGGCAACGGCCTCGCCGGGCTACGGACCGGCGGGCTCGGCTCGCCGCCATGTTCTTGCGCCGGTCCGATCCGGAACTCGAGAGCTTCCAACAGCGTCATGTCGCGCCTTCCCGCCTTGTGCATCGCAATATGGATGCGGACGCCGGGAATTGCATGCGCAAAAAGGCGAAGGTGAATGTCATGTTGCCCCGTGCATTGCAAAATGCAAAATTGCAAAAATGAGAAGCGGCAAACTCTTCATCGGCAGGAGCGTCCGGAAGCTGAGGACGGAGTCCGGCGACACGCAAGCCGGCTTTTCGGCCAAGCTCGGCATATCGACGAGCTACCTGAACCAGATCGAGAACAATCAGCGCCCGATCTCCGCCACGGTGCTGATGTTGCTGGCCGACAAGTTCCAGGTCGACCTGCGCACGTTCGGCGCCGGCGACGACGACCGTCTGCTCTCGGCGTTGTCGGAGACGCTGGCAGATCCCCTGTTCGAATCCGAACCGCCGGCCTTGCAGGAATTGCGGCTCGTCGTGCGCAACGCCCCCGCCGTCGCCCGCGCGCTGATGCGTGTCCACGCCGCCTACCGGCAGACGGCCGAACAACTCGCCGCGCTCGACACTTCGCGACGAGGGCGGCGGCGCCGCGATGTCTGCGACGCCTTATGAGGAAGTCAGAGACTTCTTTCATTTCGTCGACAATTATCTGCACGAACTCGACGCGGCGGGCGAGGCGCTGGCGCGTCGGCTCGGCATTCCCAGCCAAGAGCCAGGCGGCGCCGCGACCGCGCATCTCGAGAACCGTCTGAAGGTTCGCGTGCTCCTTCTGGAAGAGAGCAACGCGCCTTTGCGCAAGTTCGACGCACGCGCGAAAGCGCTGTTTCTCAATCCCGGGCTGCCGGCGCCATCGCGCAATTTTCTGCTCGCCTATCAGATCGGCGCGCTCGAGAATGCGGCGCTGATTGATCGCATCGCGACGCAGGCGAATTTTCGCAGCGCCGACGCGATCGAAATCTGCAAGATCGGGCTCGCCAATTATTTCGCCGGCGCGCTGCTGATGCCCTATGGCGCGTTTCGCGCCGCAGCGCAGGAGCTGCGCCACGATCTCGAACTGCTGGCGACCCGCTTCCACGCCAGCATCGAGCAGGTCGCGCACCGGCTCTCGACTTTGCAGCGTCCCGGCGACAAGGGCGTGCCGGTGTTTTTCGCGCGCATCGACCGCGCCGGCAACATTACGAAGCGCCACAGCGCGGCGAAATTCCAGTTCGCGCGTCACGGCGGCGCCTGTCCGCTCTGGAACATTCATCAGGCCTTCGAGTCGCCGGGACGCATCATCAGGCAGCTCGCCGAAACCCCCGACGGCGTCAAATATCTGAGCGTCGCGACCGAGATCGTCAAAGGCGTCGGCGGCTTCAAGTCGGACCGCCGCCGCTACGCGATCGCGCTCGGCTGCGAAAGCGCCTATGCGGGCAAGTTTGTTTATTCCGACGGCCTCGACCTCGGCGACAAATCCTATTTCGAGCCGATCGGAATCTCCTGCCGCATCTGCGAGCGGCCTCATTGCTCGCACCGCTCGGTTCCGCCGCTGCGCCACAGATTGCAGGTCGATCACATGGTGAGGGACGTGGTGCCTTACAGCGTCAAATAGGCGCTCCTCCCTCCCCCGCTTGCGGGGGAGGGCCGGGGTGGGGGGCACGCCCACAGAGCTCAAACAACCAAGCGCCGTGCGCACGACCGCCCCCACCCTTGCCCTCCCCCGCTGCGCACTATTGTATGCAGACATTTCATTTGAGGCGAAGTATGGGGTTTACCCCCTTCTCCCCTTGCGGGAGAAGGTCCCCGAAGGGGGGATGAGGGGTCGTTTCCGGCCTCTGCCCGGCTTCCAGAATGGCAATTGCGGCCGGTCCAATCTTCGAACATGCTTTTCTCGCGGCGCGGACCCCTCATCCGGCCTTCGGCCACCTTCTCCCGCAAGGGGAGAAGGGGACTATCCCGCGTCTTCGCGGACCAAACAAAGATGTCTGCATACTGTAGCCGCTGCGCAGGGGAGGGGACAACTCTGCGACGTGATATTTGCTGGTGTTCCCCCTCCCCCGCTTGCGGGGGAGGGCCGGGGTGGGGGGCACGCCCACAGCGCTCAAACAACCAAGCGCTCGCGCACACGACCGCCCCCACCCTTGCCCTCCCCCGCTGCGCAGGGGAGGGGACGGCGCGCCCTACAGTTTCACAACTTCCCCTGTGCGCACGCTCTCGTCCGCGGCAAAGGCGATGCGTAAAGAATTCAGCGCGTCGGCGACATGTTCGTCGAGATTGATCTCGCCGCGGATCGCCGAAAGAAACATGCGCTGCTCGCGGTTGCAGAGCTCCTGATGGCCCGGCTCGTCCTCGGTGGAGATAATCTCGTCCGGCGTGGCGAAGGCGCCTTTGGCGTCGAGCGCGGCGTGATGAAGCCGTAGCGCGTTGGTGCGCGTATGGCTGTCATGATCCGAGGATTTCTTGTCGCCGCTTTCGGAAGAGACGATCGAGACGCATCCTTTCGGGCCGATCATGTCTTTGACGAAGAACGCCGTCTCGCTCATCATCGGGCCCCAGCCGGCCTCGTACCAGCCAACGGAACCGTCCTCGAAACGGATGTCGAGATGGCCGTAGTTGTACATGGTTGAGGCAATCTCGTCGGTCAGCCGCGCGCCGACCGCATGCACGGCGACCGGCTTCGAGCGCGTCACCTGACACATCACGTCGACGTAATGCACGCCGCAATCGACGATCGGCGAAGTCGAGCGCATAAGATTCTTGTGAACCTCCCAGAACGAGCCTGAAGACTGCTGGTTGAGGTTCATCCGCATGACGAGCGGCTTGCCGAGCGTGCGGCCGATCTCGACGAATTTGGTCCACGAGGGATGGACGCGCAGGATGTAGCCGATCTGCAAGACTTTTCCCGCGACCTTCGATGCTGCGACCACCTCCTCGGCGGCGGCGAGCGTGTCGGCGAGCGGCTTCTCACAAAACACATGGGCGCCGGCGCGGAAAGCCTGCATGGCCATGCGGGCGTGATGTTCCGTATAGACCGCGATCGCGACGGCGTCGGGCTTCAACTCTGCCAGCGCGACCTCGAAATCGTCGAAGCGCGGCACGCCCTTGAATTCCGTCTCGAGATCGCTGCGCGCCGCCGCGCCGCGCGTGCAGAGGCCGACGAGATCGAAACCAGGAATGGTCCGGTACGCCCGCGCGTGACTGATCCCCATTGTGCCGAGACCAACAACCAGCACTTTTATCGGCGCCATTTTGAACCCCATGGGAGACGTTTTCCGTAGCGTAGAAATGCATCGCCGCCTGTCAACTTCGCTGGCGGCAGGCCGGCTCAGGCCAACAAATCCTTGGGGTTTTGGCAGAACCGCCGAGCGCCGCGCCGGTTTGCCGGCGCTTCAGCCCATGAGCCGCCGCGCCTCGTCGGGCGTCGCGGGTCTTCGGCCGACCGCGGGCAAGGCGCCCGCGACGACGGCGACGAGCGCCGCATTGTCGGGGGCGAGCGCGCCATCAGGCAGATGCAGATTGTTCTCGAAGCCGACGCGCGCATGGCCGCCGAGCGCGGCGCCGACGAGCGCGGCCGCCGCCTCGCGGCGCCCGAAGGCGCAGACCATCCAGGGCAGCGGCAGAGTGCGCGCCGCGAGAAGCGGCGGCAGTTCGGCGGGGTCTGATTGCTGGCCCGTCGCATAGCGGCCGAGCACGAGGATTTCTGACGCCCCCTCGCGCGGAATGAGCCCTCTCGAGAGAAGCGCCTCGAAGCGCGCGATGTCGCCGGCGTCATAGAGAATGTGCTGGACAAGCAGACCACGCCGCGCCTGACGGGCGAGAAACGCAGCGGCCGCCGCCTCGTCTGTTTCGTGAGCAAACAATTCCCTCACCGCGATCGAGGCGCCCTCCGGCGCGACCGCATCGACCGCCGCCATCTGCTCGGCCGGAGAAAAACGGCCGACCGCCTCGGTCGTGATCTGGATGAAGAGATCGTCGCCCGCCTCGCGGCGCACCGCCGCGATTGCCTGTTTGTAAAGATCCGCGTCGAGCGTATGCGCGCCATCGCGATCGCGCACATGCAAGTGCAGCATCGAGGCGCCCGCCTCGCGCGCCGCCGCCGCTTCCCGCGCAATTTCTGGTATCGTCATGGGCAGGCGCGGATGATCCGCCTTGCCGCGCCGCGCGCCATTCGGCGCGACGCACAGGACGAGCGGCGTCAAGCGAGCCGCAGCGGCGCGCCGCTAAGCTTCTGCAAATCGCCGAGCGTCATGCCTGCGGCGAGCCAGCGCACGGCGAAGCCTGCGGGCGTCACGTCGAGCGTCGCAAGCTCGGTGTAGACGCGCGACACGCAGCCGATGCCGGTCAGCGGATAGGAGCAGCGTTCGACGAGCTTGGCTTCGCCGCGCTTCGTCGCGTGCTCCATCATCACGAACACCTGTTTGGCGCCGACAGCCAGGTCCATTGCGCCGCCGACGGCGGGGATCGCGTCGGGTTCGCCGGTGTGCCAGTTGGCGAGATCGCCGCCGGCCGAAACCTGGAAGGCGCCGAGCACGCATATGTCGAGATGGCCGCCGCGCATCATCCCAAAGGAATCGGCGTGATGAAAGAACGCGGCGCCGGGCAGCGCGGTCACCGCCCCCTTGCTGGCGTTGGTGAGATCGGGATCGATCTCGTCCTCTCCAGGCGCCGGCCCCATGCCGAGCAGGCCGTTCTCCGAATGCAGCACGATCTCACGATCCGCCGGCAAGAAATTCGCGACGCGCGTCGGCATGCCGATGCCGAGATTGACGTAAGAACCGGAGGGAATGTCTTGGGCGACGCGGCGCGCGATCGCGTCGAGATCGATGCGGCTCATCGTGGCCCTCCATTGCGCGGAAATGCGACCACGCGGTCGACGAAAATGCCGGGCGTGACGATCGCTTCCGGATCCAGGTCGCCGAGGTCGACGAATTCCTCCACCTGCACGATCGTCGTCTTCGCCGCGCTCGCCATGATCGGCCCGAAATTGCGCGCGGTCTTGCGGTAGATGAGATTGCCCCAGCGATCGGCCTTGTAGGCCTTGACGAGCGCGACCTCGGCGCGGATCGGATATTCGAGCACGTAGTTGCGGCCGTCGATGGTGCGCGTCTCCTTGCCCTCGGCGAGCAGCGTGCCGTAGCCGGTCGGCGTGAAGAACGCGCCGATGCCGGCGCCGGCGGCGCGGATGCGTTCGGCGAGGTTGCCCTGCGGCGCGACCTCGAGCTCCACTTCGCCGGCCCGATAGAGCGCATCGAAAATGTAGGAATCGACCTGGCGCGGGAACGAGCAGATGACTTTTTTGACGCGCCCTCGCTTCAGCAGAAGCGCCAGACCCGTCTCGCCATTCCCTGCGTTGTTGCTGACGACGGTCAGGTCTCTTGCCCCCTGTTCGATCAGCGCGTCGATCAGTTCGCTCGGCATGCCGGCGAGTCCGAAGCCGCCGATCATGACGGTCGAGCCGTCCCTGATATCAGCGACCGCTTCCGCCGCGCTCGCGCGTCTCTTGTCGATCATGCCCGAGGGGGTCCTCCTGGGGAGCGCGTCGCGCGACCCGTTTTGCCCTAATGATCGGGTTTCGCCCTCAGCGTCAACTCGGGCCCGATCGGGGGGCGCGCCATGAGCGCAAAACGTAGAGTGTTCGCCAATAAGTTGGAATCGTCATTGCGAGCGCAGCGAAGCAATCCATCTCTCCGTGATGGCCGCCTCGTCAAGAAAACCGGCATCGCTTCGGCATGGATTGCTTCGCTACGCTAAAAAGAAACTTTGTCTACGACATTGATATCGGTTGGCTTTTTAGGCTGCATGAGCGGCGGGTTGAAGGGTGACCTGATAGCCGAGTTTTGCGATTTGCTTTGCGAGATGGGCTGCTTTGGTTTGGCGGGACCTGCGGTCGAAATGGTCAGCGCCGAGGTCGTTGTGGAAGATGCCGTTCTTCAGCATGTGATAGATTGCGGTCAGGATCGATGCGGCGACGGCGCAAATGGCTTTTTGAGGACCGCGCTTGGCCTGAAGGCGGAAGAACTGGGCCTTGTAGTAGCTATCTTTCGTGCGTTTGGCCGCCCAAGCGCATTGAACGAGCATGGTCTTCAGCCAGGGCGCGCCTTTGCGTAGCCGACTGCTTTTGCGCTTTCCCGCGCTCTCGTTCTGACCAGGACACAAGCCGGCCCAGGCGACCAGATGGCCGGCGTCCGGAAAGCGGTTCATGTCCAGCCCGATTTCGCTGAGAAGGGTCAGCGCCGAGAGCCGGCTCACGCCGGGAATGGATTCAAGCAGACGCATCGCCTCCGAAAACCGGGCCATGTCGGCCCGATCCTCCTTGTCCATGCGCGCCTGGTGGGCTTCGACTTCCCTATCCAGGCTCCTGATCGAGGCTTCAATGGCGTCCCATTGGCCCAGATGGAGTTTGAGAATAAATCGGTGACTGTCGGTCAACCGCCCGTGCAGCGCGTCGTAGAGTTCCTTCGGCTTGGCTTTGACTGCCCGATTGGCCAGCCCCGCCAGTTTGCGAGGGTCGCGCACGCCGGCGATCATCGCTTCGATCATGCGTCGCCCGCTCGCTCCCATCACGTCGCTCAGCACCGAATCCAGACGAATGTTCGCCTCGGTCAGCGTCTTCTGGATCCGTTGAACATGCCGCGTCTGCTCGTGAACCAGTTGCTTGCGAGTTCGCATCAGCGTGCGCAGTTCATCCTGCTTTTCCTCGGGCACGAAGCTCGCCTTGATCAAGCCGAAGGCCGCAAGATCGGCGATCCACATCGCGTCGTTCATGTCCGTCTTGCGGCCAGGAACCGCCTTGATGTGGGCGGCGTTCGCCAGGATGAGCTCGAATTCCCCATCGCTCAAAATCTTCCATACCGGACGCCAATAGACCCCCGTCGCCTCCATCGCCGCAACCGAGATCGTGCTCGAACGCAACCATTCCAGCAAGCTCACAAGCCCGTCCGTCGTCGTCGCGAACGTCTTGCATTCCCGTGACGGCTTGTTCCCCGACATCGTCCGGATGCAGGCCACCACGCTGTTCTTGTGAACGTCAAGGCCGGCTACACAATGATGCATCAGCTCCATCCTTGCCTCCTTCGTTTCCGCCGACAAGGACGCTTCCAAAAATGAATGCTAAAAAGCAGGCTCCAGAGCATCGCTGCTCCTGGCTCAAGTCGAGGTTATCCAAGCGTCCCGGGTCCAACTCGCAACCGAGCTCGAAAGCATCAGTGAGAAACCGACCTCTTGCCGACAACCCAGTATATTACACAACGCGATCCCAGCCAGGAACACGTTTCATTCGTCAAAGTCGGCCGAAGGCCGGTCCCAACTCGCAATGACGAGTATGCTTGAGCACTTGGCGCTTTAAAGGACTTGGCGCTTCGGGCGGACCGTAATTACAATCGCCGAGAATTCACCGGCATCGCGAGGAGCGATTCATGTTTGCGCACGTGGGGCTTGCGACTTCCGTCCTCATCGGCGCAGCCCTGTTTTCGGGCTCCGCGCTGGCGGAAAGCGCCGACGATGGCATGACTCCCGAACAGAAACAGGTGGAAGCAAAGTTCCTCGCGACTGCCTATGGCGACACGGCGCCGAAGGCGCGCGAGCGCATCTGCTTCATGCGGCTCTACGACGCCGCGCATCTGAAGGCGCATCCCAATCAGAAGGTCGTCGAAATCCGCATCTCGCTCCACTACACCCCGAAAGTAAGGCCCGCGACCGAAAGCACGCCCGCCGGCACGCATTGGGGCTACGCGATCCACACGCTGCTCAGAAGCGGCAAGCAGAAGATGTTCCTGGACGATGGCAGCTCGGGCAATTGCTACGCAATGCCGTCGACCAGCGACAATCCGCGCGGCCCCGCGTTTGTCGTGCGCTGCAACGCCGCCTGTGACGCCGGCGACGATCTTTCCGTCGACCTCGACGGCAAGAAGGCGCTGCTCTCCAACAAGCTGGACCTCGTCCACCCCGAACTCGACGGGCCCGGCTCCGATCCCAAGCAGCAGGCGAAACTCGACGACAGCGTGTTCCGGATGTATCGCGCCAGCGACGCCGATTGCGCGTTCGACAAGCCCTGAGGCCGCCATGCTGAGGCGCGCCTTCCTGAGAACTTTTGGGCTCGCGGCGACGGGCGTCGCGGCGCCAGCGCTCGCCGCCGCGTCCGACAACAAGGTTGTCTACCATCTCTCCGACCGCGACCGCGTGCTGTTCGTGCTCGGCAACATCGAGAACCATTATCGGGCCTTCGCGCCCGGCGAGGTGACGATCGCGCTCGTCGTGCACGGCGACGCGCTCGGCGACTTTCGTAAGGCGGACGAGAACGAGCGCTTCACCACGAAGCTTTCAGGCCTCGTCGCGAAAAGCCTGACGCCCTATGCTTGCGCGAACACGATGGAATGGTTGAAGATAGCGCTTGCCGACTTGCCGCGCGGCTTCGAGGTCGCCGAAAAGGGCGGCGTCGTAAAACTCGTGGAATTGCAGCAGAAGGGTTTTGCCTACCTGCGGCCTTGATTGTCGGCTCTTCTCGCCGCCAACCTCAATCAGCAAGGCAAATCCATGGCCGAAGGCCCGAAGACCATATTGATCACAGGTTCGACCGACGGCGTCGGACGGCGCGTCGCCGAGCGGCTCGCCGGACCCGGCGTCAGGCTCGTCATCCACGGTCGCGACAGAGCGCGAGGCGAATCGCTGAAGCGGGCGATCGAAAAGGCGGGCGGCGAAGCGGCGCTTCATCTCGCCGATCTCTCCTCGCTCGAGGAAACCCGGCGGCTTGCCGAAACGGTGCTGCGAAGCGAGCGCCGTCTTGACGTGCTCGTCAACAATGCCGGCATCGGAACCGGCGGCGACAAGGCCAGCCGGCGCGAAAGCCGCGACGGTCACGAACTGACGTTTGCGATCAACTATCTCGCCGGCTTTTTGCTGACGCGGCTGTTGCTCCCCTTGTTGAAGGCCTCGGCGCCAGCCCGCATCGTCAACGTCGCCTCGGCCGGCCAGCAGGCGCTCGATTTTTCCGACGTCATGCTAATCAAGGGCTACAGCGGGCCGCGCGCCTACCGGCAGAGCAAACTCGCCCAGATCCTGTTCACTGTCGATCTCGCCGAGGAGCTCAAGGGGACCGGCGTGACCGCCAATGCGCTGCATCCCGCGACCTTCATGGACACGACCATGGTGCGCAATGCCGGCGTTTCGCCGATCAGCACGGTCGATGAAGGCGCGGATGCGATTTTGCAGCTCGTCGAGGCGCCGGAACTGGCAAGCGAGAGCGGCCTCTATTTCAACGGGCTTCGTCGCGCGAGGGCGGATGCGCAGGCTTATGATATTGAGGCGCGGCGTAAGCTGCGGGAGTTGAGTTCTCAAGCTTACCGGCTAGCCCTCATCCGGCGCTGCGCGTGAGGGCGGATTCAAATAAGCGCCAGAATGAAAACCTGTCGTCCCCGTGAAAACGGGGACCCAGAGGTCGTAGGGCTCCGCGGCCTAAAGTTTCCAGCCCTATTCCCCTGACCAAGCATCCCACACTGGATCCCCGCTTTCGCGGGGATGACACTGGATTCCAATCCAGACGTATACGGGCTGTCGTTTTGCCCGCGATGCGCCTTACCGCCCGATCGCGTGAATCAGCGTCGAGCGCAGCGCCGTCGGGTCGACGGGCTTGGTCAGCCACGGCAGGCCGGAGCCGCGCAGCGCGGCGATGGCTTCGGCGTTGGTCGAGCCCGTCACCATCACGACGCTGCTCTGCGCGCCTTTTGCCCGCATCGCCTCGACGAATTTCAGCCCCGTGTCGCCATTCGAGAGGTCATAGTCGACGACCATTACCTCGGGCGGCCCGGAAGCGTCGACCGCCGCGCGCGCTGCGGGTATCGTCGAGGCGGCGGACACGAGGGCGCCCTGATCCTGGAACTCCTGTTTCATCGCCGCGGCGCAAAGCGGGTCGTCGTCGAGAATGAGGATGCGCACGCCTTCGAGCGAGCCTTTGCCGAGCAAGACGTCACGCCGAGTTTGCCGAAAACCGCCGCCCTCGCGAAGCCAGATCGTGAACGCGCTGCCCTTGCCGGGCCGCGAGCGCAACGTGATGCGCCCGCCCATCATCGCGGCCAGCCGTTTGGCGATGGCGAGACCGAGCCCGATGCCGTCGTTCGGCCCATGCGCCGCCATCTTCTCGCGGTTGAATTCCTCGAACACCGCGCTTGCGCGCTCGGCGGCGATGCCGACGCCGGTGTCGACGACGCTGATGCCGAGTTCCCCTCGGCCGCGCCGGACGCCGAGCAGCACGCCGCCGGTGCGGGTGAATTTCATCGCATTGGCGAGCAGATTGCGCAGCGCCAGTTCGAGCAGCGTCGGATCGGCGACCACCGACGCCTTCGAGCCGACGATCCGAAACTCGAGTTTTTTGTCGCGCGCGGTGGCGAGGAAACCCGGCCTCAGCGTTTCAAAAAAATCCTGCAAGCGCATCGGCGCGGGATTCGCCTTGATGAGCCCGGCCTCGATCTTAGACATGTCGAGCAGCGCGTCGAACATCGAGCGCAGCGAGCGCAGCGACTGGTCGACATGGGCGATGAGTTCGCCGTTTTCCGTGCCGGCGAGCCGGCGGTTCAGCGAATTGACGAACAGCGTCATGGCATGGAGCGGCTGGCGAAGGTCGTGGCTCGCCGCCGCCAGGAAGCGGGACTTGGAGCGGTTGGCTTCGACCGCCTCGTCGCGCGCGCCCTGCAGCTCGGCCTCGAAGGCGCGCTCGCGGGTGATGTCGAGCAGCATCACGAAGGCGCCCTGCACGCGCCCGGCGGCGTCCCGGTCCGGATAGGCGTAGCCGCGCACGACGCTGATCGCGCCGCCCGCGAAACGAGCGGGAAGCTCGAATTCGGCATGCTCGCCGGCCAGCGCGCGCTCGAGCCCCGGCCGAGCGTCGAGCGCGAATTCGGAGGCAGTCTCGCCGAGCCGTTTGTTCAGATAGTCGAGCGGCCGCGCGCCGGTCCATGCCTCCACCGTCTCGTTGACGAAATGGCAGATGTAGTTGACGTCGAAATAGGCGATGACGCCGGGCAGGCCGTCCGCCATCACGTTGAGCATCTGCGCGTCGCAAAGAAAGCGCGTCGTGCGCTCGAGGCCGAGACAATGGAACGGCAATTTGGGCGGAGGATTGGGACCCGTCATCTTTTAATCAGCTTTCTGAAAGGTCCACGTCGTCGATCCCACGGCGGGCGTGACACTTTGATCCACCCCCGGGGCCTCGTACATATACCCCTCGGCCTATGCCTTTCGGCATAGGCGTTCATATAGCTCGTCTGGTGAATGGCTTCGAGCCCGCCTTTCCGTAAAGTTGCGGTTAGGGAAAAATAAGGGGCTCTGTCATGACCGTTGCAATCAATCCCGGCGACAATGCTTTCAAGGCGGTTTGCGGCCCATTCGGCCTCAGCGACGTCGCCAATTCCCGCTTCGCGCATTCGGAGGCCACGATCGCCCACTATGGGGCGGGTGAAGAAGTTGCCGGCGAGGGCGACCCCGCCGACAGCTTCTTCATGGTGGTCAAGGGCGTGTTCCGGTCGGTCAAGGTGACGCGCGACGGCCGCCGGCAGATCTTCGCTTTCTACATGCCCGGCGACATGTGCGGCCTCGAGCCCGGCCCGGACTACGACCTCACCATCGAGGCGGTCAACGCCGGCTCGATCGCCGTGCTTTCCCGCGGCGCCTGCCGCGCCCGCATGGCGCAAGACCCGCAATTCAACGCCGCCGTTTTCGACAGCGCGACCCGCGCGCTGGCGCTCTCGATTGACCATATGACGATGATTGGCCGCTCCTCGGCGGAGGAACGCCTCGCCTGGTTCCTGAAAGTTCTGCGCGAACGGACCTCCATTCCCGGCAAGCAGCCGCCGACCGTCGAGCTCGCCATGCAGCGCCAGGACATCGCCGATTATCTCGGCCTCACCATCGAGACCGTGAGCCGCACCTTCACCCACATGAAGGAAAAGGGCCTCATCGCTTTGCCGACTACGCGCCGCGTAGAAATCCGCAATCTTGCGGCGCTCGAGCGCCTCGCTTCCGCCGACCGCGACGCGCCGGCCTGGGATCGTCGCCTCTGCGCGTGACGTCCAAGCCTTCCAAGTTCCTCCTCAGACACGGGCGCCCTTCGGGGCGCTTTTTTTTGCGCCGGTTCAGTTGGCGAATAGCATCGGAACCCGGACGTGGGCGAGCGCCGAACGCGTCCCGCCGCCGTAGACCCATGCCCCGGCGCGCACATAAGCATAGCCGCCGAGCACGATCAGCCCGGCGCCGAATTGCTCGGCCTCTTCGACCAGCGTGCTCCCGACCTCTCGGCCGCCGCCGTGGGCGCGCTTCGTCTCAACCGACGTCTGATGGCGCTCCAGGTGGCGCGCGAGCTGCGCGACCGTGTCCTCATACCCGCCGTTGTCCGACTCTTCCGGATCGACCTCGACGATGCGCGTGAGCTTCGCGCGTCTGAGCAGCGGCAGGGCTTCGCGCACGGCGCGCGCCGACTCGCGCGAGCCGTTCCATGCGACGAGCGCCCGCTGCGGCGGCGAGCGAAACAGGTGGCGCGCGGGAACAATGAGAAGCGGGCGGCCCGATTCGAACAGACAGGCCTCGAACGCCGCGCGTTCGCTGTCGACGGGTTCGCTCTGCGTCCAGCCCATGATGGTAATGTCGGCGATGCGAGCGCGCCGGGCGTGAATGCGCGCCGCCTCCTGCTCGAAGGCGTCGACGCGCTTCAGATCGTTTGCAGGAAGTCAGGGTCGCATAGATGGCGCGCAACCGCTGCTCCGATGCGCTCGCTTCCTCGTTGGCCTGCTGCTGGGCCTGCATCCAGCCTTCGGGGCTCGGGCCTGACAGCGACATCGGATAGTAGGGAACGAGGCCGATCATCAATCCGCTGAGATGCGCGCCGAAATACGCGCATAGCCCGTCCGCATAAGTCAGCGCCTGCAGCGCCGCCTCCGTTTCGTCCTGCGGGGCAAAGACGTCGCGGAACGCATCGGCGCTTCTCGCCTCAACTGCGGTTGCGGCCATCAGTCCACCCCGAAGCAAATGGCGCTTCCGCGAAACATCGTCATCCCGCGCACCCCTTCAGGCACGAGCCCTCGGCTAAGCACGCTAGCGTCGGGATGTAGACATTGCTTGACATAGGTCAAGCTCCCCGAGGGCGGCATCCGCGCGCGACCAATCGTCACACGATCCGTCGTCAACCAACCACCGCACCCTCGCTTGATGCGGTGACGTCAAGGAGTTGCTGGGTTTTCCGTTGATCTCGTCCCATCAGCGGCTACGACGAAAGGCGACATGGACGCGCGCGCAAGGGCGGATATGAGAAAGCGCAAGCGCGCGAAACAGGTCGCGCGAAAATAAGACGAACGCATAAGTATCTGATGATGAGGACCGTTGACGTGGATCAACACGCAGGTTGCCCCATCGTCCACTTAAGCGAACGTTTTCCGCGAAGCGCACAGGGGGTTCCGTATGCAGGCGGCAAGCACAGCCAAGTCGCTGCGAGTGGGCGAGGTCAGTCTCGCCGTCGTGCTCGCGGCCATCGCGTTGACGTGTCTCTTCATCGCCGCCAAGACGATCGAGCCCGCCTTCGCCTTCCATATGTGGCTCGGCGTGCTGCGGCGAGCGCCGGCGGCATCTTCACGATCTTCCAGCGCTACAACGCGCGCCCGGCCGGAACGCCGCCGCTCGAGATCGACGGCAGGCCCAACTATAATTTCGGGCCGGTAAAGTTCGCTTCGCTCGCCGCTTTGTTCTGGGGCTTCGCGGGCATGGCGGTAGGCATCTACATCGCCTTCGAGCTCGCCTATCCCTGGCTCAACATCGCGCCCTGGTTCAACTTCGGGCGCCTGCGTCCGCTGCACACCTCGGCCGTGATCTTCGCCTTCGGCGGCAACGTGCTGCTGGCGACCTCGTTCTATGTCGTGCAGCGCACCTGCCGCGCGCGGCTGGCGGGCGATCTCGCGCCGTGGTTCGTGGTGCTCGGCTACAACTTCTTCATCGTGATCGCCGGCACGGGCTATCTGCTCGGCATCACCGAAGGCAAGGAATACGCCGAGCCCGAGTGGTACGCCGACCTCTGGCTGACGATCGTCTGGGTCACCTATCTGCTGGTGTTCCTCGGCACGATCTTCCGCCGCAAGGAGCCGCATATCTTCGTGGCCAACTGGTTCTATCTCGCCTTCATCCTCACGATCGCGATGCTGCATCTCGGCAACAACGCGGCGATCCCGATCTCGATCTTCTCCTCGAAGTCGGTAATCCTGTGGAGCGGCGTGCAGGATGCGATGTTCCAGTGGTGGTACGGCCATAACGCGGTCGGCTTCTTCCTCACCGCCGGCTTCCTCGCGCATCATGTACTATTTCGTGCCGAAGCGCGCGGAGCGGCCGATCTATTCCTACCGGCTGTCGATCATCCACTTCTGGTCGCTGATCTTCCTCTACATCTGGGCCGGTCCGCACCATCTGCACTACACGGCGCTGCCGGACTGGGCGCAGACGCTCGGCATGACCTTCTCGCTGATGCTGTGGATGCCCTCGTGGGGCGGCATGATCAACGGCCTGCTGACGCTGTCGGGCGCCTGGGACAAGCTGCGCACCGATCCGGTGCTGCGCATGCTGGTCGTGTCGGTCGCCTTCTACGGCATGTCGACCTTCGAAGGTCCGGTCATGTCGATCAAGACGGTCAACTCGCTGTCGCACTACACCGACTGGACCGTCGGCCACGTGCACTCGGGCGCGCTCGGCTGGGTCGCCTATGTCTCGTTCGGCGCGCTGTACTGCCTGATTCCGTGGCTGTGGAACAAGCGAGAGATCTACTCGCTGCGCCTCGTCAACTGGCACTTCTGGATCTCGACGCTCGGCATCGTGCTCTACATCACCTCGATGTGGGTGAGCGGCATCCTGCAGGGCCTGATGTGGCGGAGCTACACCGCCGCAGGGCTATCTCGAATATTCCTTCATCGAGACGGTCGCGGCGATGCATCCCTTCTATGTCATCCGCGGCTCTGGGCGGCGTGCTGTTCATCGCCGGCTTCTGCCTGATGCTCTACAACGTCTGGATGACGATCGCGGCCGGCGAAGAAGCCGCGCCTGCGACCGTCCAGCCGGCACTGCAGCCCGCGGAATAAGGAGCTTCAACGATGAGCGCCGCAGCGCAAACTCCCTCGCGGTCGGGCTTCTTCGCCAAGCACCACATCTTCGAGAAGAACCCGCTTCTTCTCCTGCTCGGCATTCTGATCATGGTCGCGATCGGCGGCCTCGTGCAGATCGTGCCGCTGTTCTATCTCAAGAGCACGGTCGAGAAGGTCGAGGGCATGCGGCCCTATACGCCGCTCGAACTCGCCGGGCCGCAACATCTATGTGCGCGAAGGCTGCTATCTCTGCCACAGCCAGATGATCCGCTCGCTGCGCGACGAGGTCGAGCGCTACGGCCACTACTCGCTGGCGGCCGAGAGCATGTACGACCATCCCTTCCAGTGGGGATCGAAGCGCAACGGCCCCGATCTCGCCCGCGTCGGACTGAAATACACCGACTCCTGGCAGCTCGCCCATCTTGAAGGACCCGCGCTCGGTGGTGCCGCAGTCGATCATGCCGAACTACGCGTTCCTCGCCGACACCGAGCTCGATACGCGCGAACTCGCCGACTACATGCGCGCCAACCAGATCGTCGGCGTGCCCTACACCGACGAGGACATCGCCAAGGCCGTCGCCGACATCAAGACGCAGGTCAATCCGGACAGCCCGGACGCCGCCGATTTCCAGAAGCGCTATCCCAAGGCGCAGATGCGCAAGTTCGACGCGGAAATCGTCGACGGTCACCGAAGCCGACGCCGTGGTCGCCTATCTCCAGATGCTCGGCACGCTCGTCGACTTCAAGGTCTACGACGACAAGGCCAACCTGCGCTGAGGAGGAGCGATCATGTCGACGACCTATGAAATGCTGTCCGCCTTCGCGCGGTCGGCCGGCACGGTCTACTGCTTCGCGTTGTTCCTCGGCGTGCTGGTCTATGCGCTCTGGCCGTCGAACCGCGAAGCGTTCAACAAAGCGGCCCGCATGCCGCTCGCGAGGACTGAGCGATGGCGACGACCGAAACTCCTCAAGTCGACAAGATCACGGGCCAGACCACCACGGGGCATGAGTGGGACGGCATCCGTGAGCTCAATACGCCGCTGCCGCGCTGGTGGCTGTATACTCTTCTACGCGACGATCGTGTTCGCGGTCGTCTACTGGGTGCTCTATCCGGCCTGGCCGCTGGCGTCGGGCTACACCCCGGGCGTGCTCGGCTACACCAACCGCATCGCAGGTCGCCGAGGACGTCGCGGCCATCCAGGCTGAGCGCGCGCAAACGGAGGCGGGTCTCGACAAGCGCCAGCCTCGCTGAGATCGAGGGCGACAAGAAGCTCTTGAGCCTCGCGCATCGCGCATGGCAAGGCGGCGTTCGCCGAGAACTGCGCGCCCTGCCACGGCTCGGGCGGCCAGGGCTCGAAGGGCTATCGCAACCTGACCAATGAAGACTGGCTGTGGGGCGGCAACGCTCGACGACATCGACTACCACGATCACCCACGGCATCCGCGCCGACTAGGATCCGGACACGCGCACGAGCGCCATGCCGGCGTTCGGCAAGGACGGCATCCTGAAGCCGGAGGAGATCCAAGAGGTCGCGAGCTACGTGCGCACGCTCAGCAAGCTGCGCGCCGGAAGCCAAGGCGTCGACGTCGCCGCCGGCAAGAAGATCTTCGCCGACAATTGCGCGGTCTGCCATGGCGACGACGGCAAGGGCAATGTAGAGATGGGCGCGGCCAACCTGACCGATGGCCTGCAGCTCTACGGTCCGACATCAAGGACCTGATCTACACGATCACCAACGCGCGCAATTCGCACGATGCCGGCCTGGGGCGGTCGCCTCGACCCGGTGACGATCAAGACGCTGGCGGTCTACGTGCACAGCCTGGGCGCGGGGCAATGAGCCCGGCGTCAAGGCCGAAGAACGAGGTCGCGCCAGAACAGCGAGCGGACGCAAGCGTCCGCTCTGTTCTCTTCGCGGCTCCGACGGGAGGAAAGACCGCAACTTCACGGCTCCCTTGAGTTAACTCGCCGAGGCGAGGCCGCAAGAACAACAGAAGCGGAAGCCGGCATGACCCAGTTGGACATCAACGCGGACGACCATCACGAAATCTACGACGATGGCCCGCTCTACGCAGCCCGCGCCAAGATCTTCCCCCAGAAGGTCAACGGGACGTTCCGGCGGCTCAAATGGCGGCTGCTGCTGGTCTGCCTCGGCCTCTACTACTTCCTCCCCTTCGTGCGCTGGGATCGCGGCCCGACCGAGCCGCATCAGGCGGTGCTGGTCGATCTCGCCCATTCGCGCTTCTATTTCTTCTTCATCGAGCTCTGGCCGCAGGAGGTCTATTATTTCACCGGCCTGCTGATCCTCGCCTCGCTCGCGCTTGTTCCTCTCCAACGCGCTGTTCGGGCGCGTCTGGTGCGGCTATTTCTGCCCGCAGACGGTGTGGACCGACCTGTTCTACTCGGTCGAGCGCTGGGTCGAGGGCGACCGGCGCGACCGCATCAAGCTCGACGCCGCGCCCTGGACCGACCGACAAGATCCGCAAGCGCGTCGCCGAAACATGCGATCTGGCTGGCGATCGCCTGGTGGACCGGCGGCGCCTGGGTGCTCTATTTCTCCGACGCGCCGACGCTGGTCGCACAGCTCGCGACGCTTCAGGCGTCGATCGTCGCCTATGTCTGGATCGGCATCCTCACCGTGCACCACCTATTATCTGGCCGGCCATATGCGCGAGCAGGTATGCCTATACATGTGCCCCTGGCCGCGCATCCAGGCTGCGCTGACCGACACCGAGGCGCTCAACGTCGCCTATCGCCACGATCGCGGCGAGCCGCGCATGTCGGTAAAGGAGGCGGCGCGCGCGAAACTTGCGCAAAAACCGGCCGGCGACTGCATCGACTGCCTACCAATGCGTCAACGTCTGCCCGACCGGCGTCGACATCCGCAAGGGCTCGCAGCTCGGCTGCATCCAGTGCGGCCTGTGCATCGACGCCTGCGACGCGGTCATGACCAAGATCAATCGGCCGACGCGGCTGATCGCCTATGACACCGACGAGAACATCACGCGCCGCCAGCGGGGCGAGGCGCCGGTGTATCGGCTCGTGCGCTCGCGCACCATCCTTTACGCCGCCGTGATCGCGGTCGTCGGCGGCATCATGCTGTATCAGCTCACCCATCGCACCCACATGGGCCTCAGCGTGCTGCATGTCCGGGCGCCGATGTACACGCTGGCGAAGGACGACATGGTTCGCAACGGCTATACGCTGCGCTTCTCCAACAAGGCTGGCGAGGCGCAGAAATTCGCGCTCGAGGTCGGCGGCCTCAAGGACGCTTCGATCAAGAGCGAGGAGGCGGACGTGGCGGCCGACGGACGGCTCATCGTCAGCGTCGATCCCGATGCGACGCAGGAGATCCAGCTCTATGTGACCGCGCCGCGCTCTTCGCTGTCGGGCTCGAGCGAAACATTGACGATGAAGGCGACCGATCTCACGACCGGAGAAAATCATCGACGGTCTCGGACCATTTCTTCGGTCCCTGATCGTCAAACAGGAGCAGGCGATGCTGATGAGGACTGATATCGCCGAGATCGACCGCGCCTACATGCGCCGGCTCGAATTCGGCAGGAAGCTGACCGGCCGCACGGTGCTCGCCTGGTTCGTGGTGGGTTTCGGCGTCATGTTCGCCGCGAATTTCGCGCTGATCTATTATTCGCGCTCGCACGCTGCATGGCGAGGAGACTCGAGAATTCCTATGACGCCAGCCAGGTCTTCAATCAGCGCATCGCCGCGGCGCGCGCGCAGGACAAGCTCGGCTGGACGGTCGATGTGACGACGCGGCAGGAGAACGGCGGCGCGCGTGTCGTCGCCGACTTCCGCGATTCGCGACGGCGCGCTCGTGCCGGGCCTCGACGTCCACGCGCGCTTCATTCATCCCTTCGACCGCGGCCTCGATCGCGACGTCGTGTTGATGAGCGACGGCGGCGAGTACGAAGGTTTCGCGGGGGACCTCAAGTCAGAGAATGGATGCTCGACATCGAGGCGAAGGCGAATGGCGAGCGCAAGTTCTTCAGCGAGAACCGGCTCGTGCTCAACGAAACCACGGAGTGAGTTGATTGGACGCTGCGACCGACTTTTCGGTGTTCGTGCGGCACCCGTCGGAAGGCGCGGCGGCGATGGACCTCGTGGTCGACGGCGTCTAGTGCGGCGCCTGCATCGTCACGATCGAAAAGGGCCTCAGCGCGCGAACGCGGCGTCCGCGGAGCGCGCGTAAATCTGGCGAGCAAGCGCGTCACCGTCGAATGGGACGAGGGCGCTCTGACGCCAGCGCAAATCCTCGACAAGCTCGATTCGCTCGGCTATCCCGCCTACCCGTTCTCCTCGCCGATCGCCGACAGTCTCGAGGCGGCGGAAGAGCGCCGCCTGCTGCGCTGCCTCGGCGTCGCCGCCTTCGGCGCGATGAACGTGATGCTGCTCTCCGTCGCGCTGTGGGCGGGCGCGGCGAGCGACGACAACGGCGCGACGCGCGACCTGTTCCACTGGTTCTCGGCGCTGGTCGCAATTCCCTGCGTCGCCTATGCCGGCGGGCCGTTCTTCGAGAGCGCGTTCCGCGCGCTTCGGCAGCGCTCCCTCAACATGGACGTGCCGATCACCATCGGCATCGTGCTGTCGCTGCTGATGTCGGTGGTGCAGACGATCGAGCACTATCCGCACGCTTTCTATGAGAGCGGCGTGATGTTGTTGATGTTCCTGCTCGCCGGTCGCGTGCTCGATCAGCGCATGCGGCGCAGGACGCGCGATTTCGCCACCAACCTCACGGCGATCAAGGCGGAGAGGGCGACGCGGCTGACGGCGAGCGGCGAAGCCGTCGATACTGCCGATCGCGGCGATTGCGCCCGGCGATCTCGTGCTGGTCAGGGTCGGCGAACGCGTCGCGGTCGACGGAATCGTCGAGGAGGGCCGCTCGGAGATCGACCAGAGCCTCGTCACCGGCGAGACGGCGCCGATCGCCGTCAGCGCCGGCGCGATGGTCTATGCCGGCACGCTGAACCTCAGCGGCGCGTTGCGCGTGCGGGTCGTCAAGGCCGCGAAAGGCACGCTGCTCGATGAAGTCAACGGCCTGCTCGAGAAAGCGATCGAGCAGCGCTCAGCCTATATCAGGCTCGCCGATCGCGCCGCGCGGCTCTATGCGCCGGTCGTGCATCTGACGGCGCTGCTCACCTTTGTCGGCTGGCTTGCGCTCGGGCACGGACTGGCAGCAGGCGCTGATCAACAGCGATCATCGGTGCTCATCATCACCTGCCCCTGCGCGCTCGGCCTCGCCGTGCCTGCCGTGCAGGTCGTCGCGGCGAGTGCGATGTTCCGTCGCGGCATGATGCTCAACTCGGGCGATGCGCTGGAGCGGCTCGCCGATGTCGACACCGTCGTATTTGACAAGACCGGCACACTGACCTTGCCGCAACCGAGCCTCGCCAACGCCTACGAGATCGCGCCGGAAACGCTGGCGCTCGCCGGCGCGCTCGCGCTGTCGAGCCGCCATCCGCTCGCCAGGGCCATCGCGGCGGCGGCAGGAGCGCGCGCCCCGATCGCCGCTGAGGAATTTCCCGGCGAGGGCGTGTCCGCGCTTCACGATGGCGAACAACTCAAACTCGGCTCGGTCGCCTGGCGCCACGCGGAGGCGGAAGCCGCCGAAGTCGCGGCGCGCTGGCCGGACGCCTCGCTGATCGCCTTCGAGCGCGCAGGGCGCCGAACCGTGTTCGCCGTGCGGCAGGCCGTGCGATCGGATGCGCGAGAGGTCGTCGCGCGGCTCAAGGCGCTCGGGTTCAGGATCGAAATCCTGTCCGGCGACCGCGACGCGGCCGTCGTCGAAGTCGCCCGCGAACTCGGCGTTTCCGTGTTCCGCTCGGGGATGAGGCCCACCGACAAGATTGCTTATCTGAAAGCCGCGCGCGAAAAGGGCCGCAAGGTCGCGATGATCGGCGACGGTCTCAATGATGCGCCAGCGCTGGCCGCCGCCAATGTCTCGATATCGCCGATTTCCGCCGCGCATCTGACGCAGGCGCAGGCCGACGCCGTTTTCCTCGGCGAGCGCCTGTCGCCCGTCGCCGACGCTTTCGCGCTGGCGCGCAAGGCGAAATCGCTGATGGTTCAGAACCTCGCTCTGTCAGTGCTCTACAATCTGATCGCGGTGCCGGTCGCCATCCTCGGCTTCGCGACGCCGCTGATCGCCGCCGCGGCCATGTCCGGCTCATCAGTGCTCGTCACGCTCAACGCGATGCGCGGGCGCCGAGCCAAGGGAGCCGCCCGATGAACGTGCTCGTCTATCTGGTTCCCGTCGCGCTGGCGCTCGGCGGCCTCGGCCTTGCCGGCTTTCTCTGGGCGATGAAGAGCGGCCAGTTCGACGATCTCGACGGCGCCGCGTGGCGGGCGATCTCGGACGACGATCTGCCGGACTCCGCAAGGCGCTGAGCCCGCGCCGGCGGCGGGCGTTTAGCTGAAGCCTTCGACGATCTTCGCCATGGCGAGCGCATCCGCGTCACCCTCGGCGCTGAGGCCTGTCACGACGCCGGCGCGGTCGGCGGCCGTCCGGTTCTGACTGGCCTTCCATTTGCCGCGCAGATCGGCGAGCTCGATCTCGACGCCGACGATCGCGCGCATCTGCATGGCGATGAAATCCTCGGGCGCGTCGGAGACCTTCCAGGCCTCGGGGCGTTCGCCTTCCTGCTTCGTCGTCAAGGCCTCGATCTGCGCCCTGAGCCAGGGCGCCTCCTCGATCACGCGCGGGCGTCCGCGCGCCTGGGCGATCAGATAGTTCCAGGTCGGCACGACTTTATGGGTCTCGCGCTTGGTCTCGTACCAGTTCGGCGAGATGTAGTGCTGCGGCCCCTGAAACACTACGAGCGCTTCGTTTGTTTGCTGAAGATCGCGCCATTGCGGATTGGCGCGCGCGACATGGGCGCGCAGCAGCTTCGCCTGGTCGTCGATCAGGAACGGGATCGCGTTGGCGATGAGGCCGCCGGGGCCGTGACTGATGAGCAGGGCCAACGGATGGGCGCGGATCAGAGCGAGAATAGCGGCCCGATCGGCCTGCTGGTGAAGCGGAGGTTCGTACATGTCTCTCTTCCGAATCCCTCTCCCGCTTGGCGGGAGAAGGTTGCGCGAAGCGCCGGATGAGGGAGAGAACTTCCCTCACCCAACCCCTTCCCGCAATCGTTTATCGACCGGAGACATGGGTAACAGGTGTTCGGAGACAGGGGTAACAGGTTTTTTTGAGAGCCGGCTGACGCGGAGAGGCCGAAGCCGATCCTCACCGCTTCGGCAAGCTCAGGGTGGGCTGCCGAGGGCGGGTTCCCCGCCGGCTCCGCCGGGCCTTCGGCCCACGACCGCGCCAACGCGACCTCGTGAACCGCAGCGCCATAAGTCGCCAAAGAAATTTCTTGCCAATAAGAGGAAATTTGTGCTAAAGGTAATTCTGTCAAACAGTATATTGCATCACACAATCGCAGAAACAGGGGCGGCGATCGCGGGAAATTTCAAAAATCGCGTTACCCACTCGCAAGCCCTTGAAAATACACCAAGTGGCATGATTGAATTTGATTTTGTTTGGATTTGTTTTGCTCTTGTTTGGATTTGTTTGGCGCGCCAATTTGGATTTGTTTGCATCCCCGCGGGGGCCCGGGCTGTAGCGCCTGAACCCCGTAATTAACACAAAAATCGGGTAAATTCTGTCGTCTATGTCACAGGTCTGAACGCAAGCGGCAGAGGGAGTTATTCCGCCGCCAGCCCGCGTCCGCCGTAGCGGCGCTCGACATAATCGATGACGAGCTTCTTGAATTCGTCGGCGATGCCCGCGCCGCGCAGCGTCACGGTCTTCTGGCCGTCGACGAACACCGGCGCCGCCGGCGCCTCGCCTGTGCCGGGCAGCGAGATGCCGATGTTGGCGTGCTTGCTTTCGCCGGGGCCGTTGACGATGCAGCCCATGACCGCGACGTTGAGCCCCTCGACGCCGGGATAGCGGATCTTCCAGTCGTGCATGGAGTCGCTGAGGAAAGTCTCGATGTCGCGCGCGAGCTCCTGGAACACTGTTGACGTCGTGCGCCCGCAGCCCGGACAGGCGGCGACCTGCGGCGCGAAAATGCGGAACCCCATCGTCTGCAGGATTTCGCGCGCGACCTTCACCTCAACCGTGCGGTCGCCGCCGGGCTCGGGCGTCAGCGAGACGCGGATCGTGTCGCCGATCCCTTCCTGCAGCAGCACGCCGAGCGCGGCCGAGGAGGCGACGATGCCCTTCGAGCCCATGCCCGCCTCGGTGAGGCCCAGATGGATCGCGTAATCGGCGCGCGACGCGAGCATGCGATAGACCGTCACGAGGTCCTGCACGCCCGACACTTTTGCGGACAGCACGATGCGGTTCTTCGCCAGGCCGATCTCTTCCGCGCGCGCCGCGGAGAGCAAGGCCGATTGCGTCATCGCCTCGCGCATCACCGCGCGCGCCTCGAGCGGCGCGTCGCTCTTCGCATTCTCGTCCATCAGCGCCGTCAGCAGCTCCTGGTCGAGCGAGCCCCAGTTGGCGCCGATGCGCACCGCCTTGCCGTGTCGGATCGCCATCTCGACGATCGCGCCGAACTGCGCGTCGCGCTTGTTCTTGAACCCGACATTGCCAGGATTGATGCGGTATTTGTCGAGCGCCTCGGCGCAGGCGGGGTGATCGGCGAGCAGCTTGTGGCCGATGTAGTGGAAGTCGCCGACCAGCGGAACCTCGACGCCGCGCTGGAGCAGCCGGTCGCGGATATGCGGAACGGCGGCGGCGGCCTCGTCGCGATCGACGGTGATGCGCACGAATTCCGAGCCGGCGCGCCAGAGCGCCGCGACCTGCCGGGCGGTCGCCTCGACGTCGGCGGTGTCGGTGTTGGTCATCGACTGCACTGCGATCGGCGCCCCGCCCCCGACCGTCACCGCGCCCTTGCCTTCGCCGATCCGCACCGCGACCGTCTTGTGGCGCGGGCGGGCTCCGAAAGCTTCCGGCCCTTCCAAGAACATGTGAAATCTCCGAGATCCGGCTTGGCGTTTTAAGCCGCCGGGCGTGGCTTGTCATCCCGGCGGCCGCAGAAGGAAACGCGCGAGCGGCGGATATGGTTCGCTTGAAGGCCGGGACTACACCCGGCCGCGCAAAACTCCTAAAAGGCCGCCGGATGGAGGCCGCTGATGGCGAGATGGCAAATGGCGCTGGCGCTGCTCGTCGCCGCCGTCGCGTTGCATGTATTCGGAATTTTTCGTCAGATCCGCCACTATCGGGCCGTGTTCAGCGAACTCAGTGGACGCTGGCGAGACGCCGATATCGGCACGGGTTCGGCAGGCGGCAGGATCGCGGCCTCCGCCATGGCGATCGTGGTCGCCGATGAAGAGGGCGTCGTGCGGGCTTTGCGGCTGCGCCAGGGCGCCGGCTCTTTTGCGAAATTTCTCCCCCGCGACGATCTCGTCGGGTTCAGCCTCCCCGAATTGCGCGCCCGCGCCGCCCGGGCGGCGCCCGATGTCGCCTCGGCGATCGGAAAAGCGATCGATGCGATCGAGCAAAAGCGCGAAGCGCGCCCGCCGAACGCGGAGGCGCCGACGATGAGCGCCGCCCTACCCCGCCTGGCGGCGGACTGATGTTTCAGGCGCTCACCCAATCGGGCGGCCCGGCGCTCGCCGCCTTTCTCGCCTCGCTCGTCGAGTTCATCGAAGCGCTGACGATCGTGCTCGCGGTCGGCGTCGTGCGCGGCTGGCGCGGCGCGCTCGCCGGGGCGGGGCTCGGCTTCCTGCTGCTCGCCGCGCTGATCCTCGTCTTCGGCCCCGCGCTGACACGCATCCCCCTAAGCTCGCTGCAGATCGTCGTCGGCGCGCTGCTGTTGCTGTTCGGGCTCAGGTGGCTGCGCAAGGCGATGCTGCGCGCGGCTGGCGTCATCCCCCTGCACGACGAAGCGTTGGCTTACGAGAAAGAGACGCGCAGGTTGAGCAGCTTGGGCGCGCTGACCGCCGGCTATGATCCGGTCGCGGTCGCAACCTCGTTCAAGGCGGTCGTGCTCGAAGGCGTCGAGGTCGTGTTCATCGTCGTCGCGGTCAGCGTTCACGGCGCGGGTTTCGCGCCTGCCATCGCTGGGGCTGGGCTTGCCCTGCTCGTCGTCGTCGCGCTCGGCGCGGCGCTGCGCCGCCCGCTCGAAACGATCCCGGAAAATGCGCTCAAATTCGCGGTCGGCGTGCTCATCAGCGCTTTCGGCCTGTTCTGGCTCGGCGAGGGGTTTGGAGCCGAATGGCCGGCGGGCGACGCCGCGCTGCCGGCCCTCATTCTCGGGATGCTCGCCGTCGGGCTGGCGGGCGCCGCCGGGGCGCGCCGGCTTGCCGAGCCGGGGCGCTGATTCATGCGGCTGATCGCAACGATCCTCAGCGAATTCATCGGCCTGTTCGTCGCCGACGTCCGTCTCGTCGCCGCGGTCGTCGTCTGGACGTGCGCTGTCGCCTTCGCGCTTCATTTGGGGCTGGCGAGCGCCGGCGCGGCTGCCTTGGCGCTAGCGCTTGGGGTCGCCGCCGCCTTGCTGATCGACGTGCTCGTGGCGGCCCGCTCGCGGCCGTAGCGCTTGTCGAAGCCGCCGCATTCCATGTTATTACCTCGCCGCGCTTGGCGCTCCCGATTGTTTGCTAAGGCTCAAGGGCGAAATGGCGGAAAATATCCGTTTGGTCATCTGGGATCTCGACGACACCTTTTGGAAGGGAATGTTGTCCGAGGGCGCCTGCACGTATGTCGACGAGCATCACGACATCGTCGTCGAACTCGCCCGCCGCGGCATCATCTCCTCGATCTGCTCGCGCAACGACTTCGCGACTGTGAAGCAGATTCTTGGCGGCGAGGGCCTCTGGAACTACTTTGTGTTTCCGAACATCGACTGGAGTGCGACGGGCGCGGACGTCGAACAACTCGTGGAGGAAATCCGGCTCCGGCCTTCGAGTGTGCTTTTCATCGACGACAATCCCTTCAATCGCGCCGAAGCCGCGGAGGCGGTTCCCGGCATCGAGGTGGCGGACGAAACTGTCATCCGGCATCTGCTCGACGATCCGAGACTGCAGGGCGAGGACGATCGCGAATTGAAGCGGCTCAACCAGTACAAGGAGCTGGAACGGCGCCGCGACGATCAGCGCGCGGCAGGCGCCAACAATCTCGATTTTCTGCGCAAATGCGAAATCCGCGTCTATATCGAGACCGATGTCGAAGCGCATATCGATCGCGCTCTCGAACTCATCAACCACACCAGCCAGCTCAATTTTACCAAGAAGCGGCTGCCGGACGATCCCGACGAGGCGCGCGCGGAGCTCAGGGCCTATCTCAGGCAATGGTGGATCCAGACCGGGCTCATCTATGTCGTCGATCGCTACGGCGATTACGGCTATTGCGGCTTCTATGCCGTGTCGGGCTGGAATCCGCCGCATCTCGAACATTTCTGCTTCTCGCGCCAAATACTCGGCACGGGCGTCGAACGTTTCCTGTTCAACAAGCTCGGTCGGCCGTCGCTCTGGCAGTCCGGAGCGCCTGTCGATCCCGAGCTATCCAATCTCGACGACGAGAGGCGCGTCGATTGGATCGAGGGCGCGCTGGGCCCGCCCAACGGCAAAACACCGCGTCCGCTCAAACCGCTCAATGCGCAAATTCGTCTCAGGGGCGGTAGCGAGATAGAGCCCCTCGGGCAATATTTCGCGCTCGTCTGCGATAGGGTGCAAGTCGAAGGCGGCATCATTCGGGAAGGCTGCTACATTCCTCGTGGCCATGCCGAGCTGATCCGGGCGGCCTATGTCAACCCGAGGCGCCGCAAGCCGCTGCTGGATTTCGGCTACGCGCCCCAGGACCTCGAGACCACCTTTCTCGACCCTGTCGAGAAAGGCGCCTGGCTGGTCTGGGCGCCGTGGCCGATGTCCTATGTCGAACGTTACGAACACAAGGAAACCGGCGTGCGTTTCCCGACCATTATCGACCGGGTCTGGGGCATCGATCTGACGTCGCTGAGCGACGAGGAATTCGACGCGAAGCTTGGGCAGCCCGGATTGCGACCTGAGTTCCCCGATGCTCTCAAAGCGCAATTGCCGGAGATCCGCGAAAACTACCGCTGGGTTCGGTATATGGAAATCCCCGAGATCAAGGGGGAGCTCCGATATGTGCTCGACCGGTTGCCGGCCGGCTCGCGCCTCATCCTGTGGCTGCCGATCGAATACCAGCCGGATGGCCAGCGTATCGAGGCCGCCGCCCGCATGAACGCGATGATCCGCCGTCTTGTCAGGGATTATCCGGCCGTCCGCCTGGTCGCGACCGGCGATTTCGTCCTGTCAGCCGATCAACAGCCGGTCACCGATCATTTCGAACGCACCGTCTATGTCCGGATTTTTGAGCACATGCTGCGGCTGATAGAGACGGATCAGGGACCCTCGGCCGGAGAGGAGGTCGTCTCGACCCCCTCCGCTGCGATCGCCCCGGCCTGAAGCTCAGGCCGCCTGGGCGTAGAGCGCGGTGATCTCCGGCGGCGCGCCTGTCGCCTCATCACGGATGAAGGCGATGAGGCGGCGTTCGGCCTCGGCGAGCTTGCCGTCGCGGGTCAAATGCTCGATCACCCATTTCGCTTCGCTGGCGTCAATCGAGCCAGCGGCGTTGAGCGCCTTGTCTGCGGCGACGTTCTCTTCGCGGGTCGCGGCTTCCTCGGCGGTTTCGAGCGAGTGCTCGACTCGGAAGACGTCCTGCCGGCTCGGCACATGGAACATCGAGGACAGGAACGAGCCGAAGCTCGTCGGCTTGTCGAGTTCGCGCTCGGCGGCCAGCAGTTCGTTGCGGTCCGGCGCGTTGAGATAGGCGGCGCCCAACAGATAATTGCCGACGGCCTGCGCGAAAAATTGCGCGAAATCCGGCGCGTTGTCGGCATTGGCGGTCGCATGCGCGATGTCGAACAGGGCTTCCGCGACGCCGCGCGTCACATGCAGCGAGGAGCCGTCGGTCGCCGCAAAGGCGCAGATTCGCAGGGCCTCGACGTCCTCGGAGGTGACGACCCCTGCGGCGTGATCGACGCCGCCGATCGCGTCGCGCCGCCCGCTCATGATGACCTTTTCAATTTCGTGCACGGCGAATTCGGTGAGCGCCGCCGGCACGCTGACCGCATGCGCGAAGATCGCCTTCAAAATCTCAATTTCCGCGTGGAAGGAGAGGCCGCCGCCGAGCCGCTCCATCAGCCAGGCCGCATCGTCCGCGCTCACATAGCCCTGAGGGTCGACGTTCTCGACGAACACGTCGCGCGCCACCTCTGCGACGAGGTCGCTAAAATCGGGATCGGCGCCGAACTCCGGCCCCCGCGACAAGAGGTCCGCAAGGTCCGCCTTGGTCGGGTCCCCCTTGCTGTAAACCTCGCGCCGCAAGACCAGCGCGCTCGCTCCGCTATCCGCCATGACGGGCTCCGGGTTGGGTCCGAAAAGGGACTCACCTTACGGAAGGTTCGCAGGAAGGATTTGTTTTTGGGTTAAGGAAGGACGGTGAGATTGCCGGGATTGGCGCAATTTGTAGGGATGTTCTCATCTGGGAGCTTTGGGCGAAAGTTGGGTCGCCCCGGGCGCGCCAGATCATGAGACCCGAGGCGGCGAGCCTCGTGAGAGACTCGCCGCGATCTTCGATCGGCCAACCGCTAAAACGCAACCGCCGGCTTTCTGACGAACTGGCGCGGGCTGGAAACGACCTGCGTCGCCCGCGCCGCGGCCGCGTCGATGACCGCCATCACTTCGTCCGTGGCGGTCTGATGAACCATATGGCCTGAGCCGGCGACGCGGCGAAAAGTGCTTTGCGCGACGCCGGTATGAAAGCGGCCGGACTGATCGTCGATGTCGACCAATCTGTCCCCTTCGCCTGCGATGATCGCGACAGGCATCTTCAGTTCTCCGTAGCGTCCCTCGCGCGCGGCGGCGTCGGGGACCATGAGCGCGGCGTCTTCGGCGCTCGCCTCGATCTGCGAGGGGCGAAAGGTCATCTCCTTGGGAAAGCCGTCGAATTTCGACGGCGCGGCGGCCGGACCGAACATCTTGCGAAGAATCATCGGCCACATCATGCGGGCCAGCATGGGAGAAACGGCGTGGCGGATCACATCGCCGACAAACGGGATGGTCAACCCGGCCGAGGCGACAGCGTCCATCCTCACGCTCGGGTAGTAATATCCGGAGGCGAGCACCAGGGCGGACACCATTTCGGGATGATTCAGGCCGAGCGCGACGGCGACCGAGCACCCCCAGGAATGTCCCAGCACGACGGCGCGCGCGACGCCGAGCTCCTTCAGCGCCTCGGCAATCAGCTCCGCCTGCTCGAGGTCCGTCCAGGCGGCGCCGCGCGGGCGCGTGCTGTGTCCGTGACCAGGCCGGTCGAATGCGATCACGCGATAGCGCGACGCGGCCATGTCGATCAGCCCGCTTGAAATGAAGTCTTCTACCATGCTGCCGTTTCCATGCAGCAGGACCAGAGGCTCGCCCTCGCCTTGCTCGAACACGTGCAGCCTGACGCCGCGCACCACAAGAAATCGCCCGCGCGCGGGGGCGTCATGCTCCGCTTTCTGGGCGAGCTGACGATTTACCAACGCCGACAACCCGAGAAGGGCGATGCCTGCAATGGCGCCAGTCAAAATGGGATGATCGGCGAACGGGCGCGCTCTGGCGTCATCGGCATGTTTGCTGGTTACTGAGTCCGCGAGGTCACGCGAGAGGCTGATGTTCATTGCAACGTCCATTGATCGGCATGCACGACGACTTGGAAGGACCCAGGCGTGTTGCAATGCAGCGTAAACCGGCCATAGCGCCGACGGTTCCGAAGTGGACGCAAATACAAGGAGGTTGTGAGCGAACCGAACAAGTATTGGGGCAAAGGAATGCGTAGAAAAAGCTGCAAGCAACAGGGGTCCTAATGGCGCTATGCGATCGAATTTCCGAATGAAATCAGAACAACACAAGCTGTGGGTGCGCTGAAAACCAGCCGTAGCGGTCTGAAATATACAGGCGCCGATTGACACGCGCTCCGCTTTGCCATACCCACAGCGCCCATTCTTCGTCAGGCTTTCGCTTTTCGATGAAGCCGACTGTCCGTGTGGGGACAGCGGTCAACGCCCGGCAGCGCTTAGCGCCCCCGGGCGCGTTCGTCGTTGTGGGGACTGCCCTTAAAGGAGCAAAAAATGTTCGAGAGCCTGTCCGAAAAGCTCTCCGGCATATTGGACAAGCTGACCGGCCGCGGCTTCCTCTCCGAGGACGACGTCAACGCCGCGATGCGGGAAGTCAGGCGCGCGCTGCTGGAAGCGGACGTGGCGCTCGAAGTCGTGCGCTCGTTCGTAGACCGCACGCGCACCAAGGCCGTCGGCGCCGCCGTCGTCAAATCGGTGAAGCCGGGGCAGATGGTCGTCAAGATCGTCCACGACTCGCTCGTCGAGACGCTCGGCGGCGAGGGGCAGACGATCGACCTCAACGCGCCGGCGCCGGTCGCGATCATGCTCGTCGGCCTGCAGGGCGCGGGCAAGACGACGACCGCGGCGAAGATCGCCAAGCGCCTCACGGAGCGCAACAAGATCAGGGTCCTGATGGCCTCGCTCGACGTCAAGCGTCCGGCGGCGCAGGAGCAGTTGCGCGTGCTCGGCGAGCAGGTCGGAGTGGACACCCTGCCGATCGTGGCGGGTCAGGACCCCGTCGAGATCGCGCGCCGCGCCGAGAGTGTCGCGCGCCTGCAAGGCTATGACGTCGTGCTGCTCGACACGGCGGGCCGCACCCATATCGACGAGCCGCTTGATGGCGGAGATGGCGGAGATCCGCGACGCCGCGAAGCCGCACGAGATCCTGCTCGTCGCCGACGCGCTGACCGGCCAGGACGCCGTCAATCTCGCCAAGAATTTCAACGAGCGGGTCGGCGTCACCGGCATCGTGCTGACCCGCGTCGACGGCGATGGCCGCGGCGGCGCGGCGCTCTCCATGCGCGCCGTCACCGGCAAGCCGATCAAGCTGATCGGCGTCGGCGAAAAGATGGACGCGCTGGAAGAATTCCATCCGCGCCGGCTCGCCGACCGCATCCTCGGCATGGGCGACATCGTCAGCCTCGTCGAGAAGGCGGCCGAAAACGCTCGACATGGAAAAAGCGGCCAAGATGGCCGAGAAGATGCGCAAGGGCGTCTTCGACTACAACGACCTCTCCGACCAGCTCGGCCAGATCGAAAAGCTTGGCGGCATGGGCGGCATCATGGGCATGCTGCCCGGCATGGCCAAGATGAAGGATCAGATCGCCGCCGCCGGCATCGACGAGAGCATGATCAAGCGCCAGCGCGCCATCATCTCCTCGATGACCAAGAAAGAGCGCCGCAACCCGCACATCCTCAACGACGATCCGCGCAAGGCGTCGCGCAAGAAGCGCATCGCGGCGGGCGCGGGCGTGCAGGTCGAGACGGTCAACCGTCTCATCAAACAGCATCGCCAGATGGCCGACATGATGAAGGCGATGGGCCAGATGGGCGGCAAGCGCGGCGGCATGATGGGCAAGCTTGGCCAGATGATGGGTTTAGGCGGCCGGCATGCCTAGCCAGGCAGAGATGGAGGCGATGCAGAAGCAGCTTGGCGGAGGCGCGGGCGCGCCGCCGCCTGGCATTCCGGCCGCCCCGCCGCCCGGCGCCTTCAACCTGCCGAAGAATTTCCCGGGCATGCCGCCGGGCGGCGAGCCTGCCTGGCCTCGGCAGCGGCTTCAACCCGTTCGGCGGCAAGAAGAAGTGATCATCGAAACCGAGCGGCTCGCCATGCGCGATTGGCGCGAGGGCGATCTCGACCTCATCGCCGCGATCGGCGCCGACGAGGAGACCTCGCGCTTCATCGGCGGCGTGATGACGCGCGACGACTCCTGGCGCCGGCATCGCCTATCTGATCGGCCACAAGGTTTTACGCGGCTACAGCCTGTTCGCGCTCGAGGAAAAGGCGACGGGAAAGCTGCGTCGGCTGGTGCGGCCCCTATTGCCCCGAAGGCTGGCCCGATCGCGAGATCGGCTGGACGCTGCTTGCCGCGCGCGCGCGGCACGCGGCTATGCGACCGAAGCGGCGCTCGGCGCACTGCGTCACGCCTATCTGCGACTTGGCTGGCCGACCGCCATCAGTTTCATCGCGCTCGAGAATTCGGCCTCCGATGCGGTGGCGCGCCGTCTCGGGCGCCGCGCTCGAAGGCGTCCGAATGTACCGCGGACACGAGACCGGAATTTTCCGGCATCGTCCTCCGGCCGAAATCCTCGAACCGACCAAACACTGAAAGGAACAAACAAATGTCTCTGAAAATTCGTCTGTGCCGCGGCGGCGCCAAGAAGCGTCCGTTCTACCGCATCGTGATCGCCGACGCGCGCGCGCCGCGCGACGGCCGCTTCGTCGAGAAGATCGGCACGTTCGATCCGCTGAAGGCCAAGGATGACGCCGCCCGCCTCGTGCTCGACGTCGAGAAGGCGAAGACCTGGCTCGGCAAGGGCGCCCAGCCGACCGACCGCGTGCTGCGCCTGCTCGACGGCGTCGGCGTCGCCAAGCGCGAGGCCCGCAACAACCCTGAAAAGGCGCAGCCGAAGAAGAAAGCCCAGGAGCGCGCCGCCGCCGCTGCGGCCGCCGCCGCCAAGGCCGCCGAGGCGTAAAGCCTTTTTGTCGTCCCCGCGAAAGCGGGGACCCAGGGGTCGTAGGGCTGCAGCGCCGGAAAGCGACGCTCTCGCACACTGGTTCCTCACTTTCGCGCATAGACGCCAGGATCAAGGAATTGTCATCCCCGCGAAAGCGGGGATCCAGTGTCGTAGGGCTCAGCGCCTTTACGGTGTTTTCAGCCGGCTTCTGCGGGCCAAGCATCACACGCTGGATCCCCGCTTTCGCGGGGATGACATTGCGGCATCCAGTCCTGGCGCCCATGCACTTTCGCGGGGGTGACGATATATCGCCATGCGCGATCCCGCTCGCCTCATCCGCCTCGGCGTGTTCGGCGCTCCTCAGGGCGTGCGAGGTGAGGTGCGCGTCAACAGCTTTACGGCGAACCCCGCCGATATCGCGGCCTATGGCGCGCTGACCGACACGAAGGGCGGCAGGCGCTTCGCGCTGAAGATCGTGCGGCCGCTAAAGGAAGCGATGCTCGTCGCAAGGGTCGAGGGCGTCGCGACGCGCGAGGCGGCTGAGTCGCTCACCGGCGTCGAACTGTTCGCGCGACGCGATCAACTCCCGCCGCCGGCCGAGGGCGAATTTTACTACGACGATCTCATCGGTCTCGAAGTTTTTACGCGAGAAGGCGAGCACGTCGGGCGCGTCGCCGCGGTGCTCAACTACGGCGCCGGCGACATCCTCGAAATCACACCCGAAGGCGGCGGCGAGACGTGGCTGCTGCCGTTCAGCGACGCAACGGCGCCGGAAGTGGATTTCGGCGCCGGGCGCATCGTGATCGAGCGCCCCGCCGAGATCGAAGGCGAGGAAGGCTAGCCTCTCAGCCCCGGATCGGCTCGTGCGCGAGCGCCGCGCGCAGAAAATAAAACAGCGCGATCAGCGCCAGCAGGATGAACAGGCCTTCGAGCGCGTGGGTCAGCGTTTCGCCCAGCGCCATCAGGCCGCCGATCGCCCAGCCCGCCGCCCCCCCGGCGCCGATGAGCTCCGTGCCGACGAGCACGGCGACGCTGGCCAGCGTAACCGCGTTCCTCATGTTGATCGGCCTGGCAGGCGCGGAATTGGCCAATTCGAAATACCTCTCGTGTTCGTTGCCGAGGGCCTAGCGCAACGGACCCCCGGGCGCAATGTCGCGCATTCAAAACCCGAGGTTCCCACGCGAGCCCGCACGCACTAAGCTTCGGTCCTCGCGCCGCCTGAAGGAAAAACCCTTGACCGAAGACGCCGTATTCTCCGCCGCCGTCGCCGCGCCGCATCATCTGGCCGCCGAGGCTGGCCGCGACGTGCTCATAGCAGGCGGCAACGCAATCGAGGCGATGGTAGCTATGGCGGCGACGATCGCCGTCGTCTATCCCCACATGAACGCGATCGGCGGCGACGGCTTTTGGGTCATTCGCGACCCCAAGGGAAAGGTCAGGGCGATCGAGGCCTGCGGTTTCGCCGGCGCCGGCGCGACGATCGAGTCCTACGAACCCTTCGGCGAAATTCCGACCAGGGGGCCGAAGGCCGCGCTCACCGTGCCCGGCGCGATCGGCGGCTGGGCGCTGGCGCTCGAGCTTTCCGCCGCGTTCGGCGGCAAGCTGCCGCTCCGGGACCTACTCGGCGCCGCCGCCGGTCATGCCCGCACAGGCGTCCCGGTCTCGGCCTCGGAGGCGCGCTCCAATCCCCGCGATGTCGAGGGCCTGAGGGAAGCGCCGGGCTTTCGCGAGGCGATCTATATCGACGGCGAGCCGCCCAAGGCCGGCGCCTTGCGCCGGCAGGTCAAGGTCGGCGACACGCTCGCCCATCTCGCCGAAGCTGGTCTCGACGATTTCTACCGCGGCGACGTGGCGCGCGAGCTCGGCGCTGATCTTGAGCGCTTGGGCTCGCCGGTGACGCGCGCGGACCTCAAAGCGTATCGCGCGCGCTGGCGCGAGCCTTTGTCGGTGCGGCTCGACGGCATCACCGTCTACAATACGCCCGCGCCGACGCAGGGGCTCGCCTCGCTGATCATTCTCGGCATTTACGCGCGCCTCGGCGTCAACAGGGCCTCGACGGCTTCGAGCACGCTCACGCGCTGATCGAAGCCTCGAAGCGCGCGCTCGTCGTTCGGGACCGGGTGATCGCCGATTTCGATCTCGTGACGCGAAGACGTGGCGCGCCTGCTGTCGCCCTCGTTCCTCGACGCCGAGGCGCAGCGCATCGACAAGAAACGCGCCGGCGACTGGCCGATCAAGGAAGACGGCGGCGACACGATCTGGATGGGCGCGATCGACTCCAGCGGCATGGCGGTGTCGTTCATCCAGTCGGTCTATTGGGAATATGGTTCCGGTCTCGTCTCGCCCTCGACCGGCGTCATGATGCAGAACCGCGGGATCGCATTCTCGCTCGACCGCCGGGCGCTGCGCGCGCTGGCCCCCGGACGGCGGCCGTTCCACACGTTGAACCCGCCGCTCGCGGTGTTCGACGACGGGCGCGTGCTGAGCTATGGTTCTATGGGCGGCGACGGACAGCCACAGTTCCAGGCGCAGGTCGTCACGCCGATCCTGAAGGGCGCGGGCGTCGACGGATGCGGTCTCGGCGCCGCGTTTCCTGTGGGGCCGCACCTGGGGCGCGCCGAGCGTCAGTCTGAAGGTCGAGGAAGAATACGACGACGCGCTCGCCGCTGAGCTCGCGCGCGCCGGCCACGAGATCGAGCGCAAGACGCGCGCCGAGCGCGACAGTTTTGGCCACGCCGGCGCGCTGATGCGCTCGCCGAAAGGCATGATCGCCGCCGCGCATGATCCGCGCGCCGACGGCGGCGCGGCGGGGGTTTAGAGGAGGGTCGGCCTCCAGGCCGACCGGTCGGCGGCCTGGAGGCCGCCGCTCCTTGTTCATGACATTTTGACGACAGGGGCGGCTGTCTGGCGCCTGCACGGCTCTATTGACGCGCCGCCGCGCGCGTGGCTTTAACGCCGCAAAATTCCTCTCAAAAAATCCCAATCCGCGGAGCAGCAACCAATGCCGAACTGGCCGAAACATGGGCGCATCGAAGGCGCGATCGTGATGATCGGCTTCGGCTCGATCGGCCGCGGCACGCTGCCGCTGATCGAGCGCCATTTCGACTTCGACAAGCGAGCATTTCGTCGTCATCGATCCCGACGATTCCGACCGCAAGCTGCTCGACGAGCGCGGCATCAAGTTCTTCCATATGGCGCATCACGCGCGAGAACTATCGCGAGCTGCTCGGCAAGTTGCTGACGGCCGGCAAGGGCCAGGGCTTTTGCGTCAACCTCTCGGTCGACACGTCCTCGCTCGACATCATGCGGTTCGCGCGCGAGATCGGCGCGCTCTACATCGACACCGTCGTCGAGCCGTGGCCCGGCTTCTATTTCGACAAGTCGCTCGGCAACGAGCGCGCGCACCAACTATGCGCTGCGCGAGACCGTGCTCGCCGAGCGGCGCAAGCCAACCCCGGCGGGTCGACGGCGGTCTCCTGCTGCGGCGCCAATCCGGGCATGGTGTCGTGGTTCGTCAAACAGGCGCTGGTCAACCTCGCCAAGGACCTCGGCGACACGGGGCCCGAGCCGAAGACGCGCGAGGACTGGGGCCGGCTCGCGCAGCGGCTCGGCGTCAAGGGCGTCCATATCGCCGAGCGCGACACGCAGCGCGCCAAGTCGCCCAAGCCGCGCGACGTGTTCGTCAACACCTGGTCGGTCGAGGGCTTTCTGTCCGAAGGGCATGCAGCCGGCCGAACTCGGCTGGGGCACGCACGAGAAATGGGCGCCCGCCAACGCCGGCTTCCACAAGACCGGCTGCGGCGCGGCGATCTATCTCAACCAGCCCGGCGCCAACACGCGCGTGCGCTCGTGGACGCCGACCGCCGCAGCGCGCAATTCGGCTTTCTCGTCACGCACAACGAGTCGATCTCGATCGCCGACTATTACACCGTGCGCGACGACAAGGGCGAGGCGGTCTATCGCCCGACCTGCCACTACGCCTATCATCCCTGCGACGACGCGTGCTGAGCCTGCACGAATTGTTCGGCCGCGCGGGCAAAGTCCAGCCCGAGCACCACATTCTGACCGAGAACGAGATCGTCGACGGCATCGACGAGCTCGGCGTGCTGCTCTACGGCCACGCCAACAACGCCTATTGGTACGGCTCGCAGCTTTCGGTCGAAGAGACGCGCGAGATCGCGCCCTATCAGAACGCGACCGGCATGCAGGTGACCTCGGCGGTGCTCGCCGGCATGGTCTGGGCGCTGGAGAACCCGAACGCCGGCATCGTCGAGGCCGACGAGATGGACTACCAGCGCTGCCTCGAAGTGCAGACGCCCTATCTCGGGCCCGTCGTCGGCGTCTACACCGACTGGACGCCGCTGACCGATCGCCCCGGCCTGTTCCCCGAGGACATCGACGAGAGCGATCCCTGGCAGTTCCGCAACGTGCTGGTGCGGTGAGCCGTTCGACGCGGATGCACGCTTCTTGCCCTGAAAAGTAGGCCGGGCCGATAAGCCCCTTCTCCCCTTGCGGGAGAAGGTCCCCGAAGGGGGGATGCAGGGGTCGTCGCCGGGTTCTCCTCGGCTTCCAGGATCGCAACTGCCGCCTGTCCAACCCGCAAACACGCCATCCTCGCGGCAGGCGACCCCTTATCCGGCGCTTCGCGCCACCTTCTCCCGCAAGGGAGAAGGGATCAGGCCGCCCAGCCCTCGGCTCAATCAAGATGCTCGAATGCCCTGGCGCGGGACCCTATTGACCGACGTTCGTCTACATCGACTACGGGCCTTCGCCGGACACCGCGATCGAGCTCAAATATTCCTTGGCTACGCTGTTCGCCGAATATGCGGGCCGCGAGCCCGAAGCGGTTGTTTATACTGACAAACCCGATATTTACGCCGGCACTGCACTCGCGCCTGCGAACGCGCGCCTTCGGCGGCGATTTTGCGAAATGGTCGCGGGACGGCCTGTACGCGCATCGCGTAAAACCGTGCGCGCTGATCGACGCTCTGAGCGCGATGGGCCTCACGTGGCGCTCGTCGATGCCGACACGTTCTTTCGCGAGGGTTTCGCTGAGGCGCTGGCGCGCGTCGGCGACGGCGCGGCGATGGATCATTTCGAGCGCAAGGACCCCTGCCCCGCTTGCGCGGGCTTCGAGGCGCGGCTGCCGCACGCGGGCCGCTATGTCTACGATCCTGCGACCGCGGTGATGTCCAACTCCGGCCTCGTCGCGGTTCACGCCCGCCACGCGCCGATCTTCGAGGATGCCGTCGCGCTAATCGACGTCTGGCTCGACGCCGGGATCCGACAGTTCAACATCGAGCAGATCGCGCTCAGCGAATGCTTTCGCATCCACGGCGAAGCCGTCGCCGAGATGAAGCCGGCTTTCGCGCACTATTATCGGCGCAGCCAGCGCCTCTATATGCGGCGCCGCCTGTCGTCCTGGCTGGAGCGAGAAAGCGCATTGAAGCCGACGCGGCCGTTTTCGAACCCAGCAAGTCGCGGGTAAGGCTCGCTCATATTCTGGATCGGCTGACGGGCCGCGCCTGAATTGGGGGCAAACTGGCATTTGCTCAATTCTTGAGCAAAATGTCGCCAAATTGAGCTTGCCGTTCCGCAGTGCAACAATAGGATGACATCACGGGTTAATGAACGCCTTGTGTGTGGGCCAGCTCCCCTTGTGGCGGAGGAGCCGCGGATGGTTAAGGGTCAGAAGGTCAGATTACGGGCTTCGCCGCGCGCCGCGCGCGATTGGGGCGTGGCCGTAGGCGCTGAGGGCGCCGTCCTCTGCCAGTACAGGTTGGCGAAGCTCAACCAGCGAGAGTGCATCGACGTAAAGTTCGACGCGGACACCATCGTCTGGGGTGCGCCAGCGGCGGCCTTCGAGGAAGTCGCCGACGTCCCGCGCAGGCGCTGATCGTCAGCTCCGGGGCGCGTAATCCGCGGGATCGAGCTTCGCCGGCCGGCCCGGCAGATCGAGCGACATCACCCTTGGCGGCGACGACGCGATGACGCTGCCGCGGCGCACGACGTGCAGACGGTGCGCGCGCATGCGGACCGCCTCGATCGGATCGGCCGCCTGCAAGACCACGAAATCGGCGAAGGCGCCGACCTTCAGGCCGTAATCTTCGAGCCCGAGAATCGCTGCGGGAATTTCCGTCACCGCGTCGAAAGTCCAGCGAATGGCCTCGCGGCTCGTCATCGGCTGGGCGTGCACCGCCATATGCGCGACCTCGAGCATGTCGGCGTTCCCTAACCCGTACCACGGGTCCATCACGCAATCCTGGCCGAGCGCGACCGCGACCGCCGGCCGCGCGCAGCTCCGGGATTCGCGTCATGCCGCGTCGCTTCGGATAGGCATCGTGCCGTCCCTGCAGCGTGATGTTGATGAGCGGATTGGCGATCGCGTTGACGCCCGATTCGGCGATCAGCGAAAGCAGCTTCGAGACGTAATAATTGTCCATCGAATGCATCGAGGTCAGATGCGAGCCGGTCACGCGTGATCCGAGACCGAGACGCTTCGCCTCGGCCGCCAGCGTTTCGATGTGGCGCGACAGCGGATCGTCGCTTTCGTCGCAGTGCATGTCGACTCTCAAACCCCGCTTCGCCGCGATCTCGCAGAGCGCCGTCACCGAGGCCGCGCCATCGGCCATCGTGCGCTCGAAATGCGGAATGCCGCCGACGACCTCGACGCCGAGATCGAGCGCGCGCTCGAGGTTTTGCGGCCGCGTTCGGCGAGCGCAGATAGCCGTCCTGCGGAAAGGCGACGAGTTGCAGGTCGAGATACGGCTTGACCCTGCGCTTGACGTCGATGCAGCGCCTCGACGGCGAGCAGTCGGTCGTCGCAGACGTCGACATGCGATCGAACCGCCAGCAGCCCCTGCGAGACCGCAAGATCGCAGTAGCGCAGCGCCCGCTCCGCGACCGCCTCGTGAGTGAGTTGCGGCTTCAGTTCGCCCCAGAGCTGGATCCCTTCGAGCAGCGTGCCCGACTGGTTGAGGCGCGGCAGGCCGAGCGACAGCGTGGCGTCCATGTGGAAATGACTGTCGACGAACGGCGGCGAGACGAGCCGGCCTTTCGCGTCGATCTCTTGTCCCGCTTCCGCGTCGATCCGGGTCTCGATTGCCGCGATGCGGTCTATTTTGACGCCGATGTCGACAGGCTTGCGGCCGTCCGGCAGCGTCGCATTGCGGAGGATGAGATCGAAGGTCATTGGCGGCTCGTTTGACAGAAGAGTTTGCGCGAAGACGGCATTGTAGTAACATATCTACTTTGACGGAAAAATTGCATGCCGATCACGACGCTGACGAGCCGCGAATTCAACCAGGACACCAGCCGCGCTAAAAAGGCGGCCAAGGCTGGGCCGGTGTTCATAACCGATCGTGGCCAGCCCGCGCATGTGCTGCTCAGCATTGAAGAGTACCGTAAGCTGGCTGGCGCATCGATGAGCGTCGCTGAAGCGTTGGCCCAGCCGGGCGCGCCGGACTTCGAGTTTACCCCTCCGCGAGTGACCGGCCTCTTCCGCGAGGCCGATTTGACTTGATGTATATATTTGACACGAACGTCGTTTCCGAATTGCGCCGTCCGGAAAAGGCCAACCGAAAGGTGCTAGCCTGGGCCGTCGGAGTGCCGAATTCGAGTGTTTTCCTTTCGGTCATCACCATCATGGAAGTGGAGTTCGGAGCGCTTTCGATCGCACGAAGAGATTCGGCGCAGGGACGTACCCTGAGGGCGTGGATAGACGACAACATCCTGCCGCGATTTGCGGGAAGAATTCTGCCTGTTGATACCGAGGTCGCAAGGCGCTGCGCCGGGCTACACATTCCGGATCCGCGCGCCGAACGCGACGCGCTCATTGCCGCGACGGCGCTCACGCACAGGATGACGGTCGTAACACGGAACGTATCCGATTTTGCCGGGATGAACGTACGAACGCTCAACCCGTGGAGTTAGCCGAGGTCGGCGACCTCGGCTACAGAGCGCATTGTAGCCGCGGTCACTGACCGCGGCTGCCGAGGTCGACGACCTCGGCTACAGATATCTCAGCTCTCGACGCCCTTCACATACCAATCAATCACCGCGAGCTTGTCGAGCGGCATGCGCTGGCCCTTTTCGACCATCGCCTTGCCGGACTGGTCCATGATCGGGCCGGTGAACACGTCGTAGGAGCCGTCCTTGTAGCCTGAGATGATCGCGTTCCCGGCCGAGGCGACATCGGCGGGCATCGATTTGTTGAACGGCGACATGACGATCGCGCCCTCCTTGATGCCCCACCAGGAATCGCCGCCGCCCTTCCACGAACCGTCCATCACCGCTTGGGCGCGCGAGATGTAGTACGGGCCCCAGATGTCCTCTGTCGCGGTCAATTGGGCGTGCGGCGCGAATCGCGACATATCGGCGCCCTGGCCGAAACCGTAGAGCTTCTTCTTCTCGCAGACCTGCAGCACGGCCGGGCTGTCGGTGTGGGAGGCGATGAAATCGCAGCCGAGGTTGGCGAGCGTCTCGGCCGCGGCCGACTTCCTTCGCAGGGTCGAACCACGAATCGATCATGATCAGCTTGACCTTGATCTTCGGGTTCACGGCCTGCGCCGACAGGGCATAGGAGTTCACCCCCATCACGACCTCGGGCACCTTGAACGAACCGATGTAGCCGATGACGCCAGTCTTCGACATGTGACCGGCAATGGTCCCCTGCACCGCGCGTCCTTCGTGGAAGCGATTGTTGTAGGTCGCGACATTTTCGGCGTGTTTGTAGCCGGTGCAATGCTCGAATTTGACGTCGGGATATTGCTTGGCGACTTCGAGCGTCTGATCCATGTAGCCGAACGAGGTCGTGAAGATCAGCTTGTGGCCCTGCGCGGCCAGGTCTTTGATGACGGGCGTCGCGCTCTGGTCTTCGGCGACGTTCTCGACATAGTCGGCGACCACTTTCCCTTTGAAATGGTCGACCATGGCCTTGCGGCCTTTTTCATGCGCCCAGGTCCAGCCGAAATCGCCGACCGGGCCGAGATAGATGTAGCCGACCTTCAGCGGTTCATCCGCGAGGGCGGCGCGGCCCATCAGCGGCAGTGCGGAAGCCGCCGCGGCGGTTTTGATGAAATTGCGCCTGTTCAGAATGGTCACCTTTGATCCTCCTTCTTGTTTGCCCCAAAACACTCATACACGTCAGGCGTCGGTCATGTAAGGCTTGCCGAGACATGCCGGCGCCTCGGAACCGCCGCGCTCGCGCGCCGACATTATTGCGAGCACGACGACCGCCATCACATAGGGCATCGCGGCCCAGAACTGCGAAGGCAGGAACGAGAATCCGGACGCTTTGGCATAAAGTTCAAGGGTCATGAACAGGCCGAAGAAATAGGCGCCAGCCAGCAGCCGACCCGATCTCCAACCCGAAAAGACGACCAGCGCCAGCGCGATCCAGCCGCGCCCCGCCGTCATGCCTTCGGCCCACAGCGGCGTGATGACTTCCGAGAAATAGCTGCCGGCGATTCCGGCCATCGCGCCGCCGAACGCGATCGCGCCGAAGCGCACGCCGATGACAGAGTAGCCGATCGATCTCGCGGAAATGTCATTCTCGCCGACCGCGCGCAACACCAGGCCCGCGCGGCTTCTGTTGAGGAACCAGTAGACGGCGAACACCATCAGAAACGAGAAATAGACCAGCGGGCTGTAGCCGAACACGACCTTCAGCGCCGGGTCCTGCGCGAGGCTGTCAGGAAAAATCTGGTCGAACGGTTGCAGCGCCATTCCCACATAGGCGGTGCCAATCAACGAAGAGACGCCCGCGCCGAAAATGACGAGCGCCAGGCCCGTCGCGACCTGGTTGGCGCCGAGCCCGAGCACGATGACGCCAAACAGCAGGGAGCCAAGCGCGCCGGCGATGCCGCCCGCGATCGCGCCGAGCCACGGCGCGACCGTGGCGAGCCACGGCATGGCGTCGGCATATTGAGGATCGCTCGCGATGAAGGTGATCGCGAAGCCGGCGATCGCGCCGAGCAGCATCATGCCCTCGACGCCGAGGTTGAGGACGCCGCTCTTCTCGGCGACCAGTTCGCCGGTCGCGGCGAGCAGGATCGGCGTCGACACGTTGACGATCGTGACGATCAGCGGAATGAGGAAATCGACAATCATTTGGCGACGCCCGCAACAACGGCCGCCGGAACCTGCCGGGGTGTGGGAACGATTCTGATACGGCGCTTGACCAGCACGTCGCTTGCCAGGATCAGGAACAGCATCGTCGCCTGGAAGATGCCGGCCGTCGAGCTCGGCACATGCACCACGGTCTGCGCTACCTGCCCGCCGACATAGGTGACGGCGAGAACTACGCCCGCGATCAATGCCCCGACAGGATGCAGGCGGCCGAGGAAGGAGACGATGATCGCCGTAAAACCATAGCCGGAGGGAAAGCCGAGATTGAGCTGGCCTGACTGGCTCGCGGCTTCCAAAACTCCCGCCAGCCCCGCCATCCCGCCCGAGATCAGCATCGAGCGCCACACTATCTGATCCGCATTGAAGCCCGCATAGCGCGCCGCCTTCGGGGCGTCGCCGACGACGCGGATCGCGAGGCCGAATTCCGAGCGCGCCATCACGATCCAGAACACGAAGGTAAGCGCGACGGCGACGAACAGGCCCGGCGGGAACGGCGTGCCGAACAGCGTCTTCGGCATCATCTGCCATTCAGTGAACGGCGCCGTCTGCGGGAAATTATGGCCGTTCGGATCCTTCCAGGGCCCCGTCACCAGATAGTTGAGCAACTGCGCCGCGACGTAGACGAGCATCAGGCTCGACAGGATTTCGTTGACGCGGAAGCGCGTCTTCAGGATCGCAGGAATGAACGCCCACAGCGCGCCGCCGATGATTCCGGCGATAATTTCGAGCGGCACGATCCAGTAGCCCGTAAAATTCAGCGTCGCATAGGCGACGCCGGCGCCGGAGAGCGCGCCGACGATGTACTGTCCCTCCGCGCCGATGTTCCAGACTTTTGCGCGATTGCCCACGCAAAGCCCGAGCGCGATAAGAATGCAGCGGCGCCGCGCGGCGCGCGACATCGCTCCATTTGTAGGAGGCGACGAGCGGCGTAAAGAAGATCTCCTTCACCGCGCGCGGCCCGTCATAGCCGATCGCCCAGAAGATCAAGGCGCCGATCACCATCGTCAGCAGCACGGCGATGACGGGCGTCACCGCCTGCATCAGCTTCGAGGGTTCGCGACGCTTCTCAAATCGGATGCGCATGCAAGGCCTCCGTCATTTCCACCGTCGCTTTCGGATCGCCATGCACTCCGCCCATCAGAAGCCCAATCTCCTCGATCTTCGCTTCGCTGACCTTCATCACCCGCGACAACTGACCGAGATTGATGACGACCAGCGAGTCGCAGAGCTCCAGCAGTTCGTCGAGGTCCTGGGACACGACGACGCAGGCGCAGCCGCGCCCGGCGAGGTCGACGATCGCCTGCCTGATCGCCGCCGCCGCGCCCGCATCCACGCCCCAGGTCGGCTGCGAACAGATCAGCGCCGCCGGCTCCTGCAGGATTTCGCGCCCCATGATGAATTTCTGCAGGTTGCCGCCGGAAAGCGAGCCCGCCGTCGAAAAATGGCCGAGCGCCTTCACGGAATAGACTTTGATGACGTTGTCCGCATAGGCGGCGGCGCGAGAGGCGCTGATGAGTCCGCCCTGCAGAAAGTGCATGCGGCGGCGGGCGGTGAGCGAGGAATTGTCGGCGAGCGTGAAATCGCCGACCGCCGCATGGCCGTTGCGCTCCTCCGGAACTGCGCAGAGGCCTCGCGCCCGGCGCTCGGTCGGGCCGAGCCGTCCGATCGCCTCGCCGGCCAGCATCACCTCGGCCGCCGTGAAGCGCGACGCGCTCGCCGCTCAAGGCCTCCATCAATTCGTTCTGCCCGTTGCCCGCGACGCCCGCGACGCCCAGGATTTCGCCGGCGCGCACCGAGAGGCTGATGTCCTTCAACGCGACGCCGAAGTCGCCGTGCTTCGGCATCGAGAGCTTTCGAACCGAGAATTTTTCCTCGCCGAGAGTCCGCCCTGCCGGGCGAGCGATCTCCTTCAGGTTGGCGCCGATCATCAATTCGGCCATGCTCTTCGAAGTCTCCTGCTTCGGATCGCAGGCCGCGACGACCCGGCCGCCGCGTAAAATCGTCGCGCTGTCGCAGAGCGCGATGATCTCGTGCAGCTTGTGGGAGATGTAGAGGATCGAACAGCCGCTCGCCGCGAGCTTGCGCAAGCGTCTCGAACAATTGCTCGACCTCCTGCGGCGTCAGCACGGAGGTCGGCTCGTCCATGATGAGCAGGCGGGGGTTGAGCAGCAGCGCGCGGACAATTTCGATGCGCTGGCGCTCGCCGACGCTGAGTGTCGAGACTATGCGCTTCGGATCGAGCTTCAGGCCGTAGATGTCGAGCACGCGGCGGATCTCGGCCTCGAGGTCGCGCTGCGAGATATTGGAATCGAGCCCGAGCGCGATGTTCTCGAGCACGGTCAGCGCCTCGAACAACGAAAAATGCTGGAACACCATGCCGATGCCGAGCTTGCGCGCCGCTCGGGGGTTGGCGACTCGGACCGGCTCGCCGTCGAACAGCATCTCGCCGAGGTCGGGCGCCATGATGCCGTAGATCATCTTGACGAGCGTCGACTTGCCCGCGCCGTTCTCGCCGAGCAAAGCGTGGATTTCGCCGGGCATGACCTTTACGTGCACATTGTCGTTGGCGAGCACGCCCGGAAACTGCTTGCGGATGCCGCGCATTTCGAGCCGCGGCGCCGAAGCTCCGGCGCTGTCTGTTCTAACCATCAACCCCCTCTTCGCCGGGCGAACATTTGGGTTCGCGACCGGTTGCGTTCTTATCCTCCCGATGCAAGGACCACGCCGACCTACGGGCGCCGGACCTGCATTATTCCCCTATAGACGTCGTAGAGAGCCGCACGTCAATTAGGCGCCGGCGCCTAATTGACGGGCGGCGTCGGCGCCGCGGTCGGGCTGGCGCTCCCGGCTTCGTCGGTTAGACTTGGGATTGCCGGGGGGCGCTGGGCTTCGAGTTTCGGCCTCGAAAAACCTAGGAAGGACTTTTTGGGTGAATCCGACGATCGCGACCGATGAGGATCTGGAACTGCTGCGCCGCTCGTTCGACGTAGCGCGCCGCTCACGTGAGGCGGGCGACCACCCCTTCGGCTGCCTGATCGCCGGCCCGGCCGGCGAGGTTTTGCGCGAACAGGGCAATGGCTACCGCACGGAAGGCGGCGATCGCACCGCCCATGCGGAGAAGTTGCTCTCCTCCTGGGCCGCCAAAAACTTCGATCTCGATTATCTGCAACGCTGTACGCTCTATTCGTCCGCCGAGCCCTGCGCGATGTGTTCCGGCGCGATCTACTGGGCAGGCATCGGCCGGGTGGTCTACGGGCAGAGCGAGAAGGGCCTGAAAGCGCAGACCGGGCGCGCACGACGAGAACCCGACGCTCGACCTGCCCTGCCGCACCGTGCTCGAGGCCGGCCAGCGGCCGACCGCCATCCTCGGCCCGCTGCTCGAGGAAGAAGCCGCAGCCTTGCAGGCCGATTTCTGGTCGGGAAAAGAGTAGCTAATTGTAGCCGCGGTCGGCGACCGTCGGCTACAGACCAAGAGACTTTAGCATGTCCTTTCAAGGTTTCGGTTGTGAGGCCGTCCCCTTCCTGAAAGCCCTCGGCTTTCATCAAACAAAAGAATGGTTCGAGGCCAATCGCGCGACTTACGAGGGCGCGCTGAAAGGACCGATGGGCGACCTGGTCGAGGACCTCGCCGCCGCCTTCGCCAAGGCGAAACTGCCGCTGACCGGCGACCGCAAGCGCTCGCCGTTCCGCATCCACCGCGACGTGCGCTTCTCCAAGGACAAGAGCCCCTACAAGACCAATGCCGGCTGCGTGCTGACGCGCGCCGGCGCGAAGAGCGACCCGGGCCTGTTCTATTTCCATATCGCGCCGGATGGCTGCTTTACGGCAGCCGGCTTCTACCAGCCGGAGCCCGACCAGCTCGCCAACATCCGCGCGGGAATCGCGCGCGACCCGAAAAGCTGGAAGCGGATGCTCGCCAAGCTTGCCAAGGCGGACCTCGCCCCCTCCAACGAATACGCCCTGACCCGCCTGCCGCGCGGCTTCGACCAGATCGAGGACGAGGAGATCGCCTCGGCGCTGAAACTGAAATCGATCGTCTGCGTGAGGCCGATCCCCGAAAAGCGGCTCGCGACGCCCGCGCTGATCGAAGATCTCGTCGCCTTTGCGAAAGCGGCGCTGCCGCTGCTCGAATGGGGCTGGAGTGCGGTTGTGGAAAAACGGTGACTCTCCTCTTGTAAACTACGGGCAGCCCGTAATATGTGATCGACGATCAGTTCGAATGGGATGACGCCAAGGCCGCGAGAAACTGGCGCAGTCACAAGGTGACGTTCGAGATGGCGCGGCACGTGTTCGCCGATCCGTTCGTCGTCGAGTGGATCGATCGTGGCCATACCGACCACGAAGAACGATTTATCGCGTTCGGGACGGTGGAAGGCAGGGTTCTGTTTGTTTGCTATGCGCTTCGCGCGGAAAAGATCAGGATCATTTCGGCGCGGCGCGCCGAGGCGAAAGAGCGACGGATATATCACGATGAAAACAAGGCATGACTGGCGCGCCTCCGACGCGCTCAGCGACACGGAAATCCGGACGGCGGCGCTCGCTGATCCCGACGCCCAGCCCTTGACGGAGGCGAGTCGCGGATCGCTGCAGCGATTGCCTCGCGTACGCAGCCTGCGACGCGCGCTAGGTCTGTCGCAGGAAGAATTCGCACTGCGTTATCACATTCCTGTTGGAACCCTGAGGGATTGGGAGCAAGGGCGCTTCGAACCGGACGCCGCTGCGCGCGCCTACCTCGCGGTGATCGCGCGCGAGCCGGAAACCGTGCGACGCGCGCTGGAGGCTCCGCGCCCGCCGGAGTGAACCGGGCAGCGGGCGTCGTGGAGAAATCAAACGCGTCAGCAGTATTCGGGTGGCGCGTTCCGCCTGAAACGCGGATAGTCTCGCCATGTTAGACATGACCCAGACCTCACCCCCCGCCGATTACGCCACCGTCAAGCGCGCGATCGAATATCTGACGACGCGCTGGCGCGACCAGCCGTCCATCGAAGACATCGCCGCGCATGTCGGCCTGTCGCCCTCGCATTTCCAGCATCTGTTCAAGCGCTGGGCCGGCCTGACGCCGAAGGCCTTTTTGCAGGCGATCACCATCGAGCGCGCGCGCGAACTTTTACGCGAATCCTCTAGCGTTCTCGACGCCGCCTATGACGTCGGCCTTTCCGGGCCGGGGCGGCTGCACGATCTGTTCGTGACCCACGAGGCGCTGACGCCCGGCGACTATCGCCGCGACGACCTGGTGTTGCGCTACGGCTTCCACGCCTCGCCGTTCGGCGAGGCGATCGTGGTGGCGGCGCCGCGCGGGCTCGCGGGTCTCGGCTTCGTGGACGAAGGCGACCGGGAAGCCGCGCTCGAGGACATGCGGAAACGCTGGCCGCGCGCCGCGCTCGTCCCCGATGACGAGGCGACCGCCCCGCTCGCGCGTCGCGCCTTCGATCCCGAGGAATGGCGCCCCGACCGGCCGCTGAGGGTCGTGATGATCGGGACGGATTTCGAAATCCGCGTATGGGAAACGCTGCTGGCCGTCCCGCTCGGCTGTGCGACGACCTATTCCGACATTGCCCGCCACATCGGCAAGCCGAAGGCGTCACGCGCCGTCGGCGCGGCGGTCGGCAAGAACCCGATCTCCTTCGTCGTCCCCTGTCATCGAGTTCTCGGACGCTCTGGCGCGCTGACCGGCTACCACTGGGGCCTGGCGCGGAAGCAGGCGATCATCGGCTGGGAGGCAGGCCGGGGCTAGGCGCCGAATGGGCGCCGGCTTGAGTTCCAAATGTCACGCGCCATCTTCCAGGCGCCTTCCCCGTCACGTTGATAGAGCGTGACGTACTTGCCTTGGTCCGCCATTTCCGGTCCCTCCGCCGGGCTGAGGGCGATCTCGTATTTGCCGACCTCGAAAGCCCAGTCATCGAGCACACGCACTTCGTCGACGGCGAGAGAGAACCGCACGCGGAAGGCGTCCAGAAAACCCTTGGACCAGCCGCCGATCTGCGCTTTGCCGATGTTCGCCCCCGAATGGGGCGGCATCTGGATCGCATCTTCGGCGAACTGGGCCGTCCAGGCGCCGGCGTCGCCGGAATTTATGGCCGCCACATGGGCGTCCCGGACTCCGTCGATCTTTTTCAGAGCGGCTTGATCGCCATAACGCTTGGCTTGCATCATCGCTTCCTCCTCCATTCCTTGAAAACTCAACGCTCCGGCATCGGTCCGAGTATCGCCAGGCCGTGGCGCTCCGCCGCGGCGACGACTTTTGCGAGATCCGGTTCCGGCGGAACGTCGTCGGACGCGGGCGTGCTCGTTTCGCGTACGAACTCGGCGAATCGGCTCCCGCTGGTCATCAGCAGAAGCCGCGCCGGAGCGTGCCCCTCGATGCGGAAGCCGTGGGGAACGCCGCGCGGGCCGAAGGCGTAGCCGCCGCTATCGAGATCGACCGCGCGGTCGCCGACCATGACCCTCATGCGCCCCTCGATGAGGTAAAAGGATTCGTCCTCGTCGTGGTGCACGTGCCAGGGAGAGGCGAATCCCGGCGGAATCACCTGTTCGATCAGACTGAGGCCGCCGTTGGTGTTCGCGCCGCTGGCGCGAATCCAGGTCGGCAGCGCGAGGAACCAGCGGGGCGAAGAATGGAGGGTTTGGTCCAACATCTCGGCGTCTCCTATTCGGCGAAAAATCGTATGGACTAATTTGACGGAATCATATTTTCATGAAATTCTCGTTCCGTCAATAGGAGAGTCATGCCCAGAACCTATTCGATGCACAGGCGCGCGGCGTCACACGACGAGACGCGCGAACGCATCGTGCGCGCTTGCATGGCGCTGCACGACGAGCAGGGCATAACGGCAACCTCATTTGCCGACGTAGCGCGCCGGGCGGGGGTTGGCGCGGCGACCGTGCTGCGTCACTTCCCGACCCTCGGCTCTCTGGTGATGGCGTGCGGTCAGCATGTTGTTCAGGAAATGCGGCCGCTCCATCCAGCTGCGGCGGAGGAGACATTTGCGGGCCTCGCCACGACGCGGGACCGGATCGACAAGCTGATCAACGAACTCGACGCCTTCTACACGCGCGGCTCGATGCGACTGGCGATCGCCGCCAACGATCGCGACCGCGTCCCGGAGCTCGATCAGTTCCTCAGCGCGGTCGACGGGGGGATCGCGGCCTACGTCCGCGAAGCCCTCGTCGATGAGAAGCCGAGCGAGAAAGACATCGAAATCGCGATGGCGCTTTGCAGCCTCCCCGTCTGGGAGCGGCTTGCGCGCGCAGGCCTTACGCAGGCGCAGCGGGGAGCCCTTCTGGCGGATATCCTGATGAGCGCGCTCGCTTCGATGCGCGCGCGGAAGATTGTCTGAAAGGCCGCGCTCGTCATGCCGCTCGGCGTCATCTATGCGTCGATCTACGGACCGGAAGCGGCGCTGTTCGCCGAGCTGTTCCCGGTCGGAATGCGCTATTCCGGCATCGCCTTCGTCTATCAGTTCTCCGGCATATTCGCTTCCGGCCTGACGCCGATCCTGGCGACCGGCCTCGTCCAGAAATTCGGCCCGCAGGGCGGCTGGTGGATCGCCGCCTATTGTTTGTTCGCCGGGATCGTCAGCGCGCTGTCGGCGGCATGGATCGGCGCCAGAGGCCAGGAGGCCGTTCGCTCCCTTGCCGCGCGGCGAGCCTAGATCCGATCCAGCAATTCGGCTTTCTTGCGCGCAAACTCCTCTTCCGTCAGCACGCCCTTTTGCCGCAGGTCGGCCAGACGCTCGAGCTTGGCGAAAATATCTTCGTTCGTGGGGGCGGCCGGCTGCAAGACTGCGCTCGGCGCAAGCTTTGGCGCAGGCGCCGCGGTCGGGGGCTCAGGGGCGATGCGCGCCGGCGGGATCAACTCAGGCGCCGCCGCGGCGGCCGGAGGTTCGGCGGAGGCGCTCGTCGGCGACGTCGCGGCCACCGGCGGGAGGTCGGCCAACGGCACGAGCCCCAACTGGCTCGTGAAGGTCAGCGTCTGATCGCCGCCTTGCTGCTGCGAGACGCCTGAAATGACGTGCGCGCCGGTGTCGTAAATCTTGACCTCGCCGCCGCGCCGAATCGCAAGCCGGCGGGTCGAGGGGAAATAGGCGTAGGCGAGATCATTCTGAGCGCCCGACGTGGAGGGCGCGCCGAGCTCGGTCGGCCATGCCGAACCGGCAGGATAAGCGAAGCTTGCGTCCGATCCGCTTGGCGCCCGCTCGGGTTTCCATAGCGGCGACGCGGCGAGGGCCGCCGAAAGATCCGCACACAAGCCGGCGACGCTGGCCTTCAGCCCCTGATTGAACATGTCGCCGATCATGATCATGCCGCCCCGCTGCCATTGGCCGAAGCCCCCGAGCTCCGGATGGCTGAACTGCGCCTGCGAGCCGCCGCCGGCGGCAAGTGCGAGCAGCGCGTTGGAGACCGCGTCCTCGGAAAAGCCGTGGCGCGCTGCCGCTTGCGATATGACCCTTCGTCCGTCGTCGTTGAGTTCCCGCATACCGTTCTCCACCGTCGCTGCGCTCGCGGAATTGGCGTCCGCCCGTGGCGAGATCATAACCATAGAGGCTCGTGAGGCGTTTCAGACGCTCGTCGAAAGGCCGCCGTCAACCGCCAGCACGTGGCCGGTCACGTAGGATGCGGCGGGCGAGGCGAGAAACACGGCGGCGCCGCCGAGCTCGCTCGGCTGCGCCCATCTACCGATCGGCGTCCTATCCTCCACCCATTTGGTGAACTCCTTGTCTTCCAGCAGGGCGGTGTTGAGTTCGGTCGCGAAATAGCCGGGGGCGAGCGCATTGACCGTGACGCCGGTCTTGCCGAGTTCGGCGGCGAGCGAGCGCGTCAGGCCATGAAGTCCGGACTTGGCGGCGATATAGCCGTGGATCGTCTTGCGGCCGAGGATCGCGCCGACCGAACCGGTGTTGATGATGCGGCCGTAGCCGCCTCGCTTCATGTGCGGAACCGCGTCGCGCGTGAGGCGGAAGCAGGCGGTGAGATTGACCGCGAGCACGCGTTCGAACTCGCCGTCCTCCCACTCTTCGAGCGGGCGGCGATGCTGCACGCCGGCATTGTTGACGAGGATGTCGAGCCGCCCGAAGCGCTTGGCGGTCTCGTCGATCGCGGCCTTGGAGGTGGCCGCGTCCGTCACGTCGAACGGCAGGGCGATCGCCTTCAATCCTCGCGCGTTGAGGCGCTCGACCGCCTGATCAAGTCCCGCGCTGGCCCGCGCATTGAGCGCAACCGTTGCCCCGCGCTCGGCCATCGCCTCCGCCATCGCAAAGCCCAGGCCTCGCGAAGCGCCGGTAAGAATGGCGACGCGGCCGGCGAGCGAAAACGGATCGTCCATGTTTTTCTCCAGAGAACTTTGGCTTGCCATCATGACGCCTCGCCTTCGAGCGCGCCAGCGCGCGGGGAACTTTTGCAATGAAGGGGGGTTCGAACGAAGTCGAAGCGAACTCGCAGAGCCGGCCTTGAGACACGCCGCCCTCAGTCATCTCCCCCTTCTCCCGTTTCGGGAGAAGGTCCCCGAAGGGGGGATGAGGGTTTGCACCGCGGTTCTACTCGTTCGCGTCCTAACCCTCATCCGGCCTTCGGCCACCCCCCGGGAAACGCTAACGCGTTTCCCTCGGTCCCGAAACGGGAGAAGGGCTTGAGCGCCTCGGCCGCCGCGCCTTTGCGGCCTTCCGCGGCCGCCCAGCCGACGGGTATCGTCTCCACTCTCGTCCCCGCCCGCCTCGAGCGGCTGCCGTTCAGCCGTTTCCACGTGCTCGTCATCGTCGCGCTCGGCATCACCTGGATCCTCGACGGGCTCGAGGTGACGCTGGCGGGTTCGGTGTCCGGCGCCTTGAGGTTGAGCCCCGCGCTAAATCTTAGCGACGCCGACATCGGCGCGGCGGGCAGCGTCTACGTATTCGGCGCCGTGCTAGGCGCGCTCGGCTTTGGCTGGCTGACCGACCGCTTCGGCCGAAAGAAACTGTTCTTCGTCACGCTCGGCGTCTATCTCGCCGCCACCGCGCTGACCGGTCTTTCCTGGGACAAGACCGCGTTCTTCGTGTTCCGTTTCTTCACCGGCTGCGGGATCGGCGGCGAATATTCCGCGATCAATTCCGCCATTCAGGAGGTCGTGCCCGCGCGCTATCGCGGCCGCGTCGATCTCGCCATCAACGGCAGTTTCTGGGTCGGCGCGGCGCTCGGCGCAGGCGTGTCGATCGCGCTGCTCGGCCCCTCGAACGGCGCTAGCGATTACGGCTGGCGTTTCGCCTTCCTGACCGGCGCCGTGCTGGGGCTCGCGATCCTGCCGATGCGACACTGGGTGCCCGAAAGCCCGCGATGGCTCGCGACGCATGGCCGGGTGAAGGAAGCCGAGGTCGTGATCGGCGGCATCGAGCGTCAGCTCGAACAGCAGGGAGCGAAACTCGAGCCGGTCGATCCCTCCAAGGCGATCAAGCTGAGAGCCCGCGCCCACACGCCGCTTTCCGAGGTGTTCGACACCTTGTTCCGGCGCTATCGGCAGCGCACTGTCATCGGCCTCGTGCTGATGGCCGCGCAGGCCTTCTTCTACAATTCGATCTTCTTCACATACGCTTTGGTGCTGACGAAATTCTATGGCGTTACCGCCGGCGACGTCGGCTGGTACATCCTGCCCTTCGCGCTCGGCAATTTCCTGGGGCCGGTCCTGCTCGGGCCCTTGTTCGATACGATCGGCCGTCGTCAGATGATCGCGGCGACCTATGCGCTGTCAGGAATATGCCTGATCGCCAGCGGCTTCCTGTTTTTGCAAGGAACATCGTCCGCGGCGATGCAGACGCTCTCCTGGACGATCGTGTTCTTCTTCGCTTCGCCCGCGGCGAGCGCCGCCTATCTGACCGCCAGCGAGACTTTTCCGCTCGAAGTCCGCGCCGTGGCGATCGCGATCTTCTACGCGATCGGCACCGGCCTCGGCGGCATCGCCGGCCCCGATATTGTTCGGCAAGCTGATCGAATCCGGCTCGCGGCAGAGCGTATTTGGCGGCTATCTGTTCGCCGCCATCCTCATGCTTGTCGCCGCCGCGCTCGCCGCTCGCTATGTCATGCCGGCCGAGCCGTTCGGTCTCGACCGTGACGACAGGCGCCGTCGTGCGAAGAATTCTCATCTTACTCACCCTTTCCGTGACCTTCGCCATCTATGTATGTATTCGCATACATGTAGAATTGAGATAAAAAGGTCAAGTCCGGGAGACTCGATGAGCCCCTTCGAGGCATGAGCAGCAATCGCCGACGAGACCGAAGCGCGACTGCCAGCGGCCTTGCAGGCGGCTGCGATAGAAGTGTTTGCGGCGCGCGGCTACGACGCTGCCACCACGCGCGAGGTCGCGACAGCCGCCGGAGTCAACGAGCAACTAATCCAGCGCTATTTTGGCGGCAAAGCGGGGCTGCTGCTTTCAATCATGAAGATGTATGCGGATCGTGATCGCGAAGGGAAGATTTGGCTCGCCGCCGCCCGGCGAAACGGTCGCCGAGGAGATTGCAAACTTTTTGCAATTCCATCTCGAGCGCGTGAAGAAATTTAGCGACTTCGCCCGGGTCGCGATCTATCGCTCCATCGATATCTGCTGTCGCGCGGATGATAGACATGAGCGTTCGTCGCTGGCCTTGCCCAGTCATGTCTTCTGCAAAAGCGCAAACGCGCCTCCTTTGACATCAAGCTGGATTTTGGCGAAAAAGGGTCATCCCACCTTGACCATTATTTTTGCCCTGAGAGATGACTTCTCATGCAAAGCGCGAAAGTCCTCTGCGAGGCGTCCATTTCGGCGAAGCGCCGCGTTGGCGCGAGGGCCGGCTGTGGTTCAGCGATTTTTACGCCAAGGCGGTCAAATCCGTTTCGCTCGCCGGCGATTTGCGCATCGAGTTCGAAATCGACGATCAGCCATCTGGCCTTGGGTGGATGCCTGACGGCGCGATGCTCGTTGTTTCGATGGTTCAGCGACGCGTTCTGCGCCGATCCCCCGCCGGTCAGATCAGCATGCACGCCGATCTCGCCAAGCTATCGCTGCTTTTCATTGCAACGACATGGCGGTCGATGCTCAAGGACGAGCGTATGTCGGCAACTTCGGTTTCGATCTGCAGCGAGAATTTGCCTCGCGCGGCCGCGCCAGTGTGTTGGCCGATCATCCCACGGCCAAGCTCGCGCTGCATTTCGCCCGAGCGGCGCCGTCTCGATCGCGGCAGACGACCTGCACTTTCCAAACGGGACTGTCATCACGCCCGACGGCAAGACGCTGATCGTCGCCGAGACGCTTGCCGGTCGCCTGACCGCCTTTGACGTCGCAGCCGACGGCGCGCTGAGCAACCGCCGCCTGTGGGCCGCGACGGCCCCGCGCGCGCCCGACGGAATCGCGCTCGATGCGTCCGGCGCCATCTGGATCGCTAATCCGACCGCGGCTGAATGTGTTCGCATAGCCGAAGGCGGCAAGGTTCTGGACGTCGTCGCGACCAGCCGGAATTGTTACGCCTGCATGCTGGGCGGCGACGACGGCAAGACGCTGTTCATGACGACCGCGCCCAGCGTCACCTCGGGCGAGCCGCCCAACGCGCTCAAAGGCCGCATCGAGATTGCAACTGTCGACGTTCCCCACGCCGGGCTGCCGTGAGCCGGTTTGCCTCTCGTATCGGAGCCGCGAATTCCTTCGCCCGCATAGGGCGTCCGTCAGGACGCCCGTCTTGCGACGGGCTATGCGGGAGAAGGTGGCGCGAAGCGCCGGATGAGGGCGGGGTGTGATTCCGGTTGAGGGTCCGCGATCTAGCCGGGCTGCGTCTCCTTGAAACTCGGCAGCGCCTCGATGTCGGTCCACCAGTCGGAAAAGCCGGGGACGTCGAAGACGATATTCTTGTCCGGCGTCATCGCGACATAGGCGATGATCGGGGCGAGATAGAGATCGGCAAGGCTGAGTTCGCCGGCGATGAATTGCGAAGCGCCGCGCGTCTTCATCACGAACTCGGCCACCTTGCGGCCGCTTTCGGCGCCCGCCTGCAGCAGGGCCTCGTTCTTGCCGCCGACGAAATCGGGAAACAGGTGATAGGCCGCAACGCCGCCAACCAAGGCCCCATAGCCGTAGGAATCGATGATTCCGACGATCATGTCCATGCGCGCGCGATCCGCCGGGGTCGGCGGGACGAGCGACTTGCCGGGCAGGATGTCGTTGAGATAGCGCGCGATCGCCGACGTTTCGAGGATGCGCAGCCCGTCGTGATCGAGAACCGGAACCTTTCCGAAGGGATGCCGCTCGAGATGCTCAGGCTTTTTCGGGTCGCCCGCCAGCACGTTGAGCGGCACCTGCTCGAACGCGGTGAAATGCTTCTCGGCCAGCACCATTTTGACCGTGCGCACATAAGTGGAGTTGTTGAACCCCCAAAGCGTCATTTTCGCCATGACTAGAGCCTCCGTCGCGCCACCCGCCCGGGCGCACGTTAAACCGGCGGCGCTGTTAAGCATAGTTTCAAAACGTGGCCGCATCGCCGGAACCCGCGGCTTGAGGAGGGTCGGCCTTGCCGACCATGTCGGCGGCGTGGACGCCGCCGCTCCTCGCTGACCGCGGCTACAGGGCCGTCATGAACTTGTTCCACTCCGACGTGGGGAGGGTGCGATCGAGATAGCCGAACGTCCCCTGCTCCAGCGCCTCGCTGGCCGCGGCCTTGACGCCCGTCATCGCGGCGCGGAACAGCGAGGTCGCCAGACTGACGCGCTTGACGCCGGCCTCCTTCAATTCCTTGACCGTGAACGATTTGCCGGGAATGCCGGCCATGAAATTCACCGGCTTCGTCACGGCGGCGCACACGGCGCGAACCGCGGCAAGATCGGGCAGGCCCGGCGCCATCAGCACGTCCGCGCCCGCCGCCTCGAAGGCTCGCAATCTCTTGATGACTTCGTCGAGGTCGGCGCGCCCGCGCAGAAAACCTTCCGCGCGAGCCGTCAGCACAAAGCCGCTTGCCCGCGCCGCCTTCGCCGCGGCTGCGACCCGCTCGGCGGCGAAGTCGGCGTCGTAAAGGGGTTTTGCGGAATCGCCGGTCGCGTCCTCGATCGAACCGCCGGCGAGTCCGATCTCGATCGCCAGCGCGATGGTTTCAGCGACACCGGCCGGCTTGTCCGCAAAACCGTTTTCGAGGTCCGCGGAGACAGGGAGATCGACGGCTTCTACGATCGCCTTCGCATGAGCGAGCGCTTCCGCGCGCGTCACCCGCCCATCGACCCGACCCAACACGCCGGCCTCGGCGCCGGAGGAGGTGGCGAGCGCGGCGAAGCCGATGCCCCGCAGCAGCTTCGCCGAGCCCGCATCCCAGGCATTGGCGATCACAAAGGTTTCGGCGTGCAGCGCGCGGAACGCTGCGCTCTTGTCGGCAAGGCTCATGGACGGACCTCCAGGGGCGCCCGCCTACTCGACGTCGTCGACCTTCACCGTGCGCCCCGAGAGCTTTTGCGCGAGCGAGGCTTCCATGAACGGGTCGAGGTCGCCGTCGAGCACGTCGGCGGGCGTGCCCGATGTATAGCCGGTGCGCAGATCCTTCACCATCTGGTAGGGCTGCAGCACGTAGGAGCGGATCTGGTGGCCCCAGCCGATCTCGGTCTTGGAGGCTGCGTCGGCGGTGACAGCGGCCTCGCGCTTCTCGAGTTCCAGCTCGTAGAGCCGGGCGCGCAGCATGTTCCAGGCGGTGGCGCGGTTCTTGTGCTGGGAGCGCTCGGACTGGCAGGCGACCACGATGCCGGTCGGGATATGCGTGATCCGCACCGCCGATTCGGTCTTGTTGACGTGCTGGCCGCCCGCTCCGGAGGCGCGGTAGGTGTCGATGCGGCAGTCGCTCTCGTTGACATCGACCTGGATACGGTCGTCGACGACCGGGAACACCCAGACCGAGGCGAAGCTGGTATGGCGGCGCGCATTCGAGTCATAGGGGGAAATGCGCACCAGGCGATGCACGCCCGACTCGGTCTTCAGCCAGCCGTGCGCGTTGTGGCCTTTCAGCATGATGGTCGCGGATTTGACGCCGGCTTCGTCGCCGGGCGTCTCTTCGATCAGCTCGACATCGAATTTGCGGCGCTCGCCCCAGCGCACGTACATGCGCAGCAGCATGCGCGCCCAATCGCAGCTTTCCGTGCCGCCGGCGCCGGAATGCACTTCGAGATAGGTGTCGTTGGCGTCAGCCTCGCCTGACAGCAAGGCTTCGAGTTGCCGGCGGTCGCATTCGGCCTTCAGGGCGCGCAGCGCGTCGAGCCCCTCGGCCTCGGTCGCCGCATCGCCCTCGGACTCGCCGAGTTCGACGAGGGTGATGGCGTCGTCGAGATCGCGGTCGATCTTGTTGATGCCGCCGAGCCGGTCTTCCAGCATCGTGCGCTCGCGCATCACCTTCTGCGCGGCTTCGGGATCGTTCCAGAGATTGGGGTCTTCGGATTTGGCGTTCAGTTCGGCGAGGCGGCGCGTCGAAGTCTCGACGTCAAAGATGCCTCCTCAGCAATCCCGCGGATTGCTTGATGCTTTCGACCAGCGATTCGGCTTCTGCGCGCATGCGAGGGCTTTCGAGATTGGCCGGGCGGTGTAGACGAGGCGTTCGAAGTGGGCAAGAGGCGCCGCATGGCGATCCAGGCGGGCCACATTGCCAGAGGCTTGCGCGGCGCCGAGCTCCCTCAAAAAAGGAGGCCGCCCTGTCGCCAGAGCGGCCCGAGTTTAGGGAGGAAACGCCCAAGGAGGGCATATGCGGTAGAACGTACCGCACGAATGCAACCTAATTGTGCACCGCAACACTGTCAAGGGGGCGCCGCAGCGGAAGAATTACGTTGTCCAGATCAATTTACGATACAGCCCCCAAACAATTCGCGAGTGAAACCCAGGGTTGCGTCGCGGCGGGGCTCGAAAAGAAAAGGAGGCCGCCATGTCGCCACAGCGGCCCCGAGTTTAGGGAGGAAACGCCCAAGGAGGGCATATGCGATAGGTCATATCGCACCGCAACAAGCTACTTGTGCGCCGCAACCAAGTCAAGTCGGTGAGTGGGATCTTTTTGACCGTTTGGTCAGATTTTTGTGATTTTGGGCAGCGGGCGTCGTGGAAAGGCGCCTGAAAGAAAAGGAGGCCGCCATGTCGCCATAGCGGCCCCGAGTTTAGGGAGGAAACGCCCAAGGAGGGCATGCGTAACGCAAAACGTCACGCGATTCGGAAATTGGGCGTGCACCGCAACAAATGCAAGAGCGTCTTTCAGTTATTATGTTTAATCCGTGAAGATGCTTGACGGGCGTGGCGCCGATACAACACGTCGTCGAATCACTTGCATTTGACTGACTTTTCAGTCATTTTAGAGTGACGCGAGGTAATCCTTGTCTCCCGCCTCCCCTAAACGCCCCTCGAAGCGGGAAGTCGGCGCCGAAGACCGCCGCCAGGCGATCCTCGACGCGGCGCTCGCCGAATTCTCCGAAAAAGGCTTCGAAGGCGCGCGGCTCGACGACATTGCCAAGCGCGCCGGCGTCGCCAAGGGCACGATCTACCTGCTGGCGCGCGACAAGACCGATCTTTTCGAAAAGGTCGTCCTGCAGGCGCTCGGGCCGATGCTGACGAAGCTTTCGGTCGAAGGCGCCGAGGCCCCTGCCTCGCTCGAGCAGTTTCGCTCGCTGTTCCGGTTTTTCCTCGACGAAGTTCTTGCGACCGACCGCAAGCTCGTCGCGCAGATCGTGCTGAGGGAAGCCGGGCGTTTCCCCGAGATTGCGCGCTTCTATCATCGCGAGGTCATCGCCAGGATTTTGGGTTTTGTAACTGACGCGGCGCAACGCGCCGAGCGCGACGGGCTCCTAGACTTCCAAGGCCTATGCGAGATTCCCGCAGCTCGTGGTCGCGCCGATGGTGCTCGCGATGATCTGGGACGCCCAATTCGGAAAGATCGCCCCTCTCGACGCCGAGGGCCTGCTCGCCGCCCATTTCGAGGCGCTGTTCGGCGCGCCCTTCGAGACAGTCCTCAACATGACCGCAGACCAAAAACCCTCGCGCGCCGGCCGCGCGACGATCGTCGTCGCGCTGATCGCGATCGCCGCCGCCGCCGTCGCCGTCTAATTTGCGCTCGGCCTGAAAAGCCCTGCCGACGCTTACGCGCGCCTGCAGAGCTATTGGAAGGGCTCCGACGGCGCTCTCACGCTGCAGGGCAATGTCGAGGTCAGGCAAGTCAACCTCGGCTTCAAGGTCGCCGGCCGCATCGAAAAACTGACGGTCGACGAAGGCGATCGCGTCAAAGCCGGGCCAGCCGCTTGCATCGCTGGAGAACGTCTATTTCGAGGACGCGCTCGCGCAGGCGCGCGCCTCGCGCGATTCCGGCCGCGGCCTATTACGAAAAGATGAAAGCCGGCAATCGCCAGGAGGACATCGCCCAGGCCGAGGCGACGCTCACCGAGCAACAGGCGACGCTGCTAACTCGACGCAGACGCTCGACCGCGCGCAGGCCCTGCTCACCTCCGCGACTCGGCACCGTCAAGAACTACGACGACGCGCTCGGCGCGCAGCGCGAAGCGGCGGCGCGGGTCAACGTCGCCCAGCACGCGCTTGATCGTGATGAAGCGCCGGCTTTCGCGCCGAGGATATCGACGCCGCGGCGCGCGCAGGCGGCCGCGCAGCAAGACGCCGCCGTGAAGGTGGCCGAACAGCCAGCTCGCCGACGCCGATCTGATCGCGCCCAGCGCCGGCGTGGTCGAGAGCCGCGCCGCGCGAGGTCGGCTCGATCGTCAATGTCGGCGAGGCCGTCTTCGTGCTGAGCCTGACCAACCCGGTCTGGGTGCGCACCTACGTCTCCGAGCCCGACCTCGCGCGCGTGCGACCCGGGCATGGAGGTCGAGGTCAAGCCCGACAGCCGCGACATCGCCGCCGATGAAGGGAACGATCGGCTTCATCTCGACCAGCGCCGAATTCACGCCGAAGACGGTCGAGACGCGGGAACTGCGCACCGCGCTGGTCTATCGCCTGCGCGTCGTCGTCGAGGACCCCGACGACGTCCTGCGCCAGGGCATGCCGGTCACCGTCAACGTGATCGGCGCCGACCCAGCGCGCTCGGTGAGCGCGAATGAGCGAGCCGCTCGTCGATCACTCGAGGCGTTGACCAAGCGCTTCGAGCCCGGCGCGCCGCCGGCGATCGACGCGCTTGACGACTTCGATCATGTCCGGCCGCGTGACCGGCCTCGTCGGACCCGACGGCGCCGGCAAGACGACGCTGATGCGCCTGATGGCGGGCCTGCTGGCGCCGACGTCGGGCGAGCTCCGCGTCTGCGGCCTCGACACGCTGCGCGACGCCGGCCGAGCTGCACGACGTCGATCGGCTACATGCCGCAGCGCTTCGGCCTCTACGAGGATCTGTCCGTCCTCGAGAACCTGAATCTCTATGCCGATCTGCGCGGCGTCGTCGGGCCGGCAGCGCACGGCAGACGTTCGAGCGGCTGCTCGCCTTCACCGATCTCGCGCGCTTCACCGACGCGCCTCGCCGGCAAGCTCTCGGGCGGCATGAAGCAGAAGCTCGGCCTCGCCTGCGCGATGCTGCGCTCGCCGCGAGCTGCTGCTGCTCGACGAACCCAGCGTCGGCGTCGACCCGATCTCGCGGCGCGAGCTGTGGCGCATGGTCTATCAGCTCGTCGACGAAGGCGTCGGCGTCGTCTGGAGCACCGCCTATCTCGACGAGGCCGAGAACTGCGCCGAGGTGCATCGTGCTCAACGAAGGGCGCGCGCTGTTCCAGGGCGACCCGAAGGCGATGACGGCGCAGGTCGCCGGCCGCGTCTTTCGGCTGCTCGGAGCCGGCGCCGAACGCCGCGCAGGCGCTGGCCGCGCGCGCTCGCAGCGGCCCGAAGTGATCGACGGCGTGATGCAGGGCGAGCTGCGCTCCGCCTTGTGATGGCGGAGGGCGCCGGCGCCGCCGGTCGCCGAGATGCATCGCGACGCCGCAGGCGCCGAGATCGAAGCCGCCGCGCCGCGCTTCGAGGACGCCTTCGTCGCCGCGCTCGGCGGACAGCCGAAACGCGCGCTCGGCGCTCGCGCAGCGCGACGGATCGACGGGCGCGACGGCGCGCCGCCGGTGCAGCGCGATCGGACCTGACCCAGCCGCTTCGGCGCCTTCACCGCCGCCGACCACATCACCTTCGAGATCAGGCGCGGCGAGATTTTCGGCCTGCTCGGGCCCAACGGCGCCGGCAAGTCGACGACCTTCAAGATGATGTGCGGCCTGCTGCGGCCGACCTCGGGCACGGCGCGCGTCGACGGCCTCGACCTTTACAAGGCGCCGTCGGCCGCGCGCGCGCGGCTCGGCTACATGGCGCAGAAATTCTCGCTCTACGGCGACCTCAGCGTGCGCCAGAACCTCACCTTCTTCGCCGGCGCCTACGGCCTCAAGGGCGCCGCGCGACGCGAGGCGATCGACCGCGCCGTCGCGCGCCTTCGACCTCAAGCCTCATCTCGACGTCAACGCCGGCGCGCTGCCGCTCGGCTTCAAACAGAGGCTCGCGCTCTCCTGCGCGATCCTGCACGAGCCGCCGGTGCTGTTTCTCGACGAGCCGACCTCCGGCGTCGATCCGCTGACGCGCCGCGAGTTCTGGGGCTTCATCAACGCCATGGTCGCGCGCGGCGTGACGATCATGGTCACCACCCATTTCATGGACGAGGCCGAATATTGCGACCGCGTCGCGCTGATCTATCGCGGCCAGTGCATCGCGATCGACACGCCCGAGGCGCTGCAGGCCGCGGTCGCGACCGCGGACCACCCGAACCCCACGCTCGAGGACGCCTTCATCGGCCTCGTCGAGGCGCACGACAGGCTGGCGGCATGAGCGCGGTCGGGCCGCGACGGCGGCCGCTTGCGGCGCATCCGCGCGCTGTCTGGAAAGAATCGCTGCAGGTCGTGCGCGATCCCTCGCAGCTTCGTCGTCGCCTTCGTGCTGCCGATCATTCTCCTGATCCTGTTCGGCTACGGCGTCTCCTTCGACGCGACGCGCATCAGCGTCGGGCTCGTCATCGAGGCGCCGACGGCGGAAACCGCGTGGTTCATCGCCTCGCTCGCCGACACTCCCTTTTCGACGTGCGGCATCGCGACCGACCGCCGCGCCTTCTATGACGATCTCGCCTCGGCGGGCGATCAACGCGCATCGTCGATCTGCCCGGCGATTTTTCCGAGCGCATCGCGCGCGGCGACACAGCCGGCGTCGAGCTCGTCACCGACGGCAGCGATCCGAACACCGCGAGCCTCGCCAGCGGACTACATCCAGGGCGCCTGGCAATCCTGGCTCGATCAGCGCGCGCTCGGGCTGGGCGCAAAACCGCCGCCGGGCATCGACGTTGCGCCGCGCGTCTGGTTCAATCCGGAGCTCGAAAGCCGCCGCTTCCTGGTGCCGGGCTCGATCGCGCTCATCCAGATGATGATCGGCTCGCTGCTGACCGCGCTGGTCGTCGCGCGCGAATGGGAGCGCGGCACGATCGAGGCGCTGCTCGCCACACCCGTCGGCATCGTCGAGTTCATGATCGGCAAGCTCGTTCCCAATTTTCTGCTCGGGCTCATCGCGATGACCGTCTGTGTGATCGCCGCCGCTGTTCCTGTTTCACATTCCGCTGCGTGGCTCGTTGCTGCTGCTCTATGTCTTCACCTCGATCTTCCTCAGCGTCGCGCTGGCGATCGGCCTGTTGATTTCCACCATAGCCCGCGCGCAATTCCTGGCGAGCCAGATCGCGATGCTGGTCGCTTTCATGCCGGGCCTGTTCTTTTCCGGCTTCATCTTCGAACTGTCGAGCATGCCGGCCCCGCTGCAATGGTTTTCGCGCATCGTGCCGGCCCGTTACTACGTGCAGGGCCTGCAGACATTGTTCCTCGCCGGCAATCTCGGCTCGGTGCTGATCCCCTGCTCCCTCGCCCTTCTGCTGATGAGCGCGGTTTTATTCTTCCTCACCGGGCTCGCGACGCGCACGAGGCTCGACTAGAGATGAACTGGACGCGCATATCAGCGCTGATCGTCAAGGAGCTGCTCGCCGCGTTCCGCGATCCCAAGGCGCGCATTGCGCTGATCGCGCCGCCGCTCGTGCAACTGCTGCTCTATTCCTATGCGGCGACCATGGACGTGACCAACGTTTCGATTGGCGTCTCATATCAGGATTGGGGCCTCGCCTCAGAGCGAACTCATCGCGCGGCTCGAACATACCAACGCCTTCTCCGAGGTGCGTCGCCTCAACGGCCCCGACGAGGTTCGGCGCGCCATCGACGCGCAGGACGTGCTCGCCGTCATCGAGATCGACCAGGATTTTTCTAGGGCGCTGGCTCGCGGCGACCGGCCGGTCGTCGAACTGTTGCTCGATGGGCGGCGCTCCAACAGCGCGCAGATCGTCAACAACTACGTCAACCTGATCGTCGCTGACTTTGCGAGCGACTGGATAAAGGGCTCTGCGGCGCGCCAGATGAGCGAGGTCGTCGATCGCACCTGGTTCAATCCGAACCGCGACTTCCGCACAGTCATGACGCCGAGCCTGCTCGCCACGCTGACCATGACCACGGTCCTGATGATCGTCGGCATGTCTGTCGCGCGGGAGCGCGAGCTCGGAACATTCGAGCAATTGCTGGTGTCTCCGCTGCAGCCGTTCGAGATCATCATCGGCAAGGCCGCGCCCGGGCATGGTGGTCGGCCTCCTGCAGGGCGTCGGCATCGCGCTCATCGTGGTGTTCGGCTTCGGCATTCCGATCACGGGTTCCGCGCCGCTGCTGTTCGCGAGCCTCGCGCTGTTCCTGGTCGCCGTCATCGGCATCGGCCTGTTCATTTCCTCGCTCGCCGCCAATCAGCAGCAGGCGATGATGGGGATCATGGTGTTCATGATGCCGGCGATGATGCTCTCGGGTTTCAGCGCGCCGGTGCAGAACATGCCGAGCTGGCTGCAGCCGGTCGCGATGATCAACCCGCTCACCCATTTCCTCGTCATCACCCGCGGCATTTTCCTGCGCGAGATGACCGCGGATCTGGTCGCCCAGCGCCTGTGGCCGATGGCGATCATCGCGCTCGTCACGATGGCCGCGGCGAGCTGGCTGTTCCGGCGGCGGGCCCAGTAGCGCAGCGTTCGCTTCCGGGCTCTGTCGTGACAAAGGCCTGTCCGCCACCCACTATCCTCATGCTGAGCCCGTCGAAGCATGGTGTGGTAGAACTGCGGCCGATGCCAAGAACCGGTGGGTGGCGCCGCGCTCCCGCTAAGCTGGATTACGCTTCGACGGGCTCAGCGTGAGGGACGTGGTGGCGGCGACAACGCCTCGCCACCAGCTGACGGAATAAAATGCCACTTCTGCCTTGACATTTCCGGTAATTCGTTATACTCTTTGTTTCGTTTTTTTGAAATCTGTTTCGAGCGGTATTTGAAGTGAGCTTTCCCTGCGCTAAACCAATGCAGCCTCGCCTCGGCCTTCCTTGCACAAAAAATATTCGCGCTGTCTTTGGTGTAAGCCATTGAAATATATGAATACATGGCGCGATTTAAGCGGCTTTTAACGGCTCTTAACGGCTTTTAACGGACGCTTAACCGCTCTTAACGGACGCTTAACCGCTCTTACTTCCGCGTTAACGGACGCTAAGCCGCCTTTAGTTCCCGGCCTCGCCCAGTCCGATCAGCGTCGCCTCGGCGCTGAACTGGTGAAGCCCCCGGGCGTGGCCCCGGTAGAAGGCGACCCAGGCGCCGACGTTGCTCGTCGTCAGCACGACTTCGGCGCAGCGCGACAGCGCCAACACCGCCGCCAGCATCTGCAGCCCCGACGCCTCGCCCCCGCCGGCGGCGAGGCGCTGGAGCCATTGCTTGTGGATGCCCTTCGTGCGTCGCGTGACAGGCATGGCGGAGAAGAAGCGGGCGCGAGCGCCGAACGCTTTGACCACCGCCTCGCGCGCCTGCATCTGGTCGGTCTGAATGAGAATGGCGCGCCGGCGGCCGGTCTTATCGTCGATCTCACGCGCAGCCTTCAAATAGGCCTCGATCGGCGCGAGCTCGATTTCCTTGCCCTTGTCGGTGCCACGATAATAGATCGCCAGCGTATTTGTGAGATCGAGGCGCGCCTCGTCCGCCCACGCCTTTGCGAGAGCTTCCGCTTCTCCTGAAGGCTTGAAGAAACAATCAACGGCCGCGTGCAACTCCGCCAGCGGCAGGCGACTGTAGGGCGTGTGGACATCGAGCGAATTGAAGGTCAAGCCCGGCGGACAATCAAAGACGCCGTTACGCTCGAAGAAGCGCGGATAGACGTCCCTGCCCGGCCGGTCCTTGTAGAGCCCCATGCCCTGCGAATAGTCGATCCTCGCAACTTTTCCCTTCGCACGGCTCAAGGCGAGTATGTCTTCCAATGTCGTTGAGCAATTGGAAAACAGGCCGGAATTGTGAGTGGAGTAATAGTCGTAGCCTTCGCCCCCGTAGGCGGCGGGAACGGCGAAGCCGAAGGTCAGTTTTTTCGCGCCCGGGCTCGTCGGCGAGACGCGCGGCCGGCCGCCGAACGCGAGCTTCAGCCACGCTTGCACGCTCTATCGCTCTTCGCTGAGCGCGTGCCGCTTTTCCTCTTCGCGCGCCGGTTCGGCGTCGCGGACTCGAGCAGCGCCAAAATCCCGGCCCTTGAACAGAGCGGCGAGCCGGGCTTCGAGCCGGCGCTCGTCGAAGCGGCCGTCGCTGCGTCTGACGATCCAGTCGGGCAGCGGGTTCTGCAGCCACGGCTCGTAAAGCTTCACGCCGACATTGGCGAGCGCGGAGATGAAGGAGAATGAACTCTTCGACATCACGAGGACGTCGGCTTCCATCAATTGCCGCAGCGTCCAGAGCGCTTCGGCGTCCAGCGAGAGCTCGCAGCCCATGTCGCGGAATTCGGCGAAGGCGGCGGGATCGCCCTGCGAATGGATCACGATGCGGCGCGGCAGGCCGAGCCGGTCGAGCGCGCCGATCAGTTGTTTGACGGCGGCGACGATCCTGGCGTTGTCGGTGAAGCGGTCGTTGTTGCGGTTGGCGGCGACGTCGCCGCGCCTCACATGCACGGCGACAACCAGCGGGCCCGCGTCCGGCGGGCGCGGCGAGAACCGCAGCTTTTCGCGCAGTCTCGGCAGAATGCGATAGTAGGTGGCGGGCGCCTGCTTGCCCGGCCAGTAGCATTGCTGAAACCTGAGCACCGTGCGGTCCGTCAGCTTCGCCCGGCCGAAATAATAGTCCACGTAGTCGACGACCTCGTAGTCGCCTTCGCCGATCGCAAGCTCGCCCTCGCCGAGGTTGAGGAACGTCTCCCACACCTTGCCGTGAACGATGCCGTCGTCGCCGTGTTCGACATAGAGGAAGGGAGTATGGACATATGTCGCGCCGAACGTCGCCGCGAAATTGAGCCCGGAGATGCGGGAGAGCGCCTGCATGCCGCCGCCGTCGCTGCGCCCGGCGACGGTGATCTTCACCCCCTTCGGCAGCACGCCGCGCTTCAGCCGCCAGCCCGCGTCGGCGGCGTAAAAATTCTTGTCGACGTCGATCGGCAGCGAGAACGCTGCCTTGAACCGCACCCAGCCGAGGCGCGCGAAATAGATCGCCCACGACCCCGCCGAAATCGGGTCGCCAGTCACATCGACATCTGAGGTTTGCATTCGCTCCGGCTCGACATGGATGCGCGCCGCCACCGGGCCCATTTCCCGTGACGCCCCTGCCCGCGAACTCGCGCATTTGCGGTTCCCCTAGCGGCGTGTTCCTGAACTGGCAAGCGCCACAATCGAAGCGGCTCAGATCCGCGCCAGGGTTTCGGGGTCGGGCTCGCCCGAGAAGAACGCCTCGAGGCAGGCCCTGAAAACCTCCTCGTCGGGCGCCGCGGCGGCGAACAGCGTCATCGACGAGCGGAATTTGGTCGCATCGATTCCGCCGAATATCGCGACGAGCGGTCTTCGGCGCCGCCGCCAGCGCCAGGCCGGCGCATTCCCTGAGCCGAGCGCCGAGGACAGCGTGGCGCGCATAGGCGCGGGCTTCCTCGAGCGATGAAATCGCATAGAAGACCGAGGTCGGGCTCATGCCCAGCCCCGCGATCTGCGGGAAGATGAACCACATCCAGTGGGTGCGCTTTCGTCCCGCCGCGAGCTCGGCGACCACAGCGCTATAGAGGGGCGCCTGGGCGTCGAGGAACCGCTCGAGAGTATATTCTTCAGCCATCCGACCTCCGCCAAAGCCCTGTCAAGTTTGCAACTTTTTCGTTTTCCACGCCGGCCCCGCGGGCCGCCTTGCGACCCGCCCCTTGTGATTTCCTTCCAGAGCAGCCATATGCCGCCGCCGCATCCGGGGTCTTTTGAATGAAGGTTGTCATTGTCGAGTTGCCCGCAAAGGCGAAGACCATAAATAAATATCTGGGCAAGGGTTACGACGTTTACGCCTCGTTCGGCCACGTTCGCGACCTCACCGCCAAGGACGGGTCGGTCGATCCCGATCACGACTTTGCCATGCGTTGGGAAATCGACGGCAAGGCCGCCAAGCGGCTCAACGAGATCGGCGCCGCCGTCAAGGACGCCGACGCGCTGATCCTCGCCACCGACCCCGACCGCGAGGGCGAGGCGATCTCCTGGCACGTGCTCGAGATCCTGAAAGCCAAGAAAGTCATCAAGGACAAGCGCGTCGACCGGGTCGTTTTCAACGCGGTCACCAAGGAAGCGGTCCAGGATGCCATGCGCCATCCCCGCGAGATCGACGAGGCGCTGGTCGACGCGTATCGCGCCCGCCGTGCGCTCGACTATCTCGTCGGCTTCAACATCTCGCCCGTGCTCTGGCGCAAGCTGCCGGGGGCGAGGTCCGCGGGCCGTGTGCAATCGGTGGCGCTGCGCATCGTCTGCGACCGCGAACTCGAAATCGAAAAATTCGTGGCGCGCGAATATTGGTCGATCATCGCCCACCTTCGCACCAAGGGCGATCAGCCTTTCTCGGCGCGCCTCGTCGGCGCCGACGGGAAGAAAATCGGCCGGCTCGATGTCGGGTCCGGTCCCGAAGCGAGAAGCCTTCAAGGCGGCGCTCGAAAAGGCCAACTTCACGGTCGCTTCGATCGAGGCGAAGCCCGTCAAGCGGCACCCCTCCCCGCCTTTCACCACGTCGACGCTCCAGCAGGAAGCCTCGCGCAAGCTCGGCCTCGCGCCGGCCCGCACCATGCAGATCGCGCAGCGACTTTATGAGGGCGTCGATGTCGGCGAGGGCGCGGTCGGCCTCATTACTTATATGCGAACCGACGGCGTGGACCTCGCCCCGGAAGCGGTCGACGCGCCGCCCGTAAAATGATCGGCAGGGATTTCGGCGACGCCTATGTGCCCGCCGCGCCGCGCAAATATACGGTCAAGGCCAAGAACGCACAGGAAGCGCACGAGGCGATCCGCCCGACCGACGTCACCCGCCGCCCGAAGGACATCGCGCGCCATCTCGAGCCGGAGCAGGCAAAGCTCTACGAACTGATCTGGACCCGCACGCTCGCCTGTCAGATGGAAAGCGCGGAGCTCGAGCGCACGACGGTCGACATTCTGGCTGAAGCCGACGCCCGCAAGCTCGATTTCCGCGCCACCGGCCAGGTCATTCGTTTCCCCGGCTTCCTCGCCCTCTATCAGGAAGGGCGCGACGACGAGGAGGACGACGAGTGCCGCGCGCCTGCCGGCGATGGGCGTCCGACGAGGCCCTCAAGAAAGAGCGCATCGAGGCGAGCCAGCACTTTACGGAACCGCCGCCGCGCTACACCGAGGCGACGCTCGTCAAGCGCATGGAGGAACTCGGCATCGGCCGCCCCTCCACCTATGCCTCGACGCTCGCCGTGCTGCGCGACCGCGACTATGTCCGCATCGAAAAGAAGCGGCTGATCCCCGAGGACAAGGGACGGCTGGTCATCGCCTTCCTCGAATCCTTCTTCGCCCGCTATGTCGAATATGATTTCACGGCGGGCCTGGAGGAAAAGCTCGACCTGGTCTCCAACTCCGAAGTCGACTGGAAAGACGTGCTGAGGGATTTCTGGCGCGATTTTTCCGCCGCCCTCGACGACATAAAGGATTTGCGCACGAGACAGGTGCTCGACAGCCTCAATGAGTTGCTTGGGCCGCCATGTTTTCCCGGCTCGCGAAGACGGCGGCGACCCTCGGCTCTGCCCCTCCTGCGGCAAGGGCCAGCTTTCGCTGAAGCTCGGCAAGTTCGGCGCGTTCATCGGCTGCTCGAACTACCCCGAGTGCCGATTTACGCGCGTGCTTTCCCCCAACGGTCAGGAAAATGGCGCCGGCGAGGGTGGGGATCGCCCTGGCGTAAAAGTGTTGGGAGTCGATGACAGGACCGGCGACGAGATCACCCTGCGCAACGGCCGCTTCGGCGAATACGTCCAGCAGGGCGAGGGCGAAAAGCCGAAGCGCTCCTCCCTGCCGAAGGGGATGAAGCCCGAGGACGTGACGCTCGAGAAGGCGATGGCCCTGCTATCGCTGCCGAGGGAGGTCGCGAAGCATCCGACTTCCGGCGATCCCATCGTCGCGGGCATCGGGCGTTACGGCTCCTATGTCCAGCACGGCAAAACTTACGCCAATCTCGGCCGGGACGACGATGTGCTGGAAATCGGCGCCAATCGCGCCATCGATCTCATCGTCGCCAAGGAAAGCGGCGCAGGTTCGCGCTTCGGCTCGGGCTCGGGCCGCGAGCTTGGCGAGCATCCGACGATGGGCGGCAAGGTGACGGTCAGGAGCGGTCGCTTCGGCCCCTATGTGAGCCATAACAAGGTCAATGCGACCCTGCCGAAGGGTACGAGCCCGGAATCGCGTGACGCTCGCGGAGGCGGTCGCAGCGCTCGCGGCCAAGGAAAGCGGTCTGCATCCCCGGCGCGCGTTCGCTCGGGCCCCACCCGGAAGGCGGCCCGGTCACCGTGCGCTCCGGCCGGTTCGGCCCTTATGTCAATTGGGGCAAGGTCAACGCCAATATCCCGAAGTCGATCGACTCCGGAAATGATCACCCTATCGGACGCGATGGAACTGCTGGCGGAGCGCGGGGGGAAACCCGCGGCGAAGCCCGCAGCGCGCGCCAAGGCAGAAGCCGCGAAGCGAAGCCAAAGCCGACTGCGACGAAGGCTGCTCGCCAAAGAAAGTGCCAAGAAAGCGCCGGCGAAGAAGGCCGCCGCTAAGAAGAAGAAGCTAGCGAGCGATGCGCCGCACGCTCTGGACGGCGCCCGTCATTTCGTAAACACTGATTGGACCTGAGTTCGCGCCGACCCGGAGAGCACGCAGCATGTCGTCGGTCCTGAATCGGCTATCGCGAGGCGCGAATGCGCTGGCGCCGGATGGACTCGGCTGGTGCGGATGATGATCGCCAACTGGCTCGGCGGGATGGCGGTCGGCCTTGTCTGCGCTGTCGCTTTGCTCGCGCTCGATTTCGCCGGCGTGCGCTCGCTGCTGTGGCGGTCGGACATGCCGGTCGCCGGCACGCTGATGCTGGCGGCGGTGTTCGCTTTCACTTTCGGCGGCCTGGTGTGCGCCGCGGCCGTCATGATGTCAGGCGATGACGACCGGCGTCCTCCGCGCGGCGGACGAAAACTCCGCCCCGTCCCGCGCCGTCAACTCGCTTTTGCCGCCGCTGGCGCGCGCCGTAGCCACTGAAATCTTCTGCGACGGAACGAGAGGCGCCGACATGAGCGTACGTTTTGACGGCCGCGTCGCCATCGTCACCGGCGCGGGCGGAGGGCTCGGCCGCTGCCACGCGCTCGGCCTCGCCGCGCGCGGCGCCAAGGTCGTGGTCAACGATCTCGGGCCCGGGCGGCCGCCGTCGGCGGCGACGCTGAAAGTCGTCGAGGAGATCGTGACGCGCGGGGGCGAGGCGCTCGCCAACGGCGCCGACGTCACCGACGACGACAGGTCGCCGCGATGGTCGCCGAGGCGGAGCGCCGCTGGGGCAAGGTCGACATTCTCGTCAACAACGCCGGCATCCTGCGCGACAAGACTTTCGGCAAGATGGAGATGGCCGATTTCGAGCTCGTCGTGAAGGTGCATCTGCTGGGCTCGGCGATCTGCGCCAGGGCGGTCTGGAACGGCATGCGCGAGCGCAACTATGGCCGCATCGTCTTCACGTCTTCGGCTTCCGGCATCTACGGCAATTTCGGCCAGGCCAACTACGGCGCGGCGAAAGCCGGCGATGATCGGCCTGATGAACGTGCTGCATCTCGAAGGCGCAGAAGTACAACGTGCGCGTCAACACGCTCGCGCCGACCGCGCGCGACGCAGATGACCGAGGGCCTGCTGCCCACGGACGCGGCGGCCGTGCTGACGGCGGAATCGGTGACGCCCGCCGTGCTGTTCCTGGTCGGCGAGGACGCGCCCTCGCGCGTCATCATGGGCGCGGGCGGCGGCGTATTCGCGGTCACCCATATCGCGGAGACGCCGGGCGTCTATCTGGCCGAAGGCCGAGCGCACGCCGGAGACGATCGCGGCGCGCTTTGCGCGAAATCTCGGACCGCAGCAAGGCGGTTCCGCTCGAGAACGCCTTCCAGCAGACTTTCAAATTCGCCTCGACGGCCGCCAAGGCAGAAGGGCGGCCAACTCAACAACGTGAGGAACCTCCATGCGTGAAGCCGTCATCGTCTCCACCGCCCGCACGCCGATCGGCAAGGCCTATCGCGGCGCCTTCAACGACACGCCGGCGCCAGACGCTCGGCGGCCACGCGATCGAGGCCGCGCTCGGACGCGCCGGCGTCGCCGGCGCCGAGGTCGACGACGTCATCATGGGCGCGGCCCTGCAGCAGGGCTCGACCGGCGTCAATGTCGCGCGCCAATGCGCGTTGCGCGCCGGGCTGCCGACCAGCGTCGCCGGCATGTCGGTCGACCGCCAGTGCGCCTCGGGCCTGATGGCGATCGCGATCGCCGCCAAGCAGATCATCGCCGACGGCATGCACATCACGGTCGGCGGCGGCCTCGAATCGATCTCGCTGGTGCAGAACGACCACATGAACCGCTATCGCGCCACCGATCCCTGGCTCGATCGCGCATCGCGACGACCTCTACATGTCGATGCTCGAGACCGCCGAAATCGTCGCGCGAGCGCTATTCGGTTTCGCGCGAGGCGCAGGACGCATATGCGCTGCAATCGCAGCAGCGCACCGCGGCCGCGCAGGCGGCGGGACGGTTCGACGACGAAATCGTGCCGCTGCCGAGCGTGATGAAGGTGCAGGACAAGGCGACGGGCGCGATCAGCGACAAGGAAGTCACGCTGAGGCAGGACGAAGGCGGCCGCGCCGACACGACGCTGCGGGCCTCGCCGCGCTCAAGACCGTGTTCGCCGGCGGCCGGCACAAGACCACGCCGGGCGACCTTCATCACCGCCGGCAACGCCTCGCAACTCTCCGACGGCGCCAGCGCCTGCGTGCTGATGGAGGCGCAAGCTCGCCGAGCAGCGCAATCTCGCGCCGCTCGGCATCTATCGCGGCATCGCGGTCGCCGGCTGCGATCCCGACGAGATGGGCATCGGCCCGGTCTTCGCCGTGCCCAAGCTCCTGAAGGCGCATGGCCTGAAGATCGACGACATCGGGCTCTGGGAGCTCAACGAGGCTTTCGCCGTGCAGGTGCTCTATTGCCGCGACCGGCTCGGCATCGACAACGACAAGCTCAACGTCGACGGCGGCGCGATCGCGGTCGGCCATCCCTACGGCATGAGCGGCTCGCGCCTCGTCGGCCATGCGCTGATCGAGGGCAAGCGCCGCGGCGTCAGATATGTCGTCGTGACGATGTGCGTCGGCGGCGGCATGGGCGCGGCGGGGCTGTTCGAGGTGGCGTGAGGCATCACGCCCGCACGACGGTCCTACGCGCCGCATTGCCGGTGATGACCACGCTCGCGATCACGAGGGCGAGACCCGCGCATGAGCGGAGCGTGACCGGCTCGCCGAGCACGAGCGCGCCGAGCAGCAGCCCGATGACCGGCACGGCGTAATTGTTGAGCGTGGCGAAGGTCGCGCCGGCGGTTTCGACCAGCCGGAAATAGACGAGATAGCCGAACGCCGTGTTGACGCATCCGAGCGTCGAGCACGGCGGCAAGCGACAGCCACGGCGCGTCGGCGATCTGGCAGCGGCCCGCGGACGCCCTTCCGGCCGAGCCATACGCAGCCCATCAGGCGTGACGACATAGCCATCGAGCCTGCGGCGGCCATCTGCGTGCCCGACCCGCCGCGAGGCGAAACGCGACGCCAGCGCGCCGACCGCGAACAGCACGGCGGCCAGCAGTCCGAGCGCGCGCCCGACTCGGCATCCGGATAGCGCAGCAGCGTCGACCGGCGCGCCCGACCGCGAAGCCGACGCCGACGAGGCCGACGCCGAGCCCGAACGCCGCCTGAGACTCCAGACTTCGCCCATGCCGAGCAGACGGGCGATGAGCATCGTCGCGATCGGCGCCGCCCCCATCATCAGCGCAAGGTCGCCGCTCGTCGTCAGCCGCGCCGCCGTGCCGCTGACGAACACCGGCAGCGCCTGCCCGGCGACGGCCAGCAGCAGAAGATAGAACCAGGCGTCGCGCGTCCTTGGCCAGCGCCAGCCGAACGCGCGAGCCAGCACGGCGAGCGTGACCGCGCCGATCGACAGCCGGCAAAAGGTGAACGTCGAGGGGATCGAGCCCGTCGATCGCGATCTTGATCAACAGGAAAGACGTTCCCCAGAGCGCCGAGAGAACCGCGAGCATCAGATAGGACAAGGGAACCGCAACTCGGCGTAGGAGGCGGGCCGCTCTTAGCCGAGGCGCTTACATGCGCGCAAGAGATCGAACCCGAGGAGCGTCGGCCCTTCGGCAGGCTCAGGGCAGGCTCTCCAGGCCGACGGGGGTGTGATCGACACGGCGGCGAGGGCGCCGCCGCTCCTCGTAACAGCCTGAACAAAGGCTCACCGGAAATTGCGGCCCGCGGGCATGGCTTTGGCGGCACGCGGCGGTTCGTCCTGCGACGGCAGGCGCTTGTCCTGAAAGAGCTGCACCTGCGCGAAGCGGTTGCCCTGGCGCTTGACGGAGACGGAAGGCTTGCGGCCGTCGCACCTCGTCGGCGCGCGCGAGCGCCTCGATCTCCCGGCCCTCCGCCGAGAGCTGCCCGAGCATCGGGTCAGATCTTCCATCCGTTCGGCGATGATGTGGATGACGCCGGCTTCGTTCTGCAGCTTGCCGGTGACGGCGACGAAGCGCGCGCCGATCACGATCGCCCTCAGCCGCTCGAACGCCTTCGGCCAGACGATGATGTTGGCGACGCCCGTCTCGTCCTCGAGCGTCATGAAGATCACGCCCTTGGCGGTGCCCGGCCGCTGGCGCACCAGCACGAGCCCGGCGACCGTGACGCGCTCGCCGCTCCTGACCTTGTCGAGCGCATCGGAGCGCAAAATGTCCGCGCGCCGCAAGTCTTGCTGCGCATGAAGGCGACGGGATGGGCCTTCAGCGACAGCGACAGCCGCCGGTAATCTTCGACCACATGCGCGCCGAGCGGCATCGGCGGCAGTTTGGCGTCGGGCTCGGCCTCGCGCTCGGGCCGCGACGCCGCGAACAGCGGCAGGTCGTCCTGATCGCCGACGCGATTGAGCGCGCGCACCGCCCACATCGCCTCGCGCCGGTCGAGCCCGAGCGAGCGGAAGGCGTCGGCGTCGGCGAGCGTTTCGAGCGCGCCGATCGACAGGCCGCCCCGCAACCAGAGATCGCGCACGGAATCGTAGCCCCCGCCGCGCTGCTCGGCGAGCTTCTGCATCTCCTCTTCGCGCGCGCCGAGAATCTGGCGAAAGCCGAGCCTGACCGCATGTTTCGGAACAAATATGCTCGGCCATGGAGACATGCCGGCGATGGAGTTTCGCGCGGCGTCTGCGCCTGAGCCTCTTCCTCCAGCGTGCAGTCCCAGTCGGAGCAATTGACGTCGACCTCGCGCACCTCGACGCCGTGCTCGCGCGCGTCGCGAACCAGTTGCGAGGGCGCGTAGAAGCCGAGCGGCTGGGCGTTGAGCATCGCGGCGAGAAACACGTCGGGATAGCGGCACTTCATCCAGCACGAGGCATAGACCAGCAGCGCGAAACTCGCCGCATGGCTCTCGGGAAATCCGTATTCGCCAAAGCCCTCGATCTGCCGGAAACAGCGCTCGGCGAATTCGCGCTCGTAGCCTCTTGGCCGACCATGCCCTCGACCATCTTGTCGCGAAAGGTCTGGATCGTGCCGACGCGCCGGAACGTCGCCATCGCGCGGCGCAACTCGATCGGCCTCGCCCGGCGTGAAGCCGGCGGCGACGATGGCGATCTTCATCGCCTGTTCCTGAAACAGCGGCACGCCCAGCGTCTTGCCGAGCACCGCCTCCAGCTCCTGCGAGGGAAAGGCGACCTCCTCCAGCCCCTGGCGGCGGCGCAGATAGGGATGCACCATGTCGCCCTGGATCGGCCCCGGACGCACGATCGCGACCTCGATGACGAGATCGTAGAATTTCTCCGGCTTCAGCCGCGGCAGCATCGACATCTGCGCGCGGCTCTCGATCTGGAACACGCCGATCGTGTCGGCGCGCTGGATCATCTGATAGACGCAGGCCTCCTCGGCCGGAATGGCGCCGACCGTCAGAGGCAGTCCGTAATGCCGGTCGAGGAGATCCAGACCCTTGCGCAGCGCCGTCAGCATGCCGAGCGCGAGCACGTCGATCTTCAATATGCCGAGCGCGTCGAGATCGTCCTTGTCCCATTCGATCGTGGTGCGGTCCTCCATCGCGGCGTTGAGGATCGGCGCGACTTCGTCGAGCCGGTCGCGCGTGATGACGAAGCCGCCGCTGTGCTGGGTCAGATGGCGAGGAAAGCCGGACAGTTCGTTGGCGATCTCAAGCGCCATCGCGAGATTTGGATCTGTGGGATCGAGCCCGGCGGACCGCGCCCGCTCAATCTCCGATCGGCGCAACGCCGCCCCAGCTCGTATTGTTGAGCGAGACGATGACATCGTCGGAGAGGCCGAAAACTTTCGCCGTCTCGCGGATCGCCGAGCGCATGCGATAGGTCGTCACCGCCGCCGCGAGCCCCGCCCGCTCGCGGCCGTAGCGCGCATAAATATAGGCGATCACCTCGTCGCGCCGCTCGTGCTCGAAGTCGACGTCGATGTCGGGCGGTTCGTCGCGTTCGGCGGAGACGAAACGTTCGAACAGGAGATCGAAACGCGCGGGATCGACCTCGGTGATGCCGAGACAATAGCAGAGCGTCGAATTGGCGGCCGAGCCCCGGCCCTGGCAGAGAATGCCGCGCGAACGCGCAAACCTGACGATGTCGTGGACGGTGAGGAAATAGGGCGCGTAGTTGAGCTGGCCGACGAGGTCGAGCTCATGCCTCGAGCGCCTCGGCGACGCGCTCGGGGACTCCGTCGGGAAAGCGACGCGCGCGCGCCTTCCCGGGCGAAGGCTTCGAGCGCGGCCTGCGGGCTCAAAAAACCTTCGCGCAGCTCCTCGGGATAGCTGTAGGCGAGTTCGTCGAGGCTGAAGGAGACGCCGCGAAGAAATTTCACCGTCTCGCCGACTGCTTCCGGCGCCTCGGCGAACAGACGCGCCATTTCGTGCGGGTCCTTCAGATGACGCTCGGCGTTGGCCTGCGTCAGACGTCCCGCCGCCTCCAGGGTCACGCCCTCGCGGATGCAGGCGACGACGTCGGCGAGCGGCCGCCGCTCGGGAACATGCATCAGCGCATCGTTGGTCGCGATCAGCGGCGCGCGGATTTCGCGCGCAAGTTTCACGCGCCGCGCCAGCGCGCCCCGCATCGCCTCGCCATAGACGAGGCTCGCTCCGACCCAGAGGTGCGGCGCCGAAAGCCTCGCGCAATTCAAGGAGTTTTTCGCGCTCGCCGCGGCCGCCGCCGGGCATGGCGATGACGCGAAGATCGCGCGTATCCTCGAGCGCCTCGGCGAAATCGAGATGGCACTCCCCCTTCGGCGCGCGCAGGTTTCCTCTCGTGAGCAGACGGCAGAGCCGGGCATAACCGGCTTTCGTCTCGGGGTAGACGACGAGTTCCGGCGCCTCGTCACGGAAGACGAGCCGCGCGCCCGCGATGACGCGCATCGCCCCGATCGCAGCTCTGTTCTCGCGGGCGAAGACATGCGCGCGCACGACGCCGGCGAGCGTATTGCGATCGGCGACGCCAAGCCCCGCGAGACCAAGCTCCGCCGCGCGCGCGACCATCTCTTCCGGGTGCGACGCGCCGCGCAGAAAAGAGAAATTGGTCGTCGCCGCAAGCTCGGCGAACTGCGGGGCGAGCCGGATCACTGTTCCCTTCTCCCGCTTGCGGGAGAACGCAGCGCGAAGCGCCGGATGAGGGGCGCCGAAGCGATGCATCGCTCCCCCGCCCTCACCCCAGCCCTCTCCCGCGAAGCGGGAGAGGGGGGCGCGCCCGCCGTCATCATGGCAGTCCGCACGCCGCCGCGATCGTCGCCAGCACGCCCTCCTGATTGAACGTCACTTCGTGGTTCCAAAACCGCATCACGCGATAGCCCTCACGTTCCAACCAAGCGTCACGTATTTGGTCGCGCCGATTTTCTCCGTGCTGAGACCCATCGACTTCCACGACGATTTTGTTGGAGATGCAGAGGAAGTCGACGATGTAAGAACCAAGCGGCGCCTGCCTGCGGAATTTGACCGCCTGCAAGCGACGGTCGCGCAGAGCATGCCAAAGCCTGCGCTCCGCCGGCGTCAAATCGCGCCGCAGGACGCGGGCGCATTGTTTGGACTTGAGAGAAATTTCGTCCCGCATGCCTCGCCTCACCCCAACCCTCTCCCGCGAAGCGGGAGAGGGGGACTATCCAAACACCCCATGCACGAACCAGCGCGCACGCATCGTCTCCCGTCCGTAAAGGCCCTCGCGATAGAGCCAGTAGCGGCGGCCTTTCAAATCCTCGGCGCGGAAATAGTCGCGGGTCGGCGCGCCGGCTTGCCGCCACCAGGGCGCGGCGATGCGCTCGGGCCCCTCGATCGCGGCGACTTCGCGCAGCATGCGCCGCCAGCGGAATTTGAGCGGCGGTCCGTCGGGGACTTCGGCCAGAGCCTCGATCGGCTCGGGCCGCTCGAACAGGCGCAGCGGCCGCGTCGGCGCGCCGGGCGACGGCGCCTCGCCTTCGAACGAAGCCTTGCGCTGTTCCCCGAGCGTCGCGGGCCGGCTGACGACCGCCTGTTCCGGCAGATGCGTTTCAACCAGCGTTTGCCGCGTCACCCGTCGGGGGCCGAGGCGCGCCGAAAGGCGGTCCAGCAGTTCGGCGAGCTTTTCGGCGCGTTCGGCTTCATAGGCGCGCTCCCATTCGCGCTGCGAGGGCGCGAGCGGCTCGGCGGCGAGACAGGAAAGCCGCATCAGATCGACGCCGAAGCCGGCGTCGATCTCCTCTTCCTCGCCGCCCGCGAGGCGCTCGGCGAACAGGCGCTGGATCGCGCGCGCTTCGTTGAGCGGCCGGCCGGCGCCGACGCGAATGCGCCTGATCTCGCCGTCGACGCGATAGAGACAGAACTCCAGCACGCGCGCGCCCTTCATCTGCCGCTCGAGCAGCACGACGAGATCGTCGGCGAGCTTGGCGAGCGTCGCCTTCACGCCTTCGACGCGCGCGACCGGGCTCGCGAAGCGCCGCTCGGCGACGAACCGAAGGCGGAGGAAAGCGCGGCGTGATCGAGGGGCGGGTGAGCCCGCTGAGTTCGTCGAGCCGCGCGATGACGTCGGCGCCGAAACGCGCCGCGACCGGCGCGCGCGGGCGAAGCGCGAGATCGCCGATCCGCTTCAGGCCCGCGCGCGAAAGATCGGCGGCGACCTCGGGCGCGACGCCCAGCGCGATGACCGGCATGTCGTGGAACATTTTCGCGAAGGCCTTGCCCTCGAGGCCTGCGGGCGCGATCGGGTTTGCGCCATGGCGCGCGAGCGCGGCGGCGGCTCTCGGATTGTCGGCGAGGCCGCAGCGTAGCGTAAAGCCCAGTTCGAAAAGCCGCGTCTCCGCGTCGCCAATCAGCCCCTGCTCGCCGCCGAACAGATGCGAGACGCCGGCAACGTCCAGCGTCAAGCCGTCGGCGCCGTCGAGCGCGACGAGCGGCGTGTAGCGCGAGCAGAAATCGGCGAGCCTTTCGACCAGCTTCGCCTCCGCCGCGGGGTCGGCCTCCATCGCGATGAGGCCGGGATGACGCGCGCGCGCATCCGCAAGCGTCAGGCCTGAGGTCAAGCCGAGCCGCGCGGCGTTGAGGTCGACGCCGACGAGCCGGCGCGCGTTCTTCACCGTCGCCACGGTCGCGAGCGGCGCCCGGGGTCAAGACGATGCGCGAGCCGCGCGCGATCCGTCGTCAGCCGCGGCAGCCACAGGGAGAGGTATCGCCGGTTCATCAAAAAGTTCTGTCCTCGCTACGCCACGCAAGACGGATGATCCGATCGGGGTCTGGCGGCGGCCCTTGCGCGGAAGCGATGCGCGCCTTCACGATGCGGGCCGAAAACGTCGGAGGTCCCGGCAGTCCCCGTCCGCCGCCGGCCGAGGGCTCATGCGCGCTCAGCGCCGCCGCGATCTCGAAGCGCGTCTCCGCCGCGCTGGAGATTTTCCCGGCCGCGCCATAGGCGCTCGCCTGCACGAGAAAGGCTGGAGTTTCGCCGGCGCGCGCGGCGAGCAGCAGGCGGCGCGAAACATGGAGATCGTAGCTCTTCAGGCGCCAGACTTCGCCGAGCACGAAGGCTGGAGCGCCGCTGCGCAACCCGTCCTCCATCGCCTGGAACAGGGCCGGCGCATCGGGCGCGCGCACGAACACGAGGCGCTGCAGGTCGAGTCCGTGAGCAACGAGGCCGGGTCCGTAAAGGGCGCCCATGTCGCGCTCGGCAAAATCCTCCACGATGATGAGCCCCGCCGAGCGCCGCTCGGCGAGACAGCGCGCCGCGAGACTGAGCGCAAAGCCCGTCGCCGCCGGCCCGTCGGCGGGGGCGGCCGGCGCGATCTCGTGCAGGGCGTCGAGCGCGAGGCCGCCGGCCAGACGCCGGTCGAGCGCGCGCCCCAGCGACAGTTTTCCGCCCGCGCGCGGCTCCGCCGTCCCGGATCGCGCCTCGATCGTCTCGACGGCGCGCCGCAAATGCGCAATGCTCTCAGCCCTGCCGCTCGGCGACATCCGCTTAACGTCCGTTCTCTCTTTGTTCCAGAGTGCCGAAGGCGGGGAGAACGAGTCAAGGGCGCACCGGAGAGAACCCGCCCTTGACCGACGACGAAGACGAAGACGCTACGCCCGCCTCGCGCCTCATCGGACGCAAATGGCTCGGCCTCGACGAGACCGGCGAATACGGCCTCATCCGCTTCCAGGCCGATCCCTCCTTCACAAATCGTCACGGCACGATCCAGGGCGGTTTTTTGGCGGCGATGCTCAACTCTGCCACGGGGCTTCGCGCCCTGGCGGCGCTTCCCCCCGAAAAAACCATCGTCACCAAGAGCCTCGACACCCGCTTCCTGAAGCCGGCGCGCGTCGGCGAACTCACGGCGCGAGCGCGGATCGTGCAACGCACCGAAAGAGAAATTACCGCCGCGGCCGAGCTCGCTGACAGCAACGGCGTGATCGTCGCCGAAGCGACCGCCTGCTTGCGCATTCTCGACAGGAAATAAAGGCGGCGTTCGGCGCCCCCGCTTACACGCGACTCTATTGACCCCCCTCAAATGCCCGCCGCGGACGTGAGCGCATAAAGCATCAGGCCATCCGTCCCGAAAGGCGGGTTTGATGTTTCAGGTGCGTATTCATGGCCGCGGCGGCCAGGGCGTCGTGACGGCGGCGGAAATGCTGTCCGTCGCCGCCTTTCTCGAAGGCAAGCACGCCCAGGCTTTTCCGAGCTTCGGCTCCGAGCGCACCGGCGCGCCCGTCGTCGCCTTCTGCCGCATATCGGACGAGGAAATCCGCCTCAGGGAGCCGATCCAGGAGCCCGACGCGCTCATCGTGCAGGACCCAACCCTGTTCAAGGCGCTCGACGTCACCGAAGGCCTGAAAAGCGACGGCTATCTGATCGTCAACACCGCGCGGTCGTTCAGCGACATGCATCTCGACGACATCGTCGCCCGCCTGCCGAAGGGCCATGTGTTCGCCGTGCATGCCACAGAGCTCGCGCTGCAATACATCAATCGCCCCTCGCCAAACACAGCGCTGCTCGGCGCCTTCGCGGCGGAGGTCGGCATCGTTTCGCTCGACAGCGTCTGCGAGGCCATTCGCCGGGCCTTTCCCGGAAAAGTGGGCGAAGCCAATGTCGAGGCCGCGAAGGCGGCCTACGCCCTGATCGCGGCCAAGGTCGCAGCCTGAAAGCCCGGGAGCCCACACATGCTCAAACAGGAGGAAGGCTCGAAGGCCATGGCGGAGGCCATCGCCCTTTGCCGACCGCAGGTCGTGTGCGCCTATCCGATCACCCCGCAGACGCACATCGTCGAGGGCCTTGGCGAACTGGTGCGGCTCGGCGAACTCGAGAATTGCGAGTTCATCAACGTCGAAAGCGAATTCGCGGCGCTCTCCGTCGCCATCGGCGCTTCGGCCGCGGGAGCGCGAGCCTATACCGCCACGGCAAGCCAGGGCCTGCTTGTTCATGGCGGAAGCCGTCTACAACGCGGCGGGGCTCGGCCTGCCGATCGTCATGACGCTGGGAAACCGCGCCATCGGCGCGCCGATCAATATCTGGAACGATCATTCCGACGCGATGGCGCTGCGCGAATCCGGCTGGCTGCAATTGTTTGCGGAAAACAATCAGGAGGCGATCGATCTGCACATCATCGCCTTCCGGCTCGCCGAGGAGCTTTCCGTGCCGACGATGGTGTGCGTCGACGGCTTCATCCTGACCCATGCCGTCGAGCGGGTCGACATTCCCGAGCAGGCGCAGGTCGACGCCTATCTGCCGCCCTACGAACCCATGCAGGTGCTGGACCCCGCCGATCCGATCTCCATTGGCGCCATGGTCGGGCCCGACGCCTTCACCGAAGTGCGCTATCTGCAGTTCTACAAACAGCAGCTCGCCCTGGAGCTGATCGAAAAACTGTCGCAAGAATTTTGCGCGCGATTTGGCCGACAGTCCGGAGGGTTGCTTAGAACCTATCGCGCGGACGAGGCCGACCTCGTCGTCGTCGCCATGGGCTCGATCAACGGCACGATCAAGGACGTGATCGACGAAATGCGCGCCGAGGGCGTCAATATCGGCCTCGTCACGTTGACGACCTTCCGCCCTTTCCCGACGCAGGCGCTCAATGCGGCGCTGGAGCGCGCGAGCGACGTGCTCGTCATCGACAAGTCGCTGGATCCGGGAATGGGCGGCCCGCTCGCAAGCGACGTCGCGATTGCGCTGAGAGACCTGCCACGCGCGCCAAAACTGCATTCGGCGGTAGTGGGCCTGGGCGGCCGAGCGGTCACGAAGGCGGCCCTGCACCGATTGTTCCGGCAGTCGATGGTTCAGCCCTGGAGCGGGGTGCATTTCTTGGATCTCAACGAACGCGTCGTCGCGCGCGAAATCCATCGCCGCGGCAAGGCCAGGCGCGCGGGACCGGCGGCCGAAGCCATCCTCAAGCAGCTTGAGATCGAGCGGACATCAGCAAGATGAGGCGCCGCGCATGAACCCGTCACAGAAGCTCAAATTCTATCAAAAGGGCACTCTCACAGTCGGCAATCGCCTCGTCGACGAGGCCGAGCGCACCGTCCAGGCGAGCCGTGACCGCTCCAATGCGCTGACCTCGGGGCATCGCGCCTGCCAGGGTTGCGGCGAGGCGCTCGGGGCGCGCTATGCGATCGACGCCGCCATGCGGGCGAGCCACAACCAGCTCATCGCGGTCAATGCGACGGGCTGTCTCGAAGTGTTCACGACGCCGTATCCCGAGACGTCGTGGCAGGTGCCGTGGATGCATTCGCTGTTCGGCAACGCGGCCGCCGTCGCGACCGGCGTCGCCGCCGCGATGCGCGTCACCAAGCGCGACAACGTCCGCGTAGTTGCGCAGGGCGGCGACGGCGGCACCACCGACATCGGCTTCGGCTGCCTTTCCGGCATGTTCGAGCGCAACGACGACGTGCTCTATATTTGCTACGACAACGAAGGCTATATGAACACCGGCGTGCAGCGCTCCTCCGCGACGCCGCCCGCCGCGCGCACGGCGACGACGCCAGCCATGGGCGCGGAACCGGGCAATGTGTTCGGCACTGGAAAGTTCGTGCCGAAGATCGCGGTCGCGCACGAAATTCCCTATGTCGCGACCGCGAGCGTCGCCGATCTCCACGATCTCGAAGCCAAGGTCACGAAGGCGATGGGGATCAGAGGCGCGCGCTACATTCAGATCAACGTGCCCTGCCCGCTCGGCTGGGGCGCCGCGTCACAAGATACAATCAAGCTCGCGCGCCTTGCGATCGAGACTGGGCTGTTCCCGATCTTCGAAGCCGAGCATGGGCGCGTCACTCATGTCCGCAAGATCCGCCGAAAAATTCCGATTCTCGAATATCTGAAGCTGCAGCGCCGCTTCGCGCATCTCATCAAGGGCGGCGAACTCGATCCGCGCGTGGCGCGTTTGCAGGCGATCGCCGACCGCCATGTCGAGGACTACCACCTCATCGAGGAGGCCGCGTGATGTTTGATAGCCATGCGCGGGGCGTCCGGCCATGAAACATCCCTTCGCCATCACGCTCGACGTCGGCACGAGCCGGATCAATCACACGGGATCGTGGCGCACCTCGCGCCCTGTCTATGTCGACCGGCTGCCGCCCTGCAACGCCGCCTGCCCGGCCGGGAAGACATTCAGGGCTGGTTGAGTTTCGCGGAATCCGGCGAATACGAAGCCGCGTGGCGCGCGCTCACGCTCAACAATCCGCTGCCCGCCTGCATGGGCCGCGTCTGCTATCACCCCTGCGAGACCAACTGCAATCGCGCAAGCCTCGACAGCGCCGTCGGCATAAATTCCGTCGAGCGATTTCTGGGCGATCTCGCGATCAAAAACGGCTGGAAGTTCGAAAAACCCGCGCAAAAGACCGGCAAGCGCGCGCTGGTGGTCGGCGCGGGGCCGGCGGGTCTCTCCTGCGCTTATCATCTGGCCCGCCTCGGCCATGACGTGACGATCCGCGAGGCGGGTCCGCTTTCGGGCGGCATGATGCGCTTCGGCATCCCGAAATACCGCCTGCCGCGCGACGTCCTGGACGCGGAGGTCAATCGCATTCTCGACCTTGGCGTAAAACTCGAGCTCAACGCCAAGGTCGAAGACATCGAAGCGACGCTCGCCGAAGGCGGCTATGATGCGGCCTTTCTCGCCGTCGGCGCCCACATCGCCAAGCGCGCCTATATCCCGGCAGGCGGCGCGGCGAAAATCCTCGATGCGGTCAGCCTGCTGAGATCGATGGAAGGCGAGGCGCCGCCGCTGCTCGGCCGGAAAGTGGTCATCTATGGCGGAGGCAACACCGCGCTCGACGCCGCGCGCACGGCGCGCCGGCTCGGCGCTGAAGAGGCGATCATCGTCTACCGCCGCACGCGCGAAAAAATGCCTGCGCACGATTTCGAACTCGAGGAGGCGCTGGAAGAGGGCGTCTCGATGAAATGGCTTTCGACCATCAAGGCGGTCGACGGCGGGCAGATGACGATCGAGAAAATGAAACTCGACGAAAAGGGTTTTCCTCAGCCGACCGGCGAATTCGAGACGCTGGAAGCCGATTCGCTCGTGCTGGCGCTGGGACAGGACGTCGATCTCTCGCTGTTGAACAACTGCCCCGGCATCGTCATCAGGGACGGCGTCGTCGTCGTCGGACCGGACATGATGACGGGCAGGCCCGGCGTTTTCGCAGGCGGCGACATGGCGCCTTCGGAACGCACAGTCACCGTCGCGATCGGGCATGGCAAGAAGGCCGCGCGCTGCGTCGACGCCTATTTGAGGGGCGAGACTTACGTCGCGCCGGTCAAACATGGCGAAGCGAGTTTCGATCGTTTGAACCCGTGGTACTATGAGGATGCCCCGGCGACCGTGCGACCGATGCTGGAGGCTGCGCGGAGAATTTCCAGTTTCGACGAAGTTGTGAAAGGCCTCGACGAGACCAACGCGCTCTACGAAGCGCGCCGCTGTCTTTCCTGCGGCAATTGTTTCGAATGCGACAATTGTTACGGCGTTTGCCCGGATAATTCGGTCATCAAGCTCGGCCCGGGCAACAGGTTCCGATTCGACTACGACTATTGCAAGGGTTGCGGCTTGTGCGCCGCCGAATGCCCCTGTGGCGCGATCGACATGGTTCCGGAGGCGATCTAGCGGCTCAAATTCGGCGGTTGTTTGCCGTGGAGGAAGGTCGGAGGGGGGCGGAATGCGGCCGTTGCCTCCGGGCGGCCGTGCGCAGCGCCAAACGCTCGATCCGACGCGAAATCAGCGGGCCCCGTCTCCGAGATCGACCAATTGCAGGGCGTCGATCGCCGTGTTCCTTGCATCCTCCGTCTGCTTCAGGGAAAGCTCCAACTGCTTGGTGCTGCCTACGCTGCTCCCCATCAGGACCAGACCGCCAAGCCCAACGGCTATCCCGACGATCATCCGAACCGGAGTGACGGTCACCAGACCGAACAACAGGCCGATAAGCAACGCTGCGCCGACGAGTGCGCAGGCGCGTCCTGTTAGGACGAGTCTGCGGCTGCGTCGGATCGCCTCTCGCAACTCGTCGATCTGCGCCTCAAATCGCTCGATCTGCTCGCCTCGCGTCGGTTGCGCTTCGTACATTGAACTCTCCGGGGGCGCTGCGGTTCGGAGCGATCCGGAACTTGCTACGATCCGCCCGCAAGTCGGCGTCGCAACGCGAAGCCGATCGGCATGCCGAACTGAAATGACTTTTCCAACTCAGTCAATCGCATGTCCGCGTCGGGTCGAAGGCGGTCGTTGCGACTGACGCTAGGGTGCGCGCCAATCGTCCGTTTTGAGCCCCTGGGGCCTCATCCGAACGACGCCTTGAATGCTCCGGGCGACTGCGCGATCCTCGAACCCTTACGGCCAACGCCGCTAGAGGGTTGTTGCGGATGCGAAATGTAGGGTGGCTCGCTTTCATCATCGCCCTGCTTTTCAGCGCAGCGGGTATCGGGTTCTTCTTCAACTCGAGGCTTACGGAAAAACACCGTTCCCGCGATTCGATGGAGTTGGTCGGGCTGGCGATCTCGCTGCTCGTAACTTTCACGGCGATCGTGCTCGGCCTACTTACGACCTCTGTGAAAAGCGGCTACGACGCAGCTTACGCCGCGCGCGGAGCTTTCGCTGGCGAACTTGCCCAGCTCAACCGATGTCTCACTGATTTTGGTCCGGAAACCGCGACCGCCCGTGGCGAATTGCGTTCCTATGTGGCGGGCATTATCGCGAGCACCTGGCCCGAGGAGGCTCCGCCTACCGGGGTCAGCTATCCCGACGTTTCGAAAATGGCCCGAACGGGCGAAAACTCCGTGCTCGCGAACATGCTTGATGATGTCGGGCAGAGCGTAAGGGCGCTGCAAGGGCAGGATGAACGCGGACGCAATCAGGCGGCGGCTTGCCGGCAGCAATTCCAGACCGTCACGCAAGCCCGGTGGGCGGTGATCGAAGGATTGAGAAGATCCATCTCTAAGCCGTTCTTCTGGGTCCTGATGTTCTGGCTGTTCATTCTGTTCGCCAGCTTCGGACTGCGCGCCCCGCCGAATCAAATGAGCGTCATCATCATCGGGCTATCCATTTTCTCCGTCGCGATCGCCATGTTTGTAATCCTGGACATGGATACGCCATACGGCGGCCTGTTCGGGATTCCGAGCGACGCGATGAGGAAGGCGCTTGCCGATATGATGTGAGGATCGCGCCACGGTCCCGGCCGGCCAAATCATTTCGGCCAAAATATTGACAAATTCAGAAAAATGACTTAGGGTTGTCTTTGCTGTTTGACAATTGGTGTTGGGTTTCGGTGAGACCACCGAGCGTGGAAATGCGCGGGCGTCGCTGCTGTCGAACGATTTCGAGATCGCCGGAGCGCACCTTGAGTTAGCGCGATGGCCGAGCATATAGGCGCCTTAGGCGTCCAATTTTTCCTACGCCGAGGGACACATTTCAGCACACAAAGCTTTGAAATTGCTTCGCCGCGACCCAGAAAAAACCGCTGAAATAGAACTCCAATAGGTCGCTCGACGAGTAATCGGGGCACATTCTCCTGCCGAGCGGCGCATTGTAGCCGCGGTCGCCGACCGCGGTGGTCCTGAGACGCCTCATTTTCCAAGTGTCTGCCAAGCTTAAGCGCCGCGGTCGACGACCGCGGCTACAGCAGCGCCTGGGGATTTGCACCCGGCCACCTCGGCAACCCTAACCGACTGTTTGCGGTTTCGCCGGTCGCATCAGCAAGCGAAAGGATCGCGTGGCGGCTGCGCACCTCGCCATGACCGCCGGCCGCAAAAACCCCGCCAGAATGCCTTCTAGCGGGGCGGCGTAACTCGATTTTCGAAGGCGATCAGGCGGGGATGCGTTCTTCGCCCGGCGGCGGCTCACGCAGCACGTAGCCGCGGCCCCACACTGTCTCGATATAGTTTCGTCCGCTGGACGCGACCGCGAGCTTCTTGCGCAGCTTGCAGATGAAGACGTCGATGATCTTGAGTTCGGGCTCGTCCATGCCGCCGTAGAGATGATTGAGGAACATCTCCTTGGTGAGCGTCGTGCCCTTGCGAAGGCTGAGGAGCTCGAGCATCTGATATTCCTTGCCGGTCAGATGCACCCGGGCGCCGTCCACTTCAACGGTCTTCTGGTCGAGATTGACGACGAGGTCGCCCGTCACGATCACGGATTGGGCATGCCCCTTCGAGCGCCGGACGATCGCGTGAATGCGCGCGACGAGTTCGTCCTTGTGGAAGGGTTTTGTCAGATAGTCGTCCGCGCCGTGGCCGAGACCCCTGACCTTGTCCTCGATGCCCGCCATGCCGGACAGGATCAGGATCGGAGTTTTGATCTTGGTGACGCGCAGCGACCTCAAGACCTCGTAACCGGACATGTCCGGCAGGTTCAGGTCGAGCAGAATGATGTCGTAGTCATAGAGCTTGCCGAGGTCGATGCCCTCCTCGCCAAGATCGGTGACATAGACGTTGAAGTTTTCCGACTTCAACATCAGTTCGATGCTCTGCGCCGTAGCGGCGTCGTCTTCTATCAGTAGCACCCGCATTTCAGATCCCCGCCCTTGACTGCAGCCGCCGAGACCCGGCGTGTGGCCGCATCCCCGGTCGCGCCAACCGCTCGCGCATCCCGCCCAAAAGAGACCGCCCGAATCGATTCACTAGATGGCCCCAAATGGTTAACAAACTCTGATTTTCTGGAACGCAAGCGTTTACGAACATGCCGGACAAAATCACTCAACAATTTGATCTTCAACGAGAATCTCTAACGTCGAAACTTAAAGTTTAACTTGAGAATTTCTCGCTAGAAGATTTATCCGACTCAGCTCTCTCGCGCTTTCGTTCGCAACTTTGCTCGGGGCTGTCACAAGTCGTGATCGACGCATCGAGCCCTTAAAAATGGATTGTTAACGACACGGGTAAACGAAGCCCTAACGGCCTCACGCAAGGGCCGGGGAAAATGCTTCAAACTCGAAAAATTCAATTTTGAATCTATCTTCACGGTCTGGCGCATGTCCCCGTAAGGAAAGAGCAACTTTCCTCAGGCAACGTCCCATTGACTTGCCAGTAATACTAATGTCCGGGCCGGAACGAGCGTAACGCGTTAAGGAGTTCGTAAGGATGAAGTCCCGAGACACGATCATTCGTCTCAAGCGCTTCCAGGTGGAAGAAAAGCGCCGCCGCGTTCGGCAGATAGAACTGATGTCCTCCGAGTTCACCCGTATGATCGCGGAACTCGACCGGGAAATCGCGCTCGAGGAAAAGCGGGCGGGGATCAATGACCCCCACCACTTCGCCTACCCCACCTATGCTCGCGCCGCCGCAACCCGCAGGGAAAACCTCAAGGCTTCGATCGCGGAACTGATGGCTCAGCATCAGGACGCCAAGAATGCATTGGACGACGCCCAGGCCGAGCTGCAAAAACACGAGTTGATTGAAGGCCGCGAAAAGATGGTCGAGCGCGGCCCGGAAACGACCGCGCGACTCTAAGACGCTTCCGCTCCTGAAATTGTTGAGGCTCGCATCGCCGCTTTTGGCGCGTTGCGGCCCGCTTCGCGATGCATTAGAGGGAGGGGCGAAACAGGCTGAGCTTGGGGGCAAGGGTAATGGCGAGCGATCATGGAGCCGCAGTGGTCGGCGGCGGCTCGGATATCGAGGCTCACGAAGAGACCTATCACGAGTTCATCGAACTGACGAAGACGCTGACCGCCGTCATCCTCGCCATCGTGCTGTTGCTTCTTCTTTGGACGATAGAAGGCCAGGGCGGCCTCGCGCTGATCGGTTTCATCCTGACCGTCGCCGCGGCGAGCGTGGGGATGCTCACGGGACAAGGCTGGAAGCTCATCGCACCGGTCTTTGTCCTGATCGGACTCGTCTGCATCGTCTTCTGACGGGTTTGCCCCGCAGTTCCGCGGCCCGTCCAAATTCCTTTCGCCGCCAATCGAGGTAATTTGCCATGCTGATTGGGGTCGTCGCAGAGACGGATCCGCGGGAAACCCGCGTGGCAGCAAGCCCAGAAACGGTGAAGAAATACCTCGGCCTCGGCGCCGATGTGGTCGTTGAGCGCGGCGCGGGACTGAAGGCAGGCTTTCCCGATTCCGATTTTGAGGCGGCCGGCGCCCGGCTCGGCGACAACGCCGAAGCCTTGGCGTCCGACATCGTGCTGAAGGTCCGCCGCCCGAATGGCGAAGAGACGGGCAGGCTCAAGGCCGGCGCGCTGGTGATCGCGATCATGGACCCTTATGGCCGCGACGCGGAAATCGGGGCGCTCGCCCAGTCCGGCGCCGCCGCCTTCGCCATGGAATTGATGCCCCGCATCACCCGCGCCCAGGTCATGGACGTACTGTCGAGCCAGGCGAACCTCGCCGGCTACCGGGCCGTCGTCGACGCCAGCGCCGAATACGGTCGCGCCCTGCCGATGATGATGACGCCGGCCGGCACCGTTCCCGCCGCCAGAACCTTCGTGATGGGCGTCGGCGTGGCGGGCCTGCAGGCGATCGCCACCGCGCGGCGGCTTGGCGCGATCGTAACCGCCACCGACGTCCGTCCGGCCACAAAAGAGCAGGTCGAATCGCTTGGCGCAAAATTCGTCGCGGTCGAAGACGAAGAGTTCAAGCAGGCCGAGACGGCCGGCGGCTACGCCAAGGAGATGTCCGACGCGTACAAAGCCAAGCAGGCGGCGCTGATCGCCTCCCATATCGCCAAGCAGGATATCGTCATCACGACCGCGCTCATACCGGGCCGGCCCGCCCCCCGGCTCGTCAGCGCCGAAATGGTGAAATCGATGCGGCCCGGGTCGGTGATTGTCGATCTCGCGGTCGAACGCGGCGGAAACTGCGAAGTCGCCAAGCTCGACGAACTGGTCGTCACCGAAAATGGCGTCCGCGTCATAGGCTATTCGAACGTCACGCGACTCGCCTCGACCTCGTCCTCGCTTTATGCCCGAAACCTCTTTGCTTTCGTCGAAACGCTCGTCGACAAGAAAGATAAGAAGCTCGCTGTGAACTGGGACGACGAACTCGTGAAGGCGACCTGTCTCACCCGCGATGGAGCGGTCGTTCATCCGAATTTCGCGCCGAAAACCTGAGTTCGCCAGACAAAGGGCAACGGCGAAGACGCCCAGCTCAAACGCCGATTGAGAGACGCCCATGGATAATCTCGACGCCACGATCGCCAAATTGAAAGCCGCCGCCGATGCGGCCGGCGACGCCGCGAACGCCGCGCAAACCTACGCGGACCAGCTCGCCGCGGCCGGCCATGCCGCCAGCGGCGGCGCGATCGACCCCTTCGTTTTCCGGCTGGCGATTTTTGCGCTCGCGGTGTTCGTCGGATATTACGTCGTTTGGTCGGTGACCCCGGCGCTGCATACGCCGCTGATGTCGGTCACCAACGCGATATCCTCGGTCATCGTCGTCGGAGCGCTGCTCTCGGTCGGCGTGGCTGCGGTCGACAGCGGTTCGAGCTTCGCCCGGCTGGTTGGTTTCCTGGCGCTGATCCTCGCCTCCGTGAACATCTTCGGCGGCTTCCTCGTCACCGAGCGCATGCTCGCGATGTACAAGAAGAAGGGCTGAGCGCCGTGAACGTCAATCTCGCCGCCGTTCTCTATCTGGTTTCCGGCGTCCTGTTCATTCTCGCGCTGCGGGGCTTGTCGTCGCCCGCGTCGTCCCGCCAGGGCAACCGTTTCGGCATGGCCGGCATGGTTATCGCCGTCCTGACGACGCTTGCGCTTCGGCCGCCTACTTCATTTTTCGCGTGGGTGCTTGTCATTCTCGGGTTTGCGATCGGCGGCAGCATCGGCGCCTGGCGCGCCCGCACCGTGCAAATGACGGCGATGCCGCAACTGGTGGCGATGTTCCATTCGCTGGTTGGGCTTGCCGCGGTGCTCGTCGCTGCGGGCGCGCTTTACGCGCCGGAGGCGTTCGGCATCGCTGAAGGCAATTCGATCCATCCCGCAAGCCTGATTGAAATGTCGCTAGGCCTCGCGATCGGCGCCATCACGTTCACCGGCTCAGTCATCGCGTTCCTGAAGCTCGACGCGCGCAAATGGAGCAATCCCGTTCTGGATCGGGTCGCGAAAGGCGCGCCGATTCTCCTTCCGCAGCGCCACACGATCAACATCGCGCTCGGCGTCGCTCTCGTCGTGCTGATCGCCTTGTTCTTTGCCTCCGCTTCGGCGCTCTGCTTCTGGCTGATGGCGCTCGTCAGTCTGGCGCTCGGCGTCCTGCTGATCATCCCGATTGGCGGCGCCGACATGCCGGTCGTCGTTTCTATGCTGAACTCCTATTCCGGCTGGGCGGCGGCCGGCATCGGGTTCACGCTCGGCAATCTCGCGCTCATCATTACCGGCGCGCTGGTTGGGTCGTCGGGCGCGATCCTGTCCTACATCATGTGCAAGGGGATGAATCGCTCCTTCATATCCGTCATCCTGGGCGGTTTCGGGGGCGAAGTGGCGGCGGCCGCCGGCGCTGCGGAAACGCGGCCGGTCAAGCAGGGCTCCGCCGACGATGCGGCGTTCATGATGAAAAACGCCTCCAAGATCATCATCGTGCCGGGCTACGGGATGGCGGTGGCGCAAGCCCAACACTCGCTGCGAGAAATGGCCGACGTTCTCAAGAAAGAAGGCGTCGAGATCAAATACGCGATCCACCCCGTGGCCGGACGCATGCCGGGCCATATGAACGTCCTGCTGGCCGAAGCGAACGTTCCCTATGACGAGGTTTTCGAGCTCGAGGACATCAACAACGAATTCGCCCAAGCCGACGTCGCCTATGTGATCGGCGCGAACGACGTGACGAACCCCTCCGCGAAGACGGATCCCAAGTCCCCGATATACGGCATGCCGGTGCTTGACGTGGAAAAGGCCAAGACCGTCCTGTTCGTGAAGCGCGGCATGGGATCGGGCTACGCCGGCGTAGAGAACGAATTGTTCTTCCGGGACAACACGCTGATGCTGTTCGGCGATGCCAAGAAAATGACGGACTCGATCGTCAAGGCCCTGCAGCACTGAGGCTTGCGGGCCTCTTTCAGCTCAACCGGCCAATGCCTGCGCGAGCCTGGGCGTTGTTGGGATCGACGATCATGGCGCGATTATAGGATTCGACCGCCTTCGCCTTGTTGCCCTGCTTCTCGTAAGCGAGCCCAAGGCCAGCCCAGGCGGTCGCGTTGTTCGCATCGACATTGAGCGCCGCGTTAAAATCCTCGATCGCAGAGTCGTACTTGCCCGTCGCCATGTAGCTCTGCGCGCGCGCCTGATAGGGAGCGCCCGCGAACGGGTCGCGATCGATCGCATTGTTGAAGTCGACGATCGCCTGCTGCTGATTTCCCTGGCGCTGATAGATAAGGCCACGGGCGTGATAAGCTTGCGCCCCCTCGGGATTGAGCCGAATAGCGCTGTTGAGATCCACGAGCGCGTCAGAATACTTGCCCTGAGCCCGCTCCAGATTGCCGCGTCCAAGGTAGGCGGCGGCGTCGTTCGGATTTTGGGAGATCGCCTGATTGAAATCGGAAAGCGCCGGACCGTCCTTGCCGGTTTGGCGAAAGGCGAGCGCGCGATTTGTATAGGCCCCCGAAAACTTCGGATCGAGCTGGATGGCTTTCGTGAAATCCTCGATCGCGTTCTGATACTCGCCGGCCCTCGCGTAGGCGATGCCACGGGTGTTGTATGCGGTCGGATCGTTGGGGTTGCGTTGGATGACGTCGGTCAGCGAGGCGATATTGCCTTTCGCCGCGCCCGTCGTATCCGGATCGACTTCAGCTACCTTTGCAGAGGGGCCGTTCAGGGAGCCCATCGTCTCCCCGCAGCCCGCGAGCAGCGTCAGCAGTGCGAACCCCGCTGCAAACCGCTGAAGTCTCGAAAAATCTGCCGACCGAATCACGGAGTGAGCCTCGCCGCCCGAAGAAGCTGCGCGCCCCTCAGGGCAACCGCGACGGATCGCTTCAACCGACTTCAGCTCGCCGAACGGCCGGCGCCGCCCGGGGCGGGCTTGGCTTTCACGGGCAGGAGGCCTTCCCGCTGCAGCTTCTTGCGCGCCAGCTTGCGAGCGCGGCGAACCGCCTCTGCCTTTTCGCGCGCCCGCTTTTCGGAAGGCTTTTCATAATGGCCACGGAGTTTCATTTCGCGGAAAATGCCTTCGCGCTGCATCTTCTTCTTCAGCGCCTTGAGGGCCTGATCGACATTGTTGTCGCGAACGAGAACTTGCACCGGCGATCCTATGTTGCGAGGCCAAGACCTCGAATGAGTTGCGAAGATTTGGGCAAAGCAAACAGCTCCGTTCTCACGAGCGGCGCGTTTGAAGCGGAGCGCGGATACCAGAGTTCGGCGCAACTGTCCAGACACGCCTTAACAATCTTGGGGCTGGACTATTGAGTTTCGCGCTTGGCGCGTCTCAACGCGTCGTGATTTCGGAACTGTGCGGCGCCCATCAATTCGCCTTGTCGGCGAGTGACTTCCCATGCACAATGCGCTGCAAAATAACTCTGGGGTGGGAGGTTCGTCGATGCGAATTGGGCTCGTTTCCGCCGCCGCCCTATTGGCGGCTATCGGCTTGGCCAAGGCCGACGACAAGCTCGTCAAAATCGGCGTCCTGAACGACCAGTCCAGCCTTTACGCGGATGAGGGCGGACCGGGTTCCGTCTTGGCGGCGCAGATGGCGGTCGAGGACAGTGGTCTTATGTCCAAGGGCTGGACCATCACGGTCATCAGCGGCGACCACCAGAATAAGCCCGACGTCGGCGCAGGCATCGCGCGCAAATGGTTCGATGAAGACAAGATCGACGTCGTCGCGGACGTACCCAATTCGGGGGTCGCGCTCGCGGTCAACAATGTCGTGAAAGAGAAAAACGGGGTCTTCCTCAATTCGGGCGCAGCCACTTCGGATCTGACCGGCAAAGCCTGCACGCCGAACACCGTGCACTGGACCTACGACACCTACATGCTCGCGCACGGCACCGGTGGGGCGATCGTCAAAGCCGGCGGCGATAGCTGGTTTTTTCTCACCGCCGATTACGCTTTCGGCAAGGCGCTGCAGCGCGATACGACCGCCGTGATCGAGGCGAACGGCGGAAAGGTCGTCGGCTCGGTCAACGTGCCGCTCAATACGCCCGATTTTTCCTCCTACCTTCTCCAGGCTCAAGCCTCGAAAGCCAAGGTGGTCGGCCTGGCGAATGCGGGGGGAGACACGGACAATTCCGTCAAGCAGGCGCATGAATTCGGGCTTGTGGCGGGCGGACAAAAGCTCGCCGCGTTGCTGCTGTTCGTCAACGACGTGCACGCGCTCGGTCTCGAGGTCGCTCAAGGGTTGCAATTCACCGAAACCTTTTACTGGGACCTCAACGAAGGCACGCGGGGCTTTTCGAAGCGCTTTTCAGAACGCCTCTCCACGCATGCGCAACCTTCCGAAATCCAGGGCGGCGTCTACGCGGCCGTGCTCGACTATCTGAAAACCCTGGACGCCATGGGAGGCAATCCGCATGACGGCGCCAAGGTCGTCGCAAAGATGAAGGAACTGCCGACCGACGATCCGCTATTCGGCAAGGGCGTCATTCGTCCGGACGGGCGGGCCATGCACCCCGCCTATCTTTTCGAGGTGAAAAAGCCTTCGGAATCTGAAGTATCCGTGGGATTACTACAAACTCGTGGCGACGATTCCGGCGGAGCAGGCTTTCCGGCCGCTCAACGAGGGCGATTGCCCGCTGGTCAAGAAGTGAATTGCGCCCATGAAGGCGTCAATCGGAGGCAGTAGATGAAATACAGGAAGTGGCTTGTCGCGTTGGCCGGAGCGCTTGTCGCGTTGGGCTTGGGCGGGGCGGCAAACGCGGCCGACAAGGTCGTGATCGGCGACATCGACGATATGTCGGGCGTGTACGCGGACATTATAGGCCCCAAGGGCGTCGAAGCCATCAAGATGGCTATCGCCGACTTTGGCGGCTCCGTATTGGGTCAACCGATCGAGCTCCTGACCTTCGACCACCAGAACAAGCCAGACCTCGGCGCCCAGAAGTTCCGCGAATGGGCGGATCGCGACGGCGCTGACCATGGTGCTCGGCGGCTCCAACACCGGCGTGTCGCTCGCCATGTCGATCGCCGCCAAGGAAAAGAAGGTGCCCTTTATTGCACTTGGCGCGGCGGGCGCCTCGCTCACCGGCAAGGACTGCACGCCCTATACGCTGCATTACGGCTACGACACGACCGCGCTTGGCAACGGCACCGCGACGGCCATTCTCAATCAGGGGGGAAAAAGCTGGTTTTTCCTGACCGCTGACTACGCCTTTGGCACGCAACTTCAGCAGTCTGCCGAGCGGGTCGTGAATGCTAAAGGCGGCAAGGTATTGGGCGCCGTGCGAGTTCCGCTCGCCGCGTCGGACTTTTCGTCGTTCCTGCTTCAGGCGCAGAATTCCGGCGCCCAGGTGCTCGGCCTCGCCAACGCCGGCGCCGACTTCGTCAACTCGCTGAAAGCGGCTAACGATTTCGGGATCACGAAGGCGATGAAACCCGCGGCGCTGCTCGCTTTCCTCAGCGACATTCACGCCCTCGGTCTGGAAACGGCGAAAGGTCTTTACTTGACCACCAGTTGGTACTGGGACCTTGATGACCGGACCCGCGGCTTCGGCAAGCGCTTCCTGGACAAGACGGGCGTCGAGCCGACAGACATTCAGGCGGCCGTCTATTCCGCAACCCTCACCTATCTGAATGCGGTGAAGGCCGCGGGCACGACCGACTCCGACAAGGTGATGGAGAAGTTGCACGGGGCGAAGGTCAACGACATCTACACGACGGATGGCGTGATCCGGCCCGATGGCCTGCTCGAACATACAATGTATGTCATGCAGGTGAAGACGCCCGCGGAATCGAAGAGCGAATGGGACCTGCTGAAGCTCGTGCAACCCCTGTCGGGTCTGGAGGCTTACGGCAACCCCGCCGACACGACCTGCCCGCTCGTCAAGAAATAAGCGACACGGCCGTCGCCCGCGATTCGGGCGACGGCCTCAACTCACCGCCTCCGGCGTTCGGACAAATCCGCGTTTCCGCAAAAGCGCCTCGGCGTGAGGTTCGCGCCCGCGAAAGGCCAAATAGGCCTCATCGGGCGGCCGCTTGTTTCCCGCCGCGTACACGAATTCCTTCAGACGTCGGGCAATCGTCGGGTCGAATGGGTCGCCGGCTTCAACGAACGCCTCGTAAGCGTCTGCGTCGAGCACTTCCGACCAGAGATAGCTGTAGTATCCGGCCGAATAGCCGGAGCCGGCAAACACATGCTGGAAGTGCGGGGCGGCATGGCGCGGCGCGATCGCCCCCGGCATCCCCATGTCTTTCAGGCTTTGCGCCTCAATCCCCTGCGCGTCGAATTCCGCGGCCGATGGCAGGCTGTGCGCCGCCATGTCGAAAAATGCCGAGCCGAGAAATTCGGCTGTCGCAAATCCCTGTCCATAACGACGCGCGGCCAGCACGGCATCGATGAAGGCGCTGGGCATTGCGGCTGCCGGTCTCATAGTGCCGTGCGATAGGCCGAGAGAACCGCACGTTCATCGAGCCAATGTTCGAAGAGTTGCGAAGGCAGTTCGACAAAATCTCGAGAGACCGCAGTCCCTGAAAGCCAGGGGTAGGTGACGTCCGAGAGCATCGCCATGCAGCGCATGGCCGAATTCATGGAACAGAGTATGGGCTTCGTCGTGGCTCAGCAGCGACGGCGCGCCCTGCCCTGCCGCCGAGAAGCTCATCGTGTTGAGCACAATCGGCAGACGTCTCGCCATCCAATTTGCTTTGCGAACGCAGCGAAGACATCCAGGCCCCGCTGCGCTTCGAGGGTCTTGCGAAATAGTCGCCGATGAACAAGGCGATCGTCTTGCCCGCAGCGTCCTTCACCTCGAATGCGCGAGCGTCAGGATGCGGCAGATCAATGTCGTCACGCGCAGAAAATTGCAGACCAAACAGCCGGCGCGCGCAATCGAAGGCGGCCTCGATCATGCTGTCCAGCGGCAGATAGGCCTTGAGCGCGCTCTCATCGAAATTGTGCAGTTGGGCTCGCCGCTTCTCGGCGTAATAGCGCCAATCCCAGGGCTTCAACTCGAAATTGCCACCCTCGTCTGCAATCAATTGTTGCAAGGCGGCGGCTTCCACCAGCGCCTGTTCGCGAGCCGGCGCCCATACCTTTCCCATCAAAGCGCGCGCGGCGTCCGGAGTCTTCGCCATGGTGTCGGCGAGACGGAAATCCGCATAGCTCGCATAACCAATCAGAGCCGCCATTTCCGCCCTGAGCTCGAGCATCTCGTTCATGATGGCGCGATTGTCTCGTTCGCCTCCATTGACGCCGCGCGCCACGAAAGCGCGCCAGACTTTTTCTCTGAGATCACGGCGCGACGAGAGCTGAAGAAACGGCTCAACCGACGAGCGCGACAGTGTCACCGCATATTTGCCCGGCGCGCCGCGCGCCTCCGCCGTCGCCCGCGCCGCCGTGCGGAACGAGGCAGGCAAGCCCGCAAGCTCATCTTCCGTCTCGAGCAGCAGCAGATAGTCGCGCTCATCGCCCAGCACGTTCTGTCCGAACTGGGCGCCGAGGCTTGCCAGACGTTCGCCGATCGCGGCGAGTCGCGTCTTGCGGTCAAAGTCGAGCGCGGCGCCCGCGCGCACGAAGGCAAGGTGATAGCGCTCGATGAGCCGCAGGGCCTCCGCATCGAGCGCTGCATCGGCGGCGCCCTGCTTTACCGCATCGATGCGGGCGAAAAGCGTTTCGTCGAGGAAGATCGCGTTGCTTTCGCGCGACAGGATCGGCGCGATCTCGCGTTCGATTGCCTCCAGCTTTTCGTTCGTGTCCGAGCTTGCCAAGTGGAAGAACACTCGCGCCACGCGATCGAGCGTGCGGCCTGAACGCTCCATCGTCAGAATGGTGTTTTCGAAGGTTGGAGGGGCCGCATTCGCCTTGATCGCCGCGATCTCGGCGCGCCGCTCGGCAAGCGCCGCATCAAAGGCCGGCCGGAAATCCTCGGGCCTGAAGGTAGAAAACAGCGGCGTCGAAAAGGCGCCCGCCCAGGGCGCGAGAAGCGGATTTTCCGCGGCGATCGTCAACGGCTTTGTCCTTATCGAAAGATGCGCTGTTCCCGGCGGCGCCGGCAACAGTTGCCGCCGCCGGGCGATCGGATCAATATCGGACTTCGAAACGCCTTTTGGTAGAGCGAACTGCAACATGCACGACACACGAACCGCCATCGTCCGGCGACGCGAAGGCAAACTGTCCGAAAAGGCTGCCGCGGCCCTAATCGGGGACCTCACCGCCCAGTTCGGCAACAAGATCGTCACATCAGAGGCGGTGCGAATTCAGCATGGCCATACTCTGACCTGAACTCCGAATCAGCCTCCGGACGCCGTGCTTTACGCCGAGGCGCGCGAGGAGGTCGTGGAAGCCGTTCGCATTTGCGCGCGGCACGACGCCCCTATCGTCCCCTTTGGCGCCGGCACCTCGCTGGAGGGACACCTGAACGCCCCGCACGGAGGCCTCTCAATCGATCTTTCCCGCATGGACCGCGTGCTCGCGGTGCATGCCGAAGACCTGGATTGCGTGGTCGAGCCGGGCATCACGCGCAAGGCGCTGAACAGCCATTTGCGCGACAGCGGACTGTTTTTTCCGATCGATCCCGGCGCGGACGCCTCGATCGGGGGCATGGCAGCGACGCGCGCTTCCGGCACCAACGCCGTTCGCTACGGGACGATGAAGGACAACGTGATTTCGCTGGGCGTCGTCACCGCCGAGGGCAAATTCGTCCGCACGGCGAGCCGCGCCAAGAAATCCGCAGCCGGCTACGATCTCACGCGCATCTTCGTAGGCTCGGAAGGCACGCTTGGCGTCGTCACCGAGATCACGCTCAAACTGGCTGGAATTCCAGAGTGCATATCGGGAGGCCATTGCTCATTTCCCGACGTCAATTCCGCCTGCCTCACCACCATCGCCACCATCCAGTCCGGGATCCCGGTCGCCCGAATCGAACTGCTCGACGAACTGCAAGTGAGGGCGTGCAATACGCACTCGAAGCTGGGCCTGCGCGAGACGCCTATGCTGTTTGTCGAATTTCACGGTTCGGAGGAAAGTGTCGCAGAACAAACGCGCCGGTTCACCGAGGTCGCGACAGAGTACGGTGGCGCGGATTTCAAATGGACAACCAACCCGGAGGAACGCACGAAACTCTGGCAGGCCCGTCACGATGTTTATTGGGCCTGCCTCACTCTGCGACCTGGCGCGCGTCCCTTCGCCACCGACGTCTGCGTGCCGATCTCCCGCCTCGCCGAATGCGTAGTCGAGACCCAGAAGGATATCGCAGCCCAAGGCCTCATTGCGCCGATCGTCGGCCATGTCGGCGACGGCAATTTTCACGTGAGTCCCCTGATCGATGTCACCGACCCCGACGAGGTCCAGCGCGCCGAGGCCTTTGGCTCGCGGCTCGCAAAACGGGCCATCGAAATGGAGGGCACATGCACCGGCGAGCACGGCGTAGGTCAGAAGAAAAAGGATTATCTCGAAATCGAGCATGGCGAAGCCGCGCTCGACCTGATGCGCAAGCTCAAGCTCGCGTTCGACCCGATGAACCTCTTCAATCCGGGCAAGATTTTCTGGGAATGATCAGCCACGCTCGTAAGTGACGAACGTGAAATCCGCCTCGTCTCGCGGGCCGCGCACGCCGGCCTCGCGACGCGTCTCTTTCCAGATCGCCATATCGATGAAGGGGAAGCGAACATCGCCTTCCGGCGCAAGATCGACTTCCGTGATGTAGAGCCGGTCGGCCATGCCGATCGATTGCGAATAGATTTCGCCGCCGCCGCCTACGATCGTTTCATCGCCGCCATGGGCTCGTGCGAGCGTCAACGCTTCAGCGAGACCATAGGCAACTTCGACGTCGGGCGGAGCGAAGGCGTGGTCGCGCGTCACGACAATTGAGAATCGGCCGGGCAATGGTTTGCCGATGGAGTCAAAGGTCTTGCGGCCCATGATCAGCGGCTTGCCGGTCGTTATCGATTTGAAGCGCTTGAGGTCGGTGGGAAGTCGCCAAGGCAACGCATTTCCCTTTCCGATTACGCCATTGCGGCCGACCACGGCGATGAGGGAGACAATCGGCTGTTTCAAATCGCCACGGGCGCCTTGATCGCCGGCCAGGGCTCATAGCCAATGAATTCGATGTCGTCAGCGGAAATATCGAACAAGGCGCCACGAGGCGAAGGACGAAATGGAGCTAGCCTCAATTGCGGCAGCGGACGCGGCGCACGAGAAAGCTGCTCCTGAGCCTGCTCGACGTGATTACTGTAAAGATGCGCGTCGCCAAATGTGTGAACAAAGTCGCCGGCCTCCAAATCGCATTCGCGCGCGACCAGGTGAGTGAGCAAAGCATAGCTCGCAATGTTGAAGGGCACTCCGAGAAAGAGATCGGCGGAGCGCTGATAGAGCTGGCAAGAGAGCCGCCCGTTGGCGACATAGAACTGGAAAAGACAGTGGCAGGGCGCAAGTTTCATGCGCTCGATGTCCGCCACATTCCAGGCCGACACAATCAGGCGACGTGAGTTTGGATTGCGTCGGATCTCGTCGACGACTGACGAGATCTGGTCGAATGTCCGGCCGTCTGCGCCCTCCCAGGAGCGCCACTGTTTGCCATAGACAGGGCCGAGTTCGCCGCCCTCGTCCGCCCATTCGTCCCAAATCGAGACTTTGTTGGCCTTCAGGTAAGCGATGTTCGTTTCGCCGTTCAAAAACCAGATCAGCTCATGAACGATCGAACGCAAATGCAGCTTCTTGGTGGTGACCAGCGGAAAGCCTTGCGTGAGATCGAACCGCAACTGACGGCCGAATAGCGAACGAACGCCAGTCCCCGTCCGGTCGCCTTTCTCGGCGCCAGTTTCGAGGGCTTCGCGAAGAAGTTCGAGATAGGCCTGCATGTAAATCTTCCGCCAGGGGAAGCGGCGGTTTAGACGATTCGCAGCGGTAGCGCGAACCGCGGAGGCGAGGCGCCCGGAGGCCTAACCGGGCGCATCTCGCTCAGAACCGCTAGTGAACGCTGACGGTCTGCAGTTGGTGCTCCCAGGCGTTCTGGATCGCCGTCTCCCGGGAGTCGGTCAAAAGAATCGGCGTCCCGTCCGCGCCGAGCAGCGCGAACAGCCTGAGACCTGGCTTGATCGCGGGAACCTGCGGGAACAGCCTGTGGGCATCTTCGGACATGATCGTCTTGACGTAGGCCACGGCGCCTTCGCCGAGATGCGCGAGTTGCTGCGGAGTCAAAGCTGCCGCTCTGTTTTCGTTCTCAGTCACCGTTGCTCTCCTTTCCGGGCGCGAGGCCCTCGTCATCATCAGTTGCCGGCAGAAATCGAAATCCTTTTCACAACTTTTTCCGGTTGCGGCCGGGCAACGTCGATCGACAAAAGGCCATTCGCAAGTTCGGCGCCGAGCACCTGCATCCCCTCGGCCAACAGGAAGTTGCGCTGGAATTGGCGCGCGGCGATGCCGCGATGGATATAGTCGCGAGCCTGCTCATCCTGCTGCCTGCCCCGAATCCAGAGTTGGCTCTCTTCCTGCGTGATCTCGATATCTTCGAGGGCGAAGCCGGCGACCGCCAGAGTGATGCGAAGGCGCTCGGGGCCCTCTTCGCTCGCGGCGATTCGCTCGATGTTGTAGGGGGGATAGCCGTCCGAAGCCGACTTTGTCGCCTTGTCGAGCACGCGTTCGATATGATCGAACCCTAACAGGAACGGCGAACTCAGTGCAGTCACCCGAACCATTGAAGCCCCCTTTTGGCGCTTCGCCGACGACGCCTTCCATGTCGGACAGACGGGGTCGAACTTACATAATCTACTGGGAAACGCCCCGAATTCGGCGGCGAATTCCTTAAGCGGAGATATGGCGTGCTCCTGTTCGCGTTCAAGAGGCTTGAATTCGTGCTGCAACCCCAGAGGTTGCGCCGGAAGCGCTAACGAAGGTTAAACGGAGGCGAATTGGCTTAAGTTCGCCGTGGCATAGAGGCGAGGACAATTCGTGGGCAAGCTCGGAACGAAACGGCAATGCCAAGCCTGCGGCGCAAAATTTTATGACCTTCATAAACATTTAGTGATTTGTCCGCGTTGCAAAACCGAAGTCGATCTTACACGGATCGTCAAGGCGCCCGAGGCGAAAGCTCCGTCGGAAGAAGCGCCGGTGGTCGCGCGCAAGTCGGAGGCGCGGACGAGTTCGAATTGGTCGCCGGGTCAGGTAAAGGCCATCGACGCCGTGGGGAAATGGCTTCGTGAAGGTCGCCCGCAGGTATTTCGCCTGTTCGGCTACGCAGGCGTTGGAAAGACGACGCTGGCGCGCAGCATCGCGGAGGGGGCGCGCGGCGACACGGCTTTTGCGGCATTTACCGGCAAGGCCGCGCTGGTGCTCCGCGCCAAGGGGTGCGTCGGCGCCACGACCATTCACTCCCTGATCTACAACGCCAGTGAGGGCGCCGATGGCGCCCCGAGCTTCACACTTAATCGCGACGGTCCGGCCTCCCGCGCGGGCCTCATCGTCATCGATGAATGCTCAATGGTCGACGAAGAACTCGGACGCGATCTGCTTTCGTTTGGCAAACCCATTCTGGTGCTCGGAGACCCCGCGCAATTGCCCCCCATTCGTGGCGGCGGTTTTTTCACCAATTCCGAACCCGATGTCATGCTGACGGAAATTCACCGCCAGGCCGAGAACAATCCGATCGTCCGAATCGCGGGCGCGGTTCGCCGGGAAGAACAAGTCAATTACGGCGATTACGGGGAAGCGCGGGTGTTGCACCGCCAGGAAATCGCCGCGCCGCTGGTCCTCGGCGCCGACCAGGTTCTCGTCGGGCTCAACAAGACGAGGCGTCTCTACAACCAGCGCATTCGCACGCTCAACGGGATTGACTTAGCGTTGCCTGTAGCGGGGGACAAGTTGGTGTGCCTTCGCAACGAGCGCGCCAAGGGGCTGATAAACGGGGGACTTTGGCGCGTCGAAGAAATGAAGGGCGTCAAGAAAGACTTCGTCCTGATGACGCTTCGGTCCGAAGACGAGATAGGCAAAGGCGCAGTGAAAGTTGCGGTCCACAAGGCCTTCTTCGAGGCGGAAGAAAATACGCTCCCCTACCCCATCCGCAAGGAATCGGATGAATTCGATTTCGGTTACGCGCTGACCGTGCACAAAGCCCAAGGCTCGCAGTGGGACAGCGTGATCCTGTTCGACGAAAGCTACGCGTTCCGCGAAAACCGGTCGCAATGGCTTTACACCGGCGTGACGCGCGCCGCTCGTCAACTCGTGCTCGTGCGGTAGCTCTATCTGGGCCCGACGACCCCTGAAACGTGCAATCCGTAACCCAGGATCGCAAGCGCGGCGAGGATCAGCACCGTCCAGAGAACTCCGGACATGGGCACAGTCCGCCGCGCCACAGTAACCCCGCCAGAGTCCGTGCCGAGCGTCGATTGCGCAAGCTGTCTGTACGTCGCCAGACGTCGAGCCGTGCTTTCTCCGATAATATAAGATCGCGTTTCCGATTCATCAGGTAGCCGACCAACCTGCTTTCTAAACTCCTGGAGCCAGTCGCGCTTGTTTTGCTTGTATAGGGAATAAGCGACCAAACCCGAGATTTCGCCTTCAGTAGAAACAAGCGCTTCAAAAATTGGATTGTGGTCAGCTTCCTCGCCGACCATCGATCGCGGCAAATCATTCATTGAATCGGATGATGCCGTTATCTCACTCATTTTGTTCATGTTGAACTCCTCCCGAGGCCATCACGGCCAACGTTGGACACAATTATCTTCAAAGAGTTCAAACACATTTCTTCTGCGAAGCCCAGTTAATGGTTTGCAATGGCTTAACTGCTCCAGGCTACAGCCAGCGATTCCAGCCCACGAAAATGGAAAACGTCTTTGTAGGAAGGCCGATCTAACAGCCTCAGGCCAGGCAACCGTTCGAACAGGATCGGCAAAGCAACACGCATTTCCAGCCTCGCCAGGGGAGCGCCGATGCAGAAGTGGATTCCGGCGCCAAACGCAACATGAGGGTTGCGCGTCCGGTCAAGATCCAGTCGATCTGCGCCCGAGAAGGCAGCGGGATCGCGGTTGGCCGCGCCCAATAGAAGGCCTATCCGATCGCCAAGCCGCAAATTCAACCCCGCAATCTCCAGGTCCCGGAGCGCATACCGGGTGAAGAGGTGCAGCGGCGGATCAAAACGCAGGAGTTCGTCAACACAGACGTCGTCGTCGCGAGGCGCCGAGTGGTGTTCGAGCAAGAGCTTGATCGCATTGCCGAGACTGTGGACTGTCGCCTCGTGACCGGCATTAAGAAGCAAAATGATCGTCGTCGTCATCTCGTCGACCGTCAGCCGACCGCCGTCCGTTTCTGCAGCCACCAATGCGCTGATCAGGTCGGCACGCGGCCGACGTCTTCGCTCGGCGATGAGATCACGCACGAAGTTGGCAAACTCCCGCGACGCCAGCGCGGCCGCGTCCTCGGCGTCCGGAGTGACGCCGAATTGATACATTGCCACCATGGCATGGGACCATGAAAGCATTCGACCTGTCTCTTCTCTCGGAGCGCCAATGAGGTCGGCGATGACGGCGACGGGAATTGCAGTCGCAAAGCTCGCCATAAGATCGGCTTCGCCTCGATGAACGAAACCGTCGATCATTTCATGGCAGAGCTTCGCGATTCCGGCCGTCAACTGCTCCACCTGACGAGAGACGAAGGCGCGGTTGACGAGGCCGCGCAGCCGCGTGTGGTCCGGCGGTTCAAGCTCGAGCAGGGAATGCCGCTCTATCTCATAAAATGGTTCAAGGCGCGGCGATGGCTTCGGCCAACCCAATTCTTCGCTCGACGCCAAATGCAGAACCTGCCGACCGAAGCGGCGATCGCGTAGCAGGGACGATACGTCCGCATGGTCAAGAAAGCACCAGAAGCCGTAATCCTCCCAATAGAAAACCGGCGCCACTCGCCGAATTTCTTCGTAGACGGGATAGGGGTTCTGAAAGAACTCGAAGTCCCGTGGGGAAAGCTGCACACGTCGGCGGCGGCTGTCGATCTCGAAATTCACCGCTGGCGATGCCCCTAGAAACGCTTGCGATCGCCGGATGCCTAACCGAGTGGATATCCGGCTTCCACCGTATAAGGACCTCCGCCCACCGAGTCCCGCGAAGAGTACAGCACGAAACGTGTCGGCTCAAAAGCCGCGGCCATCAAGCCGCCTCGCGAGGCCAGATAGTCGGCGACGGCGAATGGCGTGGCGGAGCGTAAGCGCGCGAGCGTGACATGGGGCGTGTAGTTTCGGGTCTCCGGCGGCAGCCCAATGCGCCGCAACTTCCGTTCCAGCGACGCCTGAAGCTCCATGAGGGCCAGGTCTGTCTTGATTCTGGCGACTATGGCGCGCGGCTTATCGCCGCCGAACCAATGGAGCCCTTCGAAATGAATTCGGACCTGGCGAGGGCGCACGTCGTCAAGCGTCTCGGCTATGTCGTCCGCCACTCGCGCATCGACGTCGCCGATGAAGCGCAAGGTGATGTGGTAGTCGGCAGGCTCCAACCAACGCGCGCCGAAAACTCCGCCTCGCATTTCTGCGAGATCGCGCGCAGTTGCGGCGGGAATTTCAATTCCAGTAAAGAGTTGGGGCATTTCTGGCTCGGCGCATCGGTTGCGAGGATGGGGCGAGCGTTTAGTCTCACCCGAATCGTATTTCGTGAAAAATTAGCCTCGAAATTTGCGAGTTATATAAAGGGCGGACCATGCGGTTGCCGGAAGTCAGCTCTTGCTGGCAATGGCGGCAGCGACACGTTGAGAAATCTCATCCGACAGCGAGCGCGCCAAACGAAGATCGGCGTCGCGCCCCGCGCGCAAATTCGAATAGTCGTTGAAGCTTAGGTCATAGGGCGCGATCGCGGCCGCCTGCCCCTGGTAGATGATTTTGCTGGTGCCAATTTCGATCAATATGATGTTCGCGGTCTCGGTGACGGTGGCAGAACTCGCGAACGCGATCTGCGATTCGACGGTCGGCGTCGTCCTGCTTTGGCCGACGTTGATTTGCAGCCGGTATTTGGGCTGCACGGTTTCTCCGGTGCCATTCAGTTGGGTGATGAGATCGTCGGTCAGATAGTGGCCCAGGCGTCCGTCGACCGGCACGATTTCGACGGCCTTCACCGCTTGCGCCACGCCCGGGTGGGCCGCTTCGCTATAGAGCGGTTGGAAGCAGCCGGAGAGGCCAAACATGCCCGCGAGAAGGACGCCGGCTCGGGCCCGCTCAAACCACGACATTGACGATCCTCTGGGGCACGATAATCACCTTCTTCGGCGGCTTATTATCCATCGCCTTGCGCACCGCGTCGAGAGCGAGCGCCGCCGCTTCCACCGACTTCGCGTCGGCGTCGCGCGCGACCGTGACGTCGCCACGCTTCCGGCCGTTGACCTGCACCGGCATGGTGATTTTCTCGGACACAATCAGACTGCGGTCGATCTCGGGCCAGCGACTTTCGGAGACGAGCGTTCCTTGGCCAAGCGCATCCCAGCATTCCTCGGCGAGATGCGGCATCATGGGCGCGAAAGCGCTGACGAACATAGCTCCGGCTTCGGCGAACGCAAAACGGACGTCGTCAGCAATCGTCGCCTCGTCGACGTCGCCAATCGAGGCGGACAGAGTATTGGCGAGCTCGTATATGGTCGCGATCGCCACATTGAATCTCAACCGCTCGATATCTTCCTCTATTTTCGCCAACGCCGCATGCGCGGCCTGGCGGATGGCGGCGGCCTCAGCGGAAAAATGGGCGGGGCGCTGCGGGCGCTCAGCGCCGACGACACGCTCTATCTCGCAGCAGAGGCGCCAGAAACGCTGCACATGCTTGGACGCGCCCTGAACACTGGCCTCAGTCCAAATCACGTCGCGTTCAGGCGGTAAATCGGACAGCATGAACCATCTGGCCGTGTCAGCGCCGTAAGTCCCGATGATCTCATCGGGGTCGACCGTGTTGCGCTTCGATTTCGACATCTTCTCGATCGGCCCGATTTCGATCGGTTCATCGCTTTTCAAGCGGAAAGCGAGCCTCTTGGCGCCTTCCGATTCGATACGCACCTCCGCCGGCGCGACCCAATTGCCCGCCTTGTCGCGATAGGTCTCGTGCACGACCATTCCTTGCGTAAAAAGACCCGAAAACGGCTCGTCGAGATTCAAATGGCCAGTCTTCTTCATTGCGCGCGTAAAGAAGCGAGAATAGAGCAAATGCAAAATGGCGTGTTCGATGCCCCCTATATACTGATCGACTGGCAACCACGCATTCGCCGCTTCCGGGCTTGTCGGCGCAAAGCTGTTCCACGGATCCGTAAAACGCGCGAAGTACCACGAAAAGTCGACGAAAGTATCCATCGTGTCGGTTTCGCGCCGCGCTTGTCGACCGCATTGCGGGCAAACAACATGCTTCCAGGTTGGGTGTCGGTCCAAAGGGTTTCCCGGCGCGTCGAAGGTCACGTCGTCCGGCAGTTGCACCGGCAAGTCAGCTTCCGGCACGGGCACGACGCCACAAGCCTCGCAGTGAATGACCGGAATCGGACATCCCCAGTAGCGCTGACGCGAAATGCCCCAATCACGTAATTTATAATTTATCTGGCGCTTGGCTTGCGACCGATTCCCGAGGCTCTCCGCCTCAAGCCGCTTTGCGACTTCCTCTTTCGCTTCGGGGATAGTCATCCCGTCCAAAAAGCGCGAATTGATCATCCGGCCGTCGCCATCGTAGGCGACCTTGTCTACCGAAAAAGTGGCCGGATCGACGCCGGGCGGGCAGACGACCGGCGTCGCTCCCAGGCCATAGACGTTGACGAAATCCAGGTCGCGTTGGTCATGCGCAGGACAACCGAAAATCGCCCCCGTGCCATAGTCCATCAAGATGAAATTCGCGACATAGACGGGCAAGCGCCACTGCGGATCGAAAGGGTGCAACACCTTCACACCCGTGTCGTATCCTTTCTTCTCGGCGGTTTCGATCGCAGCGACCGATGTGCCGATCTTGCGGCAATCCTCGATGAATGCAGCAAGTTTCGGATCGTGGCGCGCCGCTGCGGCGGCCAACGGATGATCTGGCGCCACCGCCATGAATTTCGCGCCGAACAGCGTGTCCGGGCGCGTAGTGAAGATCTCGAGCTCCGAAATGCCGTCGATCGCCCCCGATGTGGCCGGATCAATGGCGAATCGTAGCAGCAAGCCCTCGGATCGGCCGATCCAGTTGCGTTGCATCAGCCGGACTTTTTCCGGCCAGCGGTCCAGCCCATCGAGCGCCCGCAACAATTCTTCCGAATAGTCGGAGATCTTGAAGAACCATTGCGTGAGTTCCCGCTGCTCGACGATCGCGCCGGACCGCCAGCCTCGTCCGTCGACGACTTGCTCGTTGGCGAGAACCGTATTGTCGACCGGATCCCAGTTGACCTTCGAATTCTTGCGGGCGACCAGCCCTGCGGCCAGGAAATCCAGAAAGAGCTTTTGCTGATGCCGATAGTACGCCGGGTCGCATGTGGCGATCTCACGCGCCCAATCCAGCGACAGCCCCATGGCCTGCAACTGCGTGCGCATGGCGGCGATGTTAGCGTAGGTCCATTCGGCGGGGTGCGTGTTGTTCTGCATCGCGGCGTTTTCGGCCGGCATCCCGAAGGCGTCCCAACCCATCGGATGCAGGACGTTGAAGCCTTTCGCACGGCGATAGCGCGCCACGACGTCCCCCATGGCGTAGTTTCGCACATGCCCCATGTGAATTCGGCCGGATGGGTAGGGAAACATCTCGAGCACGTAATATTTTGGCCGCGAATCCAACCCCTTGGTCGCGAAAACCTGCCGCTCGGACCAGATTTTCTGCCATTTTCGTTCGGATTCGCGGACGTTGTAGCGCTCGGGCCTCATAGGGTGGGTTTCTCGTCTAGACCAGTTATCAAGGCGGCCGGGACAAAGCATGATTTGGCTTTTAGGGTCAAATAACTTGCGAAAACTATCCTTTCGTAAGCCCCGTCAATGAGCTAGCAAAAGGGTTACACGCGCGGGTCGCATGGAAGGCTGGACATGGTTGCCTATAGCCGCGAGCCTCTGCTCCATCCTACGAAGATCACAGACTTGCGGCCGACGCAGATAACGGTTGGCATGCGGGAGGTTCGGGCCAAACGACAGGACTGGCGAGCGCGCAAAGTGGAGGATTTTGAACGGTTCCTTGCCGCCCATATGGTGCCCGTCGTCCTTGGGCCAGGCGGCGCTCGCTATCTCATCGACCATCACCACTTGGCTTTGGCGCTGTTCAAGGAGGGAGTGGCAAGCGTGTTCGTCTCCACGGTCGCCGACCTCAGCAAGGCCGACCCGGATGGCTTTTGGAATTTGATGGACTTCCATGGCTGGACGCACCCCTTCGATGAGAAAGGGCGGCGCCGCGACTACAGCGCGCTGCCGAAGTCTATCGCTCAAATGAAAGACGACCCCTACCGAGCGCTTGCGGGCGAACTCAGAAAGATCGGTGGATTCGCCAAGGATTCCACGCCCTATTCGGAATTCGTATGGGCTGACTTTTTCCGCAAACGCATCGCGCGCAAGAAGCTCGAGACGAATTTCGATGAGGCGCTGGCGAGCGCGCTCGAACATGCGAGATCACCCGACGCCGATTTCATGCCCGGTTGGTGCGCGCCGCATCGAAAGGCTTTGAAACGCCCGAAGGCTTCCGCCGCCGCCGCCGTTGACATTCCCGCGCCAAGCTGAAAATCAGCGCTTCCCGAAATTCTCATAGGTCGGCCATGTCCCACGACGCCTTGCAGGCCCTCATCGAGCGCGCCTTCGAAGATCGCGCCGCCGTCAATGCGAACACACAAGGCGATGTCCGACAAGCGGTTGAAACGGCTCTGCAATTACTCGATGACGGCAACGAACGGGTCGCCGAAAAAATCCCTGGCGCCGAGGGAGCCGCCTCCTGGAAGGTCAATCAGTGGCTGAAAAAGGCTGTACTTCTTTCCTTCCGCCTGAATGACAACACGATATTCCAAGGTGGCCCCGGGGGCGCGACCTGGTGGGACAAGATCCCTTCCAAGTTTGCGGACTGGGGCGAGAACCGCTTTGTTCAGGCTGGGTTTCGCGCTGTTCCCGGCTGCGTGGTCCGATACTCCGCTTTCATCGCCCGCGATGCGATCTTGATGCCGAGTTTCGTCAATCTTGGCGCCTACGTGGATACGAAGACCATGGTCGACACATGGGTTACCGTCGGCTCCTGCGCGCAAATCGGCAAGAACGTACATCTTTCTGGTGGTGTGGGCATTGGCGGCGTGCTCGAACCTCTTCAGGCGAACCCGACGATCATCGAGGATGATTGCTTCATCGGCGCCCGATCTGAAGTCGTCGAGGGGGTGATCGTAGGTCGCGGCTCTGTTCTGTCGATGGGCGTCTATTATCGGCGCGTCGACGAAGATTGTCGACCGCGCCACCGGCAAGATCCACTACGGCTATGTGCCACCCTATTCCGTGGTGGTCTCGGGTTCGCTGCCCGGCAAAGCATTTCCGGACGGTTCGCCTGGTCCGTCCCTTATTGCGCGGTTATCGTCAAAACCGTCGATGAACAGACGCGATCCAAGACGGGCATCAATGAACTTTTCGAGAGATTGATGGCCGACGCCAGCATCGACGGCCGGTTCCGATTTCTCTACCGGCAAAGCGAAGGGACAATTGACCGCGCGACATGGGCCCGGGCCAGTGTACTTCCAATCGGCGCGGCGCTTGTCTTGACGGCGTTCGCTTTCTGATCGCCCCCGAAAAGCCACGGGACCTCAGCACGGAGAGCTTCGTCAGCGCCGCAATCGTCGCGAGGCAGACCTATTTGATCGCATATGCGTTCGCTCTGATGATTTGCTTGATCGCGGAATATTTTCTGAGCGCCAAGCGATTCCGTGACCGCGCCCTGCCCGAGGCGTTGGCCGGCGTCGCGCCGTTCGCGGTTTTGATACTGGGCGCGGCCAACTGGTACCAGCCCTTGTCCGAAGGCGTCATGTCGCTCGCGGCGCTCTACGTTGTGGATGCGCTCGCAGCGGCCGCGATCACATGGACCCTGATCGAACTCGGTTTCGGTCGTTCCCGCTCCTACTGAACGTGAGTAGAAATTTCTTATATATTGCAATTAGTTGATCTGAATATGGCAAATTTTTCTTGCCAAGTTACGCCGCACGTGATAGATTGGTGAACAATGGGGAATGCGGTTTTCGCTCCCTTGCTGTCGCCAGTCGGCGTATTTACTTCACAAAAATGGATTATTGCTCATGACCGTCGCTGGGTTATCCCCGCGCGCGCGCAATTCCGCGCGCCGAAATCGTGGATCAAAATCGTGGCGGCGCTTGCCCTCGGGGCAAGCGTTGACGAGATCGCGAAAACCGAAAACTTGCCACGCAAGCGGATCGAAAAGCTTCTGAGCGGAGAGTTGCAGAACCGATGGCTCGTCCCGCTGCAGGATTATGCGCGTCTGCAAATCGCACGCCTCGAGCCCATCTACGCAAAATTGTGCGCGCGGGCGGAGAAAGGCGACCCGCGAGCCGTGGATCAAATCTTGCGGGTGTTCGATCGGCTCGATCGCTACCACGGCTTCAACAAGGCATTCGTTGCGAAAAGACCGTATGACAATGATGCGCGCGCCCGGTTGCTCGCCAAAATCAACCTGAACGTCGCCCGCCTGCCGCAACGTTCGGGAGAAGGCGAATGAGCGGCCAGGATCCGCAACGTCGCCGCGTTGACGATATCTCGGATCTGATGAGCTTCGCGCCGATTGACCGCGACCTCCTCATCGCCGGCCTGGACCAGCAAGAATGTGAACGCCTGCTTTACGATTGGCCGCTCTGGGCTCGACCCGACCAGCAGGTTCCCAAAAAGGGTTGGATCTATTGGCTGCTTCTGGCGGGACGCGGCGCGGGCAAGACACGTGTTGGCGCAGAGATTGTGCGAACCTGGGTCAAAACCTGCGCCTACGTTAACTTGATTGGTCCGACCCAGGACGATGTCCGCGAAGTGATGGTCGAGGGAAAGTCCGGCATTCTGAATGTCTGTCCCGACGACGAACGTCCCCGCTTCTCCGCCGCCTCGCAAAGGCTCGACTGGCCAAATGGCTCGGTGTCCCAACTTTTCTCTGCCGAAGAGCCCGACAGATTGCGCGGCAAGCAACATATGAAACTTTGGATGGATGAGCTCGCGGCCTGGCGCCTCCCTGAGGCATTTGATCAAGCGGCCTTCGGGCTTCGCCTCGGAGCCAGGCCGCAAGCGATAATCACGACGACGCCGCGTCCAACGCGTCTTATCAAGAGCCTCATCGCGGACAAGGACGTGATAGTTACGCGCGCCTCGACGTTCGACAACAGATATTTCCTGCCCAATGATTTCCTCAACAGGATTGTCTCACGTTACGACGGGCGCGCTATCGGACGTCAGGAACTCCATGCAGAGATTGTCGAGGAGGCCGCCGGCGCGCTTTGGACCAGGGAGCTGTTGGAGCGCCAACGCAGACCGGCAGATCAAATCCATGAGTACCGCCTTATCGTCATCGGCGTCGATCCCCCGGCCAAATCTGGCGCCAAAGCCGACGAATGCGGCATCATCGTAGCCGGCAAACGGTCGAACGGGGAGATCCATGTCATCGCTGATTTGACGAGCCAAGGCGAAACGCCAGGACAATGGGGCGGGCGCGTGGCGGCGGCCTATCGCCGCTTCGGCGCGAACCGCGTGGTTGCAGAGATCAACAATGGCGGGGACATGGTGGTTGAGGTGTTGCGTCAGGCGGAACCAAACTTGCCCGTGCGCAAAATGACCGCTACCAGAGGCAAGTTTGTGCGGGCCGAACCCGTGGCGACTGCCTACGAGCGAGGACTGGTTCATCACCTTGGCTTATTTCCACAATTGGAGGATCAGCTTTGCACACTGACGCCGGATTTCGACGCCCGCTCGGCGGGGTTTTCGCCTGACCGGGCGGACGCGCTTGTCTGGGCCCTCACTGACCTGATTGAACCTGAAGCGGCCCAAACGCTGATAGAGTACTACGCGGCCTGTCGCAAAGACTGAGGTCTCAGAGTTTGGGTGCGAACTTAGGTGGGGTCACCTCATGCAGCGCGTCGCCTAGCCTGTGATGAAACTCGATCGCGACGGTTTGCGAATTGAGCACGTCCGTTTTTTCGTCCTTCGGCTCCGGGCACTGCACGGACGGATGCGAAACGCCTAGCCCCCTCAAATAGGCTTGAAACTCGGACTCGAGCCTCTCTCTGTCGCGCGACGCGATGAAGACGGTCGATATCCAGACGTCCTTTCCAGTCGCGCTTTCGCCGATGCAAAAGGTCCACCCTGCAAGCGCAGGTCCTGTTCCGACGGCCAGGGCGGCAGATAGGATTGAGATAAGGAGCGCCTTCCGCATGGCCGTAGCCAACTCCCGTCGAGCTTCGTTTCGCCTTCAATCTTCCAAGTCCGAGCGGAGGTTTCAAGCTGAAGGCGGCGCCGGGCCCGAAGCCAAGGCTCGCAAAGAACGGCAAAATTCGGCCTGAGAACAAAAAGTGAACTTTTTCTTGACAGCTTACGCCCCTCCATCACAGGAACGCCTTCGGTATCGCAGGCCGGATCTTGGACAACCGGCCGAACTTGGTCCCTTAGCAGCGGCGCGGATAGTATTACAGCGACTATTTCTGGAGTGCCCACGATCGGAGGAACGGTGGTCGCAAATGCGGGCGCAAACTTGAACACGTCCGCTCTTGCTCTCGAAACCGGCGGAAATTTGGCCGCGGTCGCGACTGCACAGGGAGCGGCGGGCGCAGGTCTAAGCCCTCCAACCGGCGGCTCTGGGATCCTTGGTTATTTGAGCGGCATCTATAGTCGCACGCAAACGGGAGCAGCAGGCGCACCAACACAGAGCGCTGTGCTAGTCGGAACAGCAAGCACGACCGTGCTCGCGGCTTCAACCGCAACGAACTTTATCAAGTTCTGCGTATCCTCCACCGCAGTTAACGGCGTCTGGGTCCGATGGGATGGCAACGCAGCTGCCCAAAGTGCGCCATCCGAATACCTGGTCCCAGGTCAGTGCAACTCCTGGGTCAAGTCGACAGGCTTCCTGCCAACTTCACAAATAAATGCTATCGCTGCGTCGGCAACGTCAACGGCGCTAATTTTTCAGTAGCGGATTTAACAGCGCTCGAGATTCGTTTGATTGTTTTCACTACGGGACTCTGAGCCGTTACATCAGATTATTTAGTCGTCCGCGAAGTATTCTGAGACGCCCGGATTTTGGGCGTTTGCGGGGTTCGGCAAGTATTCGATATTGCCGGATTTTGGGGCGCGGACGATCGTTATCTTGCAAATTGAGTTAGTCGCGGAGGCGTGATTCTCTGGTCGCGAAGCGGCGAATCGGAGGTTCGCGATGCGGCCGAAGGAGCGTCGGGACAGCGGGCAGAGCGACTTGTTTCGGACGCGGCTCGACCCGATCGTCGACATGAGCCATGCGTTGGCGAAGCTCGGTCGAGTCCTCGATTGGCGGTTTCTCGAGATCTATGCCGCCCAAGTAAGGTCCGCAATCGCCAATCCGCCAATCATAGTCGAAGCGAGTCGCCACCAGTTCACAGGGCGGGGCGCGTAGCTCAGAAATGTTTCTTAGAAAAACTCCGTCGTCGCAAATTTTCATTCATTACCTCGATTTTTGAGCCAGCATAAAGGCTACCACAAACATGATAGGCTTCAAAACGTTCACTGTAGGATTACTGTTCTCTATTTTACCGCAGATCGTAAACTATCTAGTTGGGTTCGATTTTGAACACGCCTTCGGCCTTTCTCCAAACGCCGCAACGTGCGTCGGAGTGTTTATCATTGGATTGCGAGCCATGACGACTACCCCAATTTTTCGTTCAAAATAGGTCGCATCACTATTCTTTTTGCTACACAGGAAGATCGCGTCGTGAAATGTAAAATCATAAGAGCCTTGACCGCGGCCATCGTTGCCGGCTCCTTATCTGGTTGTTCGTCGATCGGCGGGCAAACATTTGCCACATCATTGCAAAACTCCATGTCGAGCGCACTATCGCTCGCATGCCCAATCATAAACACGTTAAAGTCGGATGGCGTATCACTCAATGCTGTCCAACAAGCTGCATTCAACACAGTTGCGCTGGTCTGCCCGCCAAATCCCATGCCGGCGACAACACAGGTGATCGCGTCCGACATAATCTCGGCTTATGCGACCCTGCGGCCCCTGTTGCATTGACGACTTGCACCGCCAATAACTGTCGAACTTAGGGGCGTTGGCTCAAGCATAGCGCAAAGCAATATAGAGGCGATAAAACGATATGTCGTTAGTACCCTCAGACGCGCCTCCGTGGAGCTTCATACAATGGCTTGCGACGGCGGTCATGACTGCGCTCGCAAGCTCGATTACGTTCGCATGGAGACTGGCTCGGAAGGTCGAGAGATTCAAGTCTTCCCTCGAGGCGCGCAGCCATATCTGTAATTCGAATGCTGCCGTGGCCGAAAATGCTCTGTCCGGAATAGCAGGACGGCTTAAGCAAATCCACGATGACTACACGCGAATTCAAGAGACCATTAGCGGCCTTTCGACGCGAAGTGAACTACGCGAGACGGAGGACAGAATCATAGATCAACTTTCGGCCCTATCCGGACGCGTCGATCGCGCACTCGAGCGAAATAATCTTTAGCACGTAAGCAATATTTATCGACATGCCAAAAGGCGCCATCAAACAAGCATCCAAAATATGCATCAAGACTTTTCAAAGCGCCTCTCAGAGACCGTCCGATTTTTGACGTGATATGGTTTTAATGATATTCTGATGTTATGAAAGTAGTCTTCATGGGTGCGCCCGTGTTTGCGGTGCCGATTTTAGAGCGACTGAAGGAACTGAAAGCAGACGTCGTCGCTGTCTATACAAAGAGGCCGAGCGAAGCTGGTCGCAGAGGCTTGGAACTCACGAGAACGGCCGTTCATCGGAGGGCAGCGGAACTAGATCTTCCGGTGTATACACCGACCACCTTGCGAAGCGTTGAAGCAGTGAGGGCCTTCCGTAGGCACGCGGCCGATGTCGCGATAGTGGCGGCTTATGGCCTAATTCTTCCTAGTGATATCCTTGAGTTACCGAACTACTGCTGCTTGAATTTGCACGCATCCTTGCTGCCGCGGTGGCGAGGCGCCGCCCCAATTCAAAGAGCGATAATGTCAGGCGACAAGAAAACCGGTATTTGTCTGATGCGCATGGAAGAAGGGCTTGACACTGGTCCAGTTGCTGGGGAAGTGTCCATCCCAATAAAACCGGCCGAGACGGCTGGCGAACTTGGCTCGCGTTTGGCGCATCTGGCGGCTGATCTACTGGGATCTTGCTGGGAAGACATTGTAAGCAGATCGCTGTCGTTCGTTCCGCAAAGTTCTGATGGCGTCTCTTATGCAAAAAAAATCGAAAAAGCGGAGTCGGTGATTGATTGGAATCGTGACGCCGTCACTCTTTGCAATCACATAAACGGACTAGCACCGAAACCCGGCGCGTACTCGGCTTTCCTGGTTGGCGAACGGCCCGAACGGTTCAAGATTCTCAGAGCTGAGGTTGTACCGGGTTCGGGATCTCCCGGTGAGTTGCTTAGCACCGATTTTCACGTCGCATGCGGAGTTGGAGCACTGAGGGCGATTGAAGTGCAGCGCGCGGGCAAATCGGTATCACAGGCCGAATCGATGCTGCGAGGTACGCGGCTGAAGAATGGCGACAGGTTCATTTCCTCTGAAGAGATTTTAGAATCGAGTTCCCGAAAAGTAAGGCGAAGTTCGCTGAGACGCCGCCAATCAGGCTCGATCGGCTACCCTTCGTCGTCCCTGACGAGGGCGCGCACGCCGATGTCACGCCGAAAGTATCCACCAGGAAGATTGATCCGGTCGAGCGCCCCATAAGCCAACGCACGTGACCCTGTAACGCTATCGGCAATTCCCGTAACGGCTAGGACACGGCCGCCATCGGACACGAGCCTATTATCTTTGCGGGTAACGCCGGCATGATAGATTTTGACGCCGGATAGAGCTTGAGCTTCCGGGATGCCGGAAATAGGCGCACCTTTCTCGACTATAGTTGGATAGCCTTTTGCAGCAAGCACTACCGCCAAAGCCGTCTTCGGGAAAAATTTGGGTCGGGCCTCGCCAAGACGGCCTTTCGCCGCCGCTTCTAGGAAGGTCAACAAGTCGTCGTCCAGGCGCGGGAGTACGACTTCAGCTTCGGGGTCGCCGAAACGCACATTGAATTCAATCAGTTTTGGCCCAGCAGGGGTGATCATTAGGCCTGCGAAGAGCAGCCCGCGAAATGGCGTTCCACGATCCGCCATCGCGCTTATGACAGGCTGTACGATTTCGCGCATCGCTCGGTCGATCACGGCATCTGTCAAAACGGGAGCCGGCGAATATGCGCCCATCCCGCCCGTATTGGGACCGGTGTCCCCTTCCCCTAACCTCTTATGATCCTGGGCCCCGCCGAAGGGCAGCACATGCCGGCCGTCGCAAATTGCAAAAAGTGACGCTTCTTCGCCTTCGAGATACTCTTCCATCAATACTTGCGAATTTGAATTTTCAATTTTGCTGTCGAAAATGGATGCGATTGCCTCTTCCGCTTCCTCCACGGTGAATGCAACTGTTACTCCCTTGCCCGCCGCAAGACCATCAGCTTTGACGACAATGGGCGGCCCTTTCTTGCGCAGATACGCCAGCGCTGATGCTTTCTCGCCGAAGCTATGAAAATCTGCTGTGGGCACACCGAGCTCGCGGCAGAGTTCCTTCGTAAACTTTTTGGATCCTTCAAGTCTCGCCGCTGCTTTCGAAGGGCCAAAACATAAAATTCCCGCGGCAGACAGAGCATCGGCTACGCCCGCAACGAGCGGCGCTTCAGGCCCAACAACGACTAGTTTAATGCTCTCCGACAAACAAAAATTAACAATTTGATCGGACCGTCGAATGTCCAATGGGACGAGTTGCGCAAATTCCTGACAGCCAGGATTGCCGGGCGCCACATAAAGCCTACCGACGGTGTTCGAACGAAAAATCGTCTCCGCCAAGGCGTGCTCCCTTCCGCCGGAGCCCAAAATCAAAACATTCATTTTGCTGCTCGCACTTCGCTTTTGCAAGGGACAGTAAGGTTGCTGTCGCGGCCGTCCGCCAAACCGTCATTATACTTGATAGCTCGTCACGTTGAACATTCCAACGTGCGTTGGCACCTGTTGAGTTACAATTCGGTGCGAGGCCTTGGGAAGGCGACCATCGTCGGGGTGGCATTTTGTTCCCCATTGTTTTCGTCCTATTTGTTCGAATTCGAACATTTCAAAAAAGATGAGTTTTTTTTGCGTCCACGACAGATCAGTTCAGCCGCGTTTCCGAGGCGCCCAAACCACGCGTCGTCCTATTCTATCGATCGAAGCGCAACCCGAAGATTTGTCGTCCAAATCCACCAGTATGCTTGCAAAATCGCACTCCGACTATTCAATCGCCGCACGTAATGACATAAGGATTTTCGCCAGCTGAAATCTGCTGAGCCTTCGCAATGGCTTGGGTAGAAGGACCAAAACTTAACGCTTTTCCATGACCATGAGCCTCGCACCATGCGTCTGCAACAACCTGGCCACAGTCCGCGCCTCCGGACAGACATTCATCAACGCCGTAGCTATCGTTTACGGTAATCACATAAGCATAGGCGCCTTTTGCCATCGCGAAGTTTGGCCCCATCATTAGAGCTATCAAGACGAGCAGGCCGACGGGCCGGAGATGTGAAGATTCAATTTCCATAAATTACGCGAGCCCTCTAAGCCTTCGCAAACGCGGCGCTACTCGATAAACTTTTCACGATTTCCTCAAGCCGAAGTTAATGGGAAACAGTTAACGGGCGCCTGCGCGCGCCTCAAAAGACGCTTGACAAAGAATCTGGCTTAAGACAGGTGGAAACCCATGACGCTTTTCGCCTGTCCCTGTGAGGCTCGAATTATCGTCGGCTGAAGTCAGGCCGGCTGGTAGGCGTCATCACCTCAGTTCCCAAAATCTGCGAACCCGGTCGGCGCTTTTGACCTGTTCAATTGTGGAAGTGACATGAGCGGACAACAACTAAGGTTTTACAATACGCTAACGCGAAAAAAGGACGTGTTTGCGCCCCGCAACGCAAGCGCGGTTCGTATGTATGTTTGCGGCCCGACCGTTTACGACGCGGCTCATATTGGCAATGGACGCCCGGCGATCGTGTTCGACGTCGTCTTTCGGCTTCTGAGGCAGGTCTTCGGCCCCGACAAAGTCGTCTATGCCAGGAATATTACCGACATCGACGACAAGATCATCTCTCGAGCGAAACGCGATTTCCCGTCCGAACCGCTCAATCATTCGATCCGAAAGGTAACGGAAGGCACTGAACGGCAATATCGCGAAGACGTCACTGAATTGGGTTGCCTGCCTCCAACCTCCGAGCCGCGTGCGACTGAGCATATCGAGACCATGAAGCAACTTATCGAGCGGCTGGTCGCGCGCGGCGTCGCCTATGTCGCCGAACAGCACGTCTTGTTTTCTCCTGCGACGATGAACGCATTGCCGGGCCTGCCCTATTACGGGTCGCTCTCGCGTCGTCCCCTGGACGAGATGATCGCGGGCGCCAGAGTGGACGTTGCGCCTTACAAACGGGATCCCATGGATTTTGTGCTTTGGAAGCCATCATCCGACGAAGAACCAGGGTGGACCAGTCCGTGCGGGATTTCGTCGCCGGGCCGCCCGGGCTGGCATATCGAATGCTCTGCCATGGCGATGAAGATGTTGCTCGAGCCGTTTGGCGGCGGGATGTTTTGCGATGACCCAGAGGCCAATGTCTTTGACATCCATGGCGGCGGCATCGATCTGGTGTTTCCACACCACGAGAACGAGATCGCCCAGTCCTGCTGCGCGCTCGGCGCGCCAAGCATGGCAGACGTCTGGATGCACAACGGCTTCCTTCAGGTCGAGGGCGAGAAAATGTCCAAGAGCCTCGGCAATTTCGTGACCATCAACGAATTGTTGGCGAGCGATAAGTTTGGTGGTCGCGCCTGGGCCGGATCGACGATGCGATTGGCGATGCTGCGAACCCACTATCGACAGCCGATCGACTGGACGGTTCGCGCTCTTCAGGAGAGCGAGCGAACTTTGAAGCGTTTCGCGGAAGCCGCAAACCGTGCAACTGTTGCCTCGCCCTTCCCCTCTCAAGCGCTGCTCGATGCGCTTGCCGACGATCTCAACACACCGATGGCCATCGCACACTTACATCGTCTTGCCGAACAAACCGACAGCGTCAATGCCGCGCAGCAGTTAAAGGCTGACGCCGGGCTGCTCGGTTTCGACCTCGAGCGAATATTTTCGCGTAGCGCAATGCCCGAGATCGAGACTCCTCTTCGCGATCAGATCGAGCGCTTGGTGTCTCAGCGCCTCGAGGCTCGACGAGCCAGAAATTGGAACGAATCCGATCGATTGCGCTCAGAGCTGATTGCTCTTGGGGTCTCCCTGAAGGACACTAAAGACGGCACATCCTGGGAAATGGCTCGATGAGCGAGATCGGCATGCGACCCTTCCTCGCTTCTGACGCGGCTCGATGCATGAGTATATTCAGCGCAAGCATAGCGGAGTTGGCGCGCGAGGATTATGACGATCAGCAGTGCGAAGCCTGGATCGCGACCGCGCACGACAAGCGCGCGTTCGGGCAGCGTATGCTTGATTCGCTCACGTTGGTCGCCACCATAGATGGAAATGTCGCCGGCTTCGCATCCTTGAAACACGGCGACGTCCTCGACATGATTTATGTCGATCCGGATTTTGCGCGCAAGGGCGTCGGGTCCGCGCTCCTCGACGCCCTCACAAAGCTTGCGGCGGCCCGGGGAGCCAAGGCTCTAAGCGCGGACGTAAGCGATACCGCGAAACCGCTTTTCGACAGGAGTGGTTTTTTGAGCCAGCGCCGAAATTTGGTCCCGCTCGGCGATCAATGGCTCGCGAACACGACGATGACGAAATCGCTCACGCGCCCGGACCGGAGCGCCGGTCATTAAGGAATGCAATATGGCTCGCGAGAGACTTTATCTTTTTGACACGACTTTGCGTGATGGCGCTCTGACAACGGGCGTGGATTTTTCGCTGGAAGACAAGCGGCAGATCGCTGCGATGCTAGACGAACTCGGCGTCGACTATGTCGAGGGGGGATATCCTGGAGCCAATCCGATCGACACGGCTTTCTTTCTTCAAAAGCCGACCAAGCGCGCAAGGTTCTGCGCCTTTGGCATGACGAAGAGGCCGGGCAGGTCAGCGGCGAACGATCCCGGCCTCGCTGGCCTTCTTGCAGCCAAGGCCGATGCCATCGTCTTTGTCGCGAAGTCCTGGGATTATCACGTTCACCTGGCGCTTGGCTGCACATTGGAAGAAAATTTGCTTTGCATCTCCGACAGCGTGAAGGCTGCGGTGCAAGCTGGACGCGAGGTCATGGTCGACTGCGAGCATTTCTTTGACGGCTACAAGGCCAATCCGGCTTACGCTGTCGAATGCGCGCGGATGGCCCTGGAAGCCGGCGCGCGGTGGGCGGTGCTTTGCGACACGAATGGCGGGACTTTGCCGCACGAGGTCGAGCGTATCGTCGACGATGTCGTCAAACATTTGCCTGGCGACAGGCTCGGCATCCATGCGCATGACGACACCGACAATGCGGTCGCGAATTCGTTGGCGGCGATCCGATCAGGCGTCCGCCAGGTTCAGGGCACTCTCAACGGACTCGGCGAGCGCTGTGGAAATGCAAACCTCGTGTCGCTCATCCCGACGCTAGCGCTGAAAAAAGACTATTCGGAACGGTTCGAAATCGGCGTCGGCGACGAGGCCTTGCGCTCGCTCGCCCGGATCTCGCGCACCTTAGACGAACTGCTCAACAACGCGCCGAACCGCCATGCGCCGTATGTCGGCGCATCGGCCTTCGCGACCAAGGCGGGCATTCACGCATCGGCCTTGGCTAAAGACCCGAAAACCTATGAGCATATTGCGCCGGAGAGCGTCGGCAACAACCGTGCGATTCTTGTGTCGGATCAAGCGGGCCGCTCAAATCTGCTTGCACAGTTGCAGCGCATAGGCGTCAGCGTATCCGCCGACGACGCAAGGCTGTCGCGAATTCTTGAGGAAGTGAAAGCTCGCGAAGCTCAGGGTTATGCCTATGAAGCGGCCGACGCGTCATTTGAATTGCTTGCGAGGCGCCTGCTCGACGGCGTGCCCGATTTTTTTGATGTCGAAAGCTTCAATGTAAGCGTCGAACGTAAAATCAATTCGGCCGGCGCGCGCTATTCGGCGTCTTTGGCTGTCGTCAAAATCCGGATTGGCAATGAAACGCTGATTTCTGCGGCGGAGGGGAACGGCCCGGTCAATGCGCTCGATCTGGCGCTGCGCAAGGACCTCGGCGTCTATCAGAAGCTCATCGAGGGCCTGGAATTGCTCGATTATCGTGTGCGCGTTTTCCAGGGCGGCACCGATGCCGTCACCCGCGTGCTGATCGAATTCGGCGAGCCGGATGGTCGCACCTGGTCGACCGTCGGCGTATCCGGGAATGTGATCGACGCCTCGTTTCAAGCGCTTGTCGATGCGATCAATTTTCGTCTTCTGACCGCGGGCGCGACGGCGCCCTGATTTTTTGTTGGAAGTGGGAATAAACCCGCCTGTCGCCGAGTCTCCTCGCGGACGGCCTTCTGCCGCGAGGAGATTTCTATGCGCAATGACCAACGCTCAGGCATAAGCCGCCGGCAGACCCTGGAATGCATGGCCTGGGCCGGCGGGGGGCTTGTGTGGACTTTAGCTGGAGGAGTGCCGAAATCACGGCTCATCAGCAGCGCCAGCGCGGCCGAAAGCGGCTTTTCCTTTATCCAGATCTCCGACAGCCACATCGGCTTCGACAAGGCCGCCAACCCCGACGCAAAGGCAACGCTCAAGGAAGCGGTCGACAAGATCCTTGCGATGCCGAGCAAGCCCGCATTCATGATTCACACCGGCGACATCACCCATTCGGCCAAGCCACAACAGTTTGATGACGCAAATGAGCTGCTTCGTGGCGCTCGGCTCGACATCCATTATTCGCCGGGCGAGCATGATATTACAGATCCTTCGACCCACAAGGTCTACCTGGAACGTTATGGCGCCGGCAGCGCCGGAGGGGGGTGGTACTCCTTCGATCAAGGCGGGGTTCATTTCGTCTCCCTCGTCAACGTGGTGGATCTCAAGACCAACGGTTTGGGGTATCTGGGCGCTGAGCAACTCCAATGGCTCGACGCGCGACCTGCGCGGCCGCTCGGCATCCACCCCGATCGTCGTGTTTGCTCATATTCCCTTGTGGATGATCGCTCCCGAGTGGGGCTGGGGCACAGACGACGGCGCGCAGGCCCTGCAAATGCTTGCACGATTTGGATCCGTCACCGTCCTGAATGGCCATATCCACCAGCTGATGCAGAAGATCGAGGGGTCGGTGACGTTCCACACCGCTCGCTCCACTGCGTTTCCCCAACCGGTTCCGGGAACCGCGCCTGCGCCCGGTCCTAAAGTCGTTCCGGCGGCCGACCTGCGCAAATACCTTGGCGTTGCGGAAGTCGTCTTTGCTCCCAACAGCGGCGCTTTGGCGATCACCGACAGCGCGCTTGCGATGTGAGCGGCCGGAATGAGAAATTTGCTGCTCTTCATGTTTCTCGCGACAATTGCGCCCGCTGCTCATGCGGCGGACGTCGCTCATGGCGAAGCGCTGTATGAGGGATGCCAGGACTGTCACTCGCTGGACAAGAACGATGTCGGGCCACGCCATCGCGGCGTATTCGGCCGGAAAGCGGGAAGTTTGCCGGACTATGATTATTCGGATGGCCTTCGAAACTCGGGGATCGTCTGGAACGAGGCGATGCTCGACAAATGGTTGACAAACCCTCAGGGGCTCGTCCCCGGAGCAAAAATGTTCTACCATCTCGATAGTCCCGTCGACCGCGCAGATGTCATCGCCTTCCTGAAGGAGAAAGCCAAGTGACGCTTGCCGGGCAAGAGCCGACGGGTTGGACGCCGATAATTGTATGATCAGCGATCGCGCCAGACGTCGCTTTCACGAGGTTTTTGTTCCGCATCTGGAGGACGGTTACTCGCTCGCCAGATGGCTGACCAAGGACGCGACAGACGCCGAGGACGTCGTACAAGAGGCAGCAATCCGTGCGCTCGACGCGCTCGAGCGCACGGATGTCGCGCAGGGAAAAGCCTGGACGTTAGCGATCGTTCGCAACACCGCGCTCACCTGGATGAAGCGCAAGCGTCCAGGCGAACTCACTTTCGTGGGCGACGCGAACGATCTCGAATTGCTCGACTACACCCTCGAGGCTTCGCAAACAGCCGAAGAGGCGATCATCGCGGCTGAGACCCGCGCGCGAGTTCGCGATGCCATAGGGAGCCTGCCGTCGCCCCTCAGAGAGACGCTGATCATGCGTGAAATCAACGACCTCAACTACAAGGAGATCGCCGAGGCGACCGACGTCCCCATAGGCACGGTCATGTCCAGACTGGCGCGCGCGCGCACCGCAGTCGCACGAGCTTTGAAAGACGCGAAATGAACAGCGACATCGAAAATCGCCGAAATGCGCTTCTGCAGGCTCAAGCCGCGGCCGACCAGGAACTGGACGCGGCAAATGCTCTGCGACTTGACGCCGAGGCTTCCTCGAACATCGAGCTTCAAAGCGCATGGCGAAGCGCGCGTCATCTTCGTTCGATCATCAAGCGGCATGCGATTAACGAGCACGCTTCTCCGGAACTTCGCTCCCGGATACTGGCGCTGGCGCCGATTGAGCAACCTCGCAATTCTATACGATACAACCCGGCGCTGTTTGGCGGGCTGGCGGCTTCGTTGCTCGCTGTCAGTTTTATTGCGGGTTATTTCACCTCCAGCCAGCGAATGACGGTCAATCAGCCCGAGCCCGCGCTTGTCGAACTCATTCGTACGTTCGCAGCTTGCCGGCCAGCCGTTCGACGTCGCCTCATCGGATCGGCATACCGTCAAGCCATGGCTCGCCGCCCGGACGCCGTTGGGCGCCGAAGTCGTTGACCTAACCGAAGCTGGCTTTCCTCTCGCCGGCGGCCGCCTCGATATAGTCGATCAGGCGCCGGTGGCGACACTCATTTACCGTCGTCGCGAGCATTGGATCGATGTCACCGAGTTGCCATTGCGAAACGGGACCCCCAACGCGGGCGTCAGCAAAGACGATAGCAGGGGTTATCACATCTGGCGCTGGAGCGATGATTCGCGCGTATATGTCGCGATTTCGGATATCGACGAAGGAGAACTTACGACCTTTGTCGATGCATTCAGGGGCAAAGCAAAATCGACAAATTTCGAGACAGGTAAGCCCTAGTTGGGGACAGGGTGTGAAAGCCGAAGTCAACTCGGCATCTGGGTAAACGCTCGCGCGTGGCTCTTTGGCAAGCCTTCGGTTTTACTCTATCCAAGGCGAATGGACTTGGAGACCGTGAGATGAATTTGCACGATGCGACGGCGAGGCAAAACTTTGATATTAATAGCGCTTCGCCCGACGAGATCGCCGAGGCTCTCGCGGAGATTGCGCTCTCCGCCGGTCCAGCAATCCTGGAAGTCTACGCTGAGGATTTCGACTCGCGCGCCAAGTCCGACGGCAGTCCTGTAACCGAAGCGGATCATCGCGCGGAGGCGATTATTCTCGGCGCCCTGAAAAGGCTGGCGCCCGAAACGCCGACGATAGCCGAGGAGGCTGTTGCGGCGGGACAGGAGGTCGAATGCGGCGATCAATTTTTCTTGGTCGATCCACTCGACGGCACCCGGGAGTTTTTGAAACGCAACGGTGAATTCACAGTAAATGTGGCCCTCGTTCGCTCAGGGACGCCCATAGCAGGCGCAGTTTACGCGCCCGCACAAAACCAAATCTGGTTTGGCGGCGATCGCGCCTGGACTTGTTCGGTGAGTGCGGGAAGTCCGCTCGCCGGTGTTGCGGACCGAAGGTTGCTCAAGACCCGCCCGGCGCCAAGCCAAGTTGACGGCGTTGGCGAGTCGGTCGCACAGGGATCCAGAGACTGAAGCGTTCTTGCATAGACTACAGATTTATGATGTTATTTCAGCAGGTTCCAGTTTGAAGTTCTGCGTCGTCGCCGAGGGACGTGCGGATGTTTATCCGCGTTTCGGGCCGACGATGGAATGGGATACTGCGGCAGGCGACGCGGTCCTGCGGGCCGCAGGCGGCGCGGTTCTCGAAGCAGATGGAGGCCGGTTCGTTTACGGAAAGATAACAAATGGCTTGAAAAACAGGGCTTTCGTTGCGTGGGGGGACCCAAACGCTGCAAAGGACCGCAATTGAGCGATTTCGCCATGAATTTGCCGCGGCCATCAACGAATCGCGGGAAGGGTTGGGTCGCTGAAGCTGAGTCGGGGGTGGGGCAGATGGCGATTTGGACGCGAAGAGCCTTCGTAGCCGGTGGGATTTGCGTTGCCGCGGGAGGTGCGTCCAGGGCGCGAGCCCAGGCGCCGTCGACCTTCAGTCCGGATGAAATCATCGACGACGGTCACAAATTCTTCGGCGGCCTGTCGCGCGGACTTGCAGAAATCGTTCAAGAAGCGGGACGGCGCTGGGGGCTGCCGAACGGCTATGTTCTCGGCCAGGAGGCTTCGGGGGCGTTCGTGGGCGGTCTGCGCTACGGCGAAGGAACGATGTACACTCGCAACGCCGGCGACGAAAAGGTGTTCTGGCAGGGTCCGTCACTGGGTTTCGACTGGGGCGCCGATGGCGACCGCACCATGATGCTGGTTTACAACCTCCCCTCCGTCACCTCGATCTACCGTCGGTTCGGCGGGATCGACGGTTCGGCATACTTCGTCGGAGGACTTGGGTTTACTGGTCTGACATCTGAGGGGATAGTCGTCGTGCCGATTCGTACAGGAGTCGGCGCGCGTCTCGGCGTCAACGTCGGCTACCTGAAGTTTACCGCGCGATCGACCTGGAACCCCTTCTAAGCTATCGATACGTTCCGATGGCAAAGTGCGTAAGTCGACGCTTTGCTTTGGTGATCGGCGCGTGCGAATGTCAAAAAGACCTTCCACCAAAATTAGGGGTCCGTGGTCGAGTCTGCAATTTACTTCATGGTCGGCTTCCTGTGCGCCGTCCTGATAGCTTTGCTGGCGGCGCCGGCCATCTCGCGACGAGCGATGAGGCTGGCGAATGCACGGGTGCGCTTGCTTTCGCCATTGTCCGAGTCACAGGCGCGCGCAGACCGCGACGCATTGCGCGCTGTCCAGGCAGTGCAGACCGTCAAGCTTGAAAAGCAACTCTCCTCAGCGCAGTGGGAACGAGCCACCGCGAAAATCGAACTCGAACGTGAGATAAACGAGCGGATCAGAACTCGAGTCCGATTGTCGGGAATTGCGAACCGAACTCCAGCATCAAGGCTCGGCGCTCACGAAACTCGAATTCGATCTCAAATCTGCGGAGGCGACAGCCGGCGCTACGGAAGTCGTCCTTCTCGACGTGACGGCGCAACGCGATGCGGCGCAACGCCTTCTAGCTCAGGCGCGCACGGCAATGGCGGAGTTGGGAGCGCAATTGGATCGCAATCGTGTTGAAATCGCAGCGCTGTCGACAAAGACATCAGCCCTTGAAGTCGCGCTGTCAGATGCAAGGACGAGCCGCGGGCGAACTGACGGCGCGTCAGAACAAGATCTAAGAGAAAAGCTGCGGTTGAGTGAACTCGCGCGAGCCGATCAAACGCTTGAGCTAGCGCGCATGATGCGCACGTCGATAGAACGAAGTGACGCCCTTGCAAGGCTAGAGGCAGAACGCGACAATTTGGCGCAATCGGCCGCAACCATTCAACTAAGCGGTCGCGCCATGAAATTAGCGGCTCCCGTCGAGGGGACGTTGGATCTCGCCGACCAACGAACTCTCATTAGCGCGCTCGCAGCAGAGCGAGACGTCCGTGAGCAATTGCAGGAGGAAGTGAATTCTTTGCGCGCGCGCCTTTCCGACGCGGCGACATCAGCAGAAAAGCTCACAAAGAGCGACGCCGCGCTTAGGCTGGCTATCGCAAAGCTTGGGCGTGACTTGGTTCGCACTTTCGAACATCAGGACGAGTCACGCGCTTCCGCGCCGACTGTCGATTTCGCTCGCACAGAGCCGACGGCGTGACGTCAAGCTTGGCCGTCAAATTGGAAGCGGGGCCGCAAGACCTTGGCGTCGCCAACCGCGTTATGCGTTAACAATCGTTTACGGGAGGCGAATCTGGCCGAGGAAGAACTTGAAAAAGCGACCGAAGCCGAGGACAAGCGGGTCGCGTTGCTGATTGCTGTGCTGGCGCTTTTCTTGGCGCTTTCGGAAGCCGGAGCAAAGAACGCTGAGCATCGATCGACTGAGCAAAACATCGAGGCATCCGACCTCTTCAACTTTTATCAGGCGCGCAAAATACGTCAGACGGTAGTTGAAACAGCCGCTCAGCAACTCGAAGCCACGGCCGCCAGCGTCCAAGACGAAAATACAAAAGCGCTACTCGGCAAACAGATCACGGATTGGAAATCAATCTCGGCGCATTTCGAAAAGGACGACAAACGCCCCGAAGATAGTCTTGATGCGATTCAAGAGCGCGCAAAGGTCGCGCAGGAAAAGCGAGAGCGCGCAAATCGGAGGCTCGAACATTTCGAATATGCAAGTAGCGCGCTTCAGATTTCGATTGTCCTTGCATCTGCGTCGATTATTACCGGTGTCGTCACACTTGCCTGGCTCGGCATTGCGCTGGGCGCGATCGGAGCGATTATTATGGCGCTGGGCTACCTTGCGCCCACGTTTTTGTCGTTCTTGGGATAATACCAGGCCTCGTACCCGCGCGCCGGTAAAACCTTACGATTGCATCCCAAGGAGTTTGTAGCCGCGATCCTGAGCCGGCCAAACCAACCAATGCAATGGCGTCGTCGCGGGCTTATTTAACAAGAGGGCCGTTTCCCAGTCCCATGCACGCAATCGGGAATGAGGGCGAATTCGAATTCACTTCCGGGTTGGCGATCGTCCGTTATCCACAAATCGCCTGCTGGGGCGCTAAATGCATTTTTCTTCAAATTCGCGTCGGTCTGTTGACGGGGTGTTAACCTTCGGAAATCGAAATGAGCGTCGGGCGAACTGATTTGGCACAGCTGCCGATCAGAGTTTTCAAGGTGCGCTGGAGGCGCCCGATGGGCGAGCTGATTTTATTTCGACCACACGGGAGTCGCCGTCGGGAGCCGCAAGCGGAATTGCCGGGCGACGCGCGGATCGTCTTTTTCACCGGCGTTCGCTATGAGCGGATGGCGGAACCCCCCTCCCAAAACCTGGAAACCGGAGCCGGGCCTAGCCCGAATGAGAAGCTTGGCAAGTCTGGGCGCGGCCGAAAACGCAGGCGCGGCTAAGCCGCCAAGCTTCCCAACTCTTGCCATCCCGTGTGCGGTTGGGTAGACGCGCAGGCGGGACACCTCTCCCCAACGAGAGGCGCCCATCTGAAAGGATGGCAAATCATGGACACAATACCCGCTTCGCGTCCGAAAAGTGCGTGCTTTTCCTCTGGCCCCTGCGCAAAGCGCCCTGGCTGGACGCCGGAAACTCTCAAAAATGCGGCCCTCGGTCGCTCCCATCGCGCCAAGCTTGGCAAAGCCAAGCTGAAGTTGGCGATCGATCTGACGCGGGAGATTTTGGCCGTTCCCGCCTCTTACCGCATCGGCATCACGCCGGGATCGGACACGGGCGCGGTAGAAATGGCGCTTTGGTCTTTGCTGGGCGCGCGCGGCGTCGACGTCCTTGCCTGGGAGAGCTTTGGGCAGGGCTGGGCGTCAGATATCGTCAAAGAGCTCAAGCTCAAGGACGTCCGCACCCTGAAAGCCCCGTACGGGGAACTCCCCGACCTTGCCGGCGTCGATTTCGACCATGACGTGGTTTTCGCCTGGAACGGCACGACTTCGGGTGTGCGCGCGCCAGACGCGAATTGGATTCCCGATGGCCGCAAAGGGCTTACCATCTGCGACGCGACGTCGGCGGCTTTTGCTCAGCCTCTCGACTGGACCAAGCTCGATGTGACGACCTTTTCCTGGCAGAAGGCCCTGGGCGGCGAGGCGGCGCACGGCGTCATTATTCTCAGCCCGCGCGCTGTCGAGCGACTTGAAATCCTATTCGCCGCCATGGCCGATGCCGAAACTCTTCCGCATGACCAAGGGCGGAAAATTGATCGACGGCTTCTTTGAAGGCGAGACGATCAACACGCCCTCCATGCTGTGCGTGGAAGACTACCTCGATGCGCTCGAATGGGCGAAGCAGATCGGGGGTCTCCAGGCGCTCTTTGCCCGCGCGGACGCGAATGCGCGAGCCGTTGCAAACTGGGTCGAAAAGACCGACTGGATCGATTTTCTGGCCATCAGACCGGAAACGCGTTCGAACACCAGCGTCTGCCTGAAAGTCGTCGACCCCGAAGTCTTGGCGTTGCCGTCCGAAGGTCAGGCGGCCTTCGCAAAGGCGATGGCCAGTCTCTTGGAGAAAGAGCGGATCGCCTACGATATCGGCGCTTACCGCGACGCGCCGCCGGGCTTGCGCATCTGGTGCGGCGCGACAGTCGAAGCGGCCGACGTTACGGCCCTGACGGCTTGGCTCGATTGGGCGTTCGCAAACGAAAAAGCCAAGCTCGCCAAGGCGGCGTAGCGCAGCTCGCCAAATCTCGACCGCGGCCGAAAAAGTAGCGCCTTTGGCGCCTGAATTTCGGCGCGGGCCTTCAACATCACGAAGCGCGTTGCGCTCCGTTCTGATAAAGCTTCAAAGGAAGTTTCCGATGGCTCCTCGAGTTCTTATTTCGGACAAGCTTTCACCCGCCGCTGTCGCGATCTTCAAGGAGCGCGGCGTGGAAGTTGACGTCAAGCCCGGTCTCGACAAGGACGAACTCGCGAAAATCATCGGCGATTATGACGGCCTCGCCATTCGCTCCGCAACGAAAGTTACGGCGAAGCTCCTGGAAAAGGCGACACGCCTGAAAGTGGTCGGGCGCGCGGGAATAGGCGTCGACAATGTCGACGTCCCCGCCGCGACGGCGCGCGGCATCATTGTCATGAACACGCCCTTCGGGAATTCGATCACGACCGCCGAACATGCAATCGCTTTGATGTTTGCGCTGGCGCGTCAAATTCCGTCGGCTGACGCTTCAACCCAAGCCGGCAAGTGGGAAAAGAACCGGTTCATGGGCGTCGAGATCACTGGAAAAACCTTGGGGGTCATCGGCTGCGGCAACATAGGCGCCATCGTGGCCGCGCGAGGCATTGGTCTCAAAATGCGCGTCATCGCATTCGACCCATTCCTCAGCGAAGATCGCGCCGTCGAGCTCGGCGTCGAAAAAGTTGAGCTCGAGACGCTGCTTGCCCGGGCCGATTTCATCACTTTGCACACGCCTTTGACGGCGCAGACGAAGAATATCCTTTCCGCAGACAATCTCGCAAAGACCAAACGGGGAGCGCGAATCATCAACTGCGCAAGGGGCGGCCTCGTGGATGAAGCCGCGCTGCGCGCCGCCTTGGACTCAGGCCAAATTGCAGGCGCAGCTTTCGACGTGTTTGTCGATGAACCGGCCTTGAGCAATCAATTGTTCGGCCATCCAAACTTTGTGGCGACCCCGCATCTCGGCGCCTCCACGACAGAGGCGCAGGAAAACGTCGCATTGCAAGTCGCCGAACAGATGTCCGAATATCTGACGCGAGGCGCGATCTCCAACGCGATCAACTTTCCCTCTATAACTGCGGAAGAGGCGCCGAAGCTCAAGCCGTTCGTCGAACTCGCGCAGGGCTTGGGATCATTTGCCGGTCAACTCACCGAAGACCCGATAACGAAGGTGACGATCACTTATGAAGGCGCCGTCGCGAACCTGAAGATCAAGGCGCTGACGTCGGCGGCGATCGCCGGCCTGCTGCGTCCGTCTCTGGCCGACATCAATGTCGTGTCTGCTCCGGCGGTCGCCGCCCAACGCGGCATCGTGGTCGAAGAATCGATGCGGGCCGCGCAGGGCGACTACGAAAGCTTCGTCACGCTTTCCGTGACGACGGCCAAGCAGGAGCGCTCTGTGGGCGGCACAGTGTTCCACGATGGAAAACCGCGCATCCTGCAGATCAAAGGGATCAAGGTCGACGCGGAATTTACGCCTTCCATGATCTATGTGACGAACGAAGACAAACCCGGGTTCATCGGGCGGTTCGCAGGGCTGCTCGGCGACGCCGAGGTCAATATCGCGACTTTTGCCCTTGGCCGCGACCGGGAGGGCGGCTCCGCGATCGCGCTTGTTTCGGTCGACGGGAAAGCGCCTGAGTCCGTCATAGAGAAGGTCACGAAGCTGCCCGGCGTCCGGCAGGCCAAGGCGCTCAGCTTTCAGCTTGCCTCCCACGCCTGAACCGCGTAGCGCCAACTGTGCTCAAGCCCATGCATTTTTCGTGCAGAGGCAGCGCTTCTTTGAAGATTGTTTACCATTGCGGCACGAGCCTTGCTCTGGTTAGAAACAGGTGAGTCGGCAAATTGTCCGGGCGTGAGCGCGAGCGCTCGCCTGACGGAATGCGAAGCGGATGCAAAGGTCTCAGGCGCCTCGAAAGGTTCTGCTAATCCTTCATCAGGCCCATTCGACGCCCGGCCGCGTTGGCCGTTGGCTTCGGCAGGCCGGTTACGAGCTTGACATTCGTCGCCCTCCTATAGGCGACCCTCTGCCTGAAACTTTGCGAGGTCACGCGGGAGTGGTGGTATTCGGCGGACCTATGAGCGCAAACGACGGAGAGGAATGGCTACGCAAAGAAATCGACTGGCTTCAGACGCCGCTTGCAGAGCAAAAGCCGTTTCTTGGACTATGCCTCGGCGCGCAAATGCTTGCCAAGTGCTTAGGAGCACGCGTCTTCAACCATGAAGATCGGCGCGGGGAGGCCGGTTACTATCCCCTGCATCCAACCCCGAACGCGGACGACTTGTGCGAAGCTCGTTTCCCGCGCCACGGTTACCATTGGCACTTTGATGGTTTCGACCTGCCGCGCGGCGCTGCGCTCCTTGCCCAGGGATGCGGCAATTTTCCCAATCAGGCGTTTCGCTATGGTCGCGGCGCCGATCGGGCTGCAGTTTCACCCTGAAGTCACCTATCAGATGATCTGCCGGTGGACGACGCGCGGCGCGGAGCGTTTGGGCCGTCCAGGCGCCAAGCCGGCGCACGAGCATTTGCACGGCTGGTATCTTTACGATCGGGCGGTCGCAGATTGGCTGGATCGCTTCCTCGGAGCCTGGGTGTGCGACGAACTGCCTTCCGCCCCCGAGGAAAGGAGTTTTGGCGCTTCGAGCCACGTTCCTTTGGAGAGGGTTGCCGCGGCTCCCCAGTATTGAGCGCCGTCGGCTCTACCCGCAAAAGCTGCGGTCGACTTCGCTAGGATTTGACCCAGCGATCTTTTGCCGCTTCGTCGATTTCCTTCGCGGGCTCCCATCCGCCGACCGAGCCATCCGGGAGGATCTTCCGTTTCCAGAACGGCGCCTGCGTCTTCAAGAAATCCATTACAAACTCGGCGGCGGCAAAGGCTTCGCGACGGTGCGCCGAGCCTGCAGCCACCATCACGATTTTCTCGCCCGGCAGGATGCGGCCATACCGGTGAATTGCGACAATCCCATTGAGCGCCCAGCGATCCTCCGCCTCCGCGACGATCCGGTCGATTTCGGCTTCGGCCATCGACGGGTAATGTTCGAGTTCGAGGGCTGATATTTGTCCGCCTTCACTGCGGCATATTCCGATAAAGCTCACCAGCGCGCCGACATCGCTCTGCGCGTCGACGAGCGAGGCCGTCTCCGCGGCCGGGTCGAAGTCGTCGCGCTGGATGCGCACAAGCCGCATTGAACTATCCCCCTGTCATGGGAGGGAAAAACGCGATTTCGCGGGCCCCCTTGATCGGAGTTTCCGATTTGACGTGGACCTGGTCGATCGCCGCGCGAATAACAGAGGGGCGCTCGAACGCCTCGGCATAGTTTTCGCCGCGAGTTGAGAGCCAGGCGATAAGATCGGCAACGGTAGCCGTCGCATTGGGCGGATCGACCACTTCTTCGGCCCTGCCGATTTTTTCTCTCACCCAAGCGAAATAGACCAACTTCAACGCTCACCTCCCGAAATGTCCGTAGCTCGCCTTCATGTAATCCCAGCCGGTGTAAAGTGTCAGGATCGCCGCAATCCAAAGCAGCAGCACCCCGATGGTGATCGATCCGGGCACAAGAACCTCCCCCGCAGGGCCGGCGATGAGCACGCCGAGCGCGACCAATTGGACCGTCGTTTTCCATTTGGCCACCGCCGTAACGGGAACCGAGACCCTTAGTTCGGACAGATATTCACGAAGTCCGGAAACCAGAATTTCGCGGCAAAGGATGACAATTGCCGCCCACAAATTCGCGCCGTGAATTGTGCGGTCGGCGGCCAGCGCAAGGAGAACGCTGGCAACGAGCAGCTTGTCCGCAATCGGATCCAACATCCGTCCGAGCGACGATTGCTGCGACCAGGCGCGTGCGAGGTAGCCATCGAAGAAATCGGTAATCGCGGCTGCGATATAAACCGCAAGCGATGACCAACGGGCCCAGGGTTCGCCCGGCCAAAATAAAAACCCGACCACGATGGGAACAGCCGCAACCCGCCCAAAGGTGAGAAGGTTGGGCAAACTCAGGGGTCTCGGCGCCGCGCGGGTTTGGGTTTCGGACATACCAAGTTCCAAGTGAACCTTTCGCGCCGGCGACGTCAACACAATCCGAAAGACACAAAAACTGGGGACGGGACCGGAAGGGCGAGCCCTCGGCTCTCACATGCGGCTAATATCACGTCATTCTGGAGATCCTGCTATGGCCAATGCGCATGTCGTCGACCACCCCTTGGTGCAGCACAAGCTGACCTTGATGCGCGACAAGACCGTGTCCACTAAGGGTTTTCGCCAGCTTTTGAACGAAATCGGCATGCTTCTCGCCTACGAAGTCACGCGCGACTTGCCGCTCGAGATGGTGGAGGTTGAAACGCCGCTCGCCAAGACGATGGCGCCGACCATTGCCGGCAAAAAACTTGTCTTCGCGCCCATCCTCCGCGCGGGAGTCGGATTCCTCGACGGCATGCTGAACCTTGTTCCGAGCGCGCGCGTCGCGCACATCGGACTATATCGCGATCCAACCACGCTCGAAGCCGTCGAGTATTACTTCAAAGCGCCGGCGGACGTCGCCGATCGGTTAGTCGTGGTCATGGATCCGATGCTGGCGACCGCGAATTCGGCTGTTGCGGCAATCGATCGGCTGAAACGTCGTGGCGTCAAGGAAATTCGCTTTGTATGCCTGCTGGCGGCGCCCGAAGGCCTCGAGCGTCTCGAAAAGGCGCATCCGGATGTAAAGGTTTGGACCGCGGCGATTGACGAGCGGCTGAATGAGCACGGGTACATCGTGCCGGGGCTTGGCGACGCGGGGGACAGAATGTTCGGGACCAAATAGTGGATAGACCCTAGTCTGCGCAACCGAGCGCGCGTCGCGCAGATGCATCCTCCTGAACATGTTCGGCGAGGTAGCGCGCATAGACGGCGTGGTTGCCGGAAAGTCCCTTGTACAGCGCGCCTCCAACGGCAGCTAACATTTCATCGCTGGCGGCAAGAGTTTCGCGAAGGCCAAATTTTCCGAGGCTGCCGACGTAGCTTGCAGCCACGGCTTGTTGCATCTCAATTGCCGCCATCACGCTCGCCGAACGACGGTCGGTCTCGAAAACTGGAAGCCGATGACCAAGCGCGCATCTGACGTCTAGAACCATGCCATGCGCGGCATAATTGCACATTTCAATCGCAGTGTTGTTGCATGAAGCGACATCCGTAAGGAGTTCGTAGATCGACGCCGTATTTGGAGTGGGCGCCAGCGACTCATAATCTGCCCGGGCGCGCACCTGATGGAGAAGGACCAGCGGCTGGTCGCGCCGCCCTATTGCCTCGAACAAGTGGGCAAGCGACCAACCGGTGCCACAAAGATCGACGACTATGGTTCTGTCGTCGATCAAAGTCCGCGCATAGTCGAGATAGTCCGCAGACGGTCGAAACCGCGCCAGTCGACTGGTGAAAAAATATTGCATGTCCAGCTCATGTCTCTGTTTCTGCGCCAAGGCCCGGAAGACTGGAAGCCAGAGATTGCAGTCTCGACTCGAAAAGAGGATTCTATTGGCTTTAAGACGACGCGCCAGCCGGAGAAGCTGGACGCTGGCAATTGTCAGAATAGGCAGGTTGTGACAGGATTGCGCAAGTTGCAACGTACGCAATTCTGGTTGCTCAGACCAGTGAATCAACCTTGACTCTCGAACCGCTTCCGAAAGGTCTCGCAAACCAATCTCGAGAAGCGTGTTTTCGATGCTGTTCGGCCGGTGAACCTCCGTCAAACGAGACTTGATCCCTGCTTGGCGAGCAGAGCGGATGTCCGAATGCGGATTGTCCCCAATATGGTTGGCAATATCGACGATTTCGAGCAGCTTTGGCCAAACAAAACCGCTGTGCTTGCCATAGTTGGTCACCACCAACGAGACTTGTCGACTCAGGCCTGCAGCATTTAACAGGCGGCGGATTTGCTCCTGAGAGAGATACATGTCTGACACGAGCAGATCGCCGTGCTGTACCGCTGCCATGTTCTCCGCGATCGGAATTGCGTTCTCTATCTCAAACGCAAGTTCTTCGGCTTTGATCGCTTCGAGCCGACCGGGTTCAATTCCCAGTCGTTCGCCGAGAGCGCGGTAAATCGAATTCAAATCGTAGACTTTGCCGCTGAACTCTGATTCCGCCTGCACGCGCGCCGCGGCAAACCCTCGAAGGCCCGTCCGTAGTTCTACGAGATCGAAAATGCGTTCCGGGCGAATGCATCGACGTGCAATCAGCGTGTCAAAGACATCGAAAGAATTTACCTGGCTCCTTGGCGCCGGCTCACGCGTCGCCCCGAGCGCCACCGCCGCAGATTGGGACAAACCCGTACCTCCCAAATGGCCTCGCAGGACGTCCCTCGATCGCTGTGATTTCAAGCTGCATCCAGCACAAGCTTAGAAAGCGCGAGACCGGCGAGTTGATCGACTAGCCCTCGACGCTCCGCCGGCAAGCGCCTCAGCCATTCAATTCCGGGCCGCCAATCGACCCCAGGCTTTGCTCCCGGCGGAAACGCCTCGCCGAGGCCGCGATAAATGCTTTCAAAGAGACACGTGTAGAAGACAGTCGGCTTGCTTGCGACCACTGGCGTCGAAAGGCGCGATTTCAACAACAGGCGAAACAGCCTGTCGCCGACGGCCGAGAATTCCTGGGGAATGGTCACCCAGTAATGCAGCAGGGCGAATGCCGGCGGCAAGAACAGATAGCAGTTCGTGTCGACATGGTCGCCCAAGGGAACGTCCTCCCCGCTTGCGAGAGGCATCACGCTTTCGTCGAGCCGAACGAAAAAGCGGCGAGCAATCACATATGGCGCCGCCGGTTGCGCTTCTGCAGCGGTCAAGCAGGTCTCGAGATGGTCGTCTGCATACCAGTTGTCGGCGTCGAGGAACGCGATGGCGTCATAGTTCTCGCTAACCGCCATGAGAGCCGCCAGCCCTCGAGCAACGTTGCCATAGTCGGCATGGGCGCGGTCGAGCTTAATGTGGCGTATGTCAGCCGAGTCGAGCCAAAGCTGCGGATGACCGTCGGCAATCAGGATGTGGTCGGCGCGTACTGTCTGGAGCTGCACGCTTGTTACACATCGCTCAAGCCAAGCGCGGCTTTCCTTGTGGTAGGGCGTAATGACGCAAACTTTGGAACGCCCAATCTTTTCGGTCATTAATTGGCCCAACCTGCGATCGCTTGCGCTCGCACGCGAAATTGAATGATCGAACTGACCCGAACCTGACTTCGCCCGCGACCTGCGTAGTCATGGTCCTCGCAGACTCGGGAAATGCGGGGCGGCGCGACCGAGTTTGGCAAAGCAGAGTCGACAACCCTTCATCATCGTATCTGAATTGACGGGATGCCCTGAGCGTCGCCCTTCGCATAATAGGCCCACAACGCATCCGAATGGTATTGGTTCACTATTTGTTCTCAAAAGAAACTGACCGAACTCACGACATCATTATCCGCAAGTACTGCGCAGCCATCACAGCGCTTGCGGCGTTAGTCTTAGAATTTGGCGCCTAATGTCGGTCTCAGAATTGCTGTAGCAAATGGCTCGCTGAGGAAAGGTCCGCCTTACCGGGAGAACTTCCTCGATGTTGAGGATTTTCACTACGCCATCTTCCACAAGCATCGAATAGCGGCGCGAACGAATGCCCAATCCACCTGCAGTCGCATCGAACTCAAGCCCGAGAGCTTTTGCGAATTCTGCGCCGCCATCGGCGAGGAAAGCGACATGGCCGGCGGCGCCCGACGCTTTTTGCCACGCGTCCAAGACAAAATGGTCATTTACCGAGGTCATCGCGATCTCGTCGACTCCTTTTGCCTTGAAGGCCGCCTCTTCGGCGACGAAACCGGGCAAGTGATTTTTATGACAGGTTGGCGTGAACGCGCCGGGTAGACCGAACAAGACGATTTTCCGCCCGCCAAAAAAGTCAGAGGTTTTGATCGGCTTTGGGCCCTCCTCAGTCACGAGCCTTAGGGTAGCTTCGGGCAGTTTTTCCCCAATCTTGATCGTCACGGTCGAGCCTCCGGCCTCAGAACTCTCAACCATATACATGCGGACGCCAAGCGCAAGGTGGTGGGGCACGCACTCAGCGCGCCGGATCCTTCGCGACGTCCTCGAGTTTGACGTCGTAGCCCCACAAACGACGGACATGACGCAGCGTGGCTTCGCGCCCCTGGTCCGCCAATTTTACTCCGTTGCGCATATTGTGCCGAAGTCTGAGTTCGCGATTGCCGAGAATATCGACGTCAGCGACTTCAATATCCGGTTCGCCGGCGCCTACATCATAACTGTCGGCCAGCGCGGAGCGCAGCTTTCGATATCCTTCCGCGTCGTGAATCGCGTCGACCCGATAGGCTCTCTCCGCCTCCCGATCGGAGAGGAGAAACAACTTGAATTTGCGCATCAGATGGGGGCTTAGAAACTGGCGCACGAACGACTCGTCGCGATAATTTGCCCACACGTCCCGCAAAACGCCTCGCCAGTCTTCACAACCGGCGATTTCGGGGAACCATTCTCGATCCTCGTCCGTCGGCGCCACGCATATTCGCTGGATATCCTGCATCATTGCGAAACCCAAGGCATACGGGTTCAGTCCGTTGAACCGAGGGTCGTTGTAATCAACCTGAAACACTACATTTGAGTGGCTATGCAGAATTTCGAGCAGCGCGCCTTCAGATATTCGCCCCTCGTCATAAAGCTTGTTGACGATATAATAATGCACGAAAGTTGCGCAGCCTTCATTCATGAGCTTCGTTTGACGCTGCGGATAAAAGTACTGCGCCACATTGCGGACTATACGAAGCAATTCGCGTTGCCAGTCGCGCAGGATGGGGCTTTGCTTCTCCAGGAAATAGAGCAAGTTCTCTTCCGGCAGGCGCAGTTTTCGCTTCCGCTCCGCCGCCTCGGCCTCGGTTATCGAAACCTGTTTTGCGCGCGCCCGTGCCGGGAGGGTCCGCCACAGGTCATTATAGCTTTGCGCTTCATGTGTCAGTCGTTCCCGGCGTCGGCGCTCATATTCGGCAAGCTTCAGTTTGGCGGCTCGTCGATATCTGAACACGCCCTGCCCCTGCAGCGCATGAGCGGCGTCGAGTATCGATTCCACTTCTTCAGGCCCGTAGCGTTCCTCGCAATCCGCGACGTACCGTTTGGCGAAATCAAGATAGTCCAGAATTCCGCTTGGATCCGTCCAATGTTGAAAGAGGTAGTTGCTCTTGAAAAAATGGTTGTGTCCAAACGCCGCGTGCGCAAGCACCAGCGTCTGCATCGCCATGGTGTTTTCTTCCATGTAGTAGCTGATGCAGGGATTGGAATTGATCACGATTTCGTACGCGAGCGCCTGGTAGCCTTTGCGATAAAGGCTTTCGTCGCGGACAAATCTTTTGCCGAACGACCAATGCGAGTACATGAGCGGCATACCGACCGAGCAATAGGCGTCGAGCATCTGTTCGGCGGAAATCACCTCGATCTGATTCGGGAAGACATTCAGCCCAAGGTCCTCAAGCGCGATTTTCTCGACTGCGTCGTGGGCGCGCTGCATGGTTTCGAAAGTCCATTCCGAACCCTCGAAGAGAAGACCTTCCTTGGCGGACGGCTCCGCAGCGATCTCATCGATTGTCATTTCGACGCTCCTTCACGCCGAGCTTTTGAAAACAACTGCCTGAATACCGGGTAAACGTCGGAACGATCACGAACGTGCCGCATAGCGAAATTAGCACTGGCCTTCGCCATCTCGGCGTATCCCCGCCAGAGGTCTTTGGCATAAGCCGAGAACGCGACGCCTTCGTCGCGGGTGGGTTCCCCGATCTCGATATAGGCGTAATATTGGGTAATCGGAAGGATATTCTCAGTCAGTAGATCGACGCAAAGAGCAGTGTCCCCGCTCGAATTGTCGCCATCCGAAACCTGAGCGCAGTAGATATTCCAATCGGAGACAGGGTATCGTTTCGTTTGAACCTCTGTCATTTTCTTAAGCGCGGAGGAAACAACCGTTCCCCCAGTCTCGCGCCCGCGAAAAAAGGTCTCTTCATCAACTTCACTCGCTTCGTGCGTGTGGCGAATAAAAATAATTTCCACCCGATCATATTTTCGCTTCAGGAACAAATGGAGCAGAATGAAAAAACGCTTTGCCAGATCCTTTTCCCGTTCCCCCATGGATGCCGAAACATCCATCAGGCAAAACATTGCCGCTTTGGCGCGGGGGACCGGCTTAGGCTCGAATCTATTGTAACGGACATCGATTGGATCGATGAACGGAATTGCGCGCTGCAATCGCTTGCAACGCTCTATTTCCAGGAACAGCTCAACTTCACGATTGAGAGTGTCGACGTCGAATGGTCCCTCCCGCAGCTGGGTCAATTCTTCTTCGAGTCGAGCGATCTCCGAGTTCGACGGCCGACGCAGCGCAAGGCGGCAACTCATCGACATTCTCATCGTACGCAGAACGCTGAGGTTGGGTGTCGAGCCGTCGTTGGAAAAGCCGGCTCGCCGATACTCTACCGAAACCTCATCCTTCAGCGTGGCTTTGACCAGATCCGGCAGCTCAAGATCATCAAACAGAATGTCGAAAAACTCGGCCTCTGTTAACGCAAAGGTGAAAGGGTCTTCGCCGCCGCCGCTGTCCGCGCCGTCTCGTCCACCTCCGCCGCCCGCCCCGCCTTCGGGTCGGGCAATTTCGTCCCCGGAAACGAATTTCTTGTTGCCAGGAAATACGCGCTGACGATCTCCACCGGAATTCGAGAGGTGGAACTGCGGCTCGCCTATACCGTCCCCTGGAATAGTGACCGAACCGCCCTTCGTGACATCGGCGATGCCGCGCTCGCGGACGGCCCTGTCGACCGCCTGCTTGATCTGCTCACGCGTTCTGCGCAAGAAGCGCTGGCGATTCCCCAGGCTCTTGTCGCGCGGATTGAGACGGCGGTCGATCAGTTGAGGCATGACCTCGGCCTTCCGCGTCGGGCCTAGCCGGCCTTGTTCACCCTCATGTACCACTCGACCAACCGACGCACCTGTCTTTCGGTGTAGCCGCGAGACATCATGCGATCCAGGAAGTCGGCATGACTTTTTTCAGTCTTGGAGTCCTGTTTGGCGCCGAAGCTGATGACCGGCAGCAAGTCCTCAACCTGACTGAACATCCGTTTCTCGATAACTTCGCGAAGCTTTTCGTAGGACGTCCATGACGGGTTCTTGCCGCTGTTGCTTGCGCGCGAGCGAAGAGCAAACTTGACTATCTCGTTGCGGAAATCCTTGGGATTCGCGATACCGGCGGGCTTTTCGGTCTTGGAGAGCTCCGCATCGAGCACCTGGCGGTCGAACACCTGACCCGTGTCCGGATCCTTATAGTCCTGGTCCTCGATCCATGCATCTGCATAAGAGATATACCGATCAAACAGGTTCTGACCATATTCACTGTAGGACTCGATATAAGCTTTCTGGATTTCCCGGCCGATAAAATCCGCATATCGCGGCGCCAGTATCGACTTGATGAAGTCAAGAAAGCGCTCTTCTGTTTCCTTTGGAAATTGCTCGCGCTTGATCGCCTGCTCGAGCACATACATCAGATGCACGGGATCAGCCGCGATCTCCTCGCTGTCGTAGTTGAATGTTTCGGAAAGCACCTTGAACGCGAACCGCGTCGAGATGCCTGCCATCCCCTCCGAGGCTCCGGCGGCTTCGCGATATTCCTGGATCGACTTCGCCTTGGGATCCGTGTCTTTCAGACTCTCTCCGTTATAGACCCGAAGCTTTGAATAGACCGGCGAATTCTGATGCTCCTTCAGGCGCGTGAGAATCGAAAAGCGCGAAAGAATTTCCAGCACTTCCGGCGCGCAAGGCGCCTCGCCGAGGTCGCTGCCCTCGAGCAGCTTGCCGTAAATCTTCGCCTCTTCATCGACGCGAAGGCAGTAGGGCACTTTGACCACGCAGATGCGATCGAGGAACGCCTCGTTGTTCTTGTTGTTCTTGAACTGCTCCCACTCGGATTCGTTCGAGTGGGCGAGGACAACCCCTTGATAGGGCATGGCGCCGATATTCTCGGTGCCGGCGTAATTCCCTTCCTGTGTCGCCGTTAGCAGCGGATGCAGAACCTTGATCGGGGCCTTGAACATTTCGACGAACTCAAGAAGCCCCTGCGTCGTGCGGTTGAGGCCGCCCGAATAGGAGTAGGCGTCGGGATCATGCTGCGAGAAATGCTCCAGTTTACGGATATCGACTTTGCCGACCAGCGCCGAGATATCCTGGTTGTTGTCGTCGCCGGGTTCGGTCTTTGCGACGCAGATTTGGCGGAGCTTCGACGGATAAATCTTGACGACGTTGAACTTCGACAAGTCGCCATCGAAATGATCCAGCCGTTTCGATGCCCAGGGCGAGCAAATTCCGGTCAAACGCCTGAGGGGGATCTTGTAGGTGTTCTCGAGGTACGGCCCCATCAACTCAGGGCGAAACAGCCCGAGCGGGGATTCGTAGATCGGGCTGACCTCGTCGCCGACTGCCAGGCAATAGATCGGCTGTGATTCGATCAGTTGCTTCAGCCTCTCCGCGAGCGACGACTTGCCGCCGCCGACGGGGCCCAACAAATACAAGATCTGCTTGCGCTCTTCGAGGCCTTGCGCCGCATGCTGGAAGAAGCTCACGACGCGCTGGATCGTGTCTTCCATGCCGAAGAAACCGGTCATGGACGCATATAGCTTGATGGTGCGATTCAGAAAGATGCGCCCGAGACGCTGATCTTTGCTGGTGTCTATTATCTTTGGTTCGCCAATCGCCGCGATCATCCGTTCGGCGGCGCTTGCAAAGCACGAAGGGTCTTCCTTGCAGGCGTCGAGATAGTCCGTCAACGACATGATCTCTTTTCGCTCACGCGCATACGCCTGCGAAAAGAGATTGAAGACGTCGGGGCTGGGAGCGCGCGTCCCCGCCTCGGATTGCGGAGTTACCGTAGACGCAAACCCGAAAGCCGCTCTGCTGTTCATTGGCAACCTCCAACCTAACCAAGATCGGGTGATGCAAGAAGGATGCTAACCCGAAAGTTAACGGTTAGTTAACCGTTTACGGTTTGATTACGCTTTCGCCGTTCTTGCACAGGTTGAGACAAGTTTGTCACACTTGGCCATCGAAAACGCAGACGCACACACGCTTACGCACACCCAACACACGCTTGCCCAAACTATAGGCACTCTACCACAGGGTCAAATTTCTACTAATTTAATGGACTTAGTGATTAACATTGCCGCGATACACCGTTAAAGTGCATGTGTTGCGGACAACAATTCCCGGGGAGTGGCTGGCCTTGCGTCAAAACGTCGCGGCTTCCGCCATTTACGTCCGACGACGCTTTGCCCTCTAGCGGCGGAAGCGTTGGAAGGCATCGCATTTGAACTATCAGCGGTTCGTGCTGTGGGTAAGTCTGCCCTGCATTTCGACTGTGTCTATTGCATAGGCAGCGCGAAAGACGTTTCTTTCGCGCCATTCCTGCCGGTGAGCGTCGCCACAACCGACAAGGGCGCGCTTGCGTCGAGTGGCGGGTCAAGAAGCGAAAGCAAAAAGCATTCGCGACTCGCGACGGCTTCGGAGCGCATTGATTCGATCACAGCGCCTCGAGGACCTTCAACGAAGAGTTCGCTCGGCGCGTCCAGCTGCGCGGGCAAGCACAGACGCCAACGCTTTTCCCCTGATGAAGTGACCTCTCCGTCAAGTTCCCGCAGGGATTTATTTTGAGGGACCTGGGCCAGCGCGCCAGCCAACTCGTCGTCGTAAGGGCCGGAACTTCCCGCTGGGAGTTCGAGAGAAAGATTCGCGTGCGCCGGAAGGCATATTTTTTCGCACACGGCATAATTCGCGTTCACGTTCAGGATGGCCGGCCTATCGGAACTCGTCTTGGAAAAACGGACGGGAAAGATGACCTTGTCGCGATATCCGTTGGCGCTCGTCCCGTCTGGCTCTAAAATGCGGGACGGCGCCGGATACAGCACCTCGGCCGTCGCAATGTTCTGAGACGCGCCAAGAGCAAACGTCGGTGGCAGCCCGGATTCCCCTGGATCACGCCAATAGGTGATGGCGCCAGGAGCGAGTTCGATCTCGATCCCCGCCACGCCGGCGCCGTCTGAAATCAGTCGCGCGCGTGACTTGGAGGACTTAGCCCAATCCGAGGCATAGGGGTCCGCGGCGCTCGGCCCGGCGCCGAAGCCGATCGAGAAGACGGTCGCCGCAACGAGAACCATTGCAATTATCCTCTTGCGTCGACTCACCGCCAGGATTCGGTTCATATTCAAGGCTCCCAATTCTTGGTCGTGCGCCGCCATCCGTCGCTGTTTGGGCTGCATTGCGCGAGCGTCGGCTTTGACAGGCGTATTGGCCGCGCTAGCATGTCGACATGAAGAGGATTTCCGGTTCGCCGCCCGCGCATGGCTACGAAGGCCAGGCGCTCATCGCTATGCCCAGTTTGCGTGACGGGCCATTCTCGCGCTCGGTCGTCTACATGTGCGCCCATCGTGATGACGGCGCCATGGGAATCGTCATAAATCAGCGGGCCGAAGAGATCGACTTCATCCGGCTGTTGAAACAGCTCGAGATCGTTTCTGCGGCGGATGCGATCCAGCTTCCCCCGCAAGTGGCGGCAATCCCGGTGTTGCGCGGCGGCCCCGTCGACACGGGCAGAGGGTTCGTTCTGCACAGCTCCGATTACAATGCGGGATCGGCAACCGTCAAAATCAACAAATACGTCTCGCTGACGGCGACGCTCGACATCTTGCGGGCGATCGCGACGGGGGCCGGCCCCAAGCGCGCCGCACTGGCGCTCGGTTGCGCCGGCTGGGCGGCCGGGCAGCTCGAAAGCGAAATTCTCGACAACGCGTGGCTTGTCGCCGCGATCGCGCCAGACTTGATCTTCAGCCAGGATTTCGGGCTCAAATATGATAGCGCGCTGGCGCGCATCGGCGTCAGCGCCGCCATGCTTTCGGCAGAGGCAGGTCACGCCTGATCCATGCGTGTGAGGGTCCCGGCCGCAACGACATAGTGAGCGGCAGGAAGTCCTGCAAAGGCTTGGGGGTCCGCGCCGGTCACGAAAACCTGCCCGCCGATGCGGGTCAGCGCATCGAACAGCGCCGCACGCCGATGCGGGTCGAAATGGGCCGCCACTTCGTCGAGCAGAGCCAGCGGCGCGATCCCCGACATGTCGGCGACAAGTCTGGCATGCGCCAATACGAGCCCGACCAGCAAAGCCTTCTGCTCGCCCGTTGAGCATTGCGCCGCTGGCGCGGCCTTGGGCCCATGCCGAACCACGAGGTCGCTGAGATGCGGGCCTAGAAGCGTCCGCCCCGCGGCCGCGTCTCTGGCGCGATTTTCTCGCAACGCACGCCGATAGGCCGCCTCTGCCTCGATCGCCGGTTGCGCCCGCGCCAGCGCCTCCACCTCCCCTTGAATCGAGATTTCGCCCCACGGGAACAACGACGTTACGTCGCGTCCGGCCAGGATCGCTGCCTGTAAGCGGGTCACACATTCGAGCCGCGCCGCGGCGATCGCCACGGCGAGTTCCGATGCCTCCTGCTCGACCGCGTCGAGCCAGGCGGGGTCCCGCGCTCCCGTTTCGAGCAGCCGGTTGCCGGCCGCGCAACGCGCGCTCGAACTGGCTGTAGCGGGCGCCGTGCTGGGGATCGACGGCGAGCACTAACCGATCGAGGAAACGCCGCCGTTCGCTTGCCGGCCCGGCGAACAGGCCGTCCATCGCCGGGGTAAGCCAGACAAAGCGCAAATGTTCGGCAAATTCCCGTGTCGAGGGCGCAGGCGCTCGGTCGATCCGCGCCACACGCTCCACGGCGCCTGACCCGCCGGCCTCAACGCCGACCCCTAACTGCCGCCGCCCCCCGTCCTCCTCAACCTCTATGGAGACCGCGAACCCGCCGGGTCCGCCATGGCGAGGAAATTCGCCGAGGTCGGCTCGTCGCAGCCCGCGTCCCGGGGAAAAGAGCGATAGGGCCTCGATCAGGTTGGTTTTGCCGGCGCCGTTTTCGCCAGCCAACGCGACCAGCGACCCCTCGAAGACAACGTCGAGCGAGGCGTAGGAGCGGAAATCCTTGAGAATGAGCCGGCGCACGTGAGGGCGTCGCCGCGCTTCCTTAAGGTCGGGGGAATTCGACATATCCGCGGCATCTGCCACGTCTTCGTTACCGGCGAAAGAGGATGCTTGCCCGCGCGCTGCGCAGGCTCCAAATTCGGCGCGCCGGAAAACGAGGACGATCGCATGGCGGACTGGGATATTCTGATGACGGCTCCGGGCATGCCCGTCGTCGACGAACGACTCGAGACGGCAGCCACAGTGCATCGATATTGGCTGGAACCCGATCCAGAGCGGGTGGTCGCCGCCATTGCCGACCGGGTGCGCATCATAGTTGCGAATCCGCACAAGCTTCGCCTTGATCCGACCTTCCTCGCGAAATTCCCCAAACTCGAGCTCATATCGAGCTTTGGCGTCGGTTACGACCACATCGACGCGGCGTGGGCCGGTGAGAACGGAATCATCGTCACCCACACGCCCGGCGTGCTCGACGCCGAGGTCGCCGATACGGCGATGGGCCTCACCCTGGCGGCGGTCAGACGCCTGCCGCAGGCGGAGCGTTACCTTCGCGAGGGACGCTGGCTCGAGCGCCCCTTCCCCCTGAGCCCTTCGTTGAGGGGGCGCACGATGGGCATCCTCGGACTCGGCCGCATCGGCCGCGAAATCGCCACGCGCGCCCTCGCGTTCGGATTGCAGGTCGTCTACCACGGCCGGCGACCGCAGGCGGATGCGCCTTTCCTCTACTACCCCTCGCTGAAGACGATGGCGGAGGCGTGCGACATCCTCATGGTCGTCGCGCCCGGCGGCGCTCAGACCCGCCATATCGTCAATGCCGAGATCCTGCGGGCGCTCGGGCCCGACGGCGTGCTCATCAACGTGTCGCGCGGCTCGCTCGTGGACGAGGCCGCCTTGATCGCCGCGCTGCAGAACCACACGATCCTCGCCGCCGGCCTCGACGTGTTCGAACACGAGCCTAAAGTTCCCGAAGCCCTGCTCAAGCTCGATAACGCGGTGTTGCTGCCCCATGTCGGCTCGGCTTCGGAGACCACGCGACTGGCGATGTCCAATCTCGTCGTCGACAATGCGCTGAGCTGGATGGCGGGAAAGGGGCCGCTGACCCCCGTTCCGGAAACGCCCTTTCCTCCGCGTTGAAGCCTTCGACGTCGACTTTGTGCAGAGTTTCATGTAAATGATCTTTACATGACCTGGAGCAAAGACGAGCCTGGCGAACGTGAGGAGCCGCGAAGCTACCATCACGGCAATCTGCGCGAGGAACTGATCCGCGCCGCGCTCGAACTGATCGCCAGAAAGGGCACGGCGGGCTTCACCTTCGCGGAAGCCGCGCGTGTCGCCGGCGTCAGTCCAGCCGCCCCCTATAGGCATTTCCGGGACCGCGACGAGCTGATGGCCAGCGTCGCCCTGCGCGGCTTCGAGCAATTCGAAGTTGCGCTGCGCAACGCCTGGGACGAGGGCCGCCCCGACGCCTTCGCCGCGCTGGATCGGCTCGGCAAGGCCTACCTCGAATTCGCCCGCTCGCAGCCGGCCTTTTATTCGGCGATGTTCGAAGCGGGCATTTCGGTCAGCGCCAACGCGGCTTTGCGCGCCGCCAGCGACCGCGCCTTCGGCATATTACGCGCTGCCGCCGAGAAGCTTTGCGGGGCTCTCCCCGCTGGCGGCCGCCCGCCCGCCCTGATGGTGGCGCTGCACATCTGGGCCATGGCGCACGGAATTGCCTCGCTGTTCGGCAGGGGGGACGGGGCTCAGCGCCCGCTCCCGATCTCGCCCGCCGAACTGTTGGAAGCCGACATGCTGGTCTATTTCCGCGGCCTTGGAGTCAAGGGGTAGCACTCGCCTCCTTGCCCCAACAAGGAGCAACGGCGTCCACGCCGCCGATCGCGGTGATGATCGTCGGCCTGCAGGCCAACGCTCCTCCTCCCAAAAATCTTCGCGACCGGCTTGACAGCCGCAAAGTCTAATGTAAATGTTATTCACATTAACACGGAAGGACGCGCCATGGGACTCGTTCTGATGATTTTGGGGTTCATCTGGTGGTGGCCGGTGGGTCTGTTGATCCTCGGCTTCCTGATCTCTCGACGCTGCGGCCCCTGGCGGCGGCCGAGCTATGCAGGGGATGGAGACATGCACGACTGGAATCGCTTCGGTGACCGCTTCGAGCGCAAGATGGGCCGCATGCAGCAGAAGATGGAGCGGTTGCATGAGAGGATGGATCGATTCCGCGGCGGGCGCGACTGGTTCGCTCCCTCCTCGAGCGGAAACCGCGCCTTCGACGACTATCGCTCGGAAACGCTGAAGCGGCTCGAGGACGAGCAGCGCGAATTCAAGGAGTTTCTGGAGCGGCTGCGCTTCGCCAAGGACCGTTCGGAGTTCGACCAGTTCATGGCCGACCGCCGTCAGCGTCCGGCCGAGCCGCCGCCGGCCGAACCTCAGAGCTGATTGGAACTTGAGGCAGTGAGTTTTGAAGCGGCGGCGCAAGCCGCCGCTTCTTTTATGAGCGGGTCGCCGGAAGCGGAACGGGTCGACTAAGGGCGAAGCCACGTTTCCCCAAAGTTATGCGCGCCACTCAATCAACGCTTAAGGTAAGTCCTTCATTGTAGCCCGGGGTCGCGAAGGGGGCTTAATGGCTGGGGACGAACGGGAACGGGGATTTGCAAGGCCAAGTTTCGGGAAGAATTCCTCGAACGGGGTCGCCCGTGGCGCGATCAATCTGGTTGAGAAATCCGGCGGCTCGGCTGGGTGGGGAACCGTCGCTTTCGCCGCGATCAGCGTTTGCGTGGCGATCGCCGCGGGCGGCTACGCGGCGCGGCTGGCCGGCGGGGGGTCCGCCGGCCTCGAGACGGTTTTCGCGCCGGCGGCGCCCGCCGAGCCGGCCTTCCGCTCCGTCGTCGCTTCCGCCTGTGACGTCGGCTGGAAGGACGACCGCCTCAACCGCGACCAGATGCACTGCTGGCTGACGCGCGACGTGCTGCGGCTGTGCGATGCGCGTGAACGCGCGGCGCTGGCGGACCGGATGGTCGATTACGAAGCGGCGAAAGAGCGCATGAACGGCCGCCTCGGCGTGGCGGCATTGAGGATGATGGTCAATCCCGACGTGACGGCGATGTCCTACGCCTATGCGAGAAGCACCGATACCCGTTTGTCGGAAGAGCAACGACAGGCCGAAGCCGAGAAGATGATGAACCTGTCGGCGAAGATCAACGCCCCGACAAGCAAGGTGCTGGAAGAGAGCCAGAACGATACCGCTCCGGGGACGACCATTCAGGACTTCGCCGAGTTGGTCCAGGCCGGCTATCTGATCCCCGAAGATTTTCCCGATCCGATGCCCGGGCTCGCTCAGAAAGGCTTCGCCGCCGCCGCTCCGGCGCACGCCAAGCCCTGCAAGCGCTGACGGGTCAGCCAAAAACTTCACTTTTCGTGCGCGTAGGCGTCTGCGATATTGTCGGACAGGCGCTTGTCTTCCATTTTGGCGCCCGCGTCGGTGGCGCGGCGAATGCGGGGTATGGAGGCTACCTGGACGCGGGCGAACGCAAGGGTGAGCCTTTTCATGTCGAAGGAACGGCCCGTCAGCTTGGCGTCGATCTGTTCGGCGAGCGCGGCGGTCAGGTATTCGGCATATTCGGGGGCGTCCTTCATCTGCGCCGCGGTCTGATTGTGCAGCTCGCCTTGCGGCGGCAGCGCTTCAACTTTTACGCGCACGCCTGCGCCCTCGGGAGAGAGGCTCGCCCTGAACCGCTGTTGTTCGACGTCTCCGTCGCCGAGCAGCGCCCACATCGACGTGGAATCGTCCGGACGCCAGTGCCGCATCGCCGGCTTGAAGTCGCCGAAGATCGCCGGCGGCAATTCGGTGTGGTCGATGATCGCAAGCGCCTCGGTGGGCGTCATCGCATAGACGGCGGTCGGGGCTCCGTGGGGCAAGTACAACATCGCCAAGACAACGGCGGCGAACAAGAGCGGAATCAGCCTGCGCATGGCTTTGGCCTCACTTCATTCGACCATCGGCGCCGAGCGGCGGAAAGCCCGGCGGGTCGTCCATCGACCACGCCACGCCACGCGCGAGGGTCTGACGGCCTTCCAGGCAGGCTTCCTGAGTCTTGGAGATAGGAGGTCTGTCCTTCAAGGAGTTGATGGTTCCGAAGCTGAAGTAGGTGTCGCTGCTCTGTTGCGGGTCCGCGATGCGCTGCCATTCGAAGGGCCGTTGCGCCATCGCGGAATCGACCAGTTCCTGCAGCGCGGGACGCAGCGGCTGCAACAGGACGGGATAATCGTAAGCTTGCTTGCCGTCGTAGATCTCGCCGCCGTTCGGACCCTTCGGAATGACGAAATCGGCGTCGACGCTGGATCCTGACGGCGTCAGGTGGACGAAGAAACTCGCAACCGTTCGCTCGCGGTACCTGACGACCCAGCCGACGGTCTCAGGATCCGGCGTGTTGAGCGAAAAATGGATGAGATAACCGCATTGGCGGGCGTCGCGAAACCCAACGATATCAGCCTTCATCAGCCGCGCCCGCGCTTCGTCGAAGGGAATATCGTAATGGCCCCAGCGTGTGGATGACGAGCAGCCCGCCACGGCCGCGAAGACAAGAAACGAAAAGCAAATCGATCGAAAGCGCATCGCCCCTCCACCAATTACGCGCTTTCCCTACGGTAAATATCCTTCGATGCGGTAAACCGCTGTCACTCAGCGCTCGTCGCCGACGCCTTCCTGTACATCGCCCTCCATAGATATTTGCGCCGGAGCCTTTCTCTCGCGAATAGAACATGTCCAAAAAGTGTTCCCTTTGGCGAGGGGGCCGCATGCGGAGCCCTTTCACGTGGAGGGAACCATGCACCTGCGTCTCATCACATCGTTGACTTTCGGCCTCGCGGCGGCCTGGGCCGCTCCGTCGACGCTAGCCGCGGAAGATTTCCTGCCCAAATCCGTGACGTCCTCGACCGTGCCGCCGAACGGCGATCTCAATCCCTACGGAGTTGCGTTCGTGCCGGCGGCGTTCCCCGCGGGCGGCGCCATCCAGGCCGGCGACGTTCTCGTCTCGAACTTCAACAACACGCAGAATCTTCAGGGCACGGGGACGACGATCGTGCAATTGACGCCGAACGGGGCCGTCGCCCCGCTCGCCGCCTCCGGCTCGCCGGGCTCGGCGCAGGTGTTCTTCCAGAGCCAGCTTGGCGGGTTGACCACGGCGCTCGGCGTGCTGAGCGGAGGATTCGTCATCGTCGGCAATCTTCCGACCACGGATGGCACGATCCACACCATCGGGCCCGGCGCGCTGCAGGTCATCGACAGCCACGGAAATTGGCTCGCGACCTGGTCCGACCCCGACTTCCTCGACAGCCCCTGGGATCTGACGATCAACGACGGCGGCGACGTCGCGCAGATCTACGTCTCAAACGTGCTGTCGGCCAAAGTCGTGCGCCTTGATGTCTCCGTCGCCTCGAACGGCGTCAGCGTGGTCGCCAAACACGTGATTGCGAACGGCTACAAGCATCGGCCGAACGCAGCCGCGCTCGTGCTCGGGCCGACCGGACTCGTCTACGATCCGGCGAACGATACGCTGTTCGTCGCCTCGACAGCCGACAACGCTGTCTATCGCGTCAACGGCGCGAGCCGACGCGTGTCCTCGGACGGCGTGGGCGTCGCCGTTTTCGCCGGCTCTCAGCTGCGCGGGCCGCTGGCCTTGGTCGCCACGCCCAACGGCCACCTTATGAGCGCCAACGGCGACGCCGTGCGCGGCGATCCCAAGCGGCCGAGCGAAGTCGTCGAATTCACTCGCGCCGGCGAATTTGTGCGCGAAGATAATGTCGACGCCGGCCAGGGCGGCGCCTTCGGCCTGGCGACGGCGACCGGCCTCGACTTCAACTATGCCGCCGTCGACGACGTGCCGAACGTGGTGATTGTGACGAGGGTGCGCGAGTGAGCTTTTGGGCCCCCGTCCCCTGCGAAATTCCCCTCTCCCGTCCCTGAGAGGGGTCAGGGGTGAGGGTGCGCTGGCTTTGGAAAGGCCCTCATCCCCGGCCCTTCTCCCGAATGGGAGAAGGGGGCTGCGCGGCCCATGCCGGCCTCGCTCAATAAAATCCGACTGGAAAATATTTGCGGTACAGCTCCGCGAAAATCCCCTTTTCCGTGATGCGCGCCAGCGCCCAGTCGATCGCACGCCGCAGCGCGACATCTTCCTTGCGCACGGCGACGCCGACGCCTTCGCCAAAAAAGCGGCTCTCCGTGTAGGGACCGCCCTTGAAGGCGCAGCAGTCGGATGAGGATTCGCCCGCGAGCCAGACGGCGAGCGTCAATCCGTCCGCAAAGATCGCCTCGACCGCGCCGGAACGCAGCGCTTCGGTGAGGTCGGAGAAACTGACGAAAGCGCTCGTCCCGGCGGCTGGAAAGAACGTCTTCAGATAGGCTTCGTGTGCGCTGCCGCCGATCACCCCGATTTTTTTGCCGGTCAGAGACGCTGGAGTTGCGTCCGCAAGCCGCGAGTCGCGTCTGACCGCGAAGCGGCCCGGCGTCGTGTAATAGGATTGCGAGAAATCGATGCGCTCGCGCAAGGCCGGCGTGGCGGCGAGCGAGGCCATCACCGCGTCGCCCTTGCCCTGCTCGAGCGATTCGACGAGCGTGTCGAAGCGCCGCGCCTGGATCGTGCAGCCGATTACCAATTCCTCGCAGATCGCGCGCGCCATTTCGACGTTGAACCCGCTGAGCGACCCATCCGTGCGCGCAAAATTGAGCGGCGGATAATCGTCCGAGGTGAGGAAGCGGATGGCGCGCAGGCTGGAAATGTCGGGCCTGTCGAGATGCAGACCCGGATCCCAGAGGCTCGGCGCCGGATCGGCGACGGCGGCCGCGGCGAGGAGCGCACCGGCGACGAGGACAAGAAAGCGCAGCATGACGCTCGCTTATTCCGGACCGCCCGGGCGAACGCAAGCGCGCCCGCTTGACACCCCGCGCACGTTGCGATCATTTGTGTACAAACAATCGCGAGGGTCGGGTGTATTTCTCTCCCGTCGTGCTCGATGACGCCTTGCAGGCGCTCGCCAATGGCGCGCGCGTGATGGCCGGCGCCACGGACCTCTTGCCCGCGAACGGCGAAAAGCCGTTGCAGGGCGATTTTGTCGATGTCGGGCGGATCGCCGCGTTGCGTGGGATCAGCTTCGACGGCGACTTCATCCGCATCGGCGGCGCGGCGACCTGGAGCGAGATCACGCGGGCGCAGCTGCCGCCTGCCTTCTCGGCTCTGCGAGAGGCCGCGCGCGAAATCGGCGCCGTGCAGATCCAGAATCGCGCCACGGTCGCCGGCAACCTCTGCAATGCATCGCCCGCCGCCGACGGCGTCCCTCCTCTGCTGATTCTCGACGCGCAAGCCGAACTCGTCTCGCGGCGAGGGGCAAGGCGCATTCCACTCTCTCAATTTTTGCTCGGCGTCCGCCGCACCGCCCTTGCGCACGATGAATTGATGACGGCGGTGGTCTGCCCGCGCCCGCCCGAAACCCTGCGTTCAACTTTCCTGAAACTCGGCTCGCGGCGCTATCTGGTGATTTCGATCGCCATGGTCGCGGTCGCGCTCGACATCGCAGGCGATGAAATCAGGGAAGCGCGCATCGCCGTCGGCGCCTGCTCGGCGAGCGCGATGCGGCTTCCCGAAGCCGAGGCGCGTCTTGTCGGCGCGCCCGCCAAGCCGGGACTGAGCGACCGATTGGCGCTCGCCGACTTCGGCGCCCTCAAACCGATCGACGATGTGCGCGCCGACGCTGCCTATCGGCGGGAGGCGGCGTGGCGGCTCACACAACGCGCCGTAGAAAGCTGCCTGATGGGCGAAGCCGGAGGCGCCGTCTGATGCTCGATCGGACGCCCGGCATCGCGCTCACCCTCAACGGCGAGCCTGCCCGCCTCGATGCGCCGCCCCTCGAACGCCTGAGCCATGTTTTACGCGAGCGCGCGGGCCTTACCGGAGTGAAGGTTGGTTGCAACGCCGGGGACTGCGGCGCCTGCACCGTGCTAATGGATGGCGAGCCTGTCTGCGCCTGCCTCGTGACGGTCGCGCAAGTCGAGGGGCGCAGCATCGAGACGGTCGAAGCCTTCAGCGACGACGAGCCCGTCGTCGCGCGTCTGCGCGCGGCCTTCCTCCAATTTGGCGCCGCCCAGTGCGGCATTTGCACGCCCGCGGCGCTTGCCTCCGCCGTCGCGCTGCTCAGAAGCAATCAAGCCCCGTCGCCATCCGAGATCGAGGAGGCGCTGGGCGGGCGTGCTCTGCCGCTGCACCGGCTATCGCGCCATCCTCAATGCGGTCGCGGAAGCGGTGGCCCCTTGCCCGGATGCGCCCGGATCAGACGCACCCCCTGTCATCCCCGCGAAAGCGGGGATCCAGCGTGTGATGCCTGGCCCGCAGAAGCAGGCTGGAAACTTGAAGCCGCTGAGCCCTAAGACACTGGATCCCCGCTTTCGCGGGGATGACAATTTATTCCGCTCTTCCCATTCAGTCGGCCGACGCCTGCCCCGCGTGGATGGAGCGCCAAAACTCAACGGTCAGGAAATATTTGGCGCGGACGCCTGGCCGCCAGATGCGCTTGTCGCCCGCGCCGTGCGCTCGCCGTATGACCACGCGCGCTTCGTTTTTGGCGACGTCGAGGCTTTCAAACAAGCGCATCCGGGAATCGTCGCGATCTATACCGCCAGGCAAGCGCCGACGACGCTGTACGGCGTCATCCCCGCCTTTGCCGATCAACCAGTTTTTGCGAAAGACGTCGCCCGCTTTCGCGGCGAGGCTTTGGCGCTGATCGTCGGCGAGGCCGATGCCGTCGCGGCGTTGGACCTCACGAAATTTCCCGTGAGCTACGAACCTTTGCCGGCGCTGACGACAATCGAGGCCGCGCGACAAAACTCCGCGCCTCTGCTGCATGCGGCGCGTGCGGAAAACATTTTAACGACGCGGCCGCGTGCAGCGGGGCGATGCGGAAGGCGCGCTCGCCAAGGCCGACATTGTGGTGGAAGGCGAGTTCGAGACGGGCTTTGTCGAGCACGCCTATATCGAGCCCGAGGCCGGCTTCGCGCGCCGCGTCGGCGATCGCATAGAAGTGCAGGCCTGCACGCAGGCGCCCTACATGGATCGCGACGACATCGCGAAAATTCTGGGCATCGCGCCCGAGCAGGTGCGCATTCTGCCGACCGCTGTCGGCGGCGGTTTCGGCGCAAAACTCGATCTTTCCATTCAGCCTTTTGTCGCGCTCGCGGCCTGGGAGCTGAACCGCCCCGTCCGCATGGTCTACACGCGTGCGGAATCGATGATGACGACGACCAAGCGCCATCCCTCTCGGATACGAGCGAGGGTTGGCGCGAGCCGCGATGGCCGTCTGGTTGGGATGGATTTTTCCGCCGACTTCAACACCGGCGCCTATGCGTCCTGGGGACCGACGGTCGCCAATCGCGTGCCGGTGCACGCCGCCGGCCCCTATCGCATGCCGAACTATCGCGCCGTTGCTCGAGCGGTGCATACCCATCTCGTCCCGGCCGGCGCCTTCCGCGGCTTCGGCGTGCCGCAGAGCGCGCTGGCGCAGGAGCAGCTTTACGATGAACTCGCGATCCGGCTCGGCCTCGATCGGCTCGAGTTCCGCATCCTCAACGCGCTGCAGGCGGGCGAGCCGACCGTGACGGGGCAGATCATGAAAGACGGGCTCGGCTTCAAGGCCTGTCTCGAGGCGCTGCGACCGCGCTGGCGCGCGGCGCTCGCCGAGGCCGAAGCTTTCAACGCAGCCGCCAAAAGTCCCGATGAGGCGAGGGGTCGGCGTGGCGGGCATGTGGTACGGCTGCGGCAACACATCCATGTCGAATCCTTCGACCATGAGGATCGGGCTGAAGGCCGACGGACGCTTCTCTTTGTTTCAGGGCGCCGTCGACATCGGTCAGGGCTCAAACACCGTCATCACACAAATGTTGGCGGAAGGCCTCGGCGCCCCGATCGATCTCATAGACCGGATTGGCGCCGACACCGATCAGACCGCCGACTGCGGAAAAACCTCGGCGTCGCGACAGACATTTGTCAGCGGCAAGGCCGCGGCGCTCGCGGGGGCCGCGATGCGCGCGGCGATCCTGAGGCTCGCCAATGCCGGCGAGGACGCATCAATCAGCTTTGAGCCGGGAGCGCTGACGATTTCGGGCGCGGGCGGCGAACGGCGGTTCGATCTGAGCGCGCTGCCGCTCAATGCCGCCGGCTTCGTGCTCGAATGCGCAGAGACCTACGATCCGCCGACCTCGCCGCTCGACGAGAACGGACAGGGCGAGCCCTATGCGGTCTACGGCTCGGGCGCGCATCTCGCCGAGATCGAGGTCGACATCGAGCTCGGCCGCGTGCGTGTGAGAAGGCTGACTTGCGCGCATGACGTCGGGCGCGCCATCAACCCGACTTTGGTTGAAGGACAGATCGAGGGCGGCGCAGCGCAGGGGCTCGGCCTCGCGCTGATGGAGGAATACCTGCCGGGGCGCACCGAAAACCTGCATGACTATCTGATCCCGACGATCGGCGACATGCCGCCGGTCGAGTGCATTTTGATCGAAGACCCTTCGTCTGAGGGGCCGTTCGGGGCGAAGGGCATCGGCGAACAGGCTTTGATCCCGACCGCGCCCGCCATTTTCAACGCGATCCATCATGCGACGGGCGTGCGGCTCAGGCGCGCGCCGGCGACGCCGGATCGCGTGCTGGCGGCGCTCAAGGAACAGAGGGGCTGATGAGCGAGGCTGACGACAAGATCCGCTGCGATGCGTGCCCCGTCATGTGCTACATCCGGCCGGGCATGACGGGGGCCTGCGACCGCTACGCCAACGAAGACGGCAAGCTGGTGCGCGTCGATCCGCATGTGCTGCTGCGGAGGACGCTGGACGGAGGCGGGCGCGTCACGGCCTTCGCCGAAGGCGCGGAGAGTTGGAGCGGCGACGTGCTCGGCGCGCCCTTCGTCACCGCCATCGGCGCCGGCACCACCTACCCCGATTACAAGCCCGCGCCTTTCATTGTTTCCTCAAAGGTCGAGGGCGTCGACATGGTGACCGTTGTCACCGAGGGCATCTATTCCTATTGCGGCGCCAAGCTGAAGATCGACACCGACCGCCACCTCGGCCCGGAATGCGCCTTGGTGCGCGCCGAGGGCGAGCCGGTCGGCCATGTCACGACAGGCGAATATGGCTCGCAGATGCTGTCGCTCGGCGGCGTCAATCATCTGACCCATGGCGGAAAGAAAGAAGGCCGCGTCACCTGCCAGACGCTGATGGACCTCTGCAACGGCAAGCCTGTCGAGCTCAGCGTGGACGGCGGCGCCAATATCGTCGTCGAGGCCGGCAAGGCGCCGATCATCAACGGCGCGCTTGAGCAGCGCATGCGGGTCGGCTGCGGCTCGGCGACGATCGGCATGTTCGCCAAGCAATGGTTCGGCAAGGTCGACGAGGTCGTCGTCGTCGACGATCACATCACCGGCGTGCTCTCCGAGCATCAGGCCGGCAAACTGCTCGGCGCGCGCGACACTGGCATCAAGATGAAAGGCCGGCGCTCGACGCCCGGCCGTTATTTCCATGTCGCCGAGCCCGGCGCAGGATGGGGCGGCACAAATGTGCAGGATCCGCTCGACATTGTCGCGGGCTTCAACCCGAAGACCGCCTGGCCGGGCATGACGCTGCTGATGGTGTCAACCACAGGCGAGCAGCACGCCTTCTATCGCCTCGATGAGAGCTTGCGGCCGGTGCAGGCAGAACTGCCGGAAACCTTGCGCGTGTCGGTGGAGCGCATCACCGAGAATTGCGAGCCGGCGCTTTGCACCGTTCTGTTCATGGCTGGCGCAGGCGGTTCGCTGCGCGCGGGCGTGACGGAGAACCCGGTTCGGCTGACGCGCTCGGTGCGCGATGCGCTGACCACGGTGACGGCGGGCGGCGCGCCCGTCTATGTCTGGCCCGGCGGCGGCATCACCTTCATGGTCGACGTGACGCTGCTGCCGCTGAACGCCTTCGGCTACGTGCCGACGCCGGCGATCGTGGCGCCGATCGAGTTCACGCTGAGGATGGAAGATTACGTCGCGCTCGGCGGCTATGCGGACGAAGTGCGCAGCCTTGAGGACGTCGTCAGGCGCCATGGCGAGCGGGCGACCAATGTATTTGCTGACGGCGCGATCGCGCACGCGTCGCAGAGCCGGCGCGCCTCATGAGCGGGCGCGCCCAGATCGCGGCGCTTGCCGACGGCCGCCGCCATTTCCACGACGGGCCGATCGATCTCATCCTCGAAGCCTTTGGCGCACGGGAAAACGTGGAAGCGGCCTACGCCGCGGCGGCGCATCGTTTCGCCTCCGTGCTCGACGAGCTTTGTGAGGAATTGCCGCTGTTGCGCGCGCCCTCGACGCCACAATCCGTCGCGCCACAGTGCCGCGTCGCTCGACGCATGGCCCGCGCCGCGGCGCGCTTCCACGATTTCCATTTTCTCACGCCTATGGCCGCCGTCGCAGGCGCGGTCGCTGAGGAAATACTCGAAGCCATGACAATGTCGGCGCCGCTCGAGCGCGCCTATGTCAACAACGGCGGCGACATCGCGCTTCATCTTATGCCGCACACCGAGTTCGCTATCGGCATGATCGACCGGCCCGACCGCCCTGCCCTTTTCGGCCGCGCGACGATCTCGGGAACCGACGAGGCGAGAGGCATTGCGACCTCTGGCTGGCGCGGGCGCAGTTTTTCGCTCGGCATCGCCGATGCGGTGACCGTGATCGCCCGCGACGCCTCCACGGCGGATGCGGCCGCGACGCTGATCGCTAACGCGGTGGATCTGCCCGGCCATCCGGCTATTGTTCGCGCGCCGGCCAGCTCTCTCGATCCGCAATCCGATCTCGGGGCGCGCCACGTCACGCGCGACGTTGGACGCCTGTCGGGCGAAGAAGTCGAGACGCGCGCTCTCGCGCGGCGCGGCCGAAGCCGAACGCTTTTGCGCGCTCGGCCTCGTTGAGGCGGCGGCGCTGCGCCTTGGCGGCGAAACCCGCCTTGTCGGCCGCGGCGCCAGCCTCTACAAACCTGATCGCGCCGCGCAGAAGGAGCTGAGCCATGCCGAAGGTTGAGCTGCGCAAGCGCGCCCTCCTTGTCGAAGAAATCTTCCACGAAGGCGGCCCCATTGCGGAGCGACCCTATCGCCGCGCCGCGATCCTCTCCGTCATCAAGAATCCTTTCGCGGGCCGCTATGTCGAGGAGATCGAGGGCTTCTCGAACGATCTGAAGCCGCTCGGCCTCGAAATGGCGCTTTCGTTGATCAAGGCGCTTGGCGGCGACGCCTCCGCGATCGAAGGTTACGGCAAGGGCGCGATCGTCGGCTCGGCCGGCGAGATCGAGCATGGCGCGCTGTGGCACGCGCCTGGCGGCTACGCGATGCGCGAAGCGCTCGGCGGCGCGCTCGCAATCGTGCCCTCGACTAAGAAGGTTGGAGGCCCCGGCGCGCGCCTCGACGTGCCGATCACGCACAAGGATGCGTCCTATGTGCGAAGCCATTTCGACGCGATCGAAATTGGATTGTCAGACGCGCCGCGCGCGGACGAGATGCTGCTTGTCCTCGCGATGACATCGGGCCCCCGAGTCCACAATCGCGCCGGCGGCCTGAAAGCTTCCGACATCAAGGCGCGGGATGGTCTGAGATGAAAGCCAGGATTCGCAAGCTCGTCACAATCGTCGAAGAAACAAGGCTCGAGCTCGACCGCATCATCGAGCCGCCGACGCGCAGGGCCGCGGCGATCGCCGTGATCGAAAATCCGTTCGCCGGCCGCTACGCTGAGGACCTGTCGGAGCTGATCGACATCGGCGAGGAGCTCGGCGAATTGCTGGCGACAAAGGCGGTCGCCGCGCTTGGCATCGACGGCGCCCGTGCCGAGAGCTACGGCAAGGCGGCGGCTGTCGGCGAGAACGGCGAACTCGAACATGCGGCCGCGATCCTGCACCCAAAACTCGGCGCGCCCGTCCGCAAGGCGCTCCAAAAAGGCGCCGCGCTGATCCCCTCCTCGAAAAAGCGCGGCGGCCCCGGCGTCGCGCTCGACATCCCACTCGGCCACAAGGACGCCGCCTTCGTGCGCAGCCATTTCGACGGCATGGAAGTGAGGGTTTCCGATGCGCCGCGCGCCAACGAAATCCTCGTCGCCGTCGCCATCACCGACTCCGGCCGCCCGCTGCCGCGGATCGGCGGGCTGAAGAAGGAAGAGATCAAGGGCGTCGACGGATTGCGGTAGCCTGTAACCAGTGTCATCCCCGCGAAAGCGGGGATCCAGCGTGTGAGGATTGGCCTGCAAATACAGGCTGAAAACAAGCCAAGCCGCTGAGCCCTACGACACTGGATCCCCGCTTTCGCGGGGATGACACTGGTTCTGTGGATATGATGGAGGAGCTCAAATGAACTTGTTTGCTCGCATAGGGTTGGCGCTCGCGCTTTTGGCGCCCGCGCTCGTTGGCTCAAGCGCCCGCGCCGACGACACGATCAAGATCGGCGAGATCAACTCCTATTCCGCCCTGCCCTCCTTCACCGAGCCCTATCGCAAGGGCTGGCAGCTTGCTGTCGAGGAGATCAATGCGGCGGGCGGGGTGCTCGGCAAGAAGATCGAGGTCATCTCCAAGGACGATGGCGGCAAGCCCGCCGATGCGGTGACCGCGGCCAACGAGCTCGTCGCCAACGATGGCGTCGTGATGCTCGCGGGCACGTTCTTCTCCAACATCGGTCTCGCCGTCGCCGATTACGCGAAGCAGAAGAAGGTCCTCTTCCTCGCGGCCGAGCCGCTGACCGACGCGGTCACCATGTCGAAAGGCAATCGCTACACGTTCCGTCTGCGGCCTTCCAACTATGAGCAGGCGGCGATGCTCGCGGACGAAGCCGCCAAACTGCCAGCCAAGAAATGGGCGACGATCGCGCCGAACTACGAATACGGCCAGTCGGCGGTCGCGGTATTCAAGAAGCTGCTCAGCGCCAAGCGGCCGGACATTGTCTGGGTCGGCGAGCAATGGCCGCCGCAGGGCAAGATCGACGCCGGCGCGGTCGCAGAAGCGATCGACAAGACCGAGCCGGAGGCGATCCTCAACGTCACCTTCGGACCTGATCTCGTCAAGCTGGTGCGCGAGGGCAACACGCGAGGCCTGTTCAAGAACCGCTCGGTCGTCAGTTTCCTGACCGGCGAGCCCGAATATCTCGATCCCTTGAAGGACGAAACGCCCGAAGGCTGGATCGTCACCGGCTACCCCTGGGCGAGCGTGACAATTCCGGATCACGCGGCCTTCCTGAAGGCCTATCAGGCCAAATACAACGACTATCCGCGCCTCGGCTCCGTCGTCGGCTATTCCACGATCAAGGCCGCGGCGGCGATCATCGCCAAGGCGGAATCGACCGACACGGACAAGATGATCGCCGCCGCCGAGGGCGTGGAAGTCTCGACGCCGTTCGGTCCCGTGACGTTCCGCGCAATCGACCATCAATCAACGCTCGGCGCGTTCGTCGGCAAGACGGCCTTGAAGGACGGCAAGGGCGTGATGGTCGATTTCGTCTATCACAACGGCGGCGACTACATGCCTTCGGAAGCGCAAGTGAAAGCCGAGCGGCCGCAGGATTGACGCGAAGCGCGGCTTCCCCTCATCCGGCGCTTCGCGCCACCTTCTCCCGCAGGCGGGAGAAGGGATTCACGGCGCTTTCAGCCCCCTCTCCCGCTTGCGGGAGAGGGCTGGGGTGAGGGCGGCTCCCCACCCCATTTCCTCGCTCCCCCTGACCGCTCTTGTCCTTCTATTTCGTCCAGTTCGTCACCGGCCTCGCGAGCGCCTGCTCGCTGTTTCTCGTCGCCTGCGGACTGTCGATCATTTTTGGCGTGACGCGCATCGTCAATTTCGCGCACGGCGCCTTCTATATGCTCGGCGCTTATGTCGCCTACAGCAGCATCGAGAGACTTCGGCCCGCGAATCGGCTTCTGGCCGGCGGCGCTGCATGGCCTGCCTCGGCGTCGCCGCGCTCGGCGCGCTCGTCGAGATGACGCTGCTGCGTCGCATCTACGACCAGCCGGAGCTTTTCCAGTTGCTCGCGACCTTCGGCGTCACGCTGATGGTCGAGGATCTGGTGCTGATTGTCTGGGGTCCGGACGAGTTGCTCGGTCCGCGCGCGCCGGGCCTCAAGGGCGCCGTTTCGCTGTTCGGTCGACCTTTCCCGAGCTACGATCTCCTGCTGATCGCGCTGGCGCCCGTTGTGCTCGGCGCGCTCTGGCTTCTGTTCCGCCGCACGCGCTGGGGCGTGCTGGTGAGGGCGGCGACGCTCGATCGCGAAATGACGGCCTCGCTCGGCATCGATCCGCGCTGGCTGTTCACCAGCGTGTTCACGCTCGGCGTGTTTCTGGCGGCGCTCGGCGGCGCGCTGGCTTTGCCGCGCGAAGCCGCCAGCCACACGATGGACCTTTCGATCATCGTCGAAGCGCTGGTCGTTGTAGTCATCGGCGGTCTCGGCAGCATCGTCGGGACGTTCGTCGCCGCATTGATCGTGTCCGAACTCAACGCGTTCGGCATTCTCATATTGCCCGGCGTGTCGTTGGCGCTCGCCTTTATCGTCATGGCGCTCGTGCTGATCGTCAGGCCGACAGGGCTATTCGGCGCCAAGGAATCGCCGGCGCGTCCGCCGAGCGGTCAATCGGGCCCGAGATGGCGCCCCTGGAGCGCCATCGAGCGCACGGGCGCTGCAGCCGCAATCGCGGCGGTCGCCTGCCTTCCGCTGCTTGCCGGAGACTATTGGCTCGCCGTCGCGAGCGAGGCGCTGATATTTGTTATTTATGCGGCGAGCCTGCATTTCCTTATTTCCGTCGGCGGCCTCGTCTCGTTTGGCCACGCCGCCTATTTCGGCCTCGGCTCCTACGGCGCAGCGCTGGCCCTGAAAGGGCTCGGGCTTTCGATGCTCCCCGCGCTCTTCTGCGGCGTCGGCCTCGGACTGGTCGGCGGCTTGGCCTTCGGCTGGTTCTGCGTACGCAATCCCGGCGTCTATGCGGCGATGCTGACGCTCGCCATCGCACAAGTTCTCTGGTCGATCGCGTTTCAATGGACGGCTGTGACGGGCGGCGACAATGGCCTGCTCGGGATCTGGCCGAGTCCTTGGGCTGCAAGGCCGTCGCATTTCTTCTGGTTGACGCTTGTCGTCGCGGCGCTGAGCGTGGCGGCCTTGCGCATTCTGCTGTTCTCCCCGTTCGGCTACGCATTGCGCGCGCTCAGCGACAACGAGGCGCGCGCCGGCGCCATCGGCCTGGCCCGCGTGCCTCTGCAATGGGCCGCCTTTGCGATCGCCGGCGGCTTTGCGGCGCTCGCAGGCGGGCTCTACGCCTTTCTCAAAGGCAGCGTATTCGCCGACAATCTCGGCATTCCCTTGTCCGTCGACGGCCTGACGATGACCCTGATCGGCGGCGTCGGAAGCCATTTCCGGCGGCGTGGTCGGCGCGATCGTCTTCCGAACTTTTTCCATTTGGACGGTAAGCCACACCGATTATTCCCGCCTCGTCATCGGCGCGCTGATCGTCGCGCTCGTCGTCGTTTTCCCGAAGGGGATCGTCGGCGCGATCGTCACGCTGGGCGCGCGAGCGGGGTTGCGGCGATGAAGGCGCTGCAGGTCAAAGACCTCATAAAATCCTATCGCGGCTTTATCGCCGTCAACGGCGTGAGTTTTACGCTGGAGCCCGGCGAAATGCTCGCCCTCATCGGCCCCAACGGCGCCGGCAAGACCACCTGCTTCAACATGATCAGCGGGCAGACGCCGTTGACGAGCGGGCATGTCGAGATTTTCGGGCAACGCGCCGACGGGCTGCCGCCGCACCGCATCGCCAAGCTCGGGGTCGGCCGCACCTTTCAGATCGCGGCCGCGTTCCTGTCGATGACGCTCGCCGAGAACGTGCAGATGGCGCTGCTCGCCCATAGCGGCGAAATAGGACCGAGCTTCAGGTGGGCGGCGAGGCGGCGGCGCGAGGAAGCGCTCGAAGGATTGCAGCGCGTCGGGCTCGCGGATCAGGCAGATCGCATGAGCTCCGAGATCGCCTATGGCGACGTGAAGCGGCTCGAGCTTGCAATCGCGCTCGCCAACGCGCCCCGACTCCTGCTGATGGACGAGCCCGCCGCCGGCATGGCGCCTGCGGAACGCCGCCAGTTGATGGCGCTGACGGAAAGCATCGCGCGCGCGAACGGCATCGGCGTGCTGTTCACGGAGCACGACATGGACATCGTGTTCGGTCATGCTGATCGGCTGATCGTGCTGAACCGTGGCCGCATCATCGCTGAAGGGGCGCCGCAGGACGTTCGCAATCAGGCGGAAGTGCGCGCCGTCTACCTCGGCGGCGGCGCGCTCGAGGCAAGCGCGCCATGAGCGGCGCTACCTTGTCCGTCCAGTCGCTCAGCGCCTTTTATGGCGCCGCTCAGGTCCTTTTCGACGTCTCGCTCGAAGTGGCGCCGGGCGAGGCGGTCGCCTTGCTCGGGCGCAACGGCGCCGGCAAGTCGACGACGATGCGCGCCATCCTCGGATTGGTGAAGCGCCGGCAAGGCCGAATCCGCTTTGGGGATCGCGACATTTCCTCATTGCCCACGCACGCGATCGTCAATTCGGGGCTCGGCTATGTCCCCGAGGATCGCCGCATTTTTTCGGATCTCACAACGGAAGAAAACCTCGAAGTGGGGCGTCGGCCGCAGCGGCCCGGCGCGCCGTTCTGGACGCGCGAAAAACTCTACGCGATCTTTCCCAATCTCCTGGAACTGAAGACGCGCGCGGGCGCAAAAATGTCCGGCGGCGAGCAGCAGATGCTGGCGATTGCGCGCACGCTGATGGGCAATCCGAGCCTGCTCCTCCTCGACGAGCCCTCCGAAGGCTTGAGCTCCTCGCATCGTCGAACAAATGGTCGAAGCGATCCTCGAAATGAAGCGCGAAGGCCTGGGATTGCTGATCAGCGAGCAGAACCTCAATTTTGCGCGACTGGTCACGGAAAAAGTCTATGTCATCGAGAAAGGCGTCGAGCGCTTTTCCGGAACTTTCGACGAATTTACCGCGCGTCCTGACGTGCGTGACGCCTATCTCGCGATTTGAATGATGGACGGACGAAGGTTTCCATGAGCGACTCTCGAGTCTATCGCCTCGACGAACAGGTAGGCTTCGTTCTGCGCCAGGCGCAGCAGCGGCACACGACGCTGTTTTCGGAACTGATGATCGAGGACCTGACGCCGACCCAATGGGCCGCGCTCGCCAAGCTCGCCGAACGCGGCCCGCAATCGCAAAATCAGCTCGGACGGCTGACGGCGATGGACGCGGCGACGATCAAAGGCGTCATCGAGAGGCTGACCGCGCGGGGTTTCACGCAGACACACGCCGATCCCGAAGACGCACGCCGCCTGCTTGTCGAATTGAGCGAAGACGGGATCGGCGGTTTACGAACGAGCCGTCGGAATCGCCGCCGAAATCACCGAAAAAACGCTCTCCCCTTTGTCGGGCGAAGAGCGCGCAAGATTGCTCGAGTTGTTGCAGCGCATCACATGAAGGCCAGCGATATTGTTCGTGAGAACGACGCGAATTAGAGCGTAGGGAAAGCGGCTGTGTTGCTTCGCGGCTGCTGGGCTGGCCCGATTTTTCGGCTCTGTGAGTTCAGCGTTCGCCGCCCCGCGATACGCGAATAGCTGCGAGACTTTATCGGCCAAATCCCTGGCTGTTCGTGATGCGGGTCCCCCTACTCACTGATAATAGCGACGAGATCCAGGGGGGCTTGCAAGGTCTGATCGTTTCATGCGACAGCCCATGAATACTGGGATTTTTGAACCCGTGCCGAGACAGGGACCATGCCCGACGACAAACCGATTTCGCCACGCCGCGATCCGCGCAGCGTGGCCGATATGTTGTTGAAGGAACACGGCATGGAAAGGGCGATGAAGCGGGTTGCAACTGAAAAGGCGAGTGCGCGGCGTGCGCGCAGCCGGCAGCGTTTCCAGTTCTGGGTCGCCATTTCCGAGGCGATCCACGCTCAAGGGCCGACCTGGAACGGCCGCATCTAATTTAAATTCTCGTTCGCGCTTACGTTGTTCGACGCGCCGCGATCAACCAGGCGCGGCAGCGTCGGCTCTATCGCTCAAACGACGACGGGCGCCTTGTCGGCGGGCGGCGTGTTGCGGCTGCGATGCGAGCGAACGATTCCGTCAATCACCGTCATGCCGACGCCTGGCAGGTCGCCGAGCGCGACGCTCTCCAGCATGGTCTTGCCGGCGCTGTGCTGGGCGCGATCGAGGAAGACGAAATCCGCCGCGCGTCCGACCTCGATCAGCCCGCAGTCGAGCCCGCGCAGACGCGCGGTATTGCCGGTCGCAAAGCAGAAGGCGGTTTCCGCGGGCACGTCGCCGAGCGACGACAGCAGAGCGATCATCCTCAAAATGCCGAGCGGCTGCACGCCGGAGCCGGCCGGCGCGTCGGTGCCGAGGATGACGCGTTCCAGCTGGTCAAGCTCCTTCGCAGTGCGCAAGGTGTAGAGCGCGGCGCGTTCGTTGCCGTTGTGCACGAGCTCGAGCCCACGATGGCAGCGCTCGCAGAGGCAGCGTATCTGATTGTCAGGCAGGGCGGTGTGGCCGCCGTTGATATGGCCGATCACATCCGCGTCGACTTCGAGCACGATGTCCTTGTCGATGAGCCCGGAGCCGGGAATCGAAGGGCCGCCGGTGTGGATCGTCGAGTTCATGCCGTACTTGCGCGCCCAGGCGACCATCTGGCGGCCGGTCTCGCCGTCCTTGACGCCGCCCAAGCCGACCTCGCCGAGCCACCTGACGCCGGCCGCGGCGAGCTCGGCAAAGTCGCTCTCCACCATGCCGGGCTCGATCACCGGCGCGCCGGCATGAAGTTTGACGCCGCTGGCGCGAAAGGCCGAAAACGTGCGCTGCGCGGTGATCGCCATCGCCTTCAGGCCGACGATGTCGCGAGGGCGGCCGGGCGTATGGACCTCGCCAGCCGAAATCATCGTCGTGACCCCGCCATGCAGGGAGGAGTCGATCCAGCCGAGCTGATTTTGGCGCGGCGTCCAGTCGCCGGCGACGGGGTGCACATGGCTATCGATGAGGCCCGGCGCGAGCGCGGTGCCCATCGCGTCGATCACGGTCGTCGCCTGATCGAGATCAAGATCGCGCGCGCGGCCGATGGCCGCAATCTTTCCGTCGACGGCGACCAGCGCATCCGCATCGAGAATCGGATTGCGCAAGATCCCCGCTCAGCATCAGACCAATGTTCTTGACGACGAGTTTTGACGGGCCGGAGGGGCCTTTGGCTTCATCATGCGCCATCTCGCGCCGCCCCATCATCAGTTGTCTGATCGGAATTTTGGAGACTAGACCCCGCGAGGGGAGGCTAGCAAGCGCTCAGGGCTCGGGCCAGCGGCGAGCCTCGTTCGCCCGCATCTCCTCGAACGCCAAGGAGACGCCAAGCACGCCGACGTCATCGAAGCGCCGTCCGATGATCTGCAAGCCGATCGGCAGGCCCTCGGACGTGTAGCCGCAGTTGATCGAGGCGGCGGGCTGCTCGGACATGTTGAGGGCGACGGTGAAGCCGATATGGGGAAAGGGATCGAGCGGATTGTCGCTCGGCGAGGCAAGTTCGGCGGAAAAGGCGGGATCGGCGCCGTCGGCGACAGGAGGAAATCGAACGGCTCGATCGCTGCGACCGCCTTGCGCCTCATCTCGACGATCTGATTGAAGCCGCGAAACACGGTTTCGCCGTCGAAGCCCGCGGCCGATTCGCCCCATGCGCGAATGAATGGCAGAACTTTTTGTCGGCGCTCCTCAGGAAGTTCCCGGAGGTCGATCAACGAACGCGTGCGCCAGAATCGGTCGAGACCGTCGAGGTTTTCCTGCGTGAGAAAGGGGCCGACCGGTTCGATGAGCGCGCCGGCCGCCTCGAAGTCGCGCGCGGCGCGCTGCACCGCATCGCGCACTTCCGCCGTCGGCTTTCGGCCGCAACCCGCCTCGCTGAGGAGGCCGATGCGCAGCCCCTTCAGGCTTTTTGGCTTGGTCGGCCAAGCGAGCGTCTGAGGTTCGAGACTCATGTAATCGCGTGCGTCCGGCTTCGACAGCGTCGCCATCATGAGGCAGGCGTCCGCGACGTCGCGCGTCATCGGCCCCGCCACGCGCCCGATATAGGGCGGGTCGATCGGGATGCGACCGGCGCTGGGCTTCAGCCCGAATATGCCGCACCATCCCGCCGGCAGTCGCACCGATCCGCCGATGTCGGTGCCGACGTGCAGCGGGCCGTAACCCGCGGCGGCCGCGGCGCCCGCGCCTGCGGACGAGCCGCCGGGGTTGCGATCGAGCTTCCAGGGATTGCGGGTCAGCGGATGAAAGCTCGAAAGGCCCGAGGACAGCATGCCATAATCGGGCATTGTCGTCTTGGCGAACAGGATGGCGCCGGCCTCGCGCAGCCGGGCCGCAGGCGGCGCATCGCTGGGCTCGGGATCGAGCAGGCTCGCCGCCGTGCCGAGCGGCTTCGGCTCGCCGGCGGTTGCGATATTGTCCTTGACGGTCGCGGGCACGCCGTCGAGAGCGCCCATGGGCTCGCCGCGCGTCCAGCGCGCCTCGGACTCGCGCGCTTCGGCGAGCGCGCGCTCGGGAGCAAACAGATAGGTCGCGTGGATTTTTGGCTCTGTCGCCTCGACGCGCGCGATCACCGCGCGCATCACCTCGACAGGCGACAGCTCCTTTTGAGCATAGGCCTTCAAAAGCGCAACCGCGCTCAACTCATTCAGCATGTTTGAACCAATCCCATAGCCGGGAGCCGCGGCCCCCGGCGATTTTTTGTCAACCTACTTCCAGGACATAGCCCCGAGATCGTTGGCGAAGATCGGCGCGTTCTTCCAGACGCCCTGCAGCTTCGCGTCGGCGATCGTCAGATTGGGCAACTGGAACAGGAAGGCGTTCACGCAATCGTCGGCGATTTTCTTCTGCGCGTCGACCAGCGCCTTCTTGTAGGTCTCGAGGTCCGGCGCCGTAGTGAGGCGCGCGATGATCGCGTTGAAGTCGGCATTGTCATAATTGTAGTAGTAGCCGGGCTTCGCGTAGATGCCGATGTCGATCGGCTCGACGTGGCTGATGATGGTCAGATCGTAGTTCTTCTCTTTGTAGACGTTTGAGAGCCACTGCGCCCATTCGACGTTTTCGATCTTTGCGGTGATCCCGATATCGGCAAGCTCGGCCGCGATGATCTGCCCGCCGTCGCGCGCATAGGCCGGCGGAGGCAGTGTGAGCGTCAGGTTGATCGGCGTCGCGACGCCAGATTCCTTCAACAACGCCTTCGCCTTTTCGGGATTGTAGGCGTATTGGGCGGTCAGATCGATGTAGCCGGGATCGTTGGGCGTCAGATGGCTGCCGATCGGCGTCCCAAGACCGTTCATGGCGCCGTCGATGATGGCCTTGCGATCGATCGCCGTCGCGATCGCCTGCCTGACCTTCAGATTGTCGAGCGGCGCCTTCTTGTTGTTCATGGCGAGGATGGTCTTGCCCTCGGTGCCCCCGATCAGCACCTGGAAGCGCGGATCGCTCTTGAACTGATCGAGATTGGTCGCGGCGACGCGCGGAAAATCATCGACGTCGCCGGCGAGCAGCGCCGCGACTTCCGCGGCCGGGATCGCGAAATGAACCGGAAGGTAGCGTGATGGATGGCGATCTTGCCGGGATCGCGATAGCCGGGCCACGCGTCGAGAGTGGCGGAGGCGCCCTTGGCCCAGTTGGTCAGCTTGTAGGGGCCGGTCCCGACGGGCTGCGTCGCCTCGTTGGCGGCGCTCTTCTCGTCGAGGATGACCGCGGTGTTCTGGCCGAGATGGAACAGCGCGTCAAAACTCGGATCCTTGAAATTGAGCGTGACCTTATTGGGGTCGCTGGCGTCGATCGACTGGATCGAAGCAAAGAAGGCTTTTTCCTTGTTGGTCGAATCCTTGGCCGCGAAACGCTCGAACGAGAATTTAACGTCCTTCGAAGTGAAGTCTTCGCCGTCCTGAAATTTTACCCCTTTCTTCAGGACGAAAGTCAGCGACTTCAGATCGGGAGAGAAAGTCCAGCTATCCGCCAGCAGCGGCGTGATGGAAAAATCCTCGTTGATCTTCGTCAGACCCTCAAAGATATTGTAGTGGGTGATTTCGCCGATCGCCGAGGCGGCGCCTGCGGTCGGGTCGAGCCCGGGCGGCTCCAGCGTCATGCCGACGGTGACGCTATCCTTTGCAGCGCCGAAGGCGCTGGTGGCGACAAGCGCCATTCCTGCCAACAACGCGACACTGAAACCTTTGCGCATGACGACCTCCAGCCATATTTCTACTATTTTTATATACTGACCTCGAAAGACTTCGCAACGGGGATCGTCGCGGCGAATTCGGTCGAGCATTCGGGACGGGATACAAACATTTGAGGCCTCAACTGTCCAGCAAGGCGCGCGTTCACGAGATCGGGAAGTGACAGGCGACCTGCCGGCCGTCGGCGAGGGGTCGCAAGGCAGGCGCCTCAGCGAGGCACGCTTCCGTTGCGCGTGGGCAGCGGGAGGCGAAGCCGCAGCCCGTCGAGGCGTCCGGATAAGGAACGCTCTCGCGCAGCGGCGCGACGACTTCTTCAAGCTTCGGCGCGGCGTCGACGAGTTCACGCGTATACGGATGGGCGGGCGCCGCGATCAGCAGCGATGCCGGGCCGCTCTCCACGAAGCGGCCATGAAACATGACGGATATCTCGTCGCAGATATGACCGACCACAGCGAGATCGTGACTGATCAGCAGATAAGTGACGCCCGCGCTCGCACTGCAGGTCGGTCATCACGTTGAGCACTTGCGCCTGGATCGAAACATCGAGCGCCGACACGGGTTCGTCCGCCACGACGAGTTTGGGCTTCGTGACGAGCGCGCGCGCAATCGCAATTCTTTGCCGCTGCCCGCCCGAGAATTCATGCGGATATTTGCGGATCGCGTCCGCGCCTAGGCCCACCGCGGCGAGCGTGTCGACGACGCGCTCGCGCCGGTCTCGGCGCGAAACATGCGACAGGCTCACGAGCGGCTCGGCCACGATCGATTCGACCGTGTGGCGCGGATCGAGCGACCCATAGGGGTCCTGAAAGATCATCTGAAAATCTTTTCGCGCGGCCTTTAAGTCCGCCCGGGAAAGCGCGAACAGAGCCTTGCCCTCGAAGCGCACTTCGCCCGCGGTCGGCCGCAACAGCGCCATCACGGCGCGCGCGAGCGTCGACTTGCCGGACCCGGATTCGCCGACCACGCCGAACGAACGGCCGGCCCGCATCTGAAAGCTGACGCCATCGACGGCGCGGCGCTTCGGCCTTGGCCCGAACCATGAAGCGCGCGCGAGCAGGAACGTCTGTTCGAGGTCCTGCACCTCGAGAAGCGGCGGGCTCATATCGGGCGGCCCTCCGCGTCGACGCGCGCGCAACGCAGCGAGCGTCGGCCGTCGAGTTTTACGACCGGCGGCGGCTTCTCGGTGCAAACCGCGGCCACGCGCGGACAGCGCGACGCGAAGCGACAACCAACGATCGCCTCGCCCGCGGCAGGCGCAGCGCCGGGGATCGCGGCAAGCCTCTGGCCCCGCACGCCGAAGCGCGGCCGCGCCGACAGCAAGGCCTGCGTATAGGGATGGCGCGCATCGCCGAGCACGGCCGGCGCCGGGCCTTCTTCCATCATCTCGCCGGCGTACATCACAATCACCCGTTTGCAATGACGGGCGACGACCGCGAGATCGTGACTGATGAGCATGATCGCGGCCCGCGATTCCTCGGCGAGCACGGCGATGAGATCGAGGATTCTCGCCTGCACCGTGACATCGAGCGCGGTCGTCGGCTCGTCGGCGACGAGCAGTCTCGGCTCGCAACTGATCGCCATGGCGATCATGACGCGCTGGCGTTCGCCGCCGGAGAGCTGGAAGGGATACGCGCGGGCCAGCCGCTCCGGGTCACGCAGTCTGACCCTCGCCAGCAGGTCGATCGCCTTGCGCATCGCCTCCTTAGCCGGCAGGCCGCGATGCAGACGCAGGGGTTCTGCGACTTGCGCGCCGACGCGATGCAACGGATTGAGCGCGGTCATCGGCTCCTGAAAGATCATCGCCGCGCGATTGCCCCTGAGCTTCAGCATTTCGGTCTCGCTGGCCCCTGCGAGGTTTTCCCCTTCGAAATTCAAGCGGCCTTCGATCCGTGCGCCCTCGGGCAGCAGCCCCATCACGGCGAGCGCGGTGATTGTCTTGCCCGAACCGGATTCTCCGACGACGCCCAGACTTTCGCCGGCGTCGACCGTGAAGGAGATGTCTCTCACGATGCGTTTCATGCCGGCGGCCGTCGGCAGATCCACCGCCAGAGACTCGACCTCGAGCAGAGCGGTCACGTGCGCGCCCTGAGTTTTGGATCGAGCGCATCGCGCAGGCCATCGCCCAACAGATTGAGGCCGAGCACTGACAAGGCGACTGCCATTCCCGGAAAGATCGCGAGTTCTCGGCGCCACATAGATCCAGGGCTGCGCATCGGCGAGCATGCGCCCCCAGGACGACACAGGAGGCTGCGCGCCAAGCCCCAGATAGGAAAGCGCCGCCTCGGCAAGAATCGCGATCGCGAATTGAATGGTCGCCTGCACGATCAGCAGCGGCGCGATGTTCGGCAGCACGTGATCGAAGGCGATGGCGACAGGGCCGCGGCCCGCGGCGCGGGCGGCGAGCGTGAACTCCCGCGCCAAAATTCCGTTTGCGGCCGAGCGCGTCAGCTTGGCGAAGATCGGCGCGTTGGCGACGCCGATGGCGATGATCGCATTGAAGACGCCGGCGCCATAGGTGGCGGTGAGCAGGATGGCGAGCAGCAGCGCGGGAAAGGCGAAGGCGAAGTCGCTGAGTTTCATCAGCGCATCTTCGATCACGCCCCCGAAATTCGCGGCGATGAGGCCTAGCGCGACGCCAATCAACAGGCCGATGCCGACAGCCACGACTCCAACCATCAGCGAAACGCGCGCGCCGGCGATCAGGCCTGAAAGCACGTCGCGGCCGAGCGCATCGGTCCCCAGCCAATGCTGCCAGCTCGGCTCGGCGAGCTTATGGGGCACATTGATGGCGGCCGGCGGCCAGGGCGTCCAGATGTAGGAGAGCGCCGCGGCGAGGACGAGCACGCCGACCAGCGCGAAGCCGATCGCGAGGCTCCCCCGCATCGAGCCAAGCCTGAACGAGGGCATGCTCATCATGTCGGCCGCGCGCGTAAACGCGGATCGATCGTCGCGGCGATCACGTCGACGAGCGAGTTGAGCGCGATGACGAGCGCCGCCAGCCCCATCACGCAATCCTCGACGACCAGCACGTCGCGATTGCTGATCGACTGAAAGATCAGCCGCCCAATGCCCGGCAGCACGAACACGTTTTCGACCACCACCGCGCCGGCGATCAGATTGGCGAATTGCAGGCCCATGATCGTCAGAATTGGCGGCAGCGCATTGGGCATGGCATGTCGCCACAAAGCGGATCGCCGCGACACCCCCTTGGCGCGCGCCGTGCGCAGAAAATCCTCGTTCAAAGCCTCGACGAGCGCAGAGCGGGTGACGCGCGTGAGAATGGCGCCCTGGATCGCGCCGAGCGCAATGGCCGGCAACAGAAGCGCGCCGAGCGCCTTCAAGGGATCGCTCCAGCCCGGGAAAGCCGCCGGACGGCGACAGGCGCAACTTGACCGCGAAAATCAGCACGAGCACGAGGCCGAGCCAGAAACTCGGAATGGCGATGCCGATCTGGCTCAAGCCCATCACCACGGCGTCGCCGGCGCGCCCCCGCCTCTCCGCGGCAAAAACGCCCGCCGAAAACGCGATCACGGTTGCGAACGCCATCGAGAGCAACGCGAGCGGGAACGTCACCGCCAGCCGCTCGGCGATCATCGGCGCGATCGGGGAATTATAGGCATAGGACAGGCCGAGATCGCCGGTCAGCGCCCCGCGGATCCAATCGAAATATCGAACCGCGAACGGCTGATCGAGGCCGAGCTTGTGGGAAAGCGCGGCGACCGCTTCCGGCGTCGCCGAGGTTCCGAGAATTGTCTCAGCCGCGTTGCCTGGCAGGATCTCCAGCACGGCGAAGATGACGAACGACGCGAAAATCAGGGTCGCGATGAGCATCGCGGCGCGCTGAATCAGGAACACGGCCATGGCGCGATCCTAGAAGGTCGCGGGCCTCGTCGGCAACCTCGGGCGCCTCAGGCGCGAGAATTCTCGAGAAAGAAGTCTGGAGTCAGAGAAAAGGCCAGCTATTCAAAAAGCTCGTTCGCCTTCGCCTTTTCTCACGATCTCATTGGCTTCTTCCGCCGTATCAATTAAATATTCGACCAGATCCTGCCACTTCTTTCTGACAATTTCGCTGTCGGGATGAAATCTCGTTCGATCAAAATCTGCATTCAGAGACGCGATGGCGCCGTGGAGTTTGCGCGCATCCACGGCTATATCATCGATTTTTTCCAATAGGTTTTTCAACGCGCACTCCCAACTTTGTCGTTAAGGGAAGCGGCCTCGCCCGCGCGGATCGAACTCGTAGATTATAGCAGCGCTCTTGCCAAAAAAACAATCTCGACGGAACATCGGTGATCGGGGGCGCGCTGAATCCGGAACACGGCCATGGCGAGTTGCGGGAAAGCTGAAGGCCGCGTTGGCAACCTCGGGCGCCTCAGACGCCATAATTCTCGAGAAAGCCCTCCCGCGCCGGCGCGCGGAAGTCGGTCAGCGCGGCGCGCAGTTTTGGGCGGCGCCAAACCCACCAGGCGAACGCGTCCATCCGCTCCCAGGGACCGGGCGTCGCGTTGATCAAGGCGCCGGATAATGCGACCTTGCGAGGCGCGCGCAAGATCGATGTTGCAAAGCCGGCGGGAGGACGCGACATGAGCGAAGTCGTCATCGTGGAGCGCGAAGGCGCGGTCGTCGTGATTACGCTCAACCGACCGGACAAGCTCAACAGCTTTACGACCGAGATGACGACCGCACTCAATCGCATTCTCGGCGAACTCGCCGAGGACAGGTCCTGCCGTGCGTTGCTGATCACCGGCGCCGGCCGCGCCTTTTGCGCGGGCCAGGATCTCGCCGAGCGAGTCCTGACGATGAAGGCCGGACCCGTCGACATCCGCACAAGCCTCGACACCCGCTTCAACCCGCTCGTACGCAGGCTCAGAAACCTTGAAAAGCCCGTCGTGGTCGCGGTCAACGGCGTGGCGGCAGGCGCGGGGGCGAATTTCGCCTTGCAGGGCGATATCGTGCTGGCGGCCAAATCGGCTCAGTTCATCCAGGCCTTCATCAGGATCGGCCTCGCGCCGGATTGCGGCGGCACCTGGAGCCTGACCCGCCTCATCGGCGAAGCGCGCGCCAAGGCGCTTGCGCTGACCGGCGAACCGCTGCCCGCGACGCAAGCGGCGGAGTGGGGCCTCATCTGGAAGGCCGTCGAGGACGCGGATCTGATGAGCGAAGCCAAGGCGCTCGCCCACCGCCTCGCCGCCGCGCCGGCGGCGGCGATCGCGGCGACCAAGCGCATGATCCACGCCGCCGCGACCAACGACATGGACGCCCAGCTCGACATGGAGCGCGAGGAACAGCACGAACTCGGCCTCTCCGCCGATTTCCGCGAAGGCGTCGCCGCCTTTCTCGAGAAGCGCCCCGCCATCTTCAAGGGCGAGGCCTGAGCTTGAGCCGCCTCGACCCGGAGGAGACGGCGCGCCGCGCCAGCGACGCGCTATGGGCCGACGATCAGGCGACCCGCTCGCTCGGCATCGAGCGCCTCGAAGTCGGCCCCGGCCGCGCATTGCTCGCCATGACCATCAAACCGTCGATGACCAACGGCCACGGAACCTGCCACGGCGGCTACATCTTCCTGCTCGCCGACAGCGCCTTCGCCTTCGCCTGCAACAGCCACGGCCAAAAGGCGGTCGCGCAGCATTGTCAGATCAGTTTTTTGGCGCCGGGACGGGCCGGATCGCGGCTGACCGCCGAGGCGGTCGAACGCCACCGCAAAGAGCGCTCCGGCATCTACGACGTCACGGTGCGAGATGAGACGGGCCAAACGATCGCGGAGTTTCGCGGAATGTCGCGGACCATCGCGGGGTCGTTGGTGGAGGGGGCGTCGTTCTTGAATGAGTGATCCGCGCACCGTGAATGAAGAGAACGCCGCGACACGCGCGCCGCCGCGCCGCTCCGCCCTTCGCTGGCTCTTCCCCGCGCTGCGCGTCCTCGTTCTCATCGCAGCGGGCTGGCTTGTCTGGTACGTGGCGGGCCATTGGAACCGCTGGACGGGCGCAGCCCGGCTCGAGTCAACCGATGACGCGTTCGTCGCCGGGGATGTGACGCCGCTTTCCGCGCATGTTTCAGGCTACATCAAGGAAGTCGCCGTCAACGACTTCCAGGTCGTGCATCACGGCGATCTGATCGCCGTCATCGACCCCTCCGACTACGAGGCCCAGCTCGCTCTCGCCAGAGCCAATCTCGACGCCGCGCAAGCGACGCTCGCCAATCTCGTCAACCAGCGCGACGTGCAGAACGCGCTGATCCGACAGGCGCAAGCAACCATCGAGGCGACCGACTTTGACCTGCGCCGATACGGACTGGAGGCGAAGCGCCAGCATGATCTCATAACGACCGGGATCGCCGGCACGGCGCGGGCGGTCGAGCAGGCGGATGCGGATTTGCAGCGCTCCACCGCTCAGCGCCAGTTGAACGTCGCCCAGCTCGAACAGCAGAAAGCGCTGCTCGCCGCCCTCGACATTCAGGAAAAGCAGCTCAAGGCTCAAATTGCCGGGGCCGAAGCCCAGGTTTCGCTCGCATCCGACAATCTCGGCTATACCCGCATCTTTGCCCCGGCCGACGGGCTGGTTGGTCAACGTCAGGTGCGTCCGGGCCAGTTCGTCAATGTCGGCACGCAGGTGATCGCCGTCGTGCCGCTGCCCAATCTATGGGTCGTCGCGAATTTCAAGGAGACGCAGATGACCAATATCCGCGTCGGCCAACCGGCGAGGATCGCCGTCGACGCCTTTCCCGATCTTCAGCTTTCAGGTTACGTCGAAAGCTGGGCGCCGGGCACCGGAAGCACATTCGCCTTGCTGCCGCCCGACAACGCGACCGGCAATTTCACCAAGGTGGTGCAGCGCGTTCCCGTGAAAATCGTGCTCGACAGCAATCAGGCGCTCGGCGCGCTCGTCAGGCCCGGCATGTCGGTCGAGGCGACCGTGGATACAGGCGCGCCGCTCGTAAAACCCGAGCCGCCGGCGCCGGTGATCACGCCGTGAGCGCTTCGATGGCGCCCATTACCTCGGCGGGCCTCGCGCTTCATGCGGCGCGCCCCTCTTTGCGTCTCAGCGCCAACACGCTGCGCCCCTATGTCGGCATCCTCGGGGTGTTGATCGGCGCGATCCTGTCGACTTTCGGCAGCCGGGTGACCAGCTTTGGCCTGGCTGATCTGCGCGGCGGCCTGCACTTCGGCTTCGATGAAGGCGCCTGGATGACCACCAGCTTCGGCGTCGGCCAGATGCTGATCGGCGTCGCCTGCCCCTATCTCGGCGCCATTTTTGGCGTCAGACGGGTGTTGCTGCATGGCATCAACCTGCTCTTCGTCGCCAGCCTATTGGGCCCGCTTTCGCCGAATCTTAACGCCTTCCTCGTCGCCCAGTTTTTGGCCGGGGTCGGCTCGGGCACGTTCATTCCGCTGACGATCAGTTTCATCGTTCGCAGCCTGCCGGCGCGCCTCGTCGTCTATGGCATCGCCGTCTACGCCATGAACTCGGAATTGTCGCAGAATGTCGCGGCGTCGCTCGAAGGATGGTACGCCGACAATTGGTCGTGGCGCTGGATCGATTGGCAATATTGCGCCGCCTTGCCGCTGATGTTCGCCTGCATCTGGTACGGGACGCCGCGCGAGGACATCAACTCCGCGCTGCGCGCAGAGCTTGACTGGCCCGGCCTCGTCTATTCCGGGCTCGGCTTCAGCCTGCTTTACGCAGGGATCGATCAGGGCAACCGGCTCGACTGGATCAACAGCGGTCTCGTCAACGGTCTCCTGATAGCGGGCGGCCTTCTGACGCTCCTCTTCGTGCTGCGCGAATTTTACGCGCGAAAGCCGTTCCTAAATCTGCGCGTTCTCGCCCGCGAAGGCCTGGCGCCGATCCTCCTGCTGCTCGCGGGCTTCCGCTTCATCATCCTGTCAACCGCCTACATCATCCCGACTTATCTGCAGGTGGTTCAAAATTACCGCGAGCTGCAGGTCGGAGCCGTGTTGCTGTGGATCGCTCTGCCGCAGCTTCTCATCGTTCTGCCGCTCGGCTGGCTTCTGAACCGGGTCGACGGTCGCTGGGTGCTGGCGTTCGGCGCTCTGTTGATCTGCGTCGCCTGCCTGATGGCGACCAATCTGACCGATCAATGGGCGACCGACGATTTTCTTCCCTCGCAGATCCTGCAGGCGATCGGCCAATCCTTCGCCTTGACCGCGGTCGTCGTGCTCGCCGTCAAATCGATGAGCCCCGCCGATGTTCTGACCATCGGCGCGCTGTTGCAGACGAGCCGCCTGTTCGGCGGCGAGATCGGCACAGCCTTCATGCAGACCGCCGTGCGCGTCCGCGAGCAGGTCCATTCCAACCTCATAGGCCTGCATGTCGACAGCCTCGCGCCCCTGACCGCTGACCGTATCGCGGCCTATAGCGCCGCCGTCGGAGCGCATTCCAGCGATCTCGGCGTGGCGGCGGCGCAAGCCCGCAACCCTGCTCGGCGGCGCCGTCGCCAAACAAGCCGCCGTCCTTTCCTATATCGACGGTTTTTTGGCCGCGGCGGCTGGGGCGTTTGTTTGTTTGTTGCTGGCGGTTTGGTTGCGGCCGCGGGCGGGGTGAGGGGATTTCCGGGCCCGACGCCGTTTAAGGAAAAGGGGCCCGATAGCGTTTCTTATCGCCACCCACCCCGCCTCATGCTGAGGCGCGAAGCGACGAGTCCCCCTCGACGCATGGAGGTCGCGCTGGGCGGCGCGCCCTTTTTTCGAGTTCCGAATGCAATGCGGTCAGGCCCGCTTCCACTGGCGGCGATCAGAAAGTCCAGAGGACGGCGCCCTTCACTGCGTTCTGGCGCGCGCTGGCTGCGTATTGGCCGGAATAAGAGAGGCTGAGTTTTAGCCCGGCGCTGAGGCGCAGATCGGCGCCGACGTCCAGCAGGGCCGTTGACGCGGCCAGCGGAAACGCCCGGCGCCGAGAGCCCGCGCCGCCGATCCCTGCAAAGCTCAGCGCCGCCACGGGTAAGGTCGCCAAGGCATATTGCCAGGCCGCCGAGGCGCGGGGCGTCAACACCATGCCATTGGAAAGCGCGATGTCGGTCGCCGCCCGCAGGCCGAGCGTGCTGTAGCCGACGTCGGACGCGTGGTGCCTCGACGGCGAGCCCGACGGCGGCGGCCTGCTCGGTGAAGCCGCCGGTGTTCAGATGCGCCCAGGCAAGACCCGCGAACGGCTCGAGCGCGACGTTCTGGACCGTCGCGCCATAGCCGATTTCTTCAAAAACCTGGCCGAGCCCGGCGTCTGAGCGGCGAGCGCGGTATCGCCGGAGCCCGAATCGCAAGTTGGAAGGCGTGTAGTTCATCTTGGCCAGCGATAGCTGAGCAGACGACGAGTCAAAGCGCGACAGAAGATTGCTGTTCATGAGCCGGAAGGTCATCATCACCTGCGCGGTCACCGGCGCGATCCACACGCCGACCATGTCGCCCTACCTGCCGATCACGCCGGCCGAGATCGCCGAAGCGGCGATCGGCGCCGCCGAAGGCCGGCGCCGCGATCGTGCACCTGCATGCGCGCGATCCCGAAGACCGGCCAGCCCCGACCAGACGCCCGAAGGTCTTCATCGCAGTTCCTGCCGGCGATCAAGCCGAGACCGACGCGGTGATCAACATCACCACCGGCGGCGCGCCACAACATGACCGTGCAGCAGCGCCTCGAGGCCGGCCGCTGGCGTCCAAGCCCGAGATGTGCTCGCTCAACATGGGCTCGATGAATTTCGGCCTGTTCCACGCTGCTCGACCAGTACAAGCAGTGGAAGTATCGACGTGGGAGCAGCAGTATCTCGAGAATACACGCGACTTCATCTTCCGCAACACCTTCAAGGACATCGAGTTCATCGCTCCGCACGCTGGGCGAGATGCGGCACCCGCTTCGAGTTCGAGTGCTACGACGTCGGCCATCTGTACAACCTCGCCCATTTCGTCGACCGCGGCCTGGTCGAAGCCGCCGCTGTTCATCCAGACGGTGTTCGGGATCCTCGGCGGCATCGGCCCGCATCCGGAGACTGATGCACATGCGGCGCATCGCCGACCGGCTGTTCGGCGACCACTACCACTGGTCGGTGCTCGGCGCCGGCCGCCATCAGATGCCGATCACCGCCATGGCGGCGCGCATGGGCGGCAATGTGCGGGTCGGGCTCGAGGACTCGCTGTGGTCCGGCCCCGGCCGGCTTGCCGAGAGCAACGCAGCAGCAGGTGCGCACGTGCGCAGATCATCGAGGGGCTCGGCCTGGAGCTCGGCGACGCCCGACGAGGCGCGCGAGATCCTGGCCTTGAAGGGCGGCGACAAGACCTCGATCTGACCCGCGAGACCACCAGATTGCGCTAAGGACGGCCGAATTCGGCGGCGTTCGTCACATTTCCCGCGGCGCCACGCGGGGCATGAAGGCGCTGTAATCGACATCGTAGCCGAAATAGCGTGGACCGACCAATTCCAGACCCTTCGGACTGCGCCATTGGCTGGCAGGGATAGGCCAGCGCGCGCGACCCGGATGCCATAGCGCATCGCGTCCGCAGTGACCGGCGCGCCCGTCTCCGCATCCAGCAAGGTGATCATGTCGGGCGTCGTGACGAGGGTTTCGCCGTCCCGCTCTGCGATCAGGAACTCGTTCTGGAAGGCGATGCCGCATCTCTGGCCCTTATGCGCCTCGAGGCCCTCGATATGCGCGTCGCCGCGGGCGAAGCCGCCGACGGTGCGCCTCAGCACGTCCTTGACCCGCCCGTCGAAGATGATCTTGGCGCCGAGCGCGGCGCGAACCGCCTCGATGGGATCGTCGTGCCGCGCGCGCGCCTCGCGCAAGGTCCGCCCCAGATCGGCGCATTGGCTGAGCGTGCCCCGCACCGACCGACGCCTTGGCTTGCGCACCGGTCATCGGATAGAAGGCGAGCAATGCAGAGCCGCCCATGTCGACCGTGCAGGAGCGCGCCAGACGTTCCGTCCATTGGTTGCTGATCGTCTCCAGCACGACGGAATTGCCCTTATCGTCGCTGAGCGCCATCGGCGTCGCGGAAACGCCGTGCATGCCGAACGTCGTCATCTGCAATTCGGGAAACGCGCGGCCCATGCCGTCCCCATCGATCAGCGGCAGGCCCGTCGCCGCGGCGGCGACGAAGGGCGTCGTCGAATTGAGGCCGCCCGCCTCGCCACAGAGAACCGCGTCCACCGGGCGGCCGAGCACCTTCTCCAGCTTGCGCAAAGCGACCACGATTTCGTCGCCTTGCGGAAGTTTTTCGGTCATCACCGTCGGCGCGCCCATCATGCAGACGGGCGCGATCAAGGCGTCGTCGGCGAAGCTATCGACATCGACCAGCCGGACCTTGCCGTGGCGACGGATCGCGCCCTGCGCCATCAACTTTCCGATATAGGGGTCGCCCCCGCCTCCAGTGCCCAGGATCGCGCCTCCTATGGCGATGTCTTCGAGATCGGCGGCGTCGATCATTCGGATGAGCTTCAACTCGGTCATTTCGCGCTCCCCTTGGTATGGGCGAAAGCCAGCGGGTGAAAGGCGATTTCGGGATAGCCGAACGCCTTGGGGCCGACGACCTCCAGGCGCGCGTTCGGTCTTCATCAGTTCGTGGGCGGGAATGCCGATGACCGCGAGTTGCTGCCCGTAGCGCAGCATCTCGGTGGTGATCGGCTCGCCGGTCTCGAGCTCCAGGTTCATGATGAGATCCGGCACGATCGCCTTCGGCTCGCCGTCGACCCAAAGCACCAGATTCTCGTTCTGGATGGCGATGCGCGCCTCCGGGCCTGCGTGCCGCCGAGGCCCGTCAAGCCGCGCCTCGCCCATCGCGAAGCCGCCGCGCAGTTCTCGCCGGACATCGGCGACCTTGCCGGTGAAGAACAGCGTCGCGCCGGTTTCCTCGAGCAGCCGGTCGATCACGTCCTGCGCGCTTGGCGCGCGCGTCGAGGATCGCGCGCGCCGATCTCGAGCGCCTGCGTCAAGCGTGTCCCGGCACGGCGATCTTCTTGACGATAGGCGCCCGCGCATCGGCGCGTCGCGAAGCCCGCGCCCGCGCCCATGTCGACCGCGACATGGCGGGCGAAGCGCTCCAGCCAGTACATGTCGACGACTGTCTTTGAAGACCACGACATTGCCCTTGTCGTCGGCGATCGCGCCGGGCGAGGCCTCGAGCCCGTAGATGAAGAACGTCGACATCTGCACTTCGGGAAAGGCGCGGCCCATGCCGTCGCCGTCGACGACCGGCATGCCCGCATAAGACGCGGTGATCATCGGCTCGATCGAGTTTGAGCCGCCGATTTCGGCCGAGATCAGCGCGCGACAGCGCGAGCCCACCGCCTCCTCGACGCCGCGCAGCGCGCGCAGGCATTCCTGGCCCTGCTTGATCTTCTCGATGCCGACGACCGGCGCGCCGATGCCGCCGACCGAGCCGACATAGTCCTCGTCGTCGAGCGCCTCGAGCGGCAGCACCTCGCACGCGTGGCGCCCTTGCGCAACAATTCGCGCAATCGCAGCATGCCGATATAGGGATTGCCGCCGCCGCCGGTGCCGAGCAGCGCGGCGCCGAGCGAGAGCGGCAGCAGATCGCTTTCGTTGAGGACGTAACCCTCATGCGACATGCAAGTCTCCCACGACTTTGACTTGCACGCGCGTCGCGTTGCCGGGGAGATAGGCGAGCGGCACGTCCTCGACATCGACGACCTCGATCGTGTCGGCGCGCGCGCCGGCGGCCACGGCGACGCGCGCGCGCCTTCGCTCGGCGTCCGCCGAGCGCGTCGGCGCGGCTCATCGAGGCGAGCGAATAGACGCGATCGACCTCGCCCGAGACCTGCGCGATGGCGGCGCCGACGGCGTTGGCGACCGCGAAATGGTGCGGCTTGACCACCTCCAGCCCGCCGATCTTGTCCTTCACGAGGATCGAGCCGCCGCCGACGACGATCACCGGCAAAGGCTCGGGCGACAGGCGTGAGCGCTCGACCGCGGCTCTCCAGCATGTCGGCGATCCGCGCCTCGGTGCGTCGACGATCAGGCCCGGATCGAGATGCGTCGACCTTCCGGCGGTCGCCGAGGAACGCGCGGCCGGCGGCGACGATGACGTCGGTCGTCGTCAGCGTCGAACCGCCGAACACGAGCGCCTCCGTGATCGAGCCTATAGCCGACGGAGGTCGGCCCGATCGTGACCCGTTCGGGCCTCAACGACAAGCGAGCCCCCGCCGAGCCCGAACGAGAAGACGTCGGGCATGCGGAAATTGGTGCGAACGCCGCCGACCTCCACCGCGACCGTCGCCGGACGCGGAAAGCCCTTGTGCAGCGCGCCGACATCCGAGGTGGTGCCGCCGATGTCGACGACGATCGCTTCGGCGACGCCGGAGAGGAAGGCTGCGCCGCGGATCGAGTTGGTCGGGCCGCTGGCGAAGGTTAGCACGGGAAAACGCTCGGCATAGGCCGCGTCCATCAGCGTTCCGTCGTTCTGAGTGAGAAAGAACCTCGCCTTGACGCCGCAAGCGTCGAGCGCCGCGCGAAAAGCGTCGATGACCAGCTTGGCGAGATCGCGCAGGCACGCGTTCATGATCGCCGCGTTCTCGCGCTCCAGCAGGCCGATGCGGCCGATGTCGCTCGAAAGCGTTATATGAACGCCCGGCAGCGCCTTCGCGAAGATCTCGCCGGCGCTTGCGTCTCGCAGCTCGGTGTTGACCGGGCTGAACACCGAGGCGATCGCGACCGAGCGGACGCCCTTGGACCTGATGTCGGCGGCGATGCCGAGCAATTCCGTTCTCGTCGAGCGGCGAAATCTCGCGGCCGTCAAACTCGTGGCCGCCGTGGGCGAGATAGGCGTGATTGCCGATCGCGGCCCGCAGATCCTCGCGGCCAATCCACCATCGGCGGCAGCGAGGCGGTCGCCGGCAGGCCGAGCCGCACGGCGGCGGTCGGCGCGAGATCGCGGCGCTGCACGACCGCGTTGGTGAAATGGGTGGTGCCGATCATCACGACGTCGATCGCCTGCGGATCGCAGGCCGGAGGCCGCAAGCACTGACCTCAGCGCGGCGACTACGCCCGACATCACATCCGGAGGTCGTCGCCGCCTTCACGCCGGCGAGAACGGTCTTGCCGTCCATGCGACAGCATCCGTGTTGGTGCCGCCGACATCGATGCCGACCCTGATCATCTCGAACTCTCCTGCGTCGACGTCTGCTTTTCATTGGGCGCCCCGCCGCGCCGCGCGGATTCGGGCCCGAGCAAATGACAGCGGGCGAGTGCTCCGCGTCAAGCCAAATGGCTTCGGGGAATTCCTTCGCGCACGGGGCGAACGCGTGCGGGCAGCGAGTATGGAATGCGCAGCCGGGCGGCTGATTGGCCGGGGAGGGAATTTCGCCTTCGACGACCGGCTGTTGGGGCTTAAGCGCCGCCTCCGCGTCGGAAACCACAGGAATGGCTGCGATCAGGGATCGGGTATAGGGATGGGCCGGCGCCTCGAACAAGCGCCGAACCGGGCCGACCTCGACGAGACGCCCGAGATAGAGCACGCCGACCCGGTCGGCGAAATTGCGCATCAGGCTCAGGTCATGGGAGATGAAGATGTAGGTGAGGCCGAGCGAGCGGCCGACATCGTTCAGGAGCTCGATGATCTTCGCTTGCACCGACACGTCGAGCGCGGAGGTCGGCTCGTCGAGAACGATCAGCTTTGGTTCGGCGGCGAGAGCGCGCGCAATCGCCACCCGCTGCTTCTGCCCGCCCGACAGTTCATGTGGATAGCGGGTTGAGAAATCGGCCGGCAGCTGCACCATATCCAGGAGCCGCGCGACGCGCCGATCGGTCTCCGCGCGGGAAAGGCGGCGCGCTTCCAGGGGAACGGCGATTGACTGCCCGATCGAACGACGCGGGTTGAGAGAGGACCCCGGGTTCTGGAAGACCATCTGGGCAGTGCGGCCGCCGTTGAACACGCCGGGCCGCCGTCCCAGATCGCGGCCCTCGAACCGGATCGCGCCTGAGCTCGGCTCGGTCAGGCCGAGGATCATGCGGGCGATCGTCGACTTGCCCGAGCCGCTCTCGCCGGCGAGGCCGAAAACCTCGCCCTCCGTGAGGCTGAAGCTGACGTCGGCCACTGCCCGGACCTCGCCCTTCACGCGGCCAAGCAGGCCGCCCCGCAGCTCAAAGGACTTGGAGAGACCGACGACCTCGAAGAGCGGCTTGCTCACGCCGCTGCCTCCTCGAAATGCCAGCACGCTACGCCCTGATCGGCGCCGATCGCTCTGTCCTCGGGCGGACGTCCGCATTCCGGCGTCGCCAGAGAGCAGCGGGGCGCAAATCGACACCCGGGCGGCGGCGCGGAATAGTCGGGCAGGGAGCCGTCGATGCCGCGAAAAGCGGTATCGCCCGAGAGCTTGGGCACGCATTCGAACAATGCGCGCGTATAGGGATGGCAAGGCCGCGCAAAGAGTGCGCGGGTCGGCCCGCGCTCCACGACCGAGCCCGCATACATCACGTAAACGTAATCGGCGGATTCGCGCACGACGCCGAGATTGTGGGTGATCATCAGCAGGGCGAGACCGCGATCGTCGACGAGATCCCGCAAGAGCTTGAGAATTTGCGCTTGCGTCGTGACGTCGAGAGCGGTTCCCGGTTCGTCGGCGATCAGGAGGCGCGGCTCGGAAAGCAGGGCCATGGCGATCAGCACCCGCTGGCGCATTCCGCCCGACAGCATGATCGGATAGGAGGCGGCGATCCGCTCCGGATCCGGCATCCGCACCTGCGCGAGGACCTCGCAGACGCGGGCCATCCGGCCGGCGCGCCCGCGAGCGCGCCCGAGCCGCCGGTCGGCATATTTGAGGATCGTTCTCATTTGGTCGCCGATGGTGAAGACGGGGTTGAGCGACGTCATCGGGTCTTGGAAGACCATCGACATCGCGGTCCCCCGCAGGGCCTCCCGCTCGCGCGGGCGCAGGCTCAGAAGATTACGGCCGTCGAAACGGATCTCACCGCCGACGATCCGGGCCGGCGGGGTCGACAGGATTCCCATGATCGCCCGCATCGTGACGCTCTTGCCGCAGCCGGATTCGCCGACCAGCGCCACATGGCGATGGGCGGGAACGTCGAGCGAGACCTCGCGCAACACCTGCGATCGGCGACCGTAGGACCAGAAGTCTACGCTGAGGGAGCGAACCGAAAGCAGCGGTTCGGCGGTCACCTGACGCTCTCGACGTCGTAGAGATCGCGCAGGCCGTCGCCGAGCAGATTGAATCCGAGCGCGACGAAGAGAATCGCCGCTCCAGGCAGAAGCGACTCCCACCAGCGGTCGGGGAGGAAATCGGCGCCGCTCGCAACCATGGTCCCGAGGTCGGGGGTCGGCGGCTGCACGCCCAACCCTAGGTAGGAAAGGGCCGCGCCGATCAGAATCACGAAGCCGAAATCGAGCGACGTCTTGACCAGGATCGCCGACGCGCAATTGGGCAGAAGCTCGCGGAAGATGATGTGGAAACGGCTCGCGCCCAGCGTTTGCGTAGCCTCAACGAATTCCTGGCCGCGCAGCGTGCGGGTGATCGAATAGATCAGCCGGGTGTGCCAGGTCCACCACAGCGCCGCGATGGCGAGCATCGCGTGGGTCAGATTAGGCGTCAGCACCGCGGTGATCGCAAGCGCCATGACCAACGGCGGGATCGCCAGCGCGACGTCCGTCAGCCGCATGATGACGATCTCGGCCCAGCCGCCGAAATAGCCGGCGATAAGACCGAGCGTCACGCCGACCGGCACGGCGATTCCCAGGACGACCGCCGCAAGCAGCAGCGAGACGCGGTAGCCGAACAGGACGCGGCTGAAGATATCCCGCCCGACATTGTCCGTGCCGAACCAGTATTCCGCCGACGGCGGTAAATGGCGGGCGCGGAAATTGACCATTGCGCCGACATGATCGGGATGGGGAGCGATCCAGGGGGCGAGGATCGCCGCGGCGATGACGACAACGACAATGGCTGAACCGATGACTGCGGTTGGATTGCGGCTGAAGCGGCGCCAGTTCTGATAGGCGATCGAAACCCGAACCGGCGAATGCGGCGCAACGCGGCGGTCATGCGCGCCCGCCGCGAATGCGCACCCGCGGGTCGACGAGGCCGACGAGCATGTCGATCGCCAGATTGGCGCCGACGAAGAAGACGCCTGAGATCATCACGACGCCCATGACCGCGTTGAGGTCCTTCTGCAGGATGCTGCGCACGCCGTAGCTCGCCATGCCCGGCCAGGCGAAGACAAGCTCGACGACAAAGGCGTTGCCGAGCAGCGAAGCAAATTCGAGGCCCAGGATCGTCATCGGCGGCACGAAGGCGGGTCGAAGCATATATTTGGATACGCGGAGCCAGCCGGGCACGCCGAACGCGCGTCCCGCCTCGACGTAATCCTGCTTGGCGACGTCGATCATGGAGGAGCGGGTGATCCGCGCGATCTGGCCGACGGTCGCGGCGGAAAGCGCGAGGCTCGGCAGAATGAGGTGTTTTAAGGGCTCGAGGAAAGCGGAGGGATCGCCCTTGAGAAGCGTATCGACTGTCAGAAGGCCAGTGATATCGGGACGAAAGGGCGAATCGGGCGTGAGCCGCCCGGTCGTCGGCAAGGCATGCAAAACGTAGCCGGCCAGCACCTGCAAAAGAAGAGCCAGCAGAAAGCTCGGCGTCACCGCGCCAAGGATAGCGTAGAAGCGCACGACATTGTCGATCCACCCATCCTTGTTGGCCGCCGCGACGACGCCAATGGGAACGCCGATTGAAAACGCAATCACGATCGTCGCCAGCACGAGTTCGAAGGTTGCGGCGAACGTTTCCCTGATATCGTCGTTCACCGGGCGCTTGGTCAGGAAGGAGAGGCCGAGGTCGCCGCGCGCCAGGCCGCCGATGAAATGCTGGTATTGTTCGAGGATCGGCCTGTCGAGGCCCATTTTCGCCTTGAGGTCGTCGACCTGCTCCTGGCTGGCGCGCGGCCCCATGGCCATTCGCGCCGGATCCCCGGGCATCACGCGCGCAATCACGAAGATCACGATCGAGAGCCCAAACAGCACGAGCAGCGACCAGAGCGCCCGCCGGATCAGGAAATAGAGAAACTCCAACGTGAGGCTCTCAAGTCTGGAAGGCTTTGCACGGGCGGCGCGTCCGCGCCGCCCGGCGAGCGCTGTCAATTGCACGTCCACTTGTACTTGTGGAACGCATAGTCGAAGGACTGCATCGGCACTGGAACGTAGCCGTCGAGGCACTTGTCCATCGCGTGCCGAACGATCTGCGTTTCGAGGAAAGCGTCGACCTGGTCGTCGATCAGCGTCTTCTGCAAATCCTTGTAGATCTTGTTCTGTTCGGCGGCGTCGCCGGTGGCGCGCGCCGCATCGATCATCTTGTCGACCTCGGGGTTCTGCACCCATTCCATCGACGCCCAGGTGCCCGCGGACTTCGAGTGGTACTGGGTGTAGAACATCGAATCCGGCGACGGATAGGTCGGACCAAAAAAGACTTCGGTGACGTTGGGCGTCGTCTCCACCTTCGAGGCGATTTCGGTGATCCGGTTCCAGGGCTCGCCCGAGAGGGTCGCCTTGATGCCGATCTGCTGCAGATTGGACTGCATCAACAGCGCCAGCTCCTCCTCGAACTTGGCGGAGGACACGTAGGTGAGCGAGAGCGGAATGTCGGTTTTGCCCGCATAGCCGCTCTTGGCGATCTCCGCCTTGGCTGCGTCGAGATCGAACTTCGGATGCGGGCTCTCAAGGTACGCCTGGGCAAAGTCTGGGGCAGGGGACCGGTCAGGTCCCCGCCGGGAAGGATCGTATCGTGAATCGTGTCGTAATCGGTCGCGAGTGCGATTGCCTTGCGAATATGAATGTCGTCGGTCGGCGCGACCTTGGTGTTGAGCTTGAGGTAGAAGGCGACGGGGGTCACGCCTTTCACGATTTTGAACCGCGGCATCTTGGCGAGCGCGTCGTAAGTGTCGGGCGATTGGTACTGGCTCGACATCGTGAGCTCGCCAGAAGCCGCCATCGACCGCACCGTCGCTTCGTCGTTCGTGATGACGAAGCGAACCTCGTCGATCGGGCCCTCACCCCAGCCGCGGTAATAGTTGGGATCGCGCTCGATTGTCATGCCGGTGCCGCGATCCCAGCTCTTGAGCGTATAGGGCCCGGCGCTAGCGACATGGGTCGCGAGATAGGCTTGTCCGTCGTCGGCGCCGGCGTTCGCCTTGACGACTTTGGAATTGACGATGCGGATCGCCGGCACGGTGGCGAGGAACGGCGAGAAGGTTTTCGAGAGGGTGAATTTCACGGTCCTGGGATCGATCGCCTCGACGCTGCCCGGCTTCAAGACGCCCGCGAAGAGATTGGCGGGCCCCTGGTTGATCTTGAGGAGGCGCTCGACGGAATAGACGACATCCTCCGCCTGAACGGGCGAGCCGTCCTGGAATTTCGCGTAAGAGCGAAGATGGAAGGTCACGCTGGTCGCGTCAGGCGAAACCTCCCATTTTTCGGCGAGTTCGGGTACGAGAGAGCCCTTCGGGTCAACGTTGACCAGGCCGTCGTAGAGATTGGCCGAAGCCATATAGTCGGTGTAGTCGGAGATCTTTGCCGGATCGATGGTGCCGAAGATCTGGACCGTGTTGACGGTTATCGAATGGGGGGCGGCGACAGCGGGGGTCAGCGTCAGCATGCCCACGCCGAACGCGACGGTAGTCGTTGAACGCATTGCTGTAACTCCGGTGAGGTTGCGCTAGCGGGTTTAAGTCGATTGTTCTTGATTGCCGGCGCGGGTCGCGACGGACGAGATTGCTGTTTGGGAATTCTATCGAACGAAGCGTTCTTGACGCCAAGGCTGATGCCGGTGTCGCCCGCTTCTCTCGAGAGAACCGGATCGTCTCGACCGGTCGGATTTCGTTTCAGTCGATCACGTAATCCGATCCCGCGCAAGCGCGCGCTCTCCACGGCGACTTCGTCGCGGTGTCTCGGTTTGAATCTTCGTGTTCGACCCATCTGAGACATTGAGGCCGGTGGAGCGCGGTGATCAGATTTGGCCGAGTGCGCCGACGACCTTTAGTTGGCGCCGCAAATCGCGGAACGGCCTCCAAGAATCGCTGCCTGTTTAGAGTCCGCTCAATTCCAATGCCTTCGACCACCTGCAGCCGCTTCCAGGCAGAATCGCCGCGGCTGAGCCGATAGAGGTCGCTCTCGCAACGCGGTTTCGAATCGAGCGGCTTTGGTTCGAATGTTTAGGCGAAAAAACAGTATAGCGTACTGGACGCGACACCGTCGGCCGTGGCCCTCGTAGTGATCCCGCTCGCGGGTCGGTCGTCATCGCGGGCTCTCTCCGCTTTCCGCTCTCCGCCTGGGCTTCTGCGTTGCCGATCTAAGGGCCATGAGTGATGGGACAGTACGCGGGGTGACTTGCCCAGCGGCGGCGAAGAAAAAGCGCCACTCCTGAGTGGACAATTTGATTTTTGGACTCGGATGGGAAATCCGCTCGCGGTCGACAAGTGGGTAGCCCGGGAGGGGGCCCTTCGCGTACGGGTCTCACCCAAAAAATAGTCGGCATCCGAACGGTATCTTCAACGAGGAGCGGCTGGATTGCTTGGCGGGATTTACCCATTGTTCCAGCTTTGACCGGACACTCGGCCGGGCCGCGCCCATCCATGATAGGGGCGCTGGCGGAGGCGAGATGATCGGGCGAGCCGTTTTCTTGGCGACGTGTGGACTGGCGCTGGCGCTGCTCGGGTCGCTCTGTCTTCTCGACCGTCTGCCGGTCCAGGCGCCCGCTGCCGCCGCTCGCGCGCCGGCCGGGGTCGCCGCCGATGCGCCCTCGCCGGAGCCGTCGGAGCGCCAATCGTCCGGCTATCGCGAGGCGTTGCTCGAGGCGGACGGGCGCGGCCAATACGCGGCCGAGGCGCTCGTCAACGGGTTGCGCGTCCACATGCTTGTCGACACCGGCGCAAGCGACGTCTTCGTCTCCGCTTCGACCGCTGCGCGGCTCGGACTTGTCCCCTCGGGCGGGCGCCCGCGCGCCATCCAGACCGCCAACGGCCGGACGACCGCTTCGCCGGCGGTTCTGCGCCGCCTCAGCTTCGGCGGCCTCTATATGAACGATGTCGACGCCCTCATTCTGGCGCCGGAGGCGGGCGAGGTGAATCTGCTCGGCGAAAGCTTTCTCAAGCGTCTTGTCAGCGTCGAGCAGCGCGGCGGGACGCTGATCTTACGCCAGTAAGAGGGAACGCGGCGAATCTGAAAAAACCAAGGTTTCGGCATGTCTCGTCGACTATCGCTTTGTGTAAATCAAAATTCTATGGTACCTTGCTCCAATCGCCACGAAGGTCATGCCAGAGTCTCCTTCATCGAAGGAGTCACGCTATCATGGCCCGCCGTCCGAAGCCCGTCCACCAAGGAAATCCAAGCCCGTTTTCTTGGTTTTTCTTGGTTTTCCTTTGCCCGGCTTTGCTGGATTTTGAAAAATTTGGCTTTTGCTTGTTAACATCATAAAACACAGATAATTGATTGTCTGGTCGGTTTCGCGGATGAAGCTTGCGACCTCGGCCAGCGAAGGAACGAACACGACGCTTAGAAATCCCCCGCCAACGCGGACGTCCTGTCTTATCGGCGCGCTCGCCACGATGCTGGTCAGCTGGGTGTTTTGCCAATGGACTGATGACGCGCGCCCATTTGCCGCGGCGTAAAACGCGGCGGTCATTTTGCCGATCGCGTGTCCAACCCGGCCCGCTGGATCGTCCATCGTTCCCTCGAGCGCCGATGCTTCGAGGAGCCGCCGGACCGCCGCCGAATGCGCCGCGGCGTCGCCGACGACATAAAGCGCATGGGGCGACGAGCAGGCCATCTGGTCAAAGACGAAGATGTCGTTGTGCAGTTTTTTTGCAAGCGCGTGAAGGGCGGAATCGTCCAGCTTGTCGAGCACTGCGCCGTTGATCGTCGAGAAGGAAAACCGGTCGCCGAACCAGATTGACTTTCCGCCGTTGCGCAAGGGCAGGGGCGCGAACAGCGCGACCTTGGCGTCGCCGCCCCAAACGACGCGCGCATCGCTAAGCGCGGAGATTTTGGCCCCAAGGTCGCCCTGCGAGGGGTAGTGGACGAACACTTGCGATGCATCTCCCGAGGCCTCGAGCCGCTCGAGAAAGAGGTCGACGAGCGCCCGCATCCGGGCGCTGATCTCATGCGGCAGCCGCACGATGTTGGCGTTTCCGACCAGATAGGAAAGCACCCATGAGTAGAGAAAGACGGTCTCGACATTCTGCGGCGGCAGATGGAAGACAAGGCCGCGCGGCCGCGCCAAAGTGTGATCAGGCACGCGGGCCGCAAAAGTGGCGGCGAGCTTCGCCACCGCGGCGCGGCGCGTCCAGAAGGCGAAATGGGCGGCGGGGCCGGAAGCGGACGACCGCCGGGAACCGAGGAGGGCCTCGGAGACGGCCGCAACCAGATCGACGCGCTCGACGGTAAAGGGCGCAGCAAGGCGCTGGCGAGCCTCGCCCAGCGCCGCCAGCAGCCCCTCGTCGTCGAGGGCGGCTTCGCGCGCGCCAGCGCCGTAAACTATAGCTTCAGTCAGCATTCGTCCGCCTTCGCCGGCTCATGCGGCGATCACGTCGCTGCAGCCTCTCAGCTCGGTCTTCGGGGCCCGTCCGGAAACTCGAATGGCCTTGCCGTAGCGGCCGCCGCTTCCAGCGTCGATCGTCGCAGTGACACCCAAATCCTCGGTCAGCACGCTGTGGCCGGGATAAGACCGGGGCAGAAGCGAAACAACCTGAATGACCCCTTCCTCTCCCACCTTCGCCGGCTCCCAGCTATGCGGGCGCCTTACGATGACATCGGTGAAATTCGGCGGATACAGCAATCCGTCCGGCCCCTCAATGAACACCGAGCCGATCTGCTCGACGAAGCCATAGAAATTGAAGATATTCTGCAGGCCGAACCGCCGTTTCAGGGCCGCCCGAAACTCGATGTTCGAAACCTTCTGTGCTTCGAGCTTCTTCCACCCGCCGGAGTGAATGAGGATGGCGCTCGAAAGGTCGAGCTCGCCGTCGGCAAAAGTCCGATAAAGCTTGTCCCAAATGAGAAACGTAAAGCCAAAAATGAGAAATGGCTCCCTGCCGTGCGCGCGCACGAACGTCTCGATCGCCTCGTTATCGCTCTCCAATTGCGCATCAAGGGCGAAGGTTGTCTTGGCGCCGAACTTCATCATTCCGAGAACCCCGCCGCCGCGGGCGGTAAGGTCCGTCGGCTTGATGACCTCTTTGGTGTCGATCGCAAGGAACGGCAGACGGCGGGTTCCAAGAATGGGACGAAACGAAGCCACAAGCGCTTCTGATTGGCGGCGCGCGGTCTCACTGTCGATGACGATCCGGCTGGTCCGCTGGCCCGTCGTGCCGCTCGAGCGCATGACAAACGAGGGCGTTGCCGTGCTTTTCAGCTCCATTTCCTTGAACAGGCTGACGGGCAGATAGGGAACCTCCGAGATGTCGGAATAAGTCCCGGAGCCCGCCCCATGCGGCATCCAGGATTTGGGCGTATTCAGGGCTCTTCTCGTAATGGTAACGGGTGAGCTCGTTCAGCCCTTCGAGCAGGATTGCTTCCTTCTCCGACTGATGCAGCGAATAAGGCGCCTGGGCGAGGAGACGCTCAAACACGCAGGCTCTCCTTCAGTCGCGCATAGTTGACCTTGCCGCTCGCGCCGCGAGGAATTTGCGCGGTCTTCAACAGCGAAAAGCTTGATGACGGAACCTTATAGTTTGCGGCCAGCTCTCTGACCCGGGCTTTGAGCGCGGTTTCCGACTCCTGCTCATGCACGACAATGATCTTTTCGCCAAGGTCGATGCATGCAACGGAGCAAACGGCGAACAGCTCCTGTTCGATTTCGTCCAGGCCGAGCCGGTATCCCGCGATCTTGGCGAAGCGCTTGGTGCGGCCGGTCAAGATAGAGAAATCCCTCCGCGTCGATGCGCCCAAGATCGCCGGTTTCGAGGCGCCCCTTCATCTCGTCGCCCTTGTCGAGGTCGGACCCTCGACATCGCATAGCCCAGCATGACGTTGGGGCCTTCGTAGACCACCGTCCCGATGCCGCCGTCCGCGAAGCGGCGCGCCCTCATCGTCGACGATCGACAATCGGCCGCCGGCAAGCGCCACTCCGACCGACCCCGCCTTTCGCGAAAAATCGGCATGCTGCAAGGTCGTCATGCGCGGCGACGCCTCGGTCTGCCCGTACATGACGAAAAAACTGACCGTCGCGCAGGGTCGCCCAGTCATGGATCTTCGCCTGAATGCGGGGATCGAGCGCTCCGCCGGCCTGGGTGAACACCTTGACCGAATCCGGGATGAGGCTCGCGCCCAGGCGCGCCAGCGCGGCGTAGTGAAAGGGGACGCCGGGGAAATGCGATCCGCCGACTTTTCCGATCTTCGACCAAAAGCTCGGCGAGGTGATCGAATCGTTCACGAGGTAAACTCGGCCCCCGGCCGCCAGATGCGACGTCACGATGGAGAGCCCATAGGAATAGTGCAACGGGAGATGGGCGATGCCGGTGCTGTGCTCGTCGATGGCCAGCGCCTCGGCGATTTGCCCGGCGTTGGCGACGATCGCGTCGCGCGACAGCCGCACATATTTCTGACTGCCGGTCGTCCCCGAGGTCGAAAGAAGCAGCTGCAAGGCGGGATTGATTTCAAACGACGGCGACCTCAGCGTCCCTTGCCATCCATTCGACAACGCCAGCGCGCGAATTCATAGGAGCGCCAGCCATCCGACGCGCCGGCAAGATCGCGCAGTTTTTCGCCGATGTCCGGGCGTCGATAGAACGAGTTCCGGGCTGATACGCCTCGATCAGAGCTCTCAACTTGTCTTCGGCGAGCGACGGATCGATGAGCGCGACCGCGTGACCGGCTGCGGCCGCGGCGAGCAGGCCGATCAATGTTTCGCAACTGTTGCCGCAGAAGAGAAAGACGAGCCGCTTTCGTCTCGGAGGCGATGTTTTCGGCGAGGCCAAGGCTGGCGGTCCGAACCTCTTCGCGCGTCAGCCACACCTCGCTGCGGTCGTCGCGAACCGCCGGCGCCCGGCTCAAGGGACGCGATCAGCGGCAAAAGTCCGCCGCATGAAAAGTCCAAATCGCGCATTGAATTCCGCTGCATCGCAAGTCCGTCCCGCGGACCTGAAAGGAAGGCGCTCAACTCCTGCGGCGACCGCTCCGCCCGTCCCGGTTTCGCCGGTCCCCGCAACCGTCAAGCGTCATTCGCATACTTGCTCATGATGGTCACGGCCTTATCGAAATTGCTCATCTCAAGAATATCGTCCGTCTCCAGCATCGTGTCGAATTCCAATTCGAGGGCGGCGACCAAGATCATGTGACCGACCGAGGTCCAGGCCGGGTGGCCCTGGTAAACGAGCTTTGACGTGTTGGTCTCGTCTTCGAGGTCGAAGCTTTCTTTGAACGCGCTAAACACCCGGTCCCGTACCGTCATTGTCTCCATCTCCGCGATAAGCGCTCTAAGCCGGGCCTATCGTGTCTCTGCTAACGAGGTCGACCGCGCGCTTCGACCTCCGCTGCGGATGGCGCCAGTCGAGCGTCGGCGCCCTCCGACCACCGGAGCTTTGCTTGAGGCGGGTCATATGACGAGGCCGCCGTCCACCCCTATGACCTGCCCGGTCACATAGGACGAAAGGTCGGAGGCGAGAAACAGGATCACATTGGCGACGTCCTCAGGGCGCCGACCCGGCCCATCGCGATGTGCGACTTCGAGGTTCTTGCGCTTGTCCTCGGGGATGGATTTCGTCATCGAAGTGTCGATCAGGCCCGGCGCCACCGCGTTGACGCGGATGTTCATCGGCGCGAGTTCCTTAGCGGCGGAAAAAGTCGCTCCAATGACCGCGGACTTTGTCGCCGAATAGACGGTCTGGCCGCTGTTCCCCCTTCGTCCGACGATCGACGAGACATTGACGATCGATCCGCTCTTGCGCCGCGCCATGATCCGCGCGGCCAGCTGGGTGACCTTGATCAGCCCGATGACGTTCACGTTGAAGAGCTCGTCGATCTCCGCATCCGAGATCATGCCGATCAGCTTGTCGCGAAGAATGCCGGCGTTGTTGACCAGGATATCGAGGCGCTTGTGGCGCGACATCGCGCTTTGGGCGATCGCGGTCGCGGTCGCGCTCTCCGCCACCGACCCGTAGACGGCGGTGACCCGGTCGGGATAGGCCCCCTCCAGCTCGGCGAAACTGGCCGTGGCCTCGTTCGAAGGGCGCGCGTTGAGCACCACGCTGCAACCGGCCTTGAGCAGGCCTTCGGCGGCGGCCCGGCCAATGCCGCGCGACGCGCCGGTCACCACCGCCACGCGGCCGCTCAAATCGATGGCGGTCATGGGATATGCGCGCGAGTCAAATCGGGCCGCCGGTCCGGCTCACGAAGCCGCTTTTTCGTCAGGCGCGGACGAAGCCGTCCCGAAATCGGGTCGCACCATGCGATTGATGATGCCCCATCGCCCGGTTTGAATGCCCTTCTCCATCACCCGCGCGGGATTTCCCGACACCAGGCAGTTTGGGCGGCACGTCCTTCATGACCACGCTCGCCACGGCGACGACGCAATTGTCGCCCACTCTGACCCCGGGCATGATGATGCTGTGGGCGCCGATCTGACATTCCTTTCCGATCCAGGTGTCCAGATGCAGCCGACGCGGGTAGTCGTGGGTGAGAACGCAGGCGCCGAAGTTAATCGCCGTGCTTTCGCCGATATGAACGCCTGCCGGATAGCTCTTGTCCAGTTTGGCTGAAAACGAGATCCGGCAATCCGGCCCGATGTCCATTCCCCACAGCTTATTGAAATAAAGGCGGCGCAGTTCTCGTGAACAATGGCCGAAGATCGCGGCGTACGACCGCCAGGACACCGGTCGTGCGCAGGTCGGAAAGCATCATGGTCGAACTCCGTCAGTCGATGCGCGCCGAAACGCTCGTACGCATCCTTGGGCCGCTCCGTTTGACGTATCATTCCCGGAGAAACTGACTTA
>CAVQBX010000002.1:0-13605 GCA_963710855.1 uncultured Pseudomonadota bacterium | reverse complement strand
TAGTCCGTATGATTGCGCGGCGTGAAGGCGGCCCGTCATCCGATATGCAACGGTGCGAGGGTTAAGCCGGGAGACCGGTTCAGAGCCTCATGCATAGGAGACGGGCCTGATGAACAATATCAGATTTATTGGCCTCGACGTCCATAAACAAAGCATTTCGGTGGCGGTCGCCGACGGTGGCCGCTCGGGATCGGTCGAATATCTCGGCGAGATCGATAACGATCCAGTTGCGATTGGCAAGCTGTGCGCACGTTTGCAGCGGCCGGGAAAGACATTGTCGTTTTGTTACGAGGCGGGACCTTGCGGCTATGGCGTCCTTCGTCAGATCCAGGGTCTTGGACATCAATGCGATGTGGTGGCGCCATCGCTGATCCCCCGTAAGCCGGGCGACCGGGTCAAGACGGATCGTCGTGACGCCACCATGCTCGCCCGATTGCACCGCGCGGGAGAATTGACGGCGGTCTGGGCGCCGGACGCTGATCACGAAGCGATGCGTGATTTGATCCGTTTGCGCGGCGTCGTCCGCCAGGTCGTGACGCGCGCGCGTCAACATCTTCAAGGCTTTCTTTTGCGTCACGGGCGCACGCATGGGCAAGGAACGGCTTGGCGAATGGCGTATCGGCGCTGGCTCTCGACACTGGCGTTCGAACACCCGGCCCAACAAATCGCCTTCCAGGATTACGTGGACGCCGTCACCGACGCGGAAAGGCGGTTGAAAGGCGTTGAAGAACAAATTCTGAAGCTAATCCCGGCTTGGAGCCTCTGTCCGGTCGTCGACGCTTTGCAGGCGGTCCGCGGAATCGCGCTTGTTACAGCCGTCATCCTGGTCGCTGAAGTCGGCGACTTCACGCGCTTTGCCAATCCTCGCCAGCTCATGGCCTATTTCGGCCTGGTCCCGGGTGAGCGATCAAGCGGTGAAACGACCCGTCGGGGCGGGATCACCAAGACCGGCAACAGCTATGCCCGAAAGGCGCTTGTCGAGGGTGCCTGGGCCTACCGAATGAAACCGCGCGTTGGCCGGCACAAAGTCGATCGTATCGAAGCCCTACCAAAACCAGTTCGCGACGTCGCCTGGAAAGCGCAGGTCCGGCTGTGCGCCCGCTACCGCCAACTTTCTGCGCGCGGCAAAACCGCCAACGTCGTCATAGTTGCTATCGCGCGCGAGATGGTGGGCTTCGTCTGGTCGATCGCCTGCATGGTTCAATCCGCGCCGAAAGCGGCGTGATAAATTGACAGCCAATGGAAGGAGGCCAAAACAAAAGGATATCGAACAGCCTCGGCGCAGTATGCGGCGCTGGGAGCGGAACAATGCCGGGGAGCCCTCGCTTGCACTATGAGCCTCCAACGCTCGCCAACTAGACAGAGGCAGCCCCAAACGAAGAAAGGTCATGCGGCCCGACCCGCGGATGAGAGATTGTTGACCGACGTTCACGTTCCGCTTCCTGCATTGCATATTCGCCGTACAATTTCCTCTGCCGTCGATCGAAATCGACGGGCCAAAGGCTATAGAAAAAGCCCTTGTCAGCAATCATGAGAGTGTTCCGTCGCAGTGATTATGAATTGTTGAGCGAGGGCGTGGGATAGGATTTTGCCATCTTCACTCGGGCCTGATCTGTGGAGAACATCCAGCGGATCTTGTCGCGACTTTCGGTGCGGCGGTGTTCCCAAGCCCGGACCGCAGTTTCGAGCAAGTCGCGATTATCGATCCGGCGGTCAAGACATTGTCGGCGCATGACGCCGATCTCGATCTCGGCCATGTTGAGCCAACTGGCGTGACGGGGTGTGTAGTGGAACTCCAAGCGTCGCAAGATCCTACGCGCCTCGTCGGCTGGGAGGTCTGATAGATAGCTGAAGCGGTGTGGGTTGATAGGTTGTCCATCACGACGCGGACCTTGTCGGCGTCGGGATAGTCCACCTCGACCAGATCGCGCATGCAGATGGCGAAGTCCTGATTGGCGCGCCGATCGGTGACTTTGACCTTGCGCCATGACCGATTGGCGTCGACCATGACAAAGAGGTTTGCCGTGCCGTTGCGCTTGTACTCGGAGTCGTAGCGGTATCGCTTTCCGGGTTTCTGCATGATGGGCACACGCACCTCGCCGATGAGCTGGATCGGACTTTCGTCAAAGCAGACCACCGGTCGCTTGGGATCATGCGGCTCGGCATAGAGATCGAGGAGATCCTCCATGCGGGCGATGTATTCGCCATCGATATTGGCGATACACCACATCTTCTTCTGCCAGGGCTTCAGATCGTTGTCGTCCAGCCGGCGGCGGATGGTCTCGCGCGAGACACTCCCGTGTTCGATCACTTCGACCAGAGCGTTGGCCAGAAGCTTCAAGGTCCATCGCACGCATCCCTTGGGCGGATCCGAGCAAGCCAGGGCGACCAGCTGCACCTCTTCCTTGCCGCTCAGCTTTCGAGCCGCTCCCGGCCGCGGCTCTTCACTAAGGCATTGTTGATAAATAACTGAATCAAATTGCGATTTTTTGGACGTCTTGGGATTCCCAGCGAGCGGCCGAGTTTATAGAATTGGCGCGTGATTGACGAATCGTCCATTCGACTGCGGTTTCAGGCGCTCGATCCTTTGCTGGACGAGCGGGGACGGCGGCGCTTGGCGGCGGCTGAAGCCATGGCCGCGGGGCGCGGGGGCGTCAGCGCGGTTTCTCGCGCTACAGGCATGGCGCGCAGCACGATTGGCCGGGCGCTCGTCGAGCTTCGCGACGGCGCGGCATTGCCAGACAATCGTGTGCGGCGGTCCGGCGGCGGACGCAAACCATTGAGCGAGACCGACGTCAGCCTGCTGGATGATCTTCGTCGTCTGGTCGATCCGGCGACGCGCGGCGATCCCGATCTCCACTGCTGTGGACATCGAAAAGTCTGCGGAAACTGGCCGAGGGTTTGCGGGGTATTGGCCATACGATCGGTCATAATCTGGTCGGCGATCTCTTGCGCAAGCTGGGCTATAGCCTGCAAGCCAATCGCAAAACGCGCGAGGGAACCAATCATCCAGATCGCGATGCGCAGTTTCGCTACATCAACGATCGCGTGAAAGCCGCCCTCGACGCGGGTGAGCCGGCGATTTCCGTCGACACCAAGAAAAAGGAGCTGGTCGGCGATTTCAAGAACGCCGGCCGCGAGTGGGCGCCAAAAGGTTCGCCTGAAGAAGTGCGCGTGCACGATTTCCTCATTCCAGAACTGGGACGGGCTGCGCCCTATGGCGTCTATGATATCGGCGACAACGCCGGATGGGTGAGCGTTGGCGTCGACCATGACACGGCGAGCTTCGCGGTCAATGCGATCAGGCGCTGGTGGCTACTGATGGGCAGCGTTCGTTATCCGCACGCGACGTCGCTCACGATCACCGCTGACGGCGGCGGCAGCAATGGTTCGCGCGTGCGGTTATGGAAAATCGAACTCCAGAAACTGGCCGATGAACTCGGCCTCGCCATCACCGTGCATCACCTGCCGCCGGGCACGAGCAAGTGGAACAAGATCGAGCATCGGCTGTTTTCGTTCATCACCGGAAATTGGCGCGGCAAGCCGCTCGTCAGCCATCAGGTGATCGTCCAACTCATCGCCGCCACGAAGACAAAAGCCGGCTTGACGGTCCGCTGCGAACTCGATCCGAACATCTATCCTGCAGGCGTGAAGGTGTCCGACGATGAGTTCAAAGCCGTCGAACTCCTCCGCCACGAATTCCACGGAGAGTGGAATTACACGATCAGGCCCAGCGGCCTCGTTCTGGATCCTAATTGTCCAACAACGCCTAAAGGCGGCCTCCAGGCTGCATCTCCACAAAGCGTTTCTTGGTGCGATAGATGGTCGAGCCGCTGGTCTGCACAGAGGCGGCGATGGCCTCGTCGTTGACGCCGGCGTCGGCGGCCAGCAGGATCTGCATCCGCTTGAGCCGTCGCACTGGCTGCTTGCCGCCGCTCACCAAAGCGCCAAGCTCGTCTCGTTCGGATTGGCTGAGATCGACCCGATACCGTACATTCATTCCGAAAGCCCTTCTTGGTGGAAGAACCTTGGATGAATCGAACGTGATTCATTGCTTGACCAAAAGACGCCGCCGCCACTGGCACGGTTCACCGCCAAACAGGGCCAGTACCTCGCCTTCATATGGGCCTATTCGCAGATCAACCGCTGCGCCCCGGCGGAGGCCGACTTCCAGAGCTACTTCAGGGTCACCCCACCATCAGTCCACCAGATGCTCAAGACCCTCGACCAACTCGGATTGATCGAGAAGCAGCCCGGCGTCGCTCGCAGCATCCAGCTGCTCGTCCCGCCACAGGAGCTGCCCATTCTCGGCATAAATCAACCCGTCATAATCACTGCGACCGGACACTAGCCGAGCGCGGTTGCCCGTCGGCTTAATTCCCCCGGCACGGCTCTGGAACGGGAATGGCGAGGCGTTTCAAGATCATGCTCAAAAAATGACGCGAAGTGACGCAACGATATGTCAACATATCCCCTGATAACGTTACGGCGTTAAAGAGACTTGAGATGTTCGCGAGATCAGAACGTCGTCGCCAAATCTAAGGACTACCTGGCTGGCGGAATCCGCCGGGCGTTTGCCGGATCCGATGATGAAAGGGGCTCGCACGGTTCCGCGTTGGCATGTCAGTGGTTGGCGTAGCGATGAACACAGCGATCCGTCTTGCAAGGCAGGAATGTTCCGCGACGGCGCTTGTCGACGTTTCCGCTGGCGAAGGCGCCTCCGCGCCCGAGTCCTCCCCCAGGCCCTCATCCCCCACGCCGGCCTCCCCCACGCCGGAAGCGCAGCGCCGCCAGGGGCCGGTCCGGCTCGCGGGCGTTCCCGGCCGCCTCGACGAGGCGATGCTGCCCGGCGACGCCGCTTCAGCCAATCCCAATGAATTGCCCGACGTCATCCTGCTTACGGAAGCCAACGCCGCCGCCCTGCTGACGCGGCGGTTCGGCCACGCCGCCGCCGCGATCGTTCCAATCGTCGATGTAACGGGACGCGGCCACGCGACGAAGGACCATCGCCGCGCGGACCTCGCGCTCGAGCGCGTGTCGCAGCGCGCAATCGACGAGGCGGTCGAAATGCTGCAGCCGGCCGTAAAGCGGCTGCGCGCGCTTCCACGCGAAATCCTCGAAACCGACGACCGGCGCCTGATGCTGTTGGCGCGCCTGTTCGTGCGGGACCGCGCCATGGTTCCGCGCAGCGAGGTCGGCGCGCGCGAAACGTTCGTCTATGACGACGAAGCCGCGATCCCCGGCGCGGCGGCCCTCGCCAAGGAACTCGCGGCGCAAGGCCTGCTCGAAAGCAAATTCGCGGACAAGACCAGCGTCTGCCCGCATTGCGCCTCGGCGCGGATGACGGTGCGCGAATATTGCTCCTGCTGCGGCGGCGCCGATCTCGTCGAGGAGCCGATCGTCCATCATCTCAAATGCGCCTACCAGGGGCCCGAGCGCGACTTCCGGCGCGGCGCGGAGCTGGCCTGCCCCAAATGCCTTCAGCAGCTGAAGAATTTCAGCGTCGATTACGACCGTCCGGGATCGATCGGAATCTGCGCCTCCTGCAGCCACCTCTCCACGGAACACAAGGTCGGCTTCCTCTGTCTCGATTGCGACGCGCGCGTCGAAGCGCGCAACGTCGACAGCCGGACGATCCATTCCTACGCCCTGACGCCCGCCGGATGCGCCTGCGTGACCGGCGGCGCGGCCCTGCCGCAAGCCGAGGATGTTTCAATCGGCGGAAAGATCCGGAGCTTCGCGCGGCGTCATGCCGCGCGCGGCGAGCCCTGCAGCATCCTGTTCGTGCGTCTGCACAGGCAGCCGGAGATGCCGGAAACCGGCGACGCCTGGCGCCAGACCTGCGTCTTTTTCGCCGAGATCATGCGGGAGCGCTTCACGCTCGAAACCGAAATCATCGACGCCGCGCCGATCTTCCTGGCCCTGCTCGGAAACGACAGCAAGGACGAGGTCGCGCGCCACCTGCCCCGGATTCGCGAACGGCTTGAACGCCATCTCGCGCTGGCCCCCAAAATCGAACTCGCTCTGTTTTCGCCCGACGAGGTTCCCGGGATCGCCGAGCGGCCCAAGAAAGTGGCGTGAGCAAACGAGATGGACCTGATCCACGACGCCTGGCGTTTGCTGCATTCCCTGTCGGGATGGACGTTTCTCGCGATGTTCGGCATGGTGCTGCTGACCGACGCGCCGCGCTATTTTATCGGCATCCAGGCGACCGCGGCCGCCTTCATCCTTCGCGACCACCAGCCCTACGATCCGCTCTCGCCGCTTCCTCCGGTCTCGATCCTGCTCGCCGGCCATAACGAGGAGGACGCCATCGAGAAATGCGTCCGGTCGTTGCGGCAGCAGACGTTCAACAATTTCGAGATCGTCTGCGTCGACGACGGCTCCAGCGACCAGACGTTCGCGATCATGCGGCGATTGCAGAGCGAGGGGCTGGTGCAGTCGATCGGCCGCCTGCAATTGCGCGGCGGCAAGGCGGCGGGCCTGAATCTGGCGGCGCGCATGGCGCATGGCGAGATCTTCATCGTCACCGACTGCGATTGCTCGTTCGAGCCTGACGCGCTCGAGGAATTGTTGCGCCCGCTCGCGGGCAACACCAATGTCGGCGCGGTGTCGGGAAACATCCTCGTGCGCAACTGGCGCCGCTCCGTGACGACCGCGATCCAGGGCATCGAATATCTGATCTCGATTTCGCTCGGCAAGACATTCGCCGGCGTGCTCGACCAGGTCTGCTGCATTTCGGGCGCCTTCGGCGCGTTTCGCCGCAGCGGATGGGACCAGATCGGCGGCATGGACGCGGGCGGCGGCGAGGACCTCGATTTCACCATCCGGCTCAGGCTCGCCGGCTTCAAGACCGTCTTCGCGCGGCGCGCCATCTGCTACACGGACGTGCCGGAATCCGCTTACGTGCTGCTGCGCCAGCGCAGCCGCTGGGAGCGCGATTCCTATTGGATCCGCTTCCGCAAATATCGCCGGCTGTTCAATCCGTTCGCGCAGGACTTCCGCTGGCGCGAAGCGGCCCACCAGTGGGATTTCCTGCTGTTCACGGGGCTGCCGACGCTGGCGTTTCCGTTCTATCTGGGCTGGCTGTTCGCGACCTTCGGCAGAACCGGCTTCGTGCTGCTCGCCGCGGTCGCCCTGCCGCTGTTCGTTCTGGATCTGGCCTGTTTCGCCGCAGCGGCCCTGATCACCAATCGCCCGGTCTATTGGCGCTGCTGCCGTTCCTGCCCGTTTACGGCCTGTTTTCGACTTATGTGATGAAACTGCACCGGCTTTACGCCTATAGCTCGGAAGCGATCGCCTCCTTGTCGCTCAAGGACAATTACGTTCCGAAAAAAGTGAATCTTCTCAACGATTGGCGATAGCCCGCCGGGAGGCGGAAACAATGGCGATCCATTCCCTGCGTCCCGAATTCCGGCCGGACAATGCGCGCAACCAGGTGCGCGCCAGCCAGACGCTCGCGCGCCGGCTCTATCTGTTCGGCCTCAGCGGCGGCGCGCTGTGGGTCGCCTATCTGTTCGTGGGCTCGCTGGTGCTGATGGACGCGAGCGGGCTGGTCGTCCAGGAGCGCGAGATCATCACGCAGCCCTTCGACGCGCAGGTGCTTTCGTTCACCGCGCGGCCGGGAGAAAAAATCGCGGCGGGCCAGAAACTCGGGAGCGTCGTTTCGACGCAGATGCTGGACCTGATCTCCAGTCTCGTCACCCGCAAGGCGCAACTCGAGTTCGCGCCAGACCCAGATCACCGCGCGGCTCGCCGCCATCCAGACGACCCTGCCCTCGGCGGAAAACCGCAGCCGCACGGCGAAAGCGGCGCAGGCGGCGATCGAAAAAGCGGTGGCGGGCGGCTTTTCCACGCGGGTGCGCCTCGCCGAGGCGACCCGCGACGCCTATGAGGCGGCGCGCGAAGTCGAATCCCTGCACTCCGAGCGCGGTGCCCTCGAAAGCGAGCGCGGCACGACGAAACTGAACCTCACGCATCTCGCCGAGGCGCTGGACCGCGCGCAGGCGACCTACCACGACGGCATCGTCGCCAGCCCCGTCGAGGGGACCATTGGCGCGAAGGTCGCGGAGCCGGGCTCCGTCCTGTCGCATGGCGAGGTCATGGCCGACGTCTATCACGGCGCGAAATATGTGCTGGCTTATCTGCCGACCAATCGTCTCTATGGAATCGAGCCGGGCCAGCCGGTGATCGTGACCGACGGCGTCAACCGCGAAATCGGCCGGGTCGAACGGATCGAGACCATCACCGACCGGGCGCCGCCGGAATTCCAGTCCAACCTGAACGGGGTGGACCGCAGCCAGGTCGCCCGCATCGCCTTCGACGCGCCCACGCGATTTCCGCTGATGTCGAAAATCAGGGTCACCGGCCGCTACGGCCTGTCGAGCCTGCTCGACGGAGCGCGCTGGGCGCTGGACTGGCGCGGCGAAGCGCAAGCCGCGCCTGCTCCCGCGCCACGATAAGGGCGCATCATCATTCGCGCAGGAAAACGAATTCCTGTGCATTTTCGTCCGACATCCGCAGGCGGTTCAGCTTGCCGGAGCCGTCGACTTCGAATTGAACGAAGCCGGCGGGGCCCGGGCCCATATTGGCCGCCACGGCCTTGAAACGGCCGACAGGCGAGAGCGTGGCGGTGAACGCGCCGCCGTCCCAGGGATCGAGTTGCAGGCTCGCGCCTCCGGTCGAAAACTCCATCACGAGGGCGTCGCCCTCCTGCTTGACCAGAGCTTTGCCGATCGCGGGATTGACGAATGCGCCCACAAGCGAGGCCGCCGGGGGCGACGGGCGCGCATTGGCGGGCTTGTCGAATTGCGCGTTGTCCCTTTGATAGCCCGCCTTCGCCTCCTCGAGCTTTTTCGAGACGTAATCGACCTTCGGATTGCCGAGGATGCGGTCGAGCAGCCAGATCCCGAGCGTGTCCGGAAAGCCGACATTCGCCTCGTTGGTCAGGATAACGATTTCGACATTGCGATCGGGAACCAACCCGACGAACGCCCCGAAAGAACTGGTGCCGCCATTGTGCCAGATGACGTTGCCATTCGGCGTCTGCAGCAGAATCCAGCCCATGGCGTAGGACGCCTTGTCCGTCAGTGCGACCTCGGGCCTGCGCGTATAGGCGAGGTTTTCCGCCGACACGATCCGCCGTCCCTCGAAGACGCCGTTTCCGAGTTGGAGACGAAGCCAGCGCCCCATGTCCTCGATGTTGGAGTTGATGTCGCCGGCCCCCATGAAATCATAGGGGAAGATCTGGGTGAAAGGGACTTCGACCGCGCCTTGCGGAGTCCAGCGGTGGCCGTCCGCGTGATTGGGCGCGTTCTCGATCGCCTCCGCCGTCACCGACGTGTCCTTCATCCCCAACGGATCGAGCAGCTGTTGCGCAGGACCACGTTCCAGTCCGGCGCGCCCGCGGCCTTCGCGACGATCCGGCCCGCCAGCATATGGGTGATATTGGTATAAGCGAAGGTCGTGCGGAAGCTCGAGACCGGCTCGACATGGCGCAGGGAACGGATCAGGTCGGTCTCGTCGATGCCGAGCGGAACGCCGAGCGAGTTGTTGGCATAGGCCGGCAGGCCAGAACGCTGGGCCATGAGATCGAACACGCGGAATTCCCGCGTCACCCAGGGATCCTTGAGCCGGAAATCCGGGTCGAGGTCGACGATTTCGATCGTCCCAGCGCAATTTGCCGCGATCGGCCATGATGGCGAGGGTGGTGGCGAGAAACCCCTTCGTGGTGGAGCCGATCTGGAAGATCGTGCGCGGATCGACCGGGGCGCCGCGCGTCTTGCCGCTCACGCCGAACCCCTTCGCGTAGATCAATTTGTCGTCGGCGACGATTCCAAGGGCGAGGCCGGGCGAGTCGAAGCCCCTCATGCCGCTCTCGACATAGGCCTCGATCTCCGGGATCAGCTCCTGCACGCGGGATGCGACGGCCGACGCCGGCTTCTCTGGCTCCGCCGCGAAACTCGTCGGCGCGGCCGTCGCTGCGAGAAGGGCGCTGGTCAATATTCTGTGAAGAAATCGTTTCGCAAAGGGAAAATTCATCAGCGCTTCCTTCCTTCTCGCGCAGCGGCCTCCGACAATCGCATCATTGGTCGAGGCGTTTCCACTGGTTCGCGATGAAACCGCGCTGGTCGACCGGTTCGGACGCCTTGATCCGCGCCCGCTGGCCGACGCAGGTCCAGGTGAAGATCGTCGCATGGCCTGTCGCGGCCATCGGCACGATCTCGGAGCCCGGATAATCGTGGCAGTACCGATCGGCGCCGGCTGACATACGCGAGACATCCGCCTTGTCGCAGGTCAGGTTCGCGCCGTAATTGCAGAGCCAGGCTACGCCGCCCATGCACCGGTAAACCGTGCTGTTCCGGACCCAATCCGGATCGCCGGACGAAAAGCCGAACAGGCTCGCGGCGCTTTTGACGAGGTCGGACGGGATCGGTCTGGGATGGTCGTCGTCGCCGAGCCTGGCGCAATCGGCGCTGACGTCTTGAGCGCGAAGCGGGCCGGCGACTCCGACGGACGCCGCGAAAACCGTCAGGACCACGAGAATATTCAGGCGGCGCGGCATGGTCGTCCTCTTCTTTCGTCGGCTGGATTGCCTATTCGTCGTTTTCGGCGCTCAAATCCTCGAGCGGGATCGTCCGGGCGGCGGCGATATCGTCCTCGCTCTCCACATCTGTGAGCAAACGGGCGATCATCTGCGCGATCTCGCGCGCCTCGTCCCGGGAAAATCGGCGGCTCTGCGCGCGGCGGGACGCATCGTCGTCGAAAACGGTCCAGGAGACGATCCGGCCGCCGGCGTCCTCGACAGCGAAGGCGTCATCGGCGAGGCGGATTTTGAGCGGGAGAATGATCGGCAGTTTCGGCGGGGCTGCATCGGCCTCGTCTCGCCGAACCCATTTGCGTCCGAACGTCGGCCGCCCGAATTTGTCACGATGCGCCATGAGAACCCCACCTTTCGCCTTCGCCAACCGGCTCGCCCCGACTGGCGATCCATCTTCGCATTCCCAACTCGGATTTCAGCAAACATCTTTTCTCGAAGTCCACGAAACCGACAGAAGGCCGGGCACGTTAGTTTGGGTCGATCATCGCTTTGGGGGGCGACATGACCAACTTGCGCAATTTCAGGATTTCCGCCGCGGCCGCATCGGTCCTTATGGTGGCGGCGACCGCCAATGCTCATGCCACGATCAAATTCTGCAACAAATACAGAGAGCCCGTTTACGTCGCGATCGCCTACCAGCAGAGCTACAGCGACGGCTCATCCGGATATCTTTCACGAGGATGGCTCCAGGTCGCCTCCGGAAGCTGCCAGGAATTCGACACCAGCCTTCACGTGCCGTCGTTTTTCTACCGCGGCGAGACCAACTGGTTCAAGGTCAAGGGCGGCCAGCAGCGGACGGTGTGGGAAAATGACGATAACAAGTTTTTGACGACCGTCGCCGCGTTCAACTATTGGGACGCCGACAAGAAGGAAAATTCCAACTCGAGCAACCAGCTTGTCGGATTTCATCAAATCGCTCGAAGCGTCGAATGGCGACATCGCCGAGACGGTGACCTTCGAGGCCGATGGCATTCACGACACCCAGGACGTGAGCGTCAACGGAAGTGACGACAGCGTAGAGTAGGAGTGTGGCGCGGTGGCTTTAGGCCGAGCATGTCTGTTTGCCGCCCCTTTCGTCTGGCGGTGCCTTAGTGGCTCATCCGTAGCTCCGTTTCCACACCCCCCTCATCGAACCGGACATGCAGATTTCCCGCATCCGGCTCTCGGACAAGACGTCACGCCTTCGTCCACGGCACGTCGCGCCCAAGCCGGGACAGACGTACGAGTTCGAATTGCTCGTAGAGTTGCGAGAGTGGATAGCTCCCGCCCTTTCTTCGCCTGACATTGTGCTTGAAGCGCAACCACCGGCGCAACCGCACCGCCGCGTAGTTGTCGAGCGCCCGATACGCCTTGCTGAAGGCGCCTACGCTGAAGTAGTTCGCCCATCCGCGCAGCGTGCGGTTCAACTTGCCTACCAGCTTTGTGGTCTCTTGCCATGTGCATGATCGGGTGGTCAGCGCGTGGACTTTCTCGACCGCGCGCTGGATGCTTTTCTTTGATGGCCGGTAGCCGATACGAGCTTGGCCGGTTCTCGTCGAATACATCCGCCCGAACGTGTATCCCAGGAAGTCGAACCCCCCTTCCGGCACTTTGCAAATGCGTGTCTTTTCCTCATTCACCGTCAGCTTCAGCTTGCTCATGACCTCGCGCATCCGTTGCAAGGCTTCTTCGGCCTTGCCCCTTCGGCACAGGATCACGAGGTCGTCGGCGTAGGTCACGAGACGAGAGCCGAGGCTTCGCTCCAGCCCGAACATCTTCCAACCCAGCACGAACCGCCGCATGTAGATATTCGCCAGCAGCGGTGAGATGGGTGAACCCTGCGGAATGCCGCGCCGTTTGTCCCGCGCCTCGGTCGTGCGCGTCTTCCGTCCTCGATCGTCGGTTTCCTCGACAGGACAATCCAGCCACATCCTGATCAGATGCAGCACGCGCCGATCAACGATCCGGCGCGATACCGACTTCAAAAGCTCGGCATGGGGAATGCTCCCGAAGTAGTCCGCGAGGTCGGCGTCCACCACTTCCGGATGGCCGCGAAACAACAGCTCCTCCACCTCGACCACCGCCTGTTGGGCGTTTCGCCCGGGACGGTAGGCGTACAATTCCGGTGGAAGGTCGGCTTCAAAGATCGGTTCCAGCACCAGCATCGCTGCTGGCATGCAGACTCGATCCCGCAGGGTTGAGATGCCCAGCGGCCGGAGTTTGCCGTTGGCCTTCAGTATGTACACGCGTCTGATAGGAGTCGGTTGGTAAGTCTCCTGCCTGAGCGCAAGCGCCAGTTCGGCCAACCATCGATCGACCCCATACGCCTCGACATCCGCGAAGTCCTGTCCGTCCACACCCGGCGCGCCCTTGTTGGAGCGGCACTGGGCATAGGCGTGCGCCAGAATGTCTTCGCGGCTGATCTTGTCGTACAGGGCGTAAAAGCGATAGCCGGCTTCTGCCTTCGCTTTCGCGTGCAACGCCGTCTGTAGTTTCTGAACGCTATCCGGAGTTGATAGGTTTCCCAATCTCCAGGTCCCTCACCACGTCTTGCGTCTGTCTTGAACTGAGGTCCCTTCCCTCCCCCGGCGTTATCCGGCTTCAGCGGTACTACGGACCTCTCCGTCACCCCACAGCGCCCGGCCTGTCCCTCGCGGGCGTCCGGTTGGTCATCCCTGACCACGCAGTAGGGCTTCCCGTGTTGCGTACGCTTTCCATGTGTGCGTGCTGCCGCCAGTACCCCGGTGCAGCGACTGGGCGTCGACTTCGCTCATCTCACCCAGTCGTATCAGCCTTCCCCGATATGGCACTCGGGTCCGCCTGCACGTCGTCCTTTTCGAGGCTTGCTCGGCGTTCACTCACGTTGCGGCCCGCACACTCGCGCCGTCACCTATAAGTGACCGGCTATCCGGGGGCTTCAGACATTTCGTCACCTCCATGCCTGCTCCGGTTGCTTCCGGCTGGAGCGGTTCGCCGGGTGGGGCTTGCACCCACTGGAAAGCGCCGCCTTTTCACGGCGCACGCCA
>CAVQBX010000001.1:0-190630 GCA_963710855.1 uncultured Pseudomonadota bacterium | reverse complement strand
TGCGGCAGCGCGCGCAGATAAAGATCGTAAGCGGCGAGACTATCGGGCGGCTTGCGCCGCGAGCGCTCAATTTCTGACGAGCACGCTCGGCTGAATGACGCCGACGAACGAGCTCGGTGATCCGGTCCTGCAGATCGAACAGGTCGTCGAGTGCGCCCTCGAAACGGTCGGCCCAGACGTGCCCGCCCGTCTCGGCCTCGATCAGCTGCGCAATAATCCGCAGACGATTTCCGCCCTTCCGCACGCTGCCCTCAAGCACATAGCGCGCGCCCAGCTCGCGCCCGACCTGGCGAACGTCGACCGCCTGCCCTTGTAGGTGAAACTGGAATTGCGGGCGATGACCGTCAACAGCTTCACCCGCGCGAGGCCGGTCAGGATATCCTCGACGAGACCATCAACGAAATACTCCTGCTCCGGATCGCCGCTCATGTTCTGAAACGGCAGCGCCGCGATCGACGGCTTTTCGAACGCGGCGGAGGCAAGCGCGAGTGCGGATTTCGTCACTGGCGTCGGCTTGGGCGTGGCGGTCACGCCGACTTGCAGTGCGTAGGCCCGGATCGGCTCGGCGATGTTCTTCAGCTTCGTCTCGCCGAGGTCGGTGATCGCTAATTCCAGCCGCGATTTCACCTGCCAGTAGGCCGCTTCCGACAGGCAGACTTCTCCGGCCTAGCGACCCCCTCCAGTCGCGCCGCGATGTTAACGCCATCGCCCATCAGGTCGCCGTCGCTTTCCTCGATGACGTCGCCGACATGGACGCCTATCCGAAACACGATCTGCTTTTCCTCGGGGATGCCGGCGTTGCGATCGACCATCGCTGTCTGCACCTCGATCGCCGCGCGCACCGCATCGACTGCGCTGCGAAACTCGACGATGACGCCGTCGCCTGTGTCTTTACGAGGCGGCCCTTGTGCTGAGCGATCTTCGGGTCGATCAACTCGCGCCGAAGCGCCCTGAGCCTCGCCACCACGCCGTCTTCGTCGTCGCCGGTCAGGCGTGAATAGCCGACGACGTCGGAGACGAGGATGGCGGCAAGCTTACGGGTTTCGGTCATGACGTTCCCCAGTGCGGGAACACTTAATCACAAAGCTAAACAGCGCCAAGCGGCGTTTCGGACCTGAAAGCCGGGCGTTGCGCGAGTTCTTTTTTTATCCGTCCTGGCGAGTACCGAGCGCAACAAAATTAGGGCTTTAGGTTCATGGCGCGCCGGAGATAACGAAGATGAGAACTCCGAGCCGCGGCGCGTGCTGATCGGAAGGGAAACAAGCGGCGAGAGCCGACGGGTCACGGCCGGTCCATAAGGCCAAGACTGGGGAGGGGCTTCTTCGCATTCCGTAATCGCGGTCGTCCTGATCCCGCGCCACTATTCCGGCAGCCCGGCGAGGCGTAGGCCCCTTTCCCACGTCTTCAAAGGCGAGGTCGTGGATCTGCCGCATGAGCGGACCCCAGCGCAGCGACGGATCGAGCTCGAGCGCCTTGGCGACCGAAGGACCCACTTCCTCCATACGCCCCGCCAGCGCGAGCGCGGCAGCTCGGACGCCGTGCAGGACGGCGATCGGGGCGTTCACTTGGATGGCCCGGTCGTAGTGAGAAAGCGCGTCCTCGAAGCGATCTTCGGCGACGGCCGCGTGACCAAGCGCCCAGTGCGCGTTCCAAGCGGCGGGGTCGAGGGGGCTGAGCCGAAGCGCCCGTTCGGCGAGTTCGGCGGCCTTTTTGCTCTGCGCGCCCATCGCATAGACCAGGGCGCCCCAGGTCAGCGCGCTCAGGCAGCACGGGTTGTAGCTGAGCGCTCTTTTGATTGCGGCGACGGCTTGATTGTAGTCCTGGCCGAGTTGCCATACCACAAAGCCGGCCCTCGCCAGGGCATTGGCGTCATCTGTCCGGCTGGCGAGCACCGCCTCCGCAAGATTGTGCCCGGCGATGCGATCGGCCGGATCGAGGCCGCCCCAAAAGAAGAAGATTTCGTGGCAGGCCGCAAGATTGGCCTGCGCCGCCGGATAGTTCGGCTCAAGTCGTAAGGCCTCTTGAAGATACGCTGCGGCGACCTTCGCCTCGGCGGGGATCGGGTGCGTCAAGTGCGGCAACGCGCGCAGACGGAGATCGTAGGCTGCGAGACTTTCTGGCGGCTTGGCGCGCGAGCGCTCGATCTCGGCATTAAGCACGCTCGGCTCGATGACGCCGACGACGCTTTCAGTGATCCGATCCTGAAACTCGAACACGTCTTCGAGCACGCCCTCGAATCGGTCAGCCCAAAGGTGCGCGCCGGTCTCGGCCTCGATCAGCTGCGCGGTGATGCGCAGCCGGCTGCCGCCTTTGCGCACGCTGCCCTCGAGCACGTAACGCGCGCCGGCTCGCGCCCGACCTGGCGAATGTCTACCGCCTTGCCCTTGTAGGTGAACTCGAATTGCGCGCGATCACGGTCAGCAACTTGACCCGCGACGAGCCGGTGAGGATGTCCTCGACCATGCCGTCGGCGAAATAGTCCTGCTCGGGGTCGCCGCTCATGTTCTGGAACGGGAGCACTGCGATGGATGGCTTCTCGGCGTGCAGGCTTTGCCGCGGCCGCGGCTGGTTTTGTAATATCGCGCGCGCCGACTTGCAGTGAATAGGTGCGGACAGGCTCGGCGATGTTTTTGAGTTTCGTCTCGCCCATGTCGGTGACGGCGAGTTCGAGCCGCGACTTCACCTGCCTGAGGCATCCTCGGAGAGACAGACCGCGCCCGGCGCGCAGACCCTCTCCAGCCGCGCGGCAATATTGACGCCATCGCCCATGAGGTCGCCGTCGCTCTCCTCGACGACGTCGCCGAGGTGAACGCCGATGCGGAACACGATGCGGCGGTCCTCCGGCACGCCGGCGTTGCGCTCGACCATCGCGTTCTGGATTTCGATCGCGCAGCGCACGGCGTCGACCACGCTGCGGAACTCGACGATCGCGCCGTCGCCGGTCGCTTGACGACGCGGCCTTTGTGGACGGCGATGGTCGGGTCGATGAGGTCGCTGCGCAGCGCGCGCAGTCGCGCGAGCGTGCGATCCTCGTCCGCGCCGGCGAGCTTGGAAAAGCCGACGACGTCAGAAGACGAGGATCGCGGCGAGTTTGCGGGTCTCGGTCATCGTCCGCTCGTCACTCCGGCGCGCCCGCAAGACGAAGACCTCGCACCATTTTTTCCCTCAAGTCCTTGTCGCGCACCATCGGCGTGATCGGACCGAAGCGAAAATTCGGATTGAGTTCGAGGCCCTTGGCGACCGCCTGACGCGCCTCGTGATCCTGCCCGCCAGCGCCAGACCTCGGCGCAGACTATGTGCAAGCCGCCGTATTGAGGGTTGAGGTTCACAGCCCGGCGTAATGCGCCACGGCCTCGTCATCGCGATCCTGTCGCAGCCGCGCATGCCCCAGACAGAGATGCGCATTGCTAAGCGATCGGGTCGATAGGGCTGAGGCGCAGCGCCCGTTCGCGTAATGCGGCTCCCTTGGCCGCCTCGCCGCCGACGGCATAGATAAACGCACCCCATAGAGCGCCGCATGCAACAGGGGTTGTGGGAGAGCGCCCGTTCGATGGCCGTCGGAGCCGCAGTCATAGGCCAACGGGAAGAGATGAAGCCGCCGCCGCCAGCGCAGCGCGTCGATCGTCGCCGTCTTGCTGGCGATGACCGTTTCCGCATGCATTCGGCCGCGTCGGCGGGATCGAAGCCGCCGGAGGAAACGTTCTCGTGGCCCAGCGCGAGCGCGGCGTGGACGGCGGCGGTATTGAGGATCGAGCCGCAGGGCCTGCTAGAGCAGTGACGCGGCGGCCCTGGCGTCGGCAAAGTCGGGCGAGGTCATATGCGGCAGCGCGCGCAGATAGAGATCGTAGGCGTCGAGGCTTTCCGGCGGCTTGCGGCGCGCGCGCTCGATCTCCGATTTGAGCACGTTCGGCTCGATGACGCCGACGACTCGCTCGGTGATCTGGTCCTGCAAGTCGAAAACGTCGTCCAGCGCGCCGTCGAAACGGTCGGCCCAGAGATGCGCGCCGGTCTCGGCGTCGATCAGCTGTGCGGTGATCCGCAGCCGGTTCCGCCCTTGCGGACGCTGCCCTCCAGCACATAGCGCACGCCGAGTTCGCGCCCGACCTGCCTGATGTCGACCGCCTTGCCCTTGTACGTGAAGCTCGAATTGCGCGCGATGACGAACAGCCATTTGATGCGCGACAGCGCCGGTGATGATGTCCTCGACCATGCCGTCGGCGAAATATTCCTGCTCCGGGTCGCCGCTCATGTTCTGGAACGGCAACACCGCGATCGAAGGCTTGTCCGGCAACGCGAGCCGCGCGGCTTCGGCGCAGGCTCGGCTTGGCGCGGCGGCTGCGCCGACTTGCAGCGCATAGGCGCGGACCGGCTCGGCGATATTCTTGAGTTTAGTCTCGCCGAGATCGGTGACGGCGAGATCGAGCCGCGCCTTCACTTGCCGATAGGCGTCCTCGGAAAGACAGATCGCGCCCGGCTTGGCGACGCCCTCCAGCCGCGCGGCGATGTTGACCCCGTCGCCCATCAGGTCGCCGTCGCTCTCCTCGATGACGTCGCCGAGATGGATGCCGATGCGGAACACGATCTGCTTGTCCTCGGGGATGCCGGCGTTGCGATCGACCATCGCCGTCTGCACCTCGATCGCCGCGCGCACCGCATCGACCGCGCTGCGGAACTCGACGATGACGCCGTCGCCCGTGCTCTTGACGACGCGGCCCTTGTGCAGCGCGATCTTCGGGTCGATCAGTTCTCGTCGCAGCGCCCTAGCCTCGAAAGCACGCCCTCTTCGTCCGCGCCGGCCAGACGCGAATAGCCGACGACGTCGGAGACGAGGATGGCGGCAGTTTGCGAGTTTCGGTCATGGCTGGCCCCCAGGAAGGGAGACTAAATCAGGGGCACACGCGCGCCAAGCGCCGTCCCGTGCGCCGACGCGGCCACGACGCGCGAACGGCTCAAGTTCTGTCTTTCGTCAGTCACGGTGACGTGCCGAGCGAATAAAATCAGTCTGTTAGAATGATGGCGCGTAACCGGGGCAAATTTCCGGGCGGAGGGGAGTTCCAGGAGAGCCAGGATGTGATTTAAGCTTTCTGTGCCGCCCGAACCCGCTGATTTGCTTGACCGCATGAGCCCTCCCGAGGTGCTTGCGTTTGCGCGCGGCTTGCTGGCCGAGATGAGGGAGCTTCGGTCGGCGTATCAGGATTTGCGACGCGATTTCGCGGAGCTGAAGATCGAGCATCAGGCGGTCAAGGACGAACTGGCGCGTGTGAAGAAGCTTCCCCCTCGCCCGCCGATAAGGCCGTCGGGCATGGAAAAGGCGACGTCGGAGAATAAATCGGAGAAAAGCGGAGATCGCGACGGCGCGAAACGAGGGCGCGGGCCTTTGCTCGAGCGGTTGAAGATCACTGCGACCGTCGTCGTGAAGGCGCAGGCGCCTGCGGGCTCGCGCCACAAAGGCTACGAGGAAATCGTCATCCAGGACCTGAGCCTGCAGGCGACAGCGACGCTCTATCGGCGCGAACGTTGGGAGACGCCGGACGGCGACGCCATCGTCGCCGCCCTCGATGCCGCGGTCGTGGGCGGCTTCGGCGGGAACCTGCATCGCACCGTTTTGCAACTGTACTTTCAGGGTCAGATGAGCTGCGAGCGCATTGTCGCCTACCTGAACGACCTGGGCGTGACGATCTCGAAGCGCCAGGTCGTACGGTTGCTGACCACAAAGCTCGAGATCTTCCGCGCGGAGGACGCCGAGGTATTGAAGGCCGGGCTGAGGGGCGACTACGTCAGCGTCGACGATACGGGGGCGCGCCACGCCGGCAAGAACGGCTATACCACGCAGATCGGATCGGACCGCTTTTGTGTGTTTCGCACCGGGCCGAGCAAATCCCGGCTGGCTTTCCTGTCCTGGCTGTGCGGCCGAGCTTCTCTGTTCGTGATCAATCAGGCCGCGCTCGACTACATGAAGGAGCGGGCGCTCAGCGACGCGACCATCGCCAAGTTCGCCCGGATGAAGGACCGCGTCTTCGGCGACCAAGAGGCGTGGGAGAATTGTCTCGAGGCTCTCGGCCTGCCTGAGATCAAAGGGACCCTCGATCCGACCATGGTCGCGACCGAAGGCGCGTTGTGGGGCGCCATCCGCCATCAGGGCTTGGCTGAGCGCGCCGTCATCCTCTCCGACGACGCCGGCCAATTCCGCGTCGGCCAGCACGCCCTTTGTTGGGTCCATGCCGAGCGCCTGGTCCACAAGCTCGTCCCCGCCAACGACAAGCAGCGCAACGCCATCGAAAACGCCAAGCGGATGATCTGGTGGCTCTATCGGCAGTTGAAGGAATACAAGCTCGCCCCGAGCGCCGAACGCGCCGAGGCCTTGACCGCGCGCTTCGAGCGCATCTTCGACCGCGCCCGCACCGGCTACGCCACACTCGACAAACTGCTCAAACGTCTTCACGCCAACGGCCGGGAACTACTGCGTGTGTTGGCGCGTCCAGAAATCCCGCTCAACACCAATGCTTCCGAAAACGACATCCGCACCGTGGTCACCAAGCGAAAGATCTCAAGCGGGACCATAAGCGAAAAGGGCCGCGACGCCCGCGACGTGATGCTCGGTCTCTACAAGACCTGCAAAAAGCTGCGAATATCCTACTATCAGTTTCTCGGTGATCGACTGGGCATGCAAGGCCCAAAAATACCGCCCCTCCATGCCCTCGTCCGACCCGCGCCCTCCTGACCAAAACACACCCACGCCCGGAAATTTGCCCCGGTTATGGCGCGCCCGAAGGGATTCGAACCCCTGGCCTCTGCCTTCGGAGGGCAGCGCTCTATCCAGCTGAGCTACGGGCGCCTGCAGCTCCGCATAAACGATTTCGGGCTGGTTGGGAACCGGTGAATCAGGCGGCGAGGTCGGCGGGCGGCGGCTGCGGGGCGAAATGGGCGAGGTAGCGTTCGCGGATCTCGGCAACCGGCAGGACGACGAGCACGTCGGTCGTGCCAAACCCTTCATCGACGACCATGTCGCGGCTGAAATGGGCGCCGAGCCGCCAGTAGCCCTTGATGAGCGGCGGCAGGCGCGCCGCGGCCCGCTCCGAGGCGCCGACAGCCTGCGGGGATTCCGCGCACGCCCGGCCCGGCGCGGCGCGGACATCCCAAGCGGGAGGAGCGCCGGATTGGGCTCGCAAGAAACGAAGCGCGGCCGAGTGCTCGCCGGGCGAAAGGCCTGCAAAGCTGGCGCAGCCGAACATCACGTCGATCCGGTGGTGCAGCGCGTAGGCCCAGATGCCGCGCCAAAGCAGCTCGAGCGTTCGCTTGCTGCGGTAGCCCTTTGCGACGCACGAACGGCCGAGTTCCAGAAAGCGATCGTGAGGGCGTCGGGCGACGAGTTCGTCGATCGCAAATTCGGCCCGGCTGTAGAACCCGAAATGTTTGTCCGCGATTTCCTGGCGCAGCAGGCGATAGGCGCCGACGACGGCCGGCGGGCCCTCCCGGGCGAGCGAATTGTCGACGACGATCAGATGATCGCAGACGGGATCGAAGCGGCAGAGATCCCGGCGCGCGGCGCGAGAGGCCGGATCGGCGACGGCGGCGCCTTCCTCGAAGAAGACGCGATAGCGCAGCGCTTGCGCCTGAAGTAACTCAAGGTCGGTCGTCGCGAGCCGGGCGTCGAGATCGCCTATCGCGGCCAGAATTTTTGGCAAGCCTGCATGCGCGGGCGTCTCGCGTTCGAGAAGCCCGGTGAGGCCCGATTCGGACCCGCAGCCTGCCGCCATGCGCCAATCCCCCGAGCGCTCATAGGACACACAGCCTGTTTTGCCTACGGGATTGTGACGCCCGGACGAGTCAGCTTGCGGCGCGCTTGGAAGCCTCGCCCGGCTCGGCGCCGAGCGCCAGTTCGATCGTCTCGGCAAGCCGCGAGAGTTCGAACGGTTTTGCCAGAAAACCATCCATTCCCGCCGCCTCGGCCATGGCGCGATCCTCGGCCATCGCATTGGCGGAGAGCGCGATGATGCCCATGCGACGAGCGCGGGCCTCGCGCTCTGAGGCGCGAATCTTTCGGGCGGCCTCGTAGCCGTCGAGGCCCGGCATCTTCACGTCCATCAGGACGAGATCGAAGGCCGGGCTTTCGCCGCGAATGGACGCGGCCGCGAGGCTCGACCGTTTCCAGGCCGTCGCGCGCCCTGACCACATCGAATCCGAGCCGTCGAAGCCCCTTCTGGGCGATGATTGCGTTGATGTCGTTGTCCTCCGCCAGCAGCGCGCGCGCAGGGCGCGCAATCGGGCGCGGCTTCGCCGGCGTCCGCACCGCGGGCTCCTTCTCAAATTCGGCGGCGAGCCGCTCGAACAGCGAGCGGGCGCGCACCGGCTTGACGAGCCAGCCGTCGAAGGCGCTGAGCGCGCTCTGCCCGAAGGCGCGGCGTTCGAAGGGCGAGAACAGCACGAGGCTCTTCGAGGCGCCGGCGGCGCGCGCCGCTTCGGCAAGCCGGCTCGTTGCTTCCTGACCCAGCGCGCAGTCGACGATGACGAGGTCGGGCGCGGGCGCCCCCCGCAGCGCCGCAAGCCCTGCCTCGAGGCCTTCGGCTCGACGAATCTCGGCGCCGGCCTGTTCGAGCAGCGAAGCCAGCGAGGGCGCCTCGTAGGGCGAGTCGGCGACGATCAGCGCGCGCCGCCCGCTGAGGTCGACGATGTCGGACCGCGTTTGCCCGGTCGCGGGCAAGGCTTCGGCAAGCGCGATCGCAAAGGAGAAGATCGAGCCGCCCGAGGGATTGTCCTTCAGCACGAGCTCGCCGCCCATCAATTCGATCAGCCGCTTCGAGATGGCGAGGCCGAGCCCGGCCCCCTCGAACTGACGCGCATTCGAGCCGTCGCCCTGCTCGAAATCTTCGAAGATTTTCGACCGGCGGTCCGCGGCGATGCCGGGACCGGTGTCCGATACGTCGAAGGCGAGACGCCCGTCTTCGAGTTTGCGCAGCGTCACGCCGACGCCGCCCCTGGAAGTGAACTTGACGGCGTTGCCGGCGAGATTGGTCAGCGCCTGGCGAAGCCGCAGACTGTCGCCGAGCGCGAGGGCGGGAACGTCCGCAGCGATCGAGGCGGCGATCTCGAGACCCTTGCGCTGCGCCGAGGGGGCGAGCAATTCGACGATCTCCTCGACGAGGCGGCGGGGATCGAAAGGTTCCTCGATCAATTCCAGCCGTCCGGCCTCGATCTTCGAAAAGTCCAGAATCTGGTCGACGAGATGCGAAAGGGCCGCGCCGGAAGCGCGGATCGCTTCGACATAGGTCGAGGGCTCCGGCTCGAGGCCTGCGTCCTTCAGGAGATCGGCCATGCCCAGAATGCCGTGCAACGGCGTGCGGATTTCGTGACTCATCGCGGCCAGGAACCGGGACTTGGCCTCGCTCGCGGCTTCGGCTCGATCGCGATCGGCGGAGGCCTCCTTGAGCCGCCAGACTTCGTCACGCAAAGCTTCGTTCACAGTCTCCGAATGGCGGGCGCGTTCCTCCCAATTGCGCCGACGGCGCATGAGCTCGACGACGAGCGCAATGGCAAGCGCAAGAAACGGCCCCACGTGCAACGCCAAAGTTCGCGTCTCGATGGGTATGTTGGCAAGGGGAAGCTCAAACATCGAATACGACTCTGGCCCGGCGGACTGCGCACGCCGCCATATTCGACGATCCCGGTTGAGAAACCCTTTCGCCAAGCGCTTGAAACGCGAACGAACTAGGCCGCTGCGGCCATCCGGTCGGCGCGCAGCCGATAGCTCAAGGCCTCCGCCATATGCGCGCGTTTGACCGAGTCCAGGCCGTCGAGATCCGCGAGCGTGCGGGCGAGCTTGAGAACCCGATGAAAACCTCGTGCGGAAATGCGCATGCGCTCCGCGGCTTCCCGTAGCAAAGCCGCGGCGCCCGCGTCGGCCGCCGCGATAAGCTCGACCGAACTTGCCGGCGCGGCGGCGTTGCAAGTCACGCCCTGCAATCCGAGGGCGCGAAACCGCTCGATCTGGATCGCGCGCGCCGCGGCGACGCGCGCGCCGACTTCCGCTGAGCCCTCGCTCGGGGCCGGACGCAACAAGTCGGCCGCGGAGACCGCCGGCACGTCGATCGTCAGATCGAAGCGATCGAGCAGAGGCCCGGACAGACGACCTTGATATTGCGCCGCGCAGCGCGCGGTTGCGCCGCGCGCGCAGGCGTAGCCCGGCTCGTCCGCCTTCCCGCACCGGCAAGGGTTCATTGCCGCGACCAATTGGAAGCGGGCGGGATAGACGACGCGGTGATTGGCGCGCGCGATCGCGACTTCGCCGGTCTCGAGCGGCTGGCGCAGGCTGTCGAGGCTCTGGGCCTGAAATTCGGGCAGTTCGTCGAGAAACAGCACGCCGTGATGGGCGAGGGAAATCTCGCCGGGCTTGGCGTGCGAGCCGCCGCCGACCAGCGCCGCCATGGAGGCGGAATGATGGGGGGCTCGGTACGGCCGCCGATCCGTCAGCTCGCCATTGGCGAGCTTGCCGGCGACCGAATGGATCATCGAGACTTCGAGCAGTTCGCGCGGGCTGAGCGGCGGCAGGATGGAGGGCAGGCGCTGGGCAAGCATGGATTTGCCGGCGCCCGGCGCTCCGCTCATCAACAGATTATGTCCGCCCGCCGCGGCGACCTCCAGCGCCCGCTTGGCGCTTTCCTGTCCCTTGATCTCGTTGAGGTCCGGCTGCGGGCCGCCGGCAGCGCGCAAGGCGGGCGCCGGCCGCGCCATGACCTGGACGCCCCGGAAATGGTTGGCGAGCTGGACCAGCGAGCGCGGCGCCAGAATGTCGAGGTCAGCCGAAGCCCAGGCGGCCTCGGGGCCGCAGGAGGCCGGACAGATCAGTCCCAGGCCGCGAGCGTTGGCGGCGATCGCGGCCGGAAGCACGCCGGCGACGGCGCTGATCGACCCGTCGAGCGCAAGCTCGCCGAGCACGGCATAACCGTCGAGCGCATCGGCGGGAATCGCCCCGATCGCGGCGAGCACGCCGAGCGCGACCGGCAGATCGTAATGGCTGCCTTCCTTCGGCATGTCGGCGGGGGCGAGATTGACCGTGATCCGCTTGGCCGGCATCGAGACGCCGGACGCGATCAGCGCGGCGCGCACCCGTTCGCGCGATTCCGCCACCGCCTTGTCGCCGAGCCCCACAATGGTGAAGGCGACGGTTCCGCCCGAGATCTGGATCTGCACGTCGACGGGGCGGCACTCCACCCCCTCGAAGGCCAAAGTGTTTACGCGCGAGACCATTTTAGCTCGCCCCTTCAAAATCGACCCGATGGGAACATTTGCAGAACAGATGATTTTTGGCAAGGATTTTTTAACCCTTTCGGCGGCCGGCGGCGCTCTTGCGTTTTTGCCCTCCGTTGCGCATGAGGCGCGCCAGCAATCGTTTCCCGCGCTCAGGCGGGTTTCATGGGTTTCAAATGCGGAATTGTCGGCTTGCCGAATGTCGGCAAGTCCACACTGTTCAACGCGCTGACGCAGACCGCGGCGGCGCAGGCGGCCAATTATCCGTTCTGCACCATCGAGCCGAATGTCGGCGACGTCGCCGTGCCGGACGCGCGGCTCGAAATTCTGGCATAACGGTGACATAACGGGATAACGGTGCGATAACGGTGACACGTACTTCGCGATAACGAGGCATAACGGTGACACATACTTCATTTTCGAATTGTTCCATTTGAAGCGTTCAGCCCGCCGGTCAAGAATTAAGGAAATAAAGTAAGTGTCACCGATATCCCCTACCGATATCCCCGTGGCCTAAACACCACCGCGCACTTCCTCAACTTTACCTAATGCCCAGCCGCCGAACCCGGGCGCGCCGGCCAATCTTTGACAGGCGGCAGCCTGTTCGTCAAAACACTCGCCGCCGAACTAGATCTGATAGACTGGAGCGTGCATGCCTGAGGTTCGCGCGGCGTTGGCCGTCGTGCCTGGCGAAGATAGGAACTTCGACGTGAAAACCGGTCGCCAGACAAGCAATATCCATTTGTCTTGCCGTAATAGCGGCGTTTGCGGCGCCGGGCGTGGCCTTCGCGCAGACCGCCCAGAAAACCGACCCAACCATGTCCGCCGCTTGTGCAGCAGAACTTCCGAAAATAAGAGCCGAGCTGAAAGATGAACATGACAGGCTTTACAATCTTGTCCTTCATCATGGCCCGCAGCAAGATGAATGTGCTGTGGCGGAGCAAATTGTGGCGACGCAGCGTAAATTGAACGCCTTGTATGCGAGAACAATAACTGCGGGCGTACGCCGGCCGGGTTGAAACAGAGAAGGGACATTTTGGAAACCTGGACGCCTTACTATATGTCACTCTGCGGGCACATGCCGGATTTCGGGTTTTAATATTACGGTAAAGTCGAGCGTTCGAGCGTTACGGGGACATGATATCAATTGTCGATTTACGGCTCTCCTGGACATGATATTAATTGACCAATTATTGCCTCCGAGTCCGACTTCTTCGGCTTTACTTGATTCGCTGTGTACGCTTCGCGATGGTCGTCACCTTCCGCCCCGCAACACTCGCTGCCGAGCGAGTGTGGACGGTCGCCGCTGGCGCGGCCGCCGCCGCCCTTGCGTTTTTGCGCTTCCTTGCGCATGAGGCGCGCCAGCAATCGTTTCCTGCGCTCGGGCGAGTTTCATGGGTTTCAAATGCGGAATTGTGGGCTTGCCGAATGTCGGCAAGTCGACCTTGTTCAACGCGCTGACGCAGACCGCGGCGGCGCAGGCGGCGAATTACCCGTTCTGCACGATCGAGCCGAACGTCGGCGACGTCGCGGTGCCGGACGCGCGGCTCGAGATTCTGGCGGGGATCGCCGCATCGAAGGAAATCATTCCGACCCGGCTGACCTTCGTCGACATTGCGGGGCTGGTGCGCGGCGCCTCCAAGGGCGAGGGGCTCGGCAATCAGTTCCTCGCCAACATCCGGGAATGCGACGCGATCGCCCATGTCGTCAGGTGTTTCGAGGATGGCGACATCACCCATGTCGAGGGCCGCGTCGACCCAATCTCCGACATCGAGACGATCGAGACCGAGCTGATGCTCGCCGATCTCGAGAGCCTCGAGCGGCGCGCTCCGGCGATGGAGAAAAAGGCCAAGGGCGGCGACAAGGACTCGAAGGAAGCTTTTGAGCTGGTCGAGCGCTGCCTCGCTGCTTTGCGCGAGGGTCGCCCGGCGCGCACCGCGAAAGGCGCAACGCGCGAGGAGCGCCGCGCCTTCGCCGCGCTCGGCCTGCTGTCGTCGAAGCCGGTGCTTTATGTGTGCAACGTCGAGGAAGCCGCCGCCGACAAGGGCAATGCGTTCTCCGACAAGGTTCGCGCCTTCGCGGAAAACGAAGGCGCGGTCTGCGGTCGTCGTCTCGGCCAAGATCGAGAGCGAAATCGCGGTGCTGCCGGCTGACGAGCAGAAGGAATATCTGGAGGCCGTCGGCCTCTCCGAACCGGGACTGAACCGCGTCATCCGGGCCGGCTACGAGCTTCTGCATCTCGTGACCTTCTTCACCGTCGGCCCCAAGGAGGCGCGCGCCTGGACGGTCGAGGGCGGCGCGAAGGCGCCGCAGGCCGCTGGCGTCATCCACACCGACTTCGAAAAAGGTTTTATACGCGCGGAAACCATCGCCTACGACGATTACGTCGCCGGCAAGGGCGAGGCGGGGGCGCGCGAACTCGGCAAGTTCCGGCTCGAAGGCAAGGACTATGTCGTCGGCGACGGCGACGTCCTGCACTTCCGCTTCGCCAATTAGCGGACACGGCCGATGGAGACGCTGTATTTCGAGGATTTTCAGCCGGGGGAGGTGAGAACCTACGGCGACCGGCTCGTCACGGCCGAGGAGATCATCGAGTTCGCGCGCCAGTACGATCCGCAGCCGTTCCATGTCGACGCCGAGGCCGCGAGGCGATCGCAGATCGGCGAGCTGATCGCGTCGGGCTGGCATACCGGCGTCATTCTGATGCGCATGAACTGCGACGAATTCCTGCTGCGCACGGCGGGCGAGGGCTCGCCGGGCTGCGAGGAAGTGAGCTGGGTGAAGGCGGTGAGGCCCGGCGATCGCCTGAAGGTCCGGCGGACGATTCTCTCACCCGGCCTTCCACGACGCGCCCGCAGATCGGCATCGTCGAAATGCTGTGCGAAGTCCTGAACCAGAACGACGAACTCGTGCTGCGGCAGAAGCACGTCAACTTCATTCGCCGCCGGCCGGCGTCCGGAGGCGAGCCTTGATCGCCTATTACGAGGACGTTGTCCCCGGGACGAAGACCCGGCTCGGCTCTCATGTTTTTACCCGCGAGGACATTGTCGCCTTCGCAAGGCAATGGGACCCGCAGCCGTTCCATGTCGATGAGGAGGCGGCGAAGGCCTCCATTTTCGGCTCGCTCTGCGCCTCCGGCTGGCACACGGGCTGCGTCGCGATGCGCAAGATCGTCGACGCGCGCAAGAGCTACGAGGAGGCTCGCCGCCTGCGGGGCGAGGAGACGCCGACGCTCGGCGTCTCGCCGGGCATGCGCAACATGCGCTGGCCGACGCCGACCCGGCCGGGTGATGAAATCAGCTATTTTTCGGAGATTCTCGACAAGCGCGAGACCAAACAGCCGCAATGGGGACTGGTGCATCTCGTCACGACGGGCGTGAATCAGTGCGGCGAACTCGCGATCTCGTTCGAGAGCTGGGTGTTCGCGGCGCGGCGCGCGAAGGCGTGAAATTGGCCTTGCGGGAGACGTCAGGCTGGCGTTAAGGCCAATGGGTTATGCGTGTCCGCGGGATCGGACCGGTCGGGGCAAGGGGATGGTTGGGGTCTGGCGTCTTTCCTGGGTTGTAGCCGCGCTGCTGATTGTCGGCTGCGCGGGGCGTCCGGTCGGCAACCTCGTCGAGGTCAGCTCCTATGCGCCGGGCGCCTCCGAAGTCGACATGCTGGTCACGACGACGCGCGCGCCTGTAAGCGAGCCGGCCGGCGTGATGTTCGACGGCGAACGCACCCACGGCCTGAACTTTGCGGACATCACCGTTTCGATTCCCCCTGACGACCATCGTCAGATCGGCGACATCCAGTGGCCTGCGCGGCCGCCCGGCGATCCGTCCAAGGATTTCGTGACCCACAGGGCCGTGGATCTCAAAATCGCCGAAGCCAAGGCCGAATTCTCCCGCCGCGTCGCCGCGTCGAAGTCGAAGCAGGTGCTGGTGTTCGTGCACGGCTACAACACGCGCTTCGAAGAGGCGGTCTATCGTTTCGCGCAGATCGTGCACGATTTCGAAGGCGGACGTGGTGCCGGTGCTGTTCACCTGGCCCTCGCGCGGCACGGCGCTCTCCTACTTCTACGATCGCGATAGCGCGGTCTATTCGCGCGATGCGCTGGAGGCCGTGCTCAACGCCGTCGTCGCCGACAAGCAGGTGAAGAAGGTCGCCATTCTCGCCCATTCCATGGGCAACTATCTCGCCGTCGAGACGCTCAGGCAGATGGCGATCCGCGACAAGGGGTTGCCCAAGAAGATCACCGACATCATGCTGGCCTCGCCCGACATCGACGTCGACGTGTTCCGCCGGCAGATCGCCGAAATCGAAAAGAACGACAAATCGCCGCCGGTGACTCTGTTCGTCTCGCAGGATGACAAGGCGCTCGGCATCTCGAAGCTGATCTGGGGCGACGAGCCGCGCCTCGGCGCGGTCGATCCGACCCAGGAGCCGTATGAAGGCATCCTCGAGAAGGCCCATGTCCGGGTCGTCGATCTGACGGACGTGAAAACCGACGATGCGCTGGCGCACGGCAAGTTCGCGAGTTCGGATGTCGTGGTGGCGATCGGCAACCGGCTGGCGACGGGACAGGCGCTCAGCGACGGACGGACCACGATTGGCGAGACCGTTGGAGCCATCGCGATCAACGCCGCGGGCACGACCGCGAAGATCACGCAAGCCGCGACTTCGTTCGAGGATCCGACGCAAGGCCAAACCAGCGAGACGGTGGCGTCGCCGGATCGACCCCTGCCGCAATAGCAGCGTTTGCGCGGGCCCTCAGGCTCGCGTTACAAGGCGCCCATGACGCAACGCCTGGTCATCGCGCTCGCCCAGATATCTTCCATTGTCGGCGATATCGCCGGCAATCTGGCGCGCCTGCGCAAAGCGCGGGCCGAGGCCGCCAGCTTCGGCGCCGACATCCTGCTCGCTCCGGAGCTCTATATTTCCGGCTACCCGCCCGAAGACCTTGTGCTGAAGCCGGCCTTTCAGGAGGCCTGCCGCGCGGCGGTGGAGGCCCTTGCGCAGGACACCAGCGACGGCGGTCCGGCGGTCCTGGTTGGCGCGCCATGGGTGGAAGGTGGCCAGCTCTACAACGCGGCGGCGCTGGTTGCGGGGGGCCGCATCGAGGCGGTTCGCTTCAAGGTCGATCTGCCGAATTACGGGGTGTTTGACGAGAAGCGCGTGTTCCGCGCCGGGCCGGCGCCGGGGCCGATCGCCTTTCGCGGCGTCCGGATCGGCGTGCCGATCTGCGAGGACATCTGGGGACCTGAACCGGTCGAGTGCATTCATGAGACCGGCGGCGAGATTCTGCTCGTGCCGAACGCCTCGCCCTATGAGCGCGACAAGATGTCGGTGAGGTTCGATATCGCCAGATCGCGCGTGGAAGAGAGCGGATTGCCGCTCATCTATCTGAACGTGGTCGGCGGCCAGGACGAACTCGTCTTCGAGGGCGCCTCGTTCGCGCTGAACGCCGACGGCTCGCTCGCCGCGCAACTGCCGGCCTTCGAGTCTTTGGTCGCGAAAACCGTCTGGGAGCGCGGGCCGCAGGGCTGGCGATGCATTGACGGGCCGATGGCGTCGGTCGAACAGGGCGACGAGGGCGATTACCGCGCCTGCGTGATGGGCCTGCGCGACTATGTCGACAACAACCGCTTTCCGGGCGTGGTGCTCGGCCTCTCCGGCGGCGTCGACTCCGCGCTTTGCGCGGCGATGGCGGTCGACGCGCTCGGGGCGGAGCCGCGTGCATGCGGTGATGCTGCCCTACAAATACACGTCCTCGGATTCGCTGCGCGACGCCAGCGCCTGCGCGAAGGCGCTCGGCATCCGCTACGACATCGTGCCGATCGCCGAGCCGGTCGAAGGCGTCGAGCGCGCTTTGTCGCAGATGTTCGCCGGGCGCAACCGCGACATCACGGAAGAAAATATCCAGAGCCGGACGCGCGGCCTCATCCTGATGTCGATCTCCAACAAGTTCGGCGCGATGGTGGTGACGACCGGCAACAAGTCGGAAATGTCGGTCGGCTACGCTACGCTCTACGGCGACATGAACGGCGGCTTCAACCCGATCAAGGACCTCTACAAGATGGAGGTGTTCGCGCTCAGCGCGCTGCGCAACCGCTGGAAGCCGCGTGACGCCAAGGGCCCGGATGGCGAGGTGATCCCTGAAGCCATCATCACCAAACCCCCCAGCGCCGAACTGCGCGAAAACCAGAAGGACGAGGATTCGCTGCCGCCCTATCCGGTGCTCGACGGCATCCTGCACGGACTGGTCGAGAAGGAAATGCGCATCGCCGACGTGGTCGCGGAAGGCTTTGACGCGGACACGGTCAAGCGCGTCGAGCGCCTGCTCTATCTCGCCGAATACAAACGCCGCCAGTCCGCTCCCGGCGTGAAGGTCGGCCCCAAAAATTTCGGCCGCGACCGGCGCTATCCGATCGTCAACCGGTTCCGCGATCCCGGGCTGCCGAAACAGCCGCCGGACGCCGCCCTCGGCCCGGCCGCGCGCGCGGGGACGAGCGAGCGGTTCGAGGAATGAACCTCACTTCCCGCGCGGCGCGTTGACCAATCTCAGCACGATCCAGATCGGCACGACCACCATGGCGCCGGTGAGCAGGACGCGGCCGACCTGCTTCACGTCGGAAAGACCGTATTCGACCATGTGGCGGATCAGCCGCAAGCCGTTCTCGTAGAGGGTTTCGGGTTCGAACCCCATCGTCGACAGGATGATGCCGGCGACGAATGACACGACGAGGAGCCTGACGAGCACCGCGCCCGGCGAACCGCCGAGCACGCCGGCGAGCGATGCGTTCATCACCACAGCTCCTGAGAATACCGCTAACGATCAATCGGAATCACGGGCCGCCCTCATCCCGCGCTTCGCGCCACCTTCTCCCGCAAGCGGGAGAAGGGCCCCCACTCCCGCTTGCGGGAGAGGGTTGGGGTGAGGGCGGTTCTCTGAGCGACCTCACGCCCCCTTGGGGAACTGCACGACGGTCGGCGTCGGCTTCGGCGGCGCCTCGCCGGGTTCTTCGCCGACCGGCTTGCCGTCGATCGTCAGCCGCCCTTGCGAGGCGCTGATCTTGACGGTCGAGCCGTCGAGCACCTTGCCGGCGAGCAGGCCTTCCGCGAGCGGGTCCTGCACCCACTTCTGGATCACGCGCTTCAACGGACGCGCGCCATAGACGGGATCGTAACCCTTGTCGGCGAGCCAGGCGCGGCCTCTGGCGTCGAGCGACACGGTGATCTTGCGGTCCTCGAGCAGCTTGGCGAGCCGCTTGAACTGGATGTCGACGATCGAGCCCATGTCCTCGCGGCGCAGCCGGTGGAACAGCAGGATCTCGTCGACCCGGTTCAGGAACTCGGGCCGGAAGTGCCCGCGCACGACGCCCATCACTTCCTTCTCGACCGACTTGACATCCTCGTTCTCGCCGAGATCGACCAGATACTGCGACCCGAGGTTCGAAGTCATGACGATCAGCACGTTGCGGAAGTCGACCGTGCGGCCCTGTCCGTCGGTCAGCCGTCCGTCGTCGAGCACCTGTAGCAGCACGTTGAAGACGTCAGGGTGCGCCTTCTCGACCTCGTCGAACAGCACGACCTGATAGGGCCGGCGGCGCACCGCTTCCGTCAGCGCCCCGCCTTCGTCGTAGCCGACATAGCCGGGAGGCGCTCCAATCAATCGCGCGACAGAATGCTTCTCCATGTACTCGGACATGTCTATGCGCACCATCGCGGTTTCGTCGTCGAACAGGAACGCGGCGAGCGCCTTGGTCAGTTCGGTCTTGCCGACGCCGGTGGGCCCTAAGAACATGAACGAGCCGATCGGCCGGTTCGGGTCCTGCAGGCCGGCGCGGGCGCGGCGCACCGCGGTCGAAACGGCTTCGACCGCTTCGCGCTGCCCGACGACGCGTCGCGCCAGCTCCTCTTCCATCTTGAGCAGTTTTTCGCGCTCGCCTTCCAGCATCTTGTCGACCGGCACGCCGGTCCAGCGCGACACCACCTGCGCGACGTGATTGGGCGTCACCGCCTCGTCGACCAGCGCGGCGCCGGGCTGAGCTTCGGAATCGGCGAGCCGCTTCTCGAGATCGGGGATCACGCCATAGGCGATGCGGCCGGCTTCGGCATAGTCGCCCTTGCGCTGCGCCTGAGCGAGCGCATTGCGCGCGCCGTCGAGCTCTTCCTTCAGCTTCTGCGCGAGCCCGACCTTCTCCTTCTCCGCTTTCCAGCGCGAAGTGAGGGCGTCGGCCTTCTCCTGCAGCTCGCCGAGTTCGCCAGAGAGCTTGGTCAGCCGGTCGCGCGAGGCGGCGTCGGTCTCCTTGCGCAGGGCCTCCTGCTCGATCTTGAGCTGGACGATGCGGCGGTCGAGCTCGTCGAGCTCTTCCGGCTTCGAGTTGACCTGCATGCGCTGGCGCGACGCCGCCTCGTCGATGAGGTCGATCGCCTTGTCGGGCAGGAAGCGGTCGGCGATGTAGCGGTCGGACAGAGTCGCGGCCGCGACGATCGCCGCGTCCGTGATGCGGACGCCGTGATGCGCTTCATACTTCTCCTTCAGGCCGCGCAGGATCGAGATCGTGTCCTCGACCGTCGGCTGGCTGACGAACACCGGCTGGAAGCGCCGCGCCAGCGCCGCATCCTTCTCGACGTGCTTGCGATACTCATCGAGCGTGGTCGCGCCGATGCAGTGCAGATCGCCGCGCGCCAGCGCGGGCTTCAAGAGGTTTGAGGCGTCCATCGCGCCGTCGGCCTTGCCGGCGCCGACCAGCGTGTGCATCTCGTCGATGAACAGGATGACGCCGCCTTCGGCCGCCGTGACTTCGTTGAGCACGCCCTTCAGCCGCTCCTCGAATTCGCCGCGGTACTTAGCGCCGGCGATCAGCGTGCCCATGTCGAGCGACATCAGCTTCTTGTCGCGCAGCGATTCCGGCACGTCGCCGTTGACGATGCGCAGCGCGAGGCCCTCGACGATGGCGGTCTTGCCGACGCCGGGCTCGCCGATCAGCACGGGATTGTTCTTGGTGCGCCTCGACAGCACCTGCATCGTGCGGCGGATCTCCTCGTCGCGGCCGATCACGGGGTCGAGCTTGCCCGCCTTCGCGGCCTCGGTGAGGTCGCGGGTGTATTTCTTCAGGGCGTCATACTGGTTTTCCGCGCTCGCCGAATTGGCGGTGCGGCCCTTGCGCAGATCGTTGATCGCGGCGTTGAGGGTTTGCGGCGTTACGCCGGCATTGGCCAAAATCTTCGCGGCGTCCGCGCCCTTCTCGAGCGCCAGCGCGACGAGCAGACGCTCGACGGTGACGAACGAGTTGCTGGCCTTCTCCGCGATCTTCTCGGCATTGTCGAACAGCCGCGCTGTCGTCGGCGCGAGATAGAGCTGCCCGGCGCCCGAGCCCTGCACCTTCGGCATCTTGGAAAGCGCCAGCTCCGACCTGCTTCAGCGCTTCGCTGGAGCGCCCGCCGGCGCTGTCAATGAGACCGGAGGCCAGCCCCTCCTCGTCATCGAGCAGAACTTTCAGCACATGCTCGGGCGTGAACTGCTGATGGTTTTCCCTCAGCGCCAGCTGCTGCGCGCTCTGAACGAACCCCCGCGCCCGTTCCGTATATTTTTCAAGGTTCATGTCGAACTCCCCTTCGGCGCCCGCCCCCGCCCCGAAGCGACAGGAGCCGGCCCATGGAAAATCAAGAATTTGCCGCCAAAGCGGCATCGCAACGAATGTAGGGAGGGGTCGGCGTCGGGGGAAGGGTCGCGCCGCCGCAGCGCCAGAATTTTCCCCCCGGACGAATTGTCGCTGCGATCCCTCGCCTCGTGGACAGCCCAAGATTGCATTGGCGAATGCAACGGTTAAGAAACAGTAAAAATCGGCGGCAAACCGCTCCTCCGGCATCCCGTAAGCCCCTCCCGTCGGCCAGCCGCCGCGTAACTGGAGGAAGCCATTATGCCGAAAGACCTCGACAAGATGATCGAACGGGCGCTCGAAGAAGCTCTCGATCTCGCCCCGATGGCCAACCAGGCGGAAGTCGCCTATCGTAGCGGTCAGCGGCGCGGCGAGCGACGCACCCGCAGCTCGACCAAGCGCAGCAAGCGCTCGGAGACCCGTTTACGCGCCTGAATTCCCTTTCCTCGGCCGCGAGCCCGCCGACGCCCGCCATCGTGGTCATGGGCGTCTCGGGATCCGGCAAGACGACCGTCGGGCGCATTCTCGCTCGCGCGCTCGGCGCCGATTTCATTGACGGCGACGATCTTCATACCGACGCGGCCCGCGCCAAGATGGGCGCAGGCCATGCGCTGACCGACGAGGACCGTTGGCCCTGGCTCGACCGGGTCGCGGCGCGGCTCGCCGGCGAGGAGCAAAACGGCCGGGGCGTTGTCATAGCCTGCTCGGCTTTGAGGCGCGTCTATCGCGACCGGCTGCGCGCGGGCGCCGGCCCCAGGATAAAGTTCGTCTATCTTCAAGCCACGCCCGACGATATGCGGGCGCGCGTCGCCTCGCGCAAGGACCACTACATGCCGGCCTCGCTGGTCGACAGCCAGTTCGCGGCGCTTGAGCCGCCCGATGGGGAGGGCGACGTCGTGACGCTTTCCGCGGATGCCCAGCTGCCTGACGACGCGCTGGCCTTAGTCCCCTCGCTGGCGAGTTCGGCTTAAGAAAGAGCTAGCGGCCTGCCAGATAATCGCCTTCCCCGCTTGGCGCGGAAGGAGGACGAAGCGCCGGATGAGGTGTGGGCAGCTGCAGCCAATCGAGGTGATTTTCCGCTGAATGGCGTCTCGTGACGTGGGCGCTCGCCAAGTGTTCTTCTCGCACGCCACACCCCATCCGCACTTCGCGCTTCCCCAGCAAAGCTCTACAGTATGCAGACATCTTTGTTTGGTCCGCGAAGACGCGGGATAGTCCCCTTCTCCCCTTGCGGGAGAAGGTGGCCGAAGGCCGGATGAGGGGTCCGCGCCGCGAGAAAAGCATGTTCGAAGATTGGACCGGCCGCAATTGCCATTCTGGAAGCCGGGCAGAGGCCGGAAACGACCCCTCATCCCCCCTTCGGGGACCTTCTCCCGCAAGGGGAGAAGGGGGTAAACCCCATACTTCGCCTCAAATGAAATGTCTGCATACAATAGCAGCAAAGCTGGGGAAGGATGACGCCTTCAAGGCCGCCGATAGGCCCCGCCCTCCTCAACAACCACGCCCCGCCGCGTAAGGTCCTGAAGATGGGCAAGCGCTGAGAGGCGCGCGGCGCCGACCAGTTTGGGGTCCAACCCGGCATAGACCGAGTTGACGATCGCTTTGAGTTCGGTCACGCCAGCGTCGATTCGGTCGAGGATGGCGGCCTCGCGCTGACGACGATGGGTGACGAGGGCGCGCAGGTAGCGCTGCGGGTCGGTGACAGGGCCGCCGTGCCCGGGCCAGTAGATTGTCTCCTTGCGGCCGCGCAGCTTGTCGAGCGAGGCCATGTAGTCCGTCATCGACCCGTCGGGCGGCGCGACGACCGAGGTCGACCAGGCCATCACGTGGTCGCCGCTGAACAGCGCGTTCTCTTGCGCGAACGCGAACGCGAGGTGGTTCGCCGCATGGCCCGGCGTCTCGATCGCCTGCAAGGTCACGCCGGGAACAGCGACCTCGTCGCCCTCTCGCATCACCTCGTCCGGCGCGTAATTGCGATCGTGCGAGGCGTCGAGCCCTTGCGGCCCCTCGACGAACTGATGCGGCGCGCGCCGACGATGCGGGCGGAGGTCGCGGCCTTGAGGCGGCGGGCGAGCGGGCTGTGGTCGCGATGGGTATGGGTGATGACGATGTACGCGACTTTCTCGCCGCGCGTCGCCTCCAACAGCGCCTGCAGGTGGGCGTCGTCGTCCGGGCCGGGATCGAGGATCGCCACCTCGCCCTGCCCTAAGATGTAGCTGCAGGTCCCCGTAAAGGTGAAGGCGGACGGGTTCGGCGCGACGATTCTTCGCACGCGCGGCGTCAACTGCGTCACGACCCCGGCCTGCGGCGCCTCGCGTCGGAATTCCGGTTCGTCGCTCATCCGCGAGCCTCCACGCTTCGGCCGGCTTTGCCTTGCAACCGGCCGCTGTCTATACCTTCCGCCAGGCGCTAAGCCAACTCAACGAGGGGAAGAGTCCGCTGAACGAGTCACGCCCAGGTCCGATCGGTCGCAGCGCGGTGGCGCGCTTCGTGCCGAAGACGACGCGCTGGCGCGACAACGACGCCTACGGCCATCTCAACAACGTCGTCTACTACGAGTTGTTCGATTCGGCGGTGAACGCGATCCTGATCGAGGAGGGGCTGCTCGATGTCGCGACCACCCCCGTCATCGGCCTCGTGGTCGAAACCAACTGCCGCTATTTCGAGAGCCTCGCCTATCCCGACAAGATCGAGGTCGGCGTGACGGTCGAGCATATCGGCCGCTCGTCCGTGCGCTATCTCGTCAGCGTTTTCCGCGCCGGGGCGGCGACCGCGGCCGCGCAGGGACATTTCACCCATGTCTACGTCGAGCGCGCCAGCAACAAGCCGACGCCGATCCCGGACGGCCATCGCCGCCTGATGGAGAGCCTAAAACTGTAGCCGGGGTCGCTCACCCAAAGACGCCAGGGTTAAACGCTCCAATGTCATCCCCGCGAAAGCGGGGATCCAGTGCGCGACGCATCCCTTGCAGAAAAGGGCTGGAAACTTGAAGCCGCTAAACCCTACGACATTGGGTCCCCGTTTTCAAAGGCGATGACAGGTTTATAGTTTTTGCGTTTTGGGTCGCCGAGCGCGGCTACAGGGTCACGCCGTCCAGCCGCCGTCGATCACATGGATCTGCCCGGTCGTAAAACTCGCGCCGGCGAGATAGACGACGAGGCCGGCGATCTCCTCTGGCTGCCCGATGCGGCCCATCGGCTGGCGGGCGACGAAGGCGGCGCGCGCGGCTTCGAAATCGCCTGTCGCGCGCAAGCGGTCCTGCAGGGATGGGCTTTCGACGGTGCCGGGGCAGATCGCGTTGCAGCGCACGCCGCTCGCGACGAAATCGGCGGCGACCGACTTGGTGAGCCCGATGACCGCGGCCTTAGACGCAGAATAGGCAAAGCGGTTCGGCACGCCCTTCACGCTCGAGGCGACCGACGACATGTTGATGATCGACCCGGATTTCCGCTCGATCATGCCCGGCAGGAAGGCCCGGATCATCCGGAACTGGGCCGTCACGTTGAGATCGAGGGCGAACGCCCATTCCTTTTCCGAACATTCGAGGACGGTGCCGGCGTGCACGACGCCCGCGCAGTTGAACAGGATGTCAGCGGAACCGCCGTGACGGCCGGCGAACTCCGAGATCGCCTCGGCGCTCAGCACGTCGAGGGTCTCGACCGATATCCGGTCGGAGGCGAGGTCGGCGAGCTTGTCGGCGGCGATGTCGGTGGCGATGACTTTCGCCCCGGCGGCGGCGAGCGCGAGCGCCGAGGCGCGGCCGATGCCCTGAGCGGCGGCGGTGACGACGGCGGTCTTGCCGGCGAGAGTGGTCATGGCGGTCTCCTCTGACATGTTAGCAACACCCAATGACCCGGACCCGCCAACGACGCAAGGTTTTTTGGAGCCCCTTGGCGTGCAGTTGACTGGGGAACGCCTGCCCCCGCGAATTCGAATATTGCGCTCGCGAACCCGAGTTCAAAGCGACCGACCGGCCCCGCCAGGCAAACGACGCATAATAGAAAGATCGCATAGCCGCCCAGCGCGGAAAACGTTAATAAGTGACGCCGTCACCCTAACTACAATTACGACGGATCGGCCGCGCCAGGGGGCTACGTCATGCTGCAATTTCACGTCGCGATAAGCCTTGTCGGCATTGTTGCGGGCCTCGTCGTGTTGGGGGGCCTGCTGACCCAGCGACTATCGGGCGCCTGGAACGCGCGTCTTCCTCGCCACGACCATACTGACGAGCCTGTCGGGCTTTCCGTTGGCGCCATTCGGCTTCGATCCGCCGCGCGCGGTCGGGATTCTGTCCCTCGTCCTGCTGGCCGCAGCGGCCGCCGCCTATTACGTTTTCCATCTCGCGGGCGTCTGGCGCGTAATCTATCTCGGCGGCGCCATTGCATCGCTTTATCTCAACGTCTTCGTGCTGGTCGCGCAGGGGTTCATGAAGGCGCCGGTCCTCAAGGCGCTGGCGCCGACCCAAACAGAGCCGCCGTTCCTGGTGACCCAGGTCGTGGTGTTGCTGGCTTTCGTGGCGCTCGGCATATTGGCGCTCTTCAAGTTCCGCCCGGGCGCCAATAGCCTGAGGTAGCGCCCCGCCAGCCTTGCGAAGACCATGGCGCGGCATCTCGATCAGCGGCTGAGGCTTCAGCATCTGCGCGCGGTCGAAGCCATCGCGGCGCCTTGCAACTCGCGCCCCTGCCGTTGCCCCCGACGCCGCGCCTCGCCGGGGTCATCCATCGCGGCGGCGAGCCGTCGCCGGCCGCCAAGGCCTTCCTGGACGCCCTGAAAAGCTTCGCCGGCGAATTGGCGCAGCGGGGTTTCGCCGATATAACCAACGGGAATATCGCGCGCTGAACTTGCGATAAGACAGGGGCAGTCGCCGATGCTACAGCGGAAGAAGCGACAAGGGCGGCTCACGCGCCCCTCGGGAGGCGCCAGGAAATGACAGGCTGGACGGTCGCCATTGGCAACTATCCGCACACGGCGGCGCTGAAATCCGGCGCGGTGAAGTCGGACGCCTTGCCGCTCGAATTCCCTGAGATCAAGCCGGTCAATCGCGCCTTCGCGCCGATGGCGCGCGAACTCAAGTTCGATGTCAGCGAGATGGCGATCGCGACTTTTTTGCAGGCCAAGGCCTACGGCAAGAAGCTGACGCTGCTGCCGCTGGTGATGGCGGCGCGCTTCCAGGAAGCCGCTTTGTTCCGGCTGAAGAGCAGCGACATCCGATCTCCCGCCGACCTCAAGGGCAAGCGGGTCGGGGTTCGCGCCTACAGTCAGACGACGGGGCTTTGGGTGCGCGGCCTGCTCTCCGATCAGTTCGGAGTCGCGCCCACGGACGTCGCCTGGACGACTTTTGAGGGCGCGCATGTGCTCGAATATCCCGATCCGCCGTTCGTGAGCCGGGCGGAGGCGGGCAAAGAACTCGTCAAGATGCTGCACGCGGGCGAGCTCGACGCGATCATCGTCGGCAACGACGTGCCCGACGACCCCGAACTGACCACCGTGTTCACGGACCCCAAGGCCGCCGCCGACATCTTTTGGGACAAGCACGGCTTCGTGCCGATCAATCACGTCGTCGTCGCCCGCACGGAACACGCGCTCAACGACCCCGAATCCCTGCGCCTGCTGATCGGCCTGTTCGAGGCTTCCAAGATCGCCAGCGGGCGGCCAAAGCCGGAGCGCGACAATTGTCCGTTCGGCCGCACGGCGATGGAGCCCGCGCTCATCATGGCGATGCGGCTCGCGCTCGAACAGGGCCTGCTGCCGCATCCGCAGTCGCTGAGCGAACTCTGGGAGAACAGCCCGGAGATTGATTCGCTTTCCTGACGCTTCTAACCTGCCCGACCTTTAAGAAGGCCGGGCTCGACTGGTCTCCGCACCGGGAGGAAATGAAACAATGAATGCTGCCCGCTGGATTTCCGTCGCCGCGCTCGCCGCGGCGATGATGGCGAAGCCCGCGCTCGCCGAAGACACGATCAACCTCGGCATGATCGTGCCGATGACCGGCCCCTCGGAATCGACCGGCAAGCAGGAAAAGGCCGGCGCCGAACTCTACATGCAGCTCCATGGCGACACGGTCGCCGGCAAGACGATCAAGCTCGAGGTCAAGGACGACACCGGCGCCGCCGACGTCACCAAGCGCCTCGCGCAGGAGCTCGTCAGCCAACGACCACGCCGCAGCGCTGATGGGCTTTGGCCTCACGCCGCTCGCGCTCGCCGCCGCGCCGGTCGCCACCGAAGCCAAGGTGCCCGAAATCGTCACCGCCGCCGCGACCGCGATGATCACCGAGAAATCGCCGTTCATCGTGCGCACCTCGTTCACGCTGCCGCAGGCCTCCGCGCCGATGGCGCAATGGGCGCTGAAGAACGACATCAAGAAGGTCGTCACCATCGTCACCGACTACGGCCCGGGCATCGACGCCGAGAAATGGTTCGGCGAGACGTTCAAGGACGGCGGCGGGAAGATCGTCGAGGCGATCCGCGTGCCGCTGAAGAACCCCGATTTCGCGCCGTTCCTGCAGCGCGTGAAGGACGACAAGCCGGACGCCGTGTTCGTGTTCGTGCCCTCGGGCTTCGGCGCGGTGTTCATGAAGCAGTTCGTCGAGCGCGGCCTCGACAAGGCCGGCATCAAGCTGATCGGCACCGGCGACGTCACCGACGACGATCTGCTCGCCGACATCGGCGATTCCGCGCTCGGCGCCGTGACGACGCACCATTATTCCGCCGCCCACGATTCGCCCGAGAACAAGGCGTTCGTCGCCGCCTTCGAGAAGGCCAACGGCTTCCGCCCGAACTTCATGGCGGTCGGCGCCTATGACGGCATGGCGCTGGTCTATCACGCGCTCGAGACGACCAAGGGCGCGACCGACGGCGCGGCGCTGCTCGCGGCCATGAAGGGCGCGAAATGGATGAGCCCGCGCGGCCGGTCGAGATCGATCCCGACACGCGCGACATCGTGCAGAACATCTATGTGCGCAAGGTCGAGAAGAAGGACGGCCAGCTCTACAACGTCGAGTTCGAGACGATCCCGACGTGAAGGACCCGTACAAGGCGTCGAAGAAGTAGAGCCGTCTGACGCTCCCCTCCCCCGCTTGCGGGGGAGGGCCGGGGTGGGGGCGTCGCCGGCGCTTCCGTCCTGAGATCGTCGATCAACCCCGACCTCCCCCACCCTTACCCTCCCCCGCGAAGCGGGGGAGGGGATTCCCGAAACCGGAGCCTCGAACAAGCGTCATGCTGACCCTCCTCCTCGACGGCGTCGCCTATGGCATGCTGCTGTTCGTGCTGAGCGGCGGGACTCGGCGTCACGCTCGGGCTGATGAACTTCATCAATCTCGCGCACGGCGCCTTCGCGATGCTCGGCGGCTATGTCACGGCGCTGCTGATGAACCGCGCCGGCGTGCCGTTCTTCGCGACGCTGCCGCTCGCCTTCCTCGTTCCCGCGATCGTCGGCGTCGCGCTGGAGCGCACGCTCTATCGCCGGCTCTATGGCGCGAGCCCGCTCGATCAGGTGCTGTTCACCATCGGCCTCGTGTTCATGGCGATGCCGATCGCCAATTATCTGCTCGGCGATCAGCCGCAGCAGATCCACCTGCCGGACTGGCTGCATAGGCCGGCTCGAATTCGGCGGCGTCGGCATCGGCGTCTATCGGCTGTTCACTGATCGTTCTCTGCGGCGCGATCGCCGCGCGGCTGCAGATCTTCCTGGTCGGCACGCGATTCGGCGCGCGGCTGCGCGCGGCGGTCGATGATCCTCGCGTGCGCCTCCGGGCTCGGCGTCGACGTCGATCGCCTGTTCGCCATCACCTTCGCGGTCGGCAGCGGGCTTGGCGGGCCTCGGCGGCGCGCTGGCGGCCGATGTCGTCGGCGGCATCGATCCGAGCTTTCCGCTCAAATATCTCGTCATCATGCTGATCGTCGTCACCATCGGCGGCGCGAACGGCATCCTCGGCGCGCTGTTCGGCGCGCTGCTGCTCGGCGTGCTCGACGTCGCCGGCAAATATTACGTTCCCTCGATCGGCGCCTTCATCATCTACGCCGTGATGGTCGTCACGCTGATCCTGCGCCCGCGGGGCCTGTTCGCCAAGGGCGACGGGCGATGAGCGCCAACGCTCAACGCATCAGCGCCCATCTCGACGCCGGCGAGTCGCTGGCGCCTGGTCGAGATCGCGTTCTGGCTCGCGCTTTCGTCGCTCATCTTCGCGCTTCCCTCGCGCGCGGCGCTGATCAACGAAACGCTCGTCGCCGGCCTGTTCGCGCTGTCGCTCGACCTGATCCTGGGCCTCACCGGCGTCGTTTCGCTCGGGCAGGCGGCCTTCTTCGGCGTCGGCGCCTATGCGGCCGCGATCCTCGCCAACGCCGGCTATCAACGACCCGTTGCTGCTGCCGATCGCGGCGGCGATCGTCCGGCCGGGCTCGGCCTCGTCACGGCGCCGCTGCTGCTGCGCGGCGCCGATCTCACGCGGCTGATGGTGACGATGGGCGTCGCGCTGATGCTCGGCGAACTCGCCAACAAGAACGCGGACTGGACCGGCGGCGCCGACGGGCTCGAATTTCGACATCGGCGCCGCTGTTCGGCCGCTTTTCCATCGGTTCGATCGGCGACGGCCAGCGCAACGCGGCGCTGTACAGCCTCGTCGTGCTGTTCCTGCTGTTCGTGCTCGCGCGCCGGCTCGCGCGCTCGCCGTTCGGCCTTTCGCTGACGGCGGTGCGCGAGAACCGGCTGCGCGCCGGCGCGCTCGGCGTCTCGACGCTGCGCCGCATCATCGCCATCTACGCGATCTCTGCGGCCTACGCCGGCGTCGCCGGCGCGCTGCTCGCCGAGACGACGCAGATCGTCTCGCTCGACCTGTTCGACTTCCACCGCTCGGCCGACGTGATGCTGATGCTGATCATCGGCGGCGCCGGCTATCTCTATGGCGGCATCATCGGCGCGGCGTGTTCATCGTCATGCGCGACGTCGTCTCCGCGGCGACGCCGGAATATTGGGAGTTCTGGATCGGCGTGCTGCTCGTCGTGCTGGTGCTGGTCGGGCGCGAGCGCATGACGGCCTGTTTGATCGCGTGCGCGCACGCTGCTGCCCAACATGGCGCGGCAGGGAGGCGCGGCATGAGCGCGCCGGCCCTGGAGGCGCGCGGCCTCGTGCGCCGGTTCGGCGGCCTCGTCGCGACCGACAATGTCTCTTTCGCGCTTCGCGCCCGGCGCGCGGCAGGCGCTGATCGGCCCGAACGGCGCCGGCAAGACGACGCTGATCAACCTGCTCACCGGCGTGGTGAAGCCGAGCGAAGGCGTCGGTGCTGCTCGAGGGCGCGACGTCACCGCGCTGTCGGCGTCAGCCAGCGCGTGCGGCGCGGCCTCGCGCGCACGTTCCAGATCAACCAGCTGTTCCCCGACCTCACCCCGATCGAGTCGCTCGGCCTCGCGATTTCCGAGCGCGAGGGGCGCGGCTCGGATTTCTGGCGCGTCGCCGGCACGCGCGGCGAGATCGTCGCCGAGATCGAGGAACTGCTGCACGTTTCGGCCTCATCGACGTGATACGACCGCCCGACGCGCACGCTGCCCTATGGCAAGCAGCGCCTGCTGGAAATCGCGCTGGCGCTCGCCTGCCGGCCGCGCGTGCTGCTGCTCGACGAGCCCGCCGCCGGCGTGCCCGAGGACGAGCGCCACGACATTCTCGCCGCGCTCGCGGCGCTGCCCGCCGGACGTCGCGATCCTGCTGATCGAGCACGACATGGACCTCGTGTTCAACTTCGCGACGCGCATTTCCGTGCTGGTCGCCGGCCGCCTGCTCTGCGAGGGCGACCCGCAGGAGATCGCCGCGGACGAGCGCGTGCGCGCGGTCTATCTCGGGGAGGACGCGCATGGCTGAGCTGCTGCGCGTCGAAGGCCTCATCTGCCGGCTATGGCGAGGCGCGCGTCGTCTCCAACCTCACCTTCGCGCTCGAGGACGGCAAGTCGCTGGCGCTGCTCGGCCGCAACGGCGTCGGCAAGACGACGCTGATCAATTCGCTGATCGGCGTGACGACGCGCCATGCCGGCCGGATATTCGTCAGCGGCGCGGATTTCACGGCGCTGCCGCCGCACGCGCGCGCGCATGCGCGGCATCGGCTGGGTGCCGCAGGAGCGCAACATTTTCCGCTCGCTGACGGTCGAGGAGAATCTGACCGCGGTCGCGACGCCGGGGCCGTGGACGGCGGAGCGCGTCTACAAGATGTTTCCGCGCCTTTACGAGCGCCGCCGCAACGGCGGCCGGCAGATGTCCGGCGGCGAGCAGCAGATGCTGGCGATCGGCCGCGCGCTTGTGCTGAACCCGAAGCTGCTGCTGCTCGACGAGCCGACCGAGGGCCTCGCGCCGATCATCGTCGACGAATTGCTCGCCGCGCTTGCGCGGCTTGCGCGCGAGGGCCTGTCGATGATCATCGTCGAGCAGAAGCCGAAGAAGGTGCTGCCGTTCACCGACGAGGCGATCATCCTCAACCGCGGCGCCATCGCCCATTCCGCGAAGAGCGCGGACCTGATCCACGACGAGGCCGCGCTGGAGGCGCATCTCTCGGCCACGCACTGAAGGCGGGCAGGCGTCCGGACACGAAATTGTCATCCCCGCGAAAGCGGGGATCCTGTGTCGTAGGGCTCAGCGGCTTCAAGTTGTTCTGAGCCAGCTTCTGTAGGGCAAGCATCACACGCTGGATCCCCGCTTTCGAGGGGATGACAGGGGAGCGTCTCACTCCCCGCCTTGCGTCAGCACGTCCATGTCCGGCAGCGCGGGGGACTCTTCAGGCGCTCTTTCATCGCCTGGAATTCGGTCCCGAGCAGCAGCGACTTCTGGGCCTGCGAGGCGAGTTCGTTGGCGCGCGCCTGCAAGGCGGCGACCTTGTCCGGATGCGCGGCGGCCGCGTTGGTCTTCTCGTAAGGGTCGTTTGCGATGTCGTAGAGTTCGACCGCCTGCGGCAGCAGCGTGCGCCAGATCAGCTTCCAGTCGCCCTCGCGGACGGCGGCGCGGAACGGCTCGACGCCATAGACGACCTCGGTGCGCGGCGAAGGCTTGCCTTCGCTGATCGCGCCCCAGACATCGAGCCCGTCGAGCGGCTTCGCCTTGGCGGTCGATCCGCCCGCGAGGCCGACGAGCGTCGGGTACATGTCGACGGTGTGGATCATTCCGTCGACGACTGTGCCGGGCTTGATGTGACCCGGCCAGTTGGCCAATGCGAGCACCCGCGTCACCGCCCTCGTAATACGTGCCCTTGCCTTCGCGATACGGGCCATTGTCGTTGGGGATCTTGAGCTTCGACATGTCCTGCTCGCCGGAGAACAAGGCGTTGCGCGTGCCGCCATTGTCGCTCTGGAAAATGATCAGCGTGTTGTCACGCATGCCCTTCTTGTCGAGCTCCGCGACGACGCGGCCGATCTGGTCGTCCATCGCGGTGATCTGCGCCGCATAAGCGCGCCGAGTCGGGTCGGCGATCGAGGCATATTTGTCGATATCCGCCTGCGGCGCCTGATAGGGCGTGTGCGGCGCGTTGAAGGCGAGGTCGAGGAACAGCGGCGTCTTCACATCGTGCTCGTCGATCAGCTTGACGGCGGCGTCGCCGAGGAGCGTCGTCGAATAGCCGGGTTCGACGAGCTGTTTGTTGTCGCGGAACCAGTCGACGACGCCATGCTGTCATGCGTGAAATAGTCGATCTCGCCAATCAGCGGGCCGTAGTGATGGTCGAAGCCGCGCTGCATCGGCCAGAATTTCTTGTCGGCATGGCCGAGGTGCCATTTGCCGATCAGCGCCGTCTCGTAGCCGGCCGCCTTCAGAGCTTCGGGGCAGCAGATATTCGTCGGTCGCGAGGCCGTAGGCATGGCTCGAGGGAATGACTGTCGTCTGCAGGCCGTAGCGGAACGGATAACGTCCGGTCATCAGCGCGGCGCGAGTCTGCGTGCAGATCGGCTGGGCGTAGAACTGTTCGAGCCGCGCGCCTCCCGCCGCCAGCGCGTCGATGTTCGGCGTCTTGATGTCGGAGCCGTGATAGCCGACATCCTTCCAGCCCTGATCGTCGGCAATGATGTAGACGATGTTGGGCGGCCCCGCCGCCGCCGCGAGCGTAGCGCTCAAGGCGAGCAGCGCCATTGCCAGCAGATTCACTCGCAGAAAATGCATTGAGTCTCCCCCCTTCGCGAGGGCGGCAGACCTATGCGGCTTGCGCGCCGTGGTCAACAGCGAGCGGGCCACTCTGGCAAGACGCTTGCTTGCCGCCTCATTTCAGGGGATTCTCGCCCTCTCGCATGGGGGATTGAAGGCGCGGATGGGCGACGCGATCACGACGATTTTCACCCGCGCCGCCGGCTCCCTGAAATCGAGGATTGCCGCCGTCGGCGCCCTGCTGATCGCCGCCAACATCGCCGCGTGGCTGTGGGCGCTCGCGGCTTTTCATGCCTATCCCCTGCTGCTTGGCGCGGCCTGCTTGGCCTACACGTTTCGGCCTCGCCACGCCTTCGACGCCGACCACATCGCGGCGATCGACAACGTCACCCGCAAGCTGATGCAGGAAGGCAAGCGCCCTGTCGACGGTCGGGCTGTTCTTCTCGCTGGGTCACTCGACGGTCGTTTTCGCGCTGTCGGTCGCGATCGCGCTGACCGACGGCGGCGCTGCAAGGCCGCTTCGATACGTTCAAGAGCGTCGGCGGCGTCGTCGGCACGCTGGTCTCGGCGCTGTTCCTGTTCGTCATCGCGCTCGCCAACCTCATTGTGCTGATTTCCGTCTATCGCATGTTCCGGACGGTCAAGGCGCGGCGGCCGGCTACGTCGAGGAAGACCTCGACGTCGTGCTCGCCAACCGCGGCCTGCTGGCGCGCCTGTTCCGTCGCTTCTTCCGGCTCGATCGAACGCAGCTGGCACATGTTCCCGCTCGGCTTGCTGTTCGGCCTCGGCTTCGACACCGCGACCGAGGTCGGCCTGCTCGGCATCTCCGCGAGCGCAGGCCTCGCAGGGTCTGTCCGTCTGGTCGATCCTGGTGTTTCCGGCGCTGTTCACCGCCGGGCATGACGCTGATGGACACGGCCGACAGCATCCTGATGCTCGGCGCCTATGGCTGGGCCTTCGTCAAGCCGATCCGCAAGCTCTATTACAACCTCGACGATCACCTCGGTTTCGGTCATCGTCGCGGTATTGTCGGCGGGCTCGAGGCGCTCGATCTGATCGGCGACCAGCTCGGCCTCACTGACGGCGGCGGCTTCTGGGGCGCGATCGGCGCTCTCAACGACAATTTCGGCCTGCTCGGCTACGTCATCGTCGGCGATCTTCGCCCTCGCCTGGGTGATCTCCTTCGTGATCTACCGGCTCAAGCGCTACGACGACATCGAAGCTTCGCCCGCCTGAGGCCGCTTGGCTCGGAGTAAACGGCCATCAACTAGAATCACGGCATCCCCTCATCCGGCGCTGCGCGCCACCTTCTCCCGCAAGCGGGAGAAGGGATTCAAGGCTCCTTGGAGCCCCCTCTCCCGCTTGCGGGAGAGGGTTGGGGTGAGGGCGGTTCCAGCTAGCTCTTTCGGTCGAGCGAAAAGCCGAAATCGCCGTCGATCCAGGTGTCCCGGTCGCGCACGATCGCCTGCGGCGGCAACGTCGCGTTGACGCCACCTGCACGCCCGGCGTCGGCTTGACCGCGGTGCCGATCGCCATGAATTCGACGAGCCCGTTGCCGATCTCGGCGATATAGGTCTTCACGCCGACGACCTCCTCGACGCCGAGCGCGTCGGCCTCGCTCTTCAGCCGGTCGATGGCGACCTCGCGCGCATCGTGGATGAGCCGCGTCAATTCGCTGATCTCGCCGCGCTGAGAACGACTTGAACGCCGGCCAGGAAGCCGCCGACGATGCCGAGCGAATAGATCGAGGTCGACATCAGCAGTTTGACCGGGCGCGTAGCCGAGGCTGGTCATCGCCCACAGTTCCTCGCCGGTCAGGTCGCTGGTGACGGGATTGGCGATCGCGGAGCTAGGCAGGGCCGGATTGAACGCCGCCGTGCCCGACATCATCATTTCGTGCATGCCCGCCCAGGGCTGGATGACGGTGCGGATGCCGACGACGGCATTGGCGCGATCCGCGCGCGCCTCCGCGACGACGCGGTCGAGCGCGGCATGGCGGGTATGGTTGAACACGTCGCTGAATTCGCGGATCTCGCCGCGCGCCGAGCGTCTTCAGCGAGCCGAGCAATGCCGCCGCCGACGCCCATGGAATAGGCGATGTTGCCGAACACGTGCTGGATCGGCTGGTAGCCGGCGTCCATGTGGCAGATACAGTTCCTGCGCGTCGCCCGCGCTGGTGAACAGGCCCTCCGACGCGCCCGTCGCGTGGACGCAGGAGCCGACGAACAGGAATTCCGTGCTGCCGCTGAAGTGCGCAGTTCGCCGTCACGCCCGGCGACGCCGGAGGCGCCCTCGCGCAGCGGCTTCGTCGGTCATGCGCTGGAACGCCTCGGCGCGTCCCTCATGGATCGCCTGCGTGACCTGCGGCACCTCGCCGCCGAGCACGTTGCCGAGCCCCGCGCCGAGCGAGCCCAGAAAGCCCATCGAATTGACGCTGTTGCCGATGACGAGTTCGCCCGGCGCGATATTTCTTCAGCGCGAGGCAATAGATTTCGTTGCCTGACAGGCCCGTGACCTTCGCCATGGATTCGCCCTTCCCCTTGCGCCGCCATTTTACCCGGACACGGCACGGATACATTCGCGGCAGAACGACAAATGGCCTGCAGTCTGGTTCATCTGCGTCGAACGAGAAATTGCGCTCGACATGCAGGCGGGCGCGCCGCGCGATCGCCTCGCGCGCGCTGGCGCCGAGGTCAGCGCGTCTGCAGCGCCTCCGCGAGCGCGGCCGGGTCGCCCGGCGGCGTGCGCCAGCCGGTGCGCTCCTCCGGCGGGATCTGGCGGCGCCAGCACGGTTTCCGGCACCGCGCCGATATCGCTGACGACGACCATCGCGCCCATCGCCTGCGCCTCGACCGCGATCCGCCCAAAAGCCTCGGGCACGGTCGAGGGCACGGCGACGACGCTCGCGGCGAGCAGCGCCGCCGGCATGTCCGAGCAATGGCCGACGCGCAGGACCACGTCCTTGAGGTCGAGCTTGGCGATCAGCGCGTCGAGCTCGCGCACATAGCCGTCGCGCCCCTGCGCGTCGCCCGCCAGGATGAAGCGTACATCGGCAAGCCCGCGGCTGCGCATCGAAACTCGCCGCCTCGATCAGCACTTTCTGGCCCTTCCAGGCGGTGAGGCGCGCGGCGAGCAGCACGACGCGCTCGTGCGGCGCGACGCCCCAGGCGTCGCGCAGCCGCGCCACCCGCGTGTGCTCGATCGAACCGGGCGAGAACGCGCGCAGATCCGTGCCGCGGTGAATGACGCGTCAGTTTCGATTTCGCGTACGGATAGAGGCGGGCGATCTCGCCGGCGGTGTAGTTGCGAATTGGCGATGACGACGTCGCCGCGCGCCATCACCGAATTATAGCCGAGCTTCAGCGCCGATCGGCCGCCATAGGCGCCGTGATAGGTCGTCACCAACGGCCGCTCGGCGGCATGCGCCGCGTAGAGCGACACCCAGGCCGGCGCACGCGAACGCGCGTGCACGATATCGACGCGTTCGGGGATGATGAGGCGCGCGAGCTTGCGCATATTGAAGAACATCGTGATCGGGTTCTTCGCCGCGGCCGGAAACGGGATAAGCACGCCGCCGACCGCCTGCAATTCGCTCGCCATCCGCCCGCCTTCGGAAGCGACGAGCGCGCGCGCGCCCGCTCGACCAGCGCTGCGGCGATGTCGATCGTCGTGCGCTCGGCGCCGCCGGCGTCGAGCCGCGGAATGATCTGCAGCACGGTATGGCCGGCGAGGCTCGCCGAGCCGCGGCCGAACGGGGCGAGACCGACGGCGTTCAAGTCAACCCTCCCGGTTCGGGTTGACGCGCGCGCAGGCCTTCGCCAAGCCGGGCGAGGGCGTGTTCCTGCGGGGAGGGCGCGCGAATCATGGGGGGGATTGAACCTTGAAAGACGGCGAACCGCAATTTCTGACATCGGCGCGGACGCCCGCCGCATCGCTTTCCGCAGGAGATCGCGCGCCCGGGGCCGGCGGCCCGGGCGTTGTCTGGCTCGGCGGCTTCAAATCCGACATGGATTTCGACCAAGGCCGGCGCGCTCGACGCACATTGTGCGAAAAGTCCGGCCGCGCCTTCCTGCGGTTCGACTATTCCGGGCACGGGCTGACCGGCGGGGATTTCGAACTCGGCACGGTTTCGCGCTGGCTCGAAGAGGCGCGCGAGCTCGATCCTCAAAGAGAGTGAAGGGCCACAGGTGCTGGTCGGATCGTCGATGGGCGGCTACCTCGCGCTGCTGGTCGCGCGTGAATTCGCTGCGCTAAGCGAAAGCGCCCGCCTGAAAGGCCTGGTGCTGATCGCGCCGGCCGTCGATTTCACTGAGGCGCTGCTTTGGGCGCAATTGCCGGAGCCGGCGCGGCGCGAGATCGAGACCAAGGGCGTCTGGCGCCGCCCCTCCGCCTATTCGCCAGAACCCTACGTCTATACCCGCGCCCTCATCGAAGACGGCCGCAAGCATCTGCTGCTTGGCGGGCTGATCAGAACCCACGCGCCGATCCGCGTCCTGCAAGGCCGCCTCGACCCCGACGTTCCCTATCCCCATGCGCTGAGGCTGATGGAGCGCCTGGCGCAGGACGAAGCGACCCTGACGCTCGTCGCCGACGGCGATCACCGGCTGTCGCGACCGCAGGATTTGCAGATGTTGACACATGCGGTGGAAGAGATGTGTGGGTGAACCGCGCATTGTAGCCGCGGTCGCTGACCCATCTGGGCTGGGATAGGAAATTGTCATCCCCGCGAAAGCGGGGATCCAGTGTCGTAGAACTCGGCGCCTTCAAGTTTTCAGCCCACTATTGCAAGCGAAGCATCACACGCTGGATCCCCGCGTTCGCGGGGATGACATCGGGAGTGTCTAATCCGAGCGCTTATGGGGTCGTTGACCGCGGTGGTCGTGAGAAGCTTCATTTTCCAGGTGCCCGCCAAGCTTAAGCCGCCGCGGTCGACGACCGCGGCTACACGAGCGCGATCTTGAAATTAATTTGAACTCCCGCGCTCTCGCGCCCCAAGGGTTGCGAAACAACGGCGCTTCCGTCACCCTGCCTGAAAACGCCGAGGGAAACGCTTCATGGAAATCACCCGACGTTCTCTGTCGCTCGGCCTTACGGCCACGCTCGCCGCGCCCGCGCTCCTGCGGGCCGCACGAGCCGAGGGCGACACCCTCAAGATCGGCATGGTCGCGCCGATCACCGGCCCCGCGGCGGATTCCGGCAAATACGCGGTCACCGGCGCGAAGATCGCGGTCGATCGCGTCAACAAGGCCGGCGGCGTGCTCGGCAAGCCGATCGAACTCGTCATCGAGGACGACCAGACGACCAATCCGGGCGCGGTGCTCGCCTTCTCCAAGCTCGCTGCGCAGCCCGACATCGTCGCGTTCCTCGGCTCGATCCGCTCGACGCAGAACCACGCGATGGCGCCCGACATTCTCAAGACCGGCAAGCCCGTCTGCTTCGGCGGCACGGATCCGAAGCTGACCAAACTCGGCAATCCCTGGCTCATCCGCTTCCGCCCCAACGATTCCTATTCCGGCCGCGTCATCGCCAACTACGGCGTCGAGACGCTGGCTAAGAAAAACTGGGCGGTCGTCCATTCGACTGACGCCTTCGGCATGGGCGGCTTCAACGCGCTCTCGGCGGCGCTCGACAAGGCTGGCGCAAAAGTCGTCAGCGACCAGGGCTACCCCAACCAGAGCCAGGATTTCACGCCCGTCGTGCTCGCCATCAAATCTTCCGGCGCGGACATCATCGGCAGCTATTTCACTTTCGACAACGACCTCGCGATCTTTGCCAGGCAGTTGCGCCAGCTCGGCGTCACGATCCCCTGGGTCGGCTCGCCCTCGATCGTCGTCGCGGGCGCCGTGAAGCTCGCCGGGCCGGCGCTCTACGGCACCTACGGAATTGCCGACTACGCGGTCGATTTCGAGCCCGGAGGCGAAGGAGTTCGCGCGCCTCTATGGCGAGCAATCGAAGGCGCCGCCGGACAATTACAGCTCCTGGACCTATGACGCGATCGGTGTGCTCAGCGCGGCGATCAACAAGGCGGGCTCGACGGACCCTGAAAAAATCCGCGAGGCGATGCTCGCGACCCGAGGCTACAAGGGCGCCGAGGGCGAATACAATTTCGACCAATACGGCGACGGGCTGCACGGCTACAACATCGTGCGCAACGAAAAGGGCGTCATCGTCTTCGACAAGCACATCGAATTCACCGAGCTCGCAGCGAGCGAGCTGCCGGGAACCGTTGGGTTGCACGACGCTTCATCCAAGCTGGAGCATCCTTCGAAAGCTCAGGATGGGGTCGTGACGGCGGAAACATCCGGCCGCCGATACCGAAAGAGCCATGGATTTCTTCCTGCAACTCCTGTTCACCGGCATCGGCGTCGGCGCGGTCTATGCTCTGGTCGCGCTCGGCTTCGTGCTGATCTTCCGCGCGACCTCCGTCGTCAATTTCGCGCAGGGCGAGTTCTCGATGGTCGCGGCCTATCTGATGGTCGTGTTCGCGGTCGACCTCGGCTGGCCCTATTGGCTGTCGTTCCTCATCGCCATCGGCGGCATGGCGCTGCTTGGCGTCGTCTTCAACCTCACCGTCTATTACCCCCTGCGCAACCGCAACTATCTGCCGGTGCTGATCTCGACGATCGGCGCCTCGATCTTCCTGTCGAACTCCGTGCTCGCGCTCTATGGGCCGCAGCCGCAGGTGCTGCCGGGCTGGCTCGATACGCCCGGTTTCCAGATCGGGCCGGTGTTCATCGACAGTCAATATCTCATCATCATCGCCGCCACGATCGCGCTGGTCGCGTTCCAGTACTGGCTGTTCGAGCACACTTTGTTCGGCAAGAAACTGCAGGCGGTGAGCCAGGACAAGGAGATGGCGGCGCTGCTCGGCATTCCCGTCGCTGCGATGATAATGTTCACCTTCGTCTATAGCGCGGTGCTCGGCGGCATCGCCGGCATTCTCGTCGCGCCGGTGCTGTTCGTCTCCATCCAGATGGGCGGCGCGATCGCGCTGAAGGCTTTTGCGGCGACAATCATCGGCGGCTTTGGCGACGTGACCGGCGCGATCCTCGGCGGCTTCGCGATTGGCGTCATCGAGACCCTCGGCGCCGCCTACATCTCCGTTCCCTACAAGGACGCGTTCGCATTCCTGGTGCTGATCCTGTTCCTCGTGTTCCGCCCGCAAGGCATTTTTGGCGAACGCGTGGCGGAGAAGGCATGATCGCGCGATCTTCTCTGCTCGGCCAGCTCGCTTACGGGATCGTCGCGCTGATCGTCGTCATGCTTGCGGCGACCGCGAAGACGGACGGCTACGTCGCCAACATTCTCATGCAGGCGGCGACCTACGGCATTGCCGTGTTCGGTCTTTCCATCGTTCTCGGACTTTGCGGGCAGATCAATCTCGCGCAAGCCGCGTTCTTTGCGCTCGGCGCCTATGCGGTCGGCCTCGGCGAGGTCGACTATCAGGCTTCGTTCTGGCTCTGCCTGATCGCGGGCGTGGTGATCGCGCTGATCGCGGGCGCGGCGCTCGGCGCGACGACGCTCAGGCTCGGCGGTCACTATCTCGCCATGGTGACGATTTCGTTCCAGCAGATCCTCACCGTCGTCCTCATCAACACGACTGGCTTCACGCATGGGCCCGACGGCGTGAGTTCGATTCCACGCCCGATTGGGTTTACGAGCGGACCGTCGTACCTCGCCCTCGTAATCGCCATCGCGGCGATCTCCGGTTATCTGGTCTGGCGCCTCGCCGACACCAGGCTCGGCCGCGCGATGCGGGCGGTGCGTGACAACGAACTCGCGGCGGCCGCCTCCGGCGTTGACGTCTTTGCCGTCAAGGTGACGGCCTTCGCGCTTTGCGCACTGCTTGGCGGGCTTGGTGGCGGCCTGTTCGCCGGGGGGTTTACCTACGTGAGCCCCGACCAGTTCGCCTTCGCCGACTCGATCGTGCTGATGACGATGGCGCTGCTCGGCGGCGTCGCCTCGCCGATCGGCGCGGCGATCGGCACGGCGCTGCTGATCCTCATTCCGGAATGGCTGAGGTTCCTGAAGAGCGTGCCGGGTCTCTATCTCGCCATTTACGGCGCGGCGGTGATCCTCATCGTCATCTTCATGCCTGATGGCATCTGGGGCTTTTTGGCAAGGCGCATCAAACGGCGCGCGAGCCCCGTCGCCTCCGCCGGTCCGCTGACCCTTTCCCCGCCGGCCGATGGCGGCGAGGTGATTCTTGAAGTGAAGGGCCTCACCAAACAGTTCGGCGGCCTCAAGGCCGTAGATGCCGTCGATTTTCGCGTCAGGCGCGGCGCCGTGCACGCGCTGATCGGACCGAACGGCAGCGGCAAGACGACTACGCTCAATGTCGTCACCGGGATCTACCGCGCGACGGCCGGCCGGATTTTCGTCGACGGGCGGGACGTGACGATGCTGCCTGCTCATCAGCGCACGCGGGCCGGGCTTGCGCGCACCTTCCAGAACATCCGTCTGTTCCGCTCGATGAGCGCGCTCGAGAACGTCCTGATTGGCGCCGAACGTAAGGGCAGCGGGCTTGCCAAAACCCAAGAAGCGCTGTTGCGGCGGTCGCGCGCGGCGCTCGAATTCGTCGGCCTCGGCGAGCGCGCCGAGGAGACAATCCCGAGCTTTTCCTACGGCCATCAGCGGCTCATCGAGATCGCGCGTGCGCTCGCCGCCAATCCGAAGGCGCTGCTGCTCGACGAACCCGCGGCCGGACTGAACTCGACAGAAAAGAAGCAGTTGCACGATCTGCTCGAACGCATCGCCGGCATGGGTCTGACGATACTGATCATCGACCACGACATGACGCTGATCTCAGGCGTCGCGCGGCATCTGACCGTGCTTAATTTCGGTCGCCGGATCGCTGATGGCGAGACATTGGCCGTGCTGCGAGAGCCCGAAGTCGTCGCCGCCTATCTCGGGAGAGTTGATGGCGCTGCTCGAGCTCATCGACCTCTCGGTCAACTACGGCGAGATCGAGGCGCTGCGCGGCGTTTCGTTCAGCGTCGAGGAAGGGTCAGTCGTCGCGCTGCTCGGCTCCAACGGCGCGGGCAAATCGACGACGCTGCGCGCGATCTCCGGACTCGTCGCGCCACGCGCGGGTTCGATCCTGTTCGACGGCCAGCCGATCGGCGGTCTTTCCCCGCGCGAGATCGTGCGCCGGGGCGTCGCCCATGTGCCGGAAGGACGGCGTCTGTTTCCGGGCCTGACGGTGCGCGAAAACATCATGCTCGGCGCCTCGAACGGCGGCGCGTCGAGCGCCGAGATCCGGCGCGAGGCGGACGCGATGTTCGATCTCTTTCCCGACATCCGCCGCTTCGCCGATTCGCTCGGCTGGACGCTTTCCGGCGGCCAGCAGCAGATGGTGTCCGTCGCGCGAGGGCTGATGGCGAAGCCGCGCCTGCTGCTGCTCGACGAGCCCTCGCTCGGCCTCGCCCCCGTCATCGTTCAGGCGGTGTTTCGCATCATCGACGAAATCCATCGCCGCGGCGCGACGGTGCTGCTCGTCGAACAGAACGCGCGCATGGCGCTGAAATCCGCGAGCTACGGTTACGTCCTGGAGACCGGCCGGCTGGTGTTCGGCGGAGCGCCGGAGACTCTGTGGAGCGACGAGCGTATCCGCGACGCCTATCTCGGCGCGGGCGCGAGGTAGAGCTTCCCCTCTCCCGTCCGGGAGAGGGGTCAGGGGTGAGGGCGGCGCGATCGGAGGCAAGGATGCGAGCCGCCGGCGCCAGTCGGCGGGTTTAGGCTCCTTCATGAGCGCTGGTGAAATGCGTGTTGGGTAAGCGACGCCTCGAGGCTCGCGCGTCGCTCTTCGTCATGGCCCGGCTTGGCCCGGCCATCCACGCCGTCGAGCGATGCGTGGCTAAAGGTCTCGCACGGGCGGTCTTATTCGCGCTTCAACGGCATGGGTTGCACGGCGGCGTGGATGCCCGGAACAAGTCCGGGCATGACGGTTCGCGAATAGGGCATAAAAGTAATTGCTAAGAGTTGAACGAGTATGCTAACTTCATTTCTGTTAATCGGTAATTTACACTATATATTTGCGCAGATATCGGCGGGCGATCACGGGAAATTGCGAAAACGCGTTAACCACTCGCAAGTCTTTGAAAATACGCGATCAGGCCTGATTGAATTTGGATTTGTTTGGATTTGTTTTGCTCTTGTTTGGAATTGTTTGGTCCTTATTTGGATTTGTTTGGCGCCAATTTGGATTTGGTTGCATCCCTCGCAGCCAGGTCCGCGCCCGTCACCAGGGCTCGATGTGCGTTCGCTTCTTGCCCGCGCGAGGTGGGCGCGGAGCCACGCTCTTCAGGCCGCGCATCACCCATCGGCGCGTGTCCATCGGGTCGATCACGTCATCGATTTCGAGCACCGACGCCGTGTTGATCGCCTTGCCGTGTTCGTAGCTCGAAGCCACGCGCCGGCGAAACTCCGCCTCGCGGGCTTCCGGATCGGCTATTGCCGCGAGTTCCTTGCGGTAGGCGAGGCGAACCGCGCCCTCGAGCCCCATCCCGCCGAACTCGCCCGTAGGCCAGGACGCCGTGAAGATCGATCCGTGATAGGAACCGCGCGCCATCGCCATGGCGCCAAGGCCATAGCCCTTGCGCAGCACGATCGTGAAATAGGGCGTCGTCGCCGTCGCCCCGTTGACGAACATCCGGCAGGCTCGCCTGACCAGCCCCTTTCGTTCGGCGTCGGGACCAACCATGAACCCCGGCGTGTCGGTCAAGGAAAGGATCGGCAAGTCGTGCGCGTCGCACAATTGGAGGAATCGCGCCGCCTTGTCGGCCGCATCCGCGTCGATCGCGCCGCCAAGATGCAGGGGATTGTTGGCGATGAGGCCGAACGCATGGCCTTCGATCCGCGCGAGCGCGGTCACGATGCCGATTTCGAAGCTGGACCGCAATTCGAGCACGGAGTCCTCGTCCGCGAGCGTGCGGATCAGCGCGCGGATGTCATAGACGCGCAGCCGGTTCTCGGGGATCGCCGAGCGCAGCAGGCGCTGGTCGGCGACTTTCCAGTTGGCGAGCGGTCCCTGAAAATAGGCGAGATAAAGCTTGGCGAGCGCGACCGCTTCCGCTTCGTCGCGCGCCACCAGATCGATGACCCCATTCGGCGCCTGCATGCTCACAGGGCCGACGTCCTCAGGATTAAACACTCCCAAGCCGCCGCCTTCGATCATCGCGGGTCCGCCCATCCCGATGGTCGCCGACTCCGTCGCGATGATCACGTCGCAGCAGCCGAGCAGCGCGGCGTTGCCGGCAAAGCAGCGGCCGTGAACGATGCCAATCAGCGGCACGAGGCCCGAAAGCCCGCCAAACAGGAACCAGGTTGGAAGATCGCCGCCGGAGACGCTGACATGCGTCTTGTCTGTGTCGCCCGGGCGACCGCCGCCGCCCTCGGCGAACAGGATCAACGGACGGCGCAACTCATGAACCAGCCGGTAGAAGCGGTCCTGTTTCTTGTGGTTCATCGCGCCCTGCGTGCCGGCCAGCACCGTGTAGTCATAGGCCGCGACTGCGCAGGCCCCGCGATCCTCGCCGAATTGAGCCGCGTTGACAGTGCCGAGGCCTGCGATCAATCCGTCCGCCGGCGTCGCGCGCATCAGGTCTTCGACGGGACGCCGGCTGCGCTGCGCAGCAAAAGTCAGGCCGCCATATTCAATAAAACTGCCGGGATCGACGAGGTCCTCGACATTTTCGCGCGCCGTCCGGCCGCCCTGGGCATGCCGCCGTTCGACCGCTTCGGGGCGTGCAGAATCGAGCGTCAGATCGTGCCGCGCCAGCACTTCCTTGAGATCGGCGCGGATGGCGTCGAGGTCCGCCGCCTCAGCGGCGGCGACCTCGGTCTCTATGGCCTCGGTCAGTTCGATGAACATCAGAGGTTGATTGAACCCCAGCACCTCGCCAGTTCGGGCTGCGATCAGCCGCACGATTCCATCGAAGGCGGCGGACGTCACATGCTGCATTTTCATGGCTTCGAGCATTGCGAGCGGCTGACCGCAGCGAACGAGATCGCCCTCCGAGACGTCGATCGCGATGACGAGCCCTGTCATCGCGGCGCTGATCGCGATCGTGCCCTCTGGACCGGTCACTTCGGGCGGCGCCGAACCGTAATTCAGGGAAGGAACGAAGAAGGCGCTGTCGCGCGCCGCTGCTCTGGCGAGTTGCCCCGCGTGTTCGTCCAGAAATGTCGTGCTCACCTGGTTGCTCACGACATCTGGGTGATCGAGCAGCGCCGACAGAAAACCCAGGTTGACGCCGATCCCCTCGACGCGAAATTCCCGCAACGCGCGTCGTGCGCGAAAAACAGCGTCTTCGTAACGCGGCGAGGGCGAATGCACGATGAGCTTCGCCAGCAGCGAATCGAAGCTTGGGCTCGGGCGATAACCGCTGTAGCCGCAGCCGTCGACGCGAACGCCGGGGCCCGACGCGGGCTCGTAGATGGCGATCTCCCCGCTCGTCGGCAGGACGGCGCCGTCGGCGCCGATCGTTTCCATGTTGATGCGAAGCTCGATCGCATAGCCGCGCGGTCGAAGGCTGCTCGGGTCGTCGAGCCCGATCTCGGCGAGCGTCTCGCCGCCAGCGATTCGAAGCTGCGCCTTGACCAGATCGACCCCAGTGACCTCTTCCGTCACAGTGTGTTCGACCTGGAGGCGGGGATTGGCTTCGATGAACACGAATTTATCGGGCGCCTCGAGCGGCGCCAGAAATTCGAAGGTCGCGAGCCCGATCAAGTCCGACGCGCGGGCCAAGGCGAGTGCGGCCCTTGCGAGAGCGGCGCGCACGTCCTCAGGCAGCGTAGGCGCGGGCGCGATCTCGATGATCTTCTGATGACGGCGTTGCAGGCTGCATTCGCGCTCGCCGAGCGCGATGACCGCGCCGTCGCGGTCGCCGATCAACTGCACCTCGATATGGCGTGCGTTGGGGACGAGTTCCTCGACATAGAGATCGCCGCTACCGAACGCCGCCATCGCCTCCGACGCGGAGCGCTCAAAAATCCCCTCCAGTTCGCCGGCGCTCGCCGCCACGCGCAAACCGCGCCCGCCGCCGCCGCCCGTCGCCTTCACCATCACGGCGGCGCCGGGGCCAAGGCCCGACAGAAACGCTCGCGCCTCTTCCAGCGTCGTCGGCGATTGTGTGCCGCGCGACACAGAAACGCCGCATCGCTCCGCCAGTCGCCGCGCCGCAGATTTGTCGCCCAACAGGTCGAGCGTCTGAGGCGCCGGACCGACGAAGGTCAGGCCCGCTTCGAGGCAGGCGCGCGCGAAAGCCGCATTCTCGCTCAAGAAACCGTAGCCCGGATGGACGGCGTCGCAGCCCTCGGCGCGGGCGAGCGCGATGATCTGCGTCAGGTCGAGATAGGCGCCTGCCCCCGCGCCCTTCAGCGGCGCCGCCTTGTCGGCGCGCGCAACGTGCAGCGAGCGTGCGTCGTCCTCCGAATAGATCGCCACCGTGCGCATGCCGAGTTCCGCGGCGGCGAGCGCGATGCGAATCGCGATCTCGCCGCGGTTGGCGATCAGCAGCGATTTTCTCATGAACAAACGGCCTCCAGACGATGGGGTGCGAGCGAAGCAGAACGCTGACAAATTGAACTAAATCGACGCTTTCCGTCTTACCTTCCCGAAAATGAATTCCCTCATAGGTTGTGATGCGCACGCATAAGTTGCGCATCGTAATAAATCTTCCGGTGAAGGAGCCTCAATGACCAGTCCCGCGTCGACAGCCAATACGATCACCCCGCTCATGCGGATGGGTTGCACCAATGTGACCCTGACCTATCGAACGGCGGGATATGAGACCATCTGCCTGGAAAGCGCCTCGCATGGCGTTCAACAGTTGGCGGGCTTCAATCCCTCCAAAGGCGACGTGATCGGCATCGACGACATTGTCGAGCAGACGACGGCGTCCACAAATCTTTCGGACATAAGCAAATATATCACGAGCTCGATCTCCAGCGTCGGCACGACCCTCTATTTCGATCCGACAGGCAAGGGCCTTCAAGGCACGCCTTTCGCCGTGCTGCAAGGGGTCGACACGACTGTCGCGCAACTCGTCGCCGACGGCGGGATGAAATATGTCCCGGACGCGATAACGGTCACGCCCCAATTCAACACGCCGCTCAACATGCGTGCAGCAGGGCTGGAGACGGTCGATTTGCTTCACTATGCGCCAGGCATCGGCCCCCAGCAGATCAACGGCTTCAATCCAAACGCCGGCGATGTCCTGGAACTGCGCGGAATTCTGAACCAGACGGATGCCGCCCCCGATCTCTCCAATATCTCCAATTACGTCAGCGCCGCCACCGTCAACGGAAACACCATTCTCTCCGTCGACGTCACCGGCTCAGGTCACCCCAGCGCGGCCTTCGTTGAGCTCAACGGTGTCTCCTTGACCGTGGCGCAACTGGTGGCCGATGCCGCCCTTGTCTTCAATCCGATCCCCACAACGATCTCCGCACAGGCCGGCGCAACCCTCTCGTTTCGACCGGAAGGCAATGAGGTCGTGTCGCTGCCCGCGAAGGCCGATTCCCACGGCTACGCGACTCTAAATGACTTTTCGCTCTCCAATGGCGATGCGATGAGCCTCGCCAGTGTATTCGCGGCCCATCAAGTCAGCCCCACAATGGCCAATCTCGGAAACTACATAAGCACGACGATGAGCGCGGGGTCGACGCAGCTCTGGTTCGACCCGACGGGTTCGGGCCACGGCGGCGGCGTCGAACTGGCGTTGTTGCACAATGTGAATGATTCGTTCGCGAATCTGATGGCCGCAAATGCGCTGCGTCTGACTTGATTGGCTCGAAGCCGGCCTTGCTCATTCGGAGCCAGGCCGGCCCAATTTGGATACGCCGAAGATCGGCTTGCGGCCGTCGCGAAAAGCGGCGACGGCTTCCTGATGATCGGGGGAGGCGTTGGTTTCGGCCTCGAGCGCGAGACAGGCGTCCATGATCGACGCGGCCAGTTGCTTCAGGCCGATGTTCGCGGACGCCTTGGTCGTGCGAATGGCGAGTTGTGCGCCGGCCGCGAGCCGGTCGGCGAAAGCTTCGACTCTGGCCGTGAGTTCTCCTGCGGGGACGCAATGGTTGATCAGTCCGATGCGCGCGGCCTCCGACGCGGGGATCATGTCGCCCGTCATCAGATATTCCTTCGCGCGAGCGTAACCGATCAATTGCGGCCAGATGATTGCGCCGCCATCGCCAGCGGTGAACCCGACGCCGACATGGGGATCGCCGATTTTCGCGCCCTCGGCGGCGAAGATCACGTCGCAGAAAAGCGCAATGGTGGCGCCGAGTCCGGCGGCGTGGCCGTTGACCTTGGCGATGATTGGCTTTTCGCAGTCGAGCAGCGAAAATATGATCCGCTTGGCCTCCCGCGCGGTCAGCGCAAAGCCGCTGTCGATCATCTCCTGCATCCACAAAATGTCGCCGCCGGCCGAGAATGCGCGGCCGGCGCCGGTGAGAATGGCGATGTCGCTGTCTGGATCGTCGCTAACGTCCGAGAAAATCGTCGAAAGCTCCGCGTGCATCGCTTTGTCGACGGCGTTGAGCTTGTCGGGCCGGTTGAGCGTCAGCGTCAGGATGCGGCCGCGCCGCGCGACCTCGATGGTCTTGTATTTGCTGAAATCGATCATGTCGTCATCTCGCGCTTTGGCCCATTGAAGGCCTTACGCAAATCCAGCGACAATTCAGCAAGACATACAGAGGCCATCGGCGTCAGGTCGGGGAAAGAGGCGAAGCCGTGGATCATGCCCGGGTAGCGTCGCTTCTGAACCGGGACCCCGGCCGCCGCCAGACGGTCGGCCAACTGCTCGCCCTCGTCGCGAAGAATGTCGAATTCAGCGGTTGCAATCGTGGTTGGCGGCAAGCCCGAGAGGTCGGCGTTGAGCGGCGCGAACAAGGGGTCGGCGGCGCCGCTGCGACCATTCAGATACTGGCCCCAGAAATAGCGCATCGCCTCTCCGGTGAGCAGATAATCGCTGCTGAATTCCGTCTGAGATCCGCTGTCGCAGCCAGGATCAACGACCGGATAAAGCAGTCCGACAAAGTTTATGCGCGGCAGATTTGCGTTGTCCCGCGCGAGGAGCGCCGCAGCGAAGGCGAGATTGCCGCCGGCGCTGTCGCCGCAGATCGCAAGGCGGCCGCCGTCGAGTCCCAGGGCCGGCGCGGAAGCGGCCAACCAATTCAGGGCCGCCGTTACATCTTCCAGCGCGCCGGGATACGGCGTCTCCGGCGCCAGCCGATATTCGAGCGATAGCACGGCCGCTTCGGAATACACGGCAATGTCCCGACAGATGGCGTCATGCGTTTCGAGGTCTCCCCAAATCCACCCGCCGCCATGGCAAAAGAGGGCGGCTGGCAGGCCGGGCGCGGGCGAGGGACGATAGAGCCGCGCGCGGAGAAATCGGCCGGGCGCGGGCAATGAAAAGTCGGCCGTCGCATGGATTTTCGTTCTCCGGTTGCCGAGCATGGCGGCATTGGCGGCCTTGCGGACCTTTTCGATCGGAATGTGGGCGGGCGGCGGGCGCACGTGATTGCGCGGATCCGCCAGCAGCGCCTCAAATCCGGAATCGACGGGCATTTCCGCTCCCTAGGCTCTTGCCAGTGCATTATTCTACTGATAGGTATATTTTCATTGCGATCCGTATGCTAAAACGGCTTGCGCGATCTGTAAAGCGACGGCGAGACGCGTCAGCTAAAGACGGGAGGAACGTGGATATGCCTGCGAGCCTGGCGCAGCGGCAGGAAGCGGTGCGGCGGAGAACGCCCGTCTGGACCGCGCGGACGCTCGACCAGCACCTCGATCTCGCCGCGGCCGACTTTCCGAACCGCGAGTATGTCGTCACCGATTCCCGCGCCTTCACCTATCGCGAGATCAAGCGCATGTCCGAGAAGATCGCGGGCGGCCTCCTCGAAGCCGGCCTGCGGCGAGGCGGCCATGTGGCGATCGTGCTCGCCAATTACCCGGAATTTGTCGCCGTCAAATACGCCATCGCGCGGATCGGCGCCACCTGCATTCCGATCAACTATCTCAACCGCCGTGACGAACTCGGCTATGTGCTTAGCCAGTCCGACGCCGATTTGTTGCTAACGATGGACCGATTTCGCGGCCTTGACTATCTGACGGCGCTCGACGAGCTCGCGCCGGGTTGGGAGACGAACGGCGGCGGCGAAGCGTTCCCGCGGCTGAAGAAGGTCGTCGTGTTTCCGACATCCGGCGCGACCCGCGCAGGCGCGGCCTCCTTCGCCGAGCTCAGCGCGGCGTCAGATGCCTATGAAGGCGGCCCGGACGGCGATCCTCACGCCGTCAGCGACATCATATACACCTCCGGCACGACAGGCTCGCCGAAGGGGGTGATGCTCAGCCACGACATGGTGCTGCGCGCGGCGTTCGGAAGCGTTTACGCACGCGCCTTCGACGACGCGTGGCGCGTAGTATTCTCGTTGCCGATGTATCACGTCTACGGCTACATCGAGGGCATGCTGACCACGCCTTTCGTCGGCGGCGCGATCATCCCGCATCTCCAGTTCGAACCCGCGGCGACGCTCGAGGCGATCGAGCGGCACAAAGCCGACGACGTCTTGTTGGTGCCAACGATGACGCTGGCGCTGCTCGACGAGTTGAAACGGCGCGACTATCGATTGCCGACGCTGCGCTCCGTCATATCCTCCGGTCAACGCTCTCCGGGCGGCATCTGGAAGGAGATCTTCGAATGGATGCATCCCGCCGAAGTGACGACCGGCTACGGCATGACGGAGGTGACCGCGACAATGACGATGACGCGCCCCGACGATTCGTTCGAGCGCCTCTCGACCACGAATGGGCGCATGCGCGACGTCGGACCCGCGGGTGACCCTGCGCTTGGCGGCAAGCTCGTCGACTACCGCGTCGTCGATCCCGACAGCGGGCGCGTGATGGGGGTCGGCGAAGTCGGCGAACTGATGGCGAAAGGGCCCTGCGTCACCCGCGGATATTACAACAAGCCGGAAGCGACCGCGGAGGCCTTTGATTCCGAGGGCTGGATTCACACCGGCGATCTCGGCCGGTTCGATGCGGATGAATATCTCACGCTGGTTGGAAGACGAAAGGAATCCTACCGCTGCGGAGGCGAACAGGTGATGCCGACCGAGGTGGAAGACGTGTTGACGAGCCATCCCGCTGTCCTCCAGGCCCATGTCGTTCCGGCGCCCGACAGGCGCATGGGAGAGGTCGGCGCCGCCTTCGTGGTGCTGCGGCCAGAATTTTCGGCCACGCCGGAGGAGTTGATCGCGCTCTGCGCGGAGCGCTTGGCGCGCTTCAAGGTCCCCAAATACGTTCTTCCGATCTCGGTCGAAGAGCTGCCAACCACCCCCTCCGGCCGCGCACGCAAATTTCTTCTCGCACAACGCGCCATTGAACAGCTCGGACTTTCGTGACGAGGCTGCGGACCCACGCTTTTGACCAGGAGACAGAGATGACGACCGCAAGCGCGACAGACGCGGCCTCGATCCGGATTACGCCCTCAACGCCGGTCGGCTTCGAATTGATCGGGGTGAAAAAGAAGGCGGCGATCCAGTTGATGGGCTCACGGCTATGGGGACGCTTCAATCCCAATCACTGGGACCCGGTCTATGCGGCGGAAACCGGCCTCAAGGCGCCGATCCAGACGGGCGAAATGTCGTCGGCCTATCTGGCCGAAATGTGCGTCAACTATTTCGGCGCCGATTTCTTCCGCGGCGCGCGCATCCAGTGCAAGTATGTCGCCTCCACGTTCGCCAACGAAATCATCACGACGCATGGCGTCGTCACGGAGAAGACGCCGAAGGGGCGAGGCTATCGCTTCAAAGTCGATATATGGGCCGACAATGAAGAGGGCGAGCGCAAGACCATCGGCTTCGCCGAAGTCGATGTAGGGGTCTGAGGGACGTCAAGGGCGGAACCGAGGAGACAGACGTGAGCGAACCCCGCACCGACGAATTGCGGCCGATGACCGTGATCCAGATTGAGCAAACGCGCGACTTCGTCGCGAGCCTCGAAGAGAAATGCCAGACCTACTGGGATATGATCGAGATCGGCGACAGCCTTTCGCGCGAACTCGAGATCACGCCGGAACTCGTCATCCTCTATGCGGACGCCGTAGAGGACTACAATCCCTGGTACGAAGGATGGCGAATGAACACCTGGCGCATCGAAGGCGATTCGCCTTTCGGGCCGGCCATCGTCCCGCCGCTGCTCGTCTCGCATTTCGTCCTGTCCGTGCAGTTCGATCACACGAAACCGTTCGCGATCGGGTCGATACACACTTTCCACGATTCCGAGATTCTCGAGCCGATTCCGGTCGGCGCGAAAGTGCGCATCACCGCCAGGGCGATCGACAAATTCGTCAAACGCGAGCGCCGCTATGTGCGCCACGAGGTTCTCGTGGAAGACATCGCGACCGGCGTGCTCTATTTTCGCGAAACGCGCGACATTCTGTCCCGCTGACCCCCAATGGATGGGCTAAGCGGGGCGCGAATTTTCTGCTCCCGTTTGGCGATTCGAGGACACCGATGGTCAAACGATCGGATGATGGGCTCAGGATCCGCGATCAGGTCGCGGCCCTCAAGCGCGAGCGGACAATCGGCGCGGCCGTCGATCTGTTCTACGAGAAGGGCTACGACCGAACGACCCTTGACGAAGTCGCCGACAGACTGGGGGTCACCAAGCCCTTCATCTACGCCAATTTCGGCTCGAAAACCGAGTTGCTCGCGGAAATCTGCCTGCGTGGCGTGCGCGCGGCGACGGATGCGCTTGATGGCGCTCTCGCCCGGCGTTTCGATCCGCGCCGCACGCTCGAGATTTTCGCGCGCGACTATGTCACAGCTGTCCTTGGCGCCCAGAAGCACATCGCCGTCTACGTGCGCGAAGAAAAGAATCTGGAGTCCGCCGACGCGCGCCGCATCGGCGATTTACGGCGCGAATTCTTCAGGAAAATCACCAGAGTTCTGGAGCTTGGGGCCGCTGCTGGTCAGTTTGCCGTTGGCGACCCCCAGATGGCGGCGCTCGGCATCGGCGGCGCCGTGACCTGGTCAACCTTCTGGTACCGGCCCGACGGCCGGCTTTCGCTCGCCGAGATCTCCGATGCGATGGCCGAGCTCATTCTCGGTTTCGCCGGAGCGTCCCCACGCCCCGACGCGGCTCCGAACCGGCTCGCGCGCGCCGGAGTGAAATAGGCGGCCGGAGCGGCGCGCGTCTCAAGAGAATCGCTCGACGGACCAAAAAAGCCGTTGCATAGTACCAGTGAGTAAGTTATCCTTCTTAATAGGATACAAAGCAGGCTAACGCGTAGGCCAGAACGGCGCTTATGCGCGATGGGAGGACAGGCGACTTGGAGTCGATCGACGCTGTCATCATTGGCGCCGGATTCGCAGGCGTTCGCGCGCTTTACCGTCTGCGCGGGATGGGGAAGCGAACCGTCGTGCTCGAGGCATCAGATGGCATCGGCGGCGTCTGGCATCACAACGGCTACCCCGGCGCCCGCTGCGATGTCGAGAGCTTCGACTATTCCTACAGTTTCTCGCCAGAGCTCGAGCAGGAATGGCGCTGGAGCGAGCGCTACGCCACGCAGCCGGAAATCCTGACCTACATCAATCACGTCGTCGACCGGTTCGACCTGCGCAAGGACATATTGCTGAACACTAGGATGAAAAGCGCGACCTATCAGGAGGCCGCAGGGCGCTGGACGATCGAATCCGAGGACGGAAGGCAGTGGTCCGCGCAATTTCTGGTGCTTTGCGTTGGGCAGCTTTCAACCACGAAAAGCCCAGCTTATCCGGGGCAATCGAACTTCGGCGGCGAGATCATCCACAGCGGCCAATGGCCGAAGCACAAGGTCGAGTTCGCCGGCAAGCGCGTCGCTATCATAGGCACCGGGTCTTCGGGCATGCAGATGACGCCTGTGATTGCTCAGGTTGCTTCGCATCTGACCGTCTTTCAGCGCACCGCCAATTTCAGCGTTCCCGCGGCCAATGCTCCGGTCACCGATGAAGAGGACCGCAACGTCAAGGCCAATTACCGCGCCCGCCGCGAGCAGGCCTGGAATTCGCCGACGGGGCTCGGATTCAAGCCGAACAGGCAATCGGCTCTCGAAGCTTCGCCGGAGGAGCGCGAGAAAGTCTATGAGGCCGCCTACAACCGCTGGGGCTTCGGCTTCGCGCTCGCCTATTACGATATCCTTCTTTCGAAGCCGGCGAACGACACGGCCGCCGATTTCGTTCGAAAGAAGATCGCCGAGCGGGTGGTCGACCCTGTCACTCGCGACAAGCTCGTGCCCAAGGGCCATGCTTTCGCGGCGCGTCGCCCTTCCGTCGACAGCGGCTATTTCGAGGCGTTCAATCGCGACAACGTCGAATTGGCGGACCTCAAGGAATTCCCAATTCTCGAGTTTACACTCGAGGGCATCCGGACCGCCGAGGCGACGCGCGCGTTCGACATCATCATTTTCGCCACCGGTTTTGACGCTTTCACCGGTTCTCTGTTGAAGCCCGACATTGTCGGCCGCCACGGTCTCGTGCTCAGAGAGAAATGGTCGGAGGGTCCGATCACCCAGCTTGGAGTGAGCGTCGCCGATTTTCCCAACTTGTTGATCGTCGTCGGACCCGGCAGCCCGTCGCTGTTGAGCAACGTGATGGTCTCGATCGAAGAGCAGATCGACTGGCTTGCGGAGCTCTTACATAAGATGGGAGAGAGCGGGCAGGTGGAATTCGAAGCGCTCCCGGAAGCCGAGCGCGCCTGGGTGGAGCACGTCAACGCGCGGGCGCGAGAAACGCTCTATCTGACGACCGATTCTTACTACAATGGCGCGGAAGTCGCCGGCAAGCCGCGCGTGTTCATGCCTTATTCGGGCGGCGTCAGGGGCTATCGACGAATTCTTCATCAGTGCGCCGCCGAGGGCTATTCCGGCTTCGCGCTGAGATCCGAGCCTGCCGCCTCACAGCGCGAGGGCGTCGGAAAGGCCGGCGCATGAGGATCGATTTTTCGGGACAGGCGGCGATCGTCACAGGCGCGGGCGGCGGAATCGGCCGCGCAGTTTCGCTGAGCCTGGCCGGCGTCGGCGCGCGCGTCCTGGCGGTAGATCTTTCCGAGGAGAGCGGCGAGGAGACGGTTCGACAGGTTCGCCAGCAGGGCGGCGAGGCCTTGTTCCAGCGCGCCGACGTCAGCGCCGAGAGCGAGGTAGAGGCCTATGTGGCTCGAGCGCTTGCGGCCTGGGGCCAGATAGACGTTTTCATGAACAATGCCGCCTGGCAGGGCGTCATTCAGTCCGTGGTGGACTATCCCGTCGAGCTCTTCGACAAGGTGATGGCGATCAACGTGCGCGGCGTATTTCTCGGACTGAAGCATGTGCTGCCCGCCATGCTGCAGCGGCGTCGCGGGGCTGTCGTCAATACGGCGTCGCTCGGCGGCTATATCGGTACGCGCAATCTCGCGCCCTATACCGCGAGCAAACACGCGGTGCTGGGTCTGACGAAGAGCGTCGCGCTGGAGGTGGCGCGCAAAGGCGTGCGTATCAACGCCGTCTGCCCCGGACCGGTCGACACTCAGATGCTGCGCGAGATCGAAGCCGGCCAGGCGGGCGGCGATCAAGAAGCGCTCCGCGCCAAGCGCACGGCGTCGATCCCCGATGGCCGGTACGCCGAGCCTCGGGAGGTCGCCAATCTGATGATCTATCTGGCCTCCGATCACGCGAGCCACATCACCGGGCAGGGGATACAGATCAACGGAGGCAGTCATGCCTGACGGAGGTCTGGCGGCCTCTCGCGCCGAACGCATCGCCGTCGTCGGCGGCGGCACGATGGGCGTGGGCATCTTCTATGTCTTCGCCGCTGCGGGTTTTAACGTCTCGCTCGTCGAACCGGACGATGGGCGTTTCGCCGCCGCATTGGCGACCCTCAAGGGCGCCGCGGACGCAGGCGTCCGCCGGGGCAAACTCACTGTAGACGAGGCCCAGCGGATATTCGGCGGCGTCGAGCGGTTTCGCGCAACTTCCGAACTGCCCGCGGGTTTCGACCTCGTGATAGAGACGGTGCCGGAGCGCCTGGAACTGAAGCAGTCGGTCCTAGCAGATATTTCGCACCGTACCCCCAAGTTGATTGCGACCAATACGAGCGCGCTGTCGATCAACGAACTGGCGCGCTCGGTCTCCGATCCCGCCGCCTTTCTCGGCATGCATTTCTTCAATCCGGTCTGGTCGCTGCCCATGGTCGAGATCGTGCGCGGCGAGGCGACGGGCGCCAGCGCGATTGAGCAGGCCAGGCGGTTCGCTGAGGCGACCGGCAAGACGACGATCCTGGTTTCGGATACGCCGGGCTTCGCGACCAGCCGGCTCGATCTGATCGCCGGACTCGAAGCCATACGGATGTTGCAGGACGGCGTCGCGAGCGCCGAGGACATCGACCAGGCGATGGTCGTCGCCTACCGCCATCCGATGGGCCCCCTGCGCCTCAGCGATGTCGTGGGCCTCGACGTTCGGCTCGATATCGCTCGCCGCCTCAGCCAGACGCTCGGGCCTCGTTACGAGCCGCCTGCGCTGCTCGAGCAAATGGTCGCTCGCGGCGAGCTAGGACAGAAGACCGGCAGGGGCTTTTTCGTCTGGCCGCCGAACTCCAAGAGCTGACCGGAAGGAACGACATGGCCAGCCTTTTCAACTCCCGACTCGTCGATACCGCCGACCATCACGCGGAGCTGCGCGAGAATGTCGGCAAACTCGCAGGCTCGTTCGGCCGGCGATATTTTCAGGATGTCGTGCGACGCAAAGCGAAGCCGATCGAGCTGTGGAAAGCGCTCGCAAAAGCGGGCTATCTGGGCGCCCATATCTCTGAGACCTATGGCGGGGCAGGGGCAGGCCTTGCCGACTACAACGTGATTGTCGAAGAGGTGGCCGCGCAGGGATGTCCCGTTCTCTCGCTGGTGATCGGCTCGATCTGCGCGCCGATTCTCGAACAGCATGGTTCCGAGGAATTGAAGCGCAAATGGCTGCCAGGGCTCGCCAGCGGCGATATGCGCCTCGCCTTTGCGATCACCGAGCCAGACGCCGGCACCAACACCCACAAGATCAGCACCGTCGCGCGACGCGATAACCAGGGCTGGACCCTCCGCGGGACCAAATACTGGACTTCCGCGGTCGACGAAGTCGATTCCATCCTCGTCGTTGCGCGCGGCGAACACTCGAACGAAGAAGGGCGCGGAGCCCTTTCGCTTTTCATCGTATCGGCAGACGCCGCGGGCCTTTCGAGGACGCCGATCGAGACCGCGCTGCAGGTCCCCGAGACGCAGTTCACCTTGTTCTTCGACGATGTCTCGATACCCGCGGATGCGCTGGTCGGCGTCGAAGGACAGGGACTCCGCCACTTGTTCGCCGGTTTGAATCCGGAACGCGTTTGCGCCGCCGCGATCAACAACGGCATCGCCCGCTATGCGCTCGAGAAGGGCGCGCAATACGCCGTGGACAGAAAAGTCTGGAAGTCCCAGATTGGCGCCCATCAGGGCGTCGCTCATCCGCTCGCCAAGGCCTATGTAGCCGTCCAGCAGGCGCGATTGATGACGGCGCGCGCGGCGCAACTTTATGATCAGGGTTCGAGCGAAGCGGGAGAGGCCGCCAATATGGCGAAATTCGCCGCCGCCGACGCTTCGCTCGAAGCGCTCGATCAGGCCATTCAGACGCATGGCGGCAACGGCATGGCGATCGAATATGGGCTCGCGGACCTTTGGTTCATCGCGCGTCTGCACAAGACGGCGCCGGTTAGTCGCGAAATGATCCTCAACTTCATCGCCCAGCACAGCCTCGGTCTGCCGAAAAGCTACTGACGCCCATGACCACTTTCGCGGAAACCTTGAGAGAGCACGCGGGTGAGCGCCCCGCGGCGCCCGCGCTCACTTTCGAAGGTCGCACCTGGAGTTTCGCGGACCTGCATGCTCTCAGTTCTCGGGCTGCGAACGCGCTGAAAGCGAGCGGCGTCGGCGAGGGCGATCGCGTAGCCGTTCTTACAAAGAATCGCGCCGAATATTTCGAGCTGATTTGTGCATGCAGTAAGATCGGCGCGATCCTGGTTGGATTGAACTGGCGGTTGGCGCGCTCCGAGATCGCTGCGATCGTCGCGGATTCCCGACCCTTGGTCGCATTCGTCGAACCAGAGATGGAAAAACTGCTCGATCCGCGCTCGGTCGACGGTTTGAGAGATGTGGTGATTTTTGGTTCGACCTACGACGCCTGGCGTGACAAAGGGGCAGGTGAGGATCCCGGTCATGTCGGCGCGCCGGACGAGGTCATCCTTCTGCTTTACACGTCGGGAACGACGGGCCTGCCGAAGGGCGTGATGCTGACCAACGAGGGCATGTCGTATACGCGGCGCCTCGCCACGGAATCCTGGGGGATGGGTCCGGACAGCGTCAATCTCGTCGCGATGCCGATGTTCCACATCGGCGGCTGCGGCTACGGCTCGAGCACAATGTTGGCCGGCGGCCACACCGTTCTGATGCGCGAAGTCGATCCGGCTTTGGCTGTGGATCTCATCGCGCGTCATCGCGTCACCCATGTGTTCTTTGTTCCGACCGTGGTGCAAGCGTTGCTGCAGGTTCCCGGGATCGAGACCGCGGATCTCTCAAGTCTGGAGCTCCTGATGTACGGCGCGTCGCCGATCGGCGACGTGCTGCTGAGGCGGGCGCTGGCCCGCCTCCAGTGCAATTTCATGCAGGCTTATGGCATGACCGAGTCGTCGGGCACCGTGGTCGTGTTGGATCCCGAAGACCACGACCCCGATGGGCCTCGCGCGGGCCTGCTGCGCGCATGCGGTCGCGCACTGCCCTGGGTCGAGCTACGGGTCGTCGATCCCGCGACCTTGGACGACGCTGCGACTGGAGCGGTCGGTGAGATCTGGTTGCGCACGCCTATGCTGATGAAGGGCTATTGGCGAAACCCGGAGGCGACGCGCGATGCAATCACCCCCGAGGGCTGGTTCCGCACCGGGGACGCCGCCTATCTCGATGCCGAAGGCTACATATTCCTGTTCGACCGCTTCAAGGACATGATCGTGTCGGGCGGCGAGAACATCTATCCGGCCGAGATCGAGAACGTGCTGAACGCCCATCCCGCCGTGCGCGAAGTCGGCGTGATCGGCGTTCCGCACGAACGCTGGATCGAAACGCCAATGGCGGTCGTCGTCCTGCGGCCTGGGGAAGCGGCGGACGGCCAGGCCCTGATCGATTTCGTGCGAGAACGGATTGCACGCTACAAATGCCCGACCGTCGTCCGCTTCGCCGAAACTCTGCCGCGTAACGCCTCCGGCAAGCTGTTGAAGCGCGAAATGCGCCGCATGTTCGGGGAGACTTGAGATGGCTGCCGACGCCGTGTCGAAATCCGCGCTGCCGTTGCTGAGGCGATGGGTCATCGACTATTTCAACAGCCACGACGACGCGGCGGCGCGACAGTTCATCACTCCCGACTACCAGCTGCGAATTGGAGACGTCGGCTTCGCAGGCCGTGACGAAAGCTGGTTGCCGGCGGTTGCGGCGCAGATGCGCCTGTTTCCCGGGCTTGGCATGACGGTTCATCAAACCCTTGCCGGCGAGAATTGGGCCGGCGTCTACTTCAGCCAGCATGGCGCGAGCCGCGGCAGGATCGCGGTCTGGTCTGGAATCGCCATCTACGAGAGCGACGGCGCGTGGTTGACGGCTTGCGTGGCTCAGGAAGATTACATGACCCGGCAGCGCCAATTGAAATCGGGCCTGCCGGATGCGGTAGAGGCGCCCGCCGCCGCGCCGTGGGATGTCGAACCTCTGCGGCGCGACGAGGCGGCCGAAGCGGCTGTGCGGCGATGGCTCGACGGCGCCTGGCCCAGGCCAACGTCCGCCGTCAGGTGTGACGACGAGCATATAACCGGGTCCTGCTTGCGATTTGAGGTCACTGAGACCGAGATCGATGTGCTGAATTCGTCAGGCGCCGATGTCGTCTTTCACGCCCGGCAATCGGGTCGATACCTCGGCGGCCTTGCTGGGCTCGATCGCGGCGGCGCCCCAGCAATTCTCCACGTCAACGGCATGCTGCGTGTCGCTGATGGCCGTGTGGCCGCCGGACGCGTAATTCGCGATCGCGCCGGCTTGCGCGCGGCGCTGCTCAGAAGTGAAGCCGCATGAGCGCCGCTGACTTGTCCATGCCCCGCGTGCGCGTCAAATGCGAGGGATCGTTGATGATCATCACGATCCATCGCCCGGAGGTCCGCAACGCGATTGACCGGGCGACCTCGGAGGCGATCGCGGAAGCGATTGATCGGCTCGACGCGGAGGCCTCCCTGGCGGTCGGAATCCTCACCGGCGCAGGCGGCCATTTTTGCGCGGGCATGGATTTGAAGGCTTTCCTGCGGGGCGAACGGGTCGAACTCGAGGGGAGAGGTCTCGCCGGCCTCGTCGAGCGTCCGCCGCAGAAGCCGCTGATCGCGGCGGTGGAGGGCTTTGCCCTCGCGGGCGGTTGCGAGATCGCGCTCGCCTGCGACCTGATCGTCGCCTCTGAAACGGCGGAATTCGGATTGCCGGAGACGAAGCGCGGCCTTATCGCCGGCTCTGGCGGGTTGTTGCGCTTGCCCCAACGCATCCCGCGCCAAATCGCGATGGAATATGCGCTGACGGGACGGACGATGAGCGCCGAGGCGGCCAGCCATTGGGGGCTCGTCAACCGCCTGACGCCCGCCGGCGCGGCGCTGGACGGCGCCCGGGCGCTGGCAAACGAGATCTCAGCCAACGCGCCCTTCGCGGTGGCCATGAGCAAGAAAATCATCGCCGAGGCGGCGAGTTGGCCGACGTCCGAGATCTGGTCGCGTCAGAAGGAGATCCTCGAACGCGTGATCGCCTCCGACGATGCTCGAGAGGGAGCGGTGGCATTCGCCGAAAAGCGGCCGCCGCGATGGGGGTAAGCCAGCTTGTCTGATGATCCTGGTGGTTAGGGAGGAAAGAGTGATGAACGAATATGGAATTCGAAAGAGCTCGCCGCGGCTCGTGGGGGCGGCCCTCGCCGCGTGGCTCGGGTTGACAGCCGGAGCGCTGGCGCAGGAAGTTCCGGAAGACGGCGTGTACAAGGATCACATTGATTGGGGCGTGCTGATGGACCTCTCCGGTCCGGCGTCGTCCTCGCAGAGCCCATGGGTTACGGGCATGCAGGACTATATGCGCATGCTCAACGAGTCCGGAGGGGTCAACGGGCGCAAGATCAACGTTCTAGCGGAGGACAACCGCTATAACGCGGCCACCGACAAGATCGCGTTCGAGAAGCTCAGCGATCAGACGCCCGTGATCGCAATCTCCGGCATGGGCAATTCGATGTCTCAGGTCGGGCTATCGGCGACGATCAGATCCGGCAAAGTGCCGATCATCGGCACCTATACGCCGACGAAGGCCCTGTCCGATCCCGCGACGCCCATGGTCTACAACGGCTTTTGCGGCTACAAGGAAATGGCCGAAACCGGCGTTGGCTATTATGTCGACCAACTCAAGCTCAAAGCGCCGAAAGTCATGACGGTGGCGATCGAAAGCGCCGGCGGCAAGGACTATGCGAATTACGTGGCCGACGCCGTGGCGCGCTATGGCGGGACCGCCAGCGCAGTCACGATGAAGGTCAACGCCGTCGACGTCACGCCTCAAGTGCAGGAGATCATCGCCCAGAAGCCGGACCTGATCACCATCTACGGCGTCAACAATACCGCCATCCTGACCGTGAAGGCGCTCGCTCAATACGGACTCAACATTCCGACATTCGGCATCACTTACCTCGGTTCGCCGCCGATCTATAAGGCTCTGGGCGCCGACGCCGGCGGCAAATATACTTTCGTGAGCTGTTTCACGCCGGGCGGTTCAGATCAGGAGCCGGGCAATGTCGAGTTGTCGGCCTATGCCGACAAGGTCGGGCATAGCGATTTCAAGGACAACGTCAACTATGTCGGCGGTTGGGTGAACGGCATGATGGCGGCCCAGGTGCTCGGCAAGCTCGGAGCGAACCCGACGCGCGCCAAGCTGGTTGACGAACTCGCGCCCGGCTTCACCGTCGACACCAAGGGCCTGTCCGCGCCGATCGTCTATACGCCGACCGACCATACGGGACCCAAGGTGCTGAAGGTGTTCGGCTACGACTACGCTTCAGGCAAGTTCAAGGCGTTCGGAGACTACTCCGACTACGCCAAATACACGAAGTAACGAGGTCGGAGAGGTGCTCGCGCAAGTTCTCTTCAGCGGTCTCGCTCTCGGCAGCATCTACGGGCTGGTCGCTCTTGGATTCGCTGTCGTGTTCAAGGCGACGGAAGTGTTCAACTTTGCGCAAGGCATGTTTGCGGTGTGCGGCGCCTATTTCGCCGCCACCGCGATCTCGATTTTCGGCTGGCCGTTCCCGCTCGCGATGCTGTTCATGGCGGTGGCCGCCGCGGCGCTTGGGGTCGCGATCCACATTCTGTTGATCCAGCCTCTGGCGGGTCGCTCGATGCTTGCCGTGATCATGATCACCATTGCGCTGTCGATCGTGCTCCGCGCCGCGATCGAGATAATCTATGGCCCGGAAGGGCGCACCCTGGTTACTCCGCTTCCTAATGGCGTCATCCGGCTCGGCGATCTGCGCATCTCCGAACTGTATCTCACGGCCGCCGCGGTGAGCTGGGTCTGCATGGCGATTTTCGCCGGCTTCTTTCGCTATACGTCTATCGGTCTTCTGATGCGCGCGACAGCCGACGGCCACGAGGCGGCCGTCGCCTCGGGCATCAACGTCAATGCGATGAACAGGCTCGCCTGGGCGATCGGCAGTCTGCTCGCCGCGATCGGCGGCCTGTTTCTCGGACAATTGCAGATCGTGTCGACGGATCTCGAGTCGATTGGCCTGCTCGCGCTTCCCGCCGTTGTCATCGGCGGCTTGCAGAGCATCCCGGGCGCGGTGGTCGGCGGTCTGCTGGTCGGGGTGATCGAACAGCTAGCGGCGTCCTACATCTCGCCGAAATCGACCGACATCGTCATCTACGCCATTTTGCTCCTCATTCTGCTTGCCAGGCCTTGGGGTCTGTTCGGCCAGCGCGAACTCGGGCGGGTCTGACATGTCCGACGCCCTGTACACAAAGCCCTGGAGCGCGACGCGGGCGGCGGTTCCGCGCACAGTCCTGCTCTGGCGCGGCCTATGCTGGGCGGCGTTTCTGGCGTTTCTCATTTATCTGCCGTTCGTGCTGACGCAGCGCGCCGCGTTCGGCGTTCATTTGACCAATATGCAGCTTCTCAACATCGGCCTCACCCAGATCAATCTCATGCTGATCGCCATGCTGGGTGGATTGTCGCTGAACTATCTCACCGGCTGCGCGGGACTGATCTCGATTGGCCATGCCGCCTTCTACGCGACGGGCGCGATGACGGCGGCGATTGTCGGAACGCAATTGGGCTTCCCGTTTCCCATCGCGTTCGCAGCGGCGGCCGTCACGGGGGCCTGCGTCGGCGTGCTCGCGGGATTGCCGTCATTGCGCGTGCGAGGCCTCTATTTCGTGCTCTCGACGCTGGCCGTTCATCACGTCGTGTTGTTCGTATTCCTCGAATATCAGCTTCGCTTCTTCGACGTGGTGGGCGTGCCCTTCGAAACTCCGAAGCTCGGTTCGTTCGGAATCAGCACCCCGATGCGCTGGTATTTCTTCCTGTTGCCGATCGTGGCGGTCGTCTACTGGATGCTCCGCAATAGCCTGGTCAGCCGCGAAGGGCGCGCCATGCGAGCGATGCGGGATCACGAACTCGCAGCAACCGCCGCCGGAATAGACGTGCGCATCCTGCGCCTCAAGGCCTTTGCGTTCTCCTCCGCGATCGCTTCGGCGGCAGGCGCGCTGCAAGGCTATTTCATGTCCAACATCACGTCGGAAGCCTTCGGCCTCGATTTCGCCATCCAGTTCATCGCCATGATCATCATCGGCGGCCTTGGTTCGCTCGGCGGCTCGCTGGTCGGGGCGGCAATCTGGTTGCTGCTGCCCTCGATATTGTCGGGTTTTGCTCCGAGCGGGGGCGGGGGCGGTTTCATCGCGACCCTGCTTGTCGACAACAAGCCGCAACTCGTGCAGGCGATCTTCGGCCTGTTGGTGATCCTGTTGCTGATCTTCGCGCCGGGCGGCGTCGCGGGCCTTGGCCGAAAACTCAAAGAGCTCCTGTCGACGGGAGGCCCGAGATGACCGACAAGGCGCTCGCGATCGAAGGTCTTTCGGTCGGCTATGCTCGCAAGGGCCTGGCGCTCGAGGGGGTTGATCTTGTCGTGCCAAAGGGCGGCATCGTTGCGTTGCTCGGCGCCAACGGCGCCGGCAAGACGACTTTGATTCGCGCGGCCACGGGCTTGCTGGATCTGCATGGCGGGTCCGTCGCCGCCGGAACGGTGTCGATGCATGGCGAGCCGGTGCTGGCTCTGCCCGCCTACAAGCGGGTGCGGCTCGGCATGGCGCAGGTCCCCGAAGGCCGGCTCGTATTCAAGAAGCTCACCGTCGAAGACAATCTGCTCGTCGGCGCGACCCTGCTGCCGCGCGGCGAGCGACAACGCGGCCTTGACGGTGTATATGCGCTGTTTCCACGCTTGCTGGAGCGACGCCAACAGGCGGCGGGTTGGCTGTCCGGCGGCGAGCAGCAGATGCTGGCCCTTGGACGCGCGCTGGTTGGACGTCCGAAACTCCTGCTGGTGGACGAGCTCTCTCTGGGCCTCGCGCCGCTGATCGTCAGATCGATATATGAGCAATTGCGAAAGGTCGCAGACGCGCTGGGCGCCTCGATGCTCATTGTCGAGCAGAACGCCCGGCTGGCGCTGGAATTCGCGAGCTATGCTTATGTGCTCGATCGCGGCCGCATCACGATGTCGGGGCCGGCCGCGGAGGTGGCGAACAGCGAGGCCATGCACGCTTCCTATCTCGGGACGGAATCCGCATGAGCGCGCCCCTGCTCGAGATCGATCGGCTCCAAAAGCACTTCATGGGGCTCAGGGCGCTGGACGAGGTCAGCTTCGCGCTCGAAAAGGGCGCCATCACGTCGCTGATCGGGCCGAACGGCGCGGGCAAGACGACGCTGTTCAATTGCATCACCGGCATGTACGCGCCGAGCGGCGGCGCGGTTCGGTTCGAGGGCCAGGAGATCGGCGGAACTCGGGGCCTACGCCATATCGCGCCGCGGGGTGGCCCGCACGTTTCAGAATCTCGCCTTGTTCGGCGGCCTCACCGTGCTCGAGAACATCGTCGTCGGCGGCTATTCGCGCGGCCGCACGGGCCTGCTGCAGGGCGCTTTCTTGAGTCCGCGGGCGCGTCGCGAGCAACGCGAGGCGGAAAGCGCGGCTCGCGAAACGCTGGCGTTTCTGGGCCTCGAAGATACCGCCGATCTCACGCCGACCGAACTCTCCTACGGCCGCCAGAAGCAGATCGAATTCGGTCGCGCCCTGATGCAGAGAGGCCGCCTGCTGCTGCTCGACGAGCCGATGGCCGGCATGAGCGATGCCGAGAAGGCCGACATGACGAAATTGATCAAGCGGGCGCGGGCCGATCTCGGTCTCACCATCTTGATCGTCGAGCATGACATTCCCGTCATCATGAACATCTCGGACAAGATCGTCGTGCTCGATTTCGGCCGCAAGATTTCCGAGGGGACGCCGCGCGAGGTTCGCGCCGATCCCGCCGTGATCGCCGCCTATCTCGGCGACGCGGCTTAAGGCGTCACGGCGCCGCCGTCACTTCGGCCGGCGCGCCCCAACCTTTTTCTCTTCGCGCTTGCCGACGCCGGCGAGCGCGAGGATCAGCTTCGTCATGCGTTCCGCGATTTCGGGAATTTTCAGCCGCCCTTCCGGCCGGAACCAGACGAACGCCCAGCTCGCGATCCCGCCGATCGCCAGCGCCGCCAGGTGAGGGTCGTCGAGGTCGAATTCGCCCGCAGCGATGCCCTGCTCCAGCAACTTGGTCAGCTTCGAGTCGAAGCTTCGGCGCATCGCTCCGATTCGACGAGCGTCTTCTGGCGCGAGATTTTTTTCCTCGCGCATATAGATCGTGATGTGCTTCTGGCTGCGCAGAACCGCGGTCACGAAGCGCTCGCTCAGGATCGTCAGGCTTTCCGATGGAGCCTTGCGCAAGGCGATCGCGCCTTCGATCGCCTCGAGCGAGGCCGCAATTCCTCGCGAACAGATCTCGGCCAGCAATTCGCCTTTGGAGCTGAAATTGGCATAGATGAAAGGCTTGGTGACGCCGATGTGGAGCGCCACCGCATCCAGCGTGGTGTTCTCGTAGCCATGCTCGTAAAAAAGATCGACCGCGGCCTCGATCGTCCTCTCCCTTTTCAATGTGGCGACTTCGTCCCGGATAGTCAGCAAGGGCGTTTCGGCGGCAGCTCTCATCGGGTCGGCGTCTTTCCACTCGTAGCAGGCGATACCTGGCGGTATCGTTTCATCCTCTACTAGTAGGGCCTGGCGGCGATACCCGCCAGTGCGAAATTGAGCCGATCGGCCCGGAGGCTCACTTGGCTTCGCAGTTCGAACCAGAAGTCGAGCACGTCGCCGACGCGCTTTTCCGCGAAATGGGTCGTGACCCTGGCGCCAACCGCAAGCTTCTCCGCGGCCTTGGCCGCATCCGACAGGTCGAGGCCGCGGAAGAAGCCCCCGATTCCCGTGTCCGCTCCGTCCAGCATGACATAGCCGAACGCGTAGGGCGGCGGCGGCAGATTGTTGAACTCCTCGTAGACGATCGTGAAGGCCTCGATCACGCCGCCAGGCCCGATCTCGACCCATTCGGTGGTCGGCTTCAGCGTTTGATCCGAGAAGGCGCGTGGCGGGGCCAGCACGCGGCCGGTATGGCCGCAGCGGCGGCCGTAGAATCTTCTTGTTGTCGCGGATGTTGGCGAAGAAGTGGCTCGCGGTCTCGCCGAGCGCGTGCCGGTAGGTGATGTTCCAGGTTTCGTTGCGTGTCATCAGTTCCATGGCGTGCATCCTTTCAAGCTTCAATGACCATCGTGCCAAAAAATTGGTGGTCGCCGCCGTTGCCGCTGGCGATGCCGACGCGCGCGCCCTTGACCTGATGGCCGCCCGCTGTTCCACGCACCTGCAGAGCGACTTCAGCGGCGCGGATCATCGCGGTGACGGCGATCGCGTTGGTGCAGAGCGTGCCTCCCGACGGATTGACGGGTATTTCGCCGCCGATGCGTGAACCGGCCATCGCGCAACCTCGGCGACGCTCTCGCCGAGGTCGGCAAGCCCGGCCGCCTCGATCGAATGGAACTCGGTATTGCTGAACGGCGCATACAGTTCTGCGACCTGCACCTGCTTCTGCGGGTCGGTGATCCCCGCCATCTTGTAGGCGCGGCTGGAAAGCCTCGGCCAAGGCGTGAGCGTCGGCGTGATCGGCGGTGTAGCCGCGGCCCATGCGGTCGCCGAGATAATAGCTCTCCGAGCAATGGCCGACACCGGTGATCCAGACCGCGTCGAGCTTGCGGTCCTTGATATATTTCTCTGACGCCAGCACCATCGCGCCGCCGCCCGACGACTGCGGACAGCAATCGAACAGTTTGATCGGCCATGAAATCATCCGCGAGGCCATCACCTCTTCGATCGTGACCTCGCTTGCGCAGATGGGCGTTGGGGTTCAGCGCGGCGTGTTGCACGGTTCTTGACGACGACCGCCGCCATGTCCTCCTGCGTCATCCCGTATTTGTGCGCGTAGCGGATCGCCGACATCGCGAGCATGGTGATGGTGCCGAGCGGCAGCGAGCGTTCGTAGGTCGGGTCCCAGATCTTGTTGAGCACGGTCTGGCTGTCGCCGCATTCGCCGACCTTGTCAGCGCCCGGCGGTCAGGCAGACGTCGCAGGCGCCGGCGGCGACGTGATAATAGGCGGCGGCGACGCTAGAGATGCCGGTCGCGCCGCCGGTATTGATCCGCAAGAAAGCGCTTGTTGCGCGCCCCGACCGCGTCGACGCCGAGCCGCTCGGCGTTGCCGATGCCGACCATGGCGTCGGGCGAAAGCGAATAGACGACGGCCTCGATGTCCTCGAGTTCGAGTTTGGCGTCGGCGAGCGCCAGCGAGACCGCCTCGCGAACTAGATCGGGATAGCTGGCGTCGTCGCGCCGCGGTTTGAACGCGGATTGACCAATGCCGATGATTCCGACGCGCGGTTGGCTCATGGCTGTCCTCACCGATCCTGTCCGAGAATGACGACCGTCTGGTATTGCATGGCGAAGCCGCTCGCAGCGTGCGCCAGCGCGGTCCTGGCGCCCGCGACCTGATGAGAGCCGGCGCGTCCGAGCACCTGGTGCGCCGCCTCGGCGATGCGGATCAGGCCCTCGCAGAACAAGGCGTTGACCGCGCCGAAGCCGCCGGACGGATTGATCTTCGGGCCCGCCGCCGAAATCGAACTTCGCGCCCTTGATGTCCTGGGCCCACTCCTTCCGGTTGGACACGCCGAGCGCTTCCATCGCGAGCAGTAGCTGATAGGGCGTAGGGTCGCTGACCTCGATCACGTCGATCGACCGTCGCGGCGATGAGATTCCGGCGTCTTCATAGGCGACGCGCGCCGCGGCCTCCAGCGCCGGGCGCCGTCGAGAGATCGCGGTCGCCCAGAAAACCCGCCTCCGTCGCCCAGTGCATGCCCTTGATCCAGGCGGCCGATCGGCCGCTCGAGGCGACATAATCCTCCGCTCGCCAGAACCAGAGCGACCGCTCCGGTCCGCGGCGGCGGCGTCATCGCGGCGGTCAGCGGCCAGCGTCGGTACTCCGGCCCACCCGACGGCGCCGCCCTTTGCGATACCAGCGCCCTCGCCAGCGCTTCAGCGCCTGAAGCCTTGGCGGCGAGCGCGCTCGCCTGCAGCGCGAAAGAGGAGAGATCGTCGAGCGGAAGACGACGATGATAGTAGGGGTCGGCGGCGAGGCGTTCGACTTCGGCCATTTCGATCGCCTCCGTCGGGCTCCATGCGAGCACGAGATGAGTGCGATAGAGCCCGGAGGCGATGCGCAGTGCGCCCATCACGAAGGCATGTTCGCCCGCCGACGGCGTGGAGAGGATGTCGCGTCCGACGCCGCCGACCGAACCGGAGGCCGCCATCACGGAAATCGCGCGGCCGTCGATTTGGTCATTGGCCGCGACGACGATTCCGTCGATGTCGTCAATCTCGAGGCCGGCGTCTTTCATCGCGGCCTGCGCCACGTCAAACAGCAACTCCTCGAGCGACTGGGCGTCGACGTTTTCGGGCGCGCTCAGCGCGCAGCCGATGACGGCGGTTCTCTTATTGAGGCGCATGATCGATCTCGCTTCTCTCAGAAGAATTCCTGAAGACGGGCTCGATGAAACATCAGAGCACCGCAGTTGGCGTCAGAGGGCTGCCCGTCGCGCCGACGATCGTCAGAGGCGCAGCGCTGAACAGGAAAGTCTTGCCGCCCGCGGCTGCGAGCGGCGCAAGCACGAGCCCCTCGAGCAGGGGAATGCCGTAGTCTCTTATGAGACGCTGATGTACGGGAAACACCGTCCCTTCAGGGAAAGGCAGCGTCTCCACCCCGTAATTGTCGGCGCCCACGATCGACGCCCCGGCCTCGGCGAGTTCGAGCGCGGCCTCGACGCCGATCCCGGGCTCACGATCGAAATCCGGCGGGTTCGTCGCGGAGCGGCTCTCGAGCCAGCCCGTGCGCAGCAGCACGACGTCGCCTTTTTCGATCGTGGCCTCAGCGCGCTCTAGTGCAGCGCGCAGCATGCCGACCTCGATCGTCTCGCCGTCATTCAGAGGGCGGCCCGCCAGCGCTACGAAATCGAGCAGCAAGCCGCGCGAAACGATCGGCGGTATTTGCTCCACTCCGAGCTTCGTCGCCCCGAAGCTGCCGACTTCCGATTCCGGCACGCCGTTGTACATGAGACGCCCGCACCAGGCGTGACACAGAGCGTCGATATGGGTGCCCGTATGCAAGGGCAGCAGCACCGTATCGTCGGCGAATTGGAATCCGCCCGGCCGCCGTCGTCCGGCGGCGTAGTCGCCGCCGTCACGGCCCATGAAATGACTAAGCCGCGGCCGCGCCGGGGGAATCGCGAGACGCGTTGAAAGCGGTTGCGCCAGGTTGAATACCTCGCCTCGCGTCACGAGCCTCGCGGCGGCGCGCACCTTGGCGGCGTCAATCCAGTTCAGCGCGCCGAGTTGGTCGGCTTCGCCCCAGCGGCCCCAGGCCTCCTCAGCCATGCGACGCCCTCTCAGCCGATTGAAGCAGGTTGGCGGCGGTCTCCTTCAACGCGCGACGCTTCAGCTTGCCCGTGGTGGTGAACGGCAGCGTCGGCTGGATCTCGATACGGTCGGGAACTTTGTATTTGGAGGCGAGCTCGCGGCAGTGCGCCAGCAATTCGCTAGCGGTGACGTCAGCTTTCGCGGCCACGACGAAGGCGACGATCAATTCGCCTCTCTCCTCGTCGGGAACGCCGACGACCGCCGCTTGCGCAACGCCGGCATGAGCGAGGAGAATATTCTCGACCTCGACCGGCGACACATTTATGCCCGCGCGCTTGATCATTTCCGATTGCGTCCGACGAACACAAAGGCCCCGCCTTCGTCGAGCCGGCCGATATCGCCTGTCCGATAGTAGCCGTCCGCCGTGAAAGCGTTGGCGTTCTGATCCGAGCTCGCCCCGTCATAGCCCGCGGTTACGTAGCCGCGCACTTCGACCAGGCCGACGTCGCCTTTGCTTAAGGGCGCGCCGGTCTCGACGTCGACAAATCGGAGCTCGTTGCCGGGCAGCGGCTCGCCCTGTGAGAGGGAACGCCGCTCGACCGACCAATCGTGCGAAGTTACGCAGCAATTGCCGTAGGTCTCGGTCGCGCCATAGATATTGCAAAGCTCATCGGCGCCTAGGCTTTCCACAGCATACAGAAAATCCCGCTGCGAGCCGATCGTCAAACCCGTGCGCAGAGTGCGAAGGCGCGAGCGTTCGTAACGGGGGTGCGTCGCCAGAGCCTTCGTCATGCCCGGCAGGGTGTAGATCGCCGTGCAGCCAAATTTCTCGATCAGATCGAGCGCGCCCTCGGGCTCGAAACGCTCCTGCAGGACGAGCGTAGCGCCATGGGTCATCGCGGCGGACAAGGCGTTGGCCGAGCCATAGGACCAGAACAACGGCGCCGAAAGAAACACCCGATCCTCAGGACCAAGGCCCATCCGCTCGCCGATGTTGAAGCCGTTCTCGATCACTCCGAAATGCTTCAAACGGACCGCTTTGGGGTGCGCGCTGGAGCCCGAGGTATAGAGCACCAGCGCGTCATCGGCCGCGCTCGCCGAGAGGCCTGGAGGAAGGGCGTCCGTGGGCTCGCCGACGAAGGATTCATAGCGCGTGAAATTCGACGCCGGATCGGCTTCGATGAGGACGACGTCGCGCAGATGAGGAAAGCGCGTTGAAGCTTTGTTTGCCGCGAGTTCGGGCGCCAGCGCGGCGAAATCGGCGGAAAAATCCCGGTCGCCGAGCCGGGCGTGCGAAAACATCACCGCCGCTCTCGAATCGGAGAGCAGAAATTCGAGTTCGCCGCGCGTAGACCATGTGCTGAAAGGCGCGAAGACCGCGCCGACCACAGAAGTCGCGAACGCGATCTCCAGCCATTCGACACGATTGCTGATCAACGCGCCTACTCGATCGCCGCGACGGATGTCGCGCTTCAACAGCGCCGCGGCCACAACGCTAGCGCGATGCAATAGCGCTCCATAAGACCACGACGTTCCGCGCGAGATGACGGCAATATGCTCAGGCGTCCTTTCGGCTTGCTCTGCGAGCAGCTCGAACAGGGTTCGGCTGAAGGGGGCTTTCAACTGAGACGATCCTCCCTAGCGTCCGGTTTCCCGAGGGTAACCTATACGTTGTAAAAAATACTAATCAGTATTTCGTTGCTGCGTCAAGCCGCAAATGCGTGTCTGCGAATTTGCCGTCAGAGAATTACCGACCCTTCCAGACAGGGTCTCGTTTCTCGGCAAACGCGGCAGCGCCTTCGCGGGCGTCTTCCGAGGCCAACACGGGTCCGGTGATGTCCGCCTGTCGCGTCGAACATCTCGCTGATCGGCCAATCCCGTTGCTCGACTATGACGCGCTTGCTGGCGGCGAGCGCCATCGGCGCATTCTTGATGATTTTTCGCGCCAGCGATTTGGCTTCACTCAGCGCCAGGCCGGGTTCGACGAGCCGGTTGACGAGACCGTGGGAGGCTAGAAACTCGGCTGAATACATATCGCCGGTCAGCGCCATTTCCAGCGCAATGCGTTGCGGAATGAAGCGCGGGAGCCGCATCAGCCCGCCGGCGGCGGCGGCGAGGCCGCGCTTCACCTCGGGTATGCCGAATTTCGCATCGCGCGCGGCGACCAACAGATCGCATGCGAGCACCACCTCGAACCCGCCCGCCAGCGCATAGCCCTCCACCGCCGCGATCAGCGGCTTCTTCGGCGGCGTGATCGCAATGCCGAGGATGCCGCGCCCCTCGACGCGCGTGACCTCTCCGCGCAGAAACGCCTTCAGATCCATGCCCGAACAGAAAGTGCCTCCGGCGCCGGTCAGGATGCCGACGCGCAGGTCGTCCCGCCGGTCCAACTCGTCGACCGCGGCACACACGCCGTAGGAGACGGCGCGATTGACCGCGTTGCGCGCTTCCGGCCTGTTGATGGTGATGACGACGAGGCCGTCGTCTTCCTCGACCAGAACCTCGTCAGTCATGGCTGGGCGCCTTTCAATCAAATTTCTGGAGGGCGTTGATCCGCTCGAGAGCCTCGATATATTCGCTTTGCAGACGATACATCACGTCGCGCACAGAGACTTCTTCGGTCAAGGATCCGACGACCTGACCCATCGGAAACGAATAGAGGTCCTTGCGTTTGGCGCGTACGACGCGCGCATGGGCTTCATTGTAGAGCAGGCCCTGGAGCGGCGGCAGCAGATAGTCGGGCGCGCCGGGTTGCTCCCAGGCCTCGGACATCTTGCTCTTCCGCATGCGGACCGTCTTGCCGGTCCGCGCCTTGCGTCGCGCCGTATCTTCGGACCTGGTCTCGAACAGCACTGACTTCTCGAAGGGATCGAGTTCGCTCTCCTTCGTGCCGAGCCAGACCGTGCCGCACCAGACGCCGGCCGCTCCGAGGGCCAGCGCCGCCAAGATCTGTCCACCGCGCGAAATGCCGCCGGCGGCCAGCACGGGAATCTTGCCTTCGCACGCCTCCACGACCTCCGGCGTCAGCACCATCGTCGCGATGTCGCCGGTGTGGCCGCCAGCCTCCGTGCCTTGCGCGATCAGCAGTTCGACGCCGGCCTTGGCATGGCGAGCCACGTGAGCCGCCTTTCCGCACAAAGCGCCCAGCATGATCCCGTGCGTGCGCAACTTTTCGATGATGTCAGGCGGCGGGGCGCCCAGCGCGCTCACGACGAGTTTGACGCCCGAATGCGATAGCGCCACGTCGAGCAAGCGGCGCGCGCCCTCGGGCGTGTGGCTGCCGCGACCCTCCACGATCTCCTTGCGGACACGCGCCGCCTCGTCCTCCGGCAGACGGGGAACATGCTCGTCCTCTAGCAGCGTCTCCATGAACTGCTTCTGACGATCGGGGATCAGCGCGAACATGTCGCCTTCAGCGTGTTCCGCCTCTTCGTCATATTTGACGGGAATGATGACGTCGACGCCGTACGGCCGGCCTTCGATGTGATTGTCGATCCAGCGCAACTCCGCTTCGAGTTGCTCCGGCGAAATGGTCGAAGCGCCGAGCACGCCGAAGCCGCCGGCCTTTGTCACTTCCACGACCACGTCGCGGCAATGCGAGAAGGCGAAAATCGGCACGTCGCAGCCGAGACGCTCGCAGATCTTCGTCCGCATGGAACTCTCCTCAATCTTTTTCGACGAGTTCGAACATGGGCAGCGCATAGCCGTTCTCGGTTGGCGTCATGGTCAATGTAACCGCCAGGCCGATCTTCAGCCGCTCGGCGTGATCGCCCTTCAGCCGACCGAGGGCGCGGACGCCCTCATCCAGATCCACAGTCAGCAGGACGTAGGGAACTTCAGCCTTGAACCCTGGATGATAGGCATGGTGCGCGACTGTCCAGCTATAGACGCGCCCCCGTCCGCTCGCCTCGACCCAATCGAATTTCAACGAATGGCAGCGCGCGCAAACCGGGCGGGGATAGTGCCGGGGTTGCCCGCAATCCGCGCAGGTCTGCAACACGAAACGACCCTCGCGCGCCGCGCGCCAGTATCCTTCCGCGATGTCTGAAGGGTTGGGTTGCGGCTTTTCCGCGACGATATCGCTCATCTCTCAGCCCTTCGCCATGATCGCTATCGAACCGTCGCCGAGATCGCCGTAGCCCGTCACGAGCCCCAGTTCGGCGCCGTTCACCTGCGCCCGACCGCCCTGGCCGCGCAATTGCCTGACCAGTTCGACAACGTGATTCATGCCCCATTGGTGACATTGCGAGAGCAGGCCGCCGTGCGTGTTGGTGGGCAGCTTGCCGCCCGGCCGGAGCTTGCCGTCGGCGACGAAGGCGCCGCCCTCGCCCTTCTTGCAAAAACCCATGTCCTCGAGTTGGCAGAGCACGACATAGGTGAAGCAATCATAGATCTCGGCGACCTGGATGTCGGATGGCGCGACTTCCGCCATCCGGAAGGCGCGCGGCGCCGCCTTGGCGAGCCCGACCCGGGTCATGTCCGGGCGTTGCGTGATGGCGCTCGGCGAATCCGGATGTCCTTCGGCGACGCCGAGCACGACGACCGGAGGCTGACGAAGATCGCGCGCGCGCTCGCTCGAAGACACGACAAAGGCGGTTCCGCCATCGCCTTCCAGACTGCAGTCGAGCAACCGGAACGGATCCGAGATCATGCGGGAGGCGTGATGGTCCTCGACCGTGATCGGCTTCTTCATGATGGCATTGTCGTTCAGGAGCGCAAACTCGCGGCAGGAGATGGCGACTTCCGCGAAATGTTCCGGCGTCGTGCCATAGAGCTCCATGTGACGGCGCGCCATGGGCGCATAAAGCTGAGCGGGCGCGACGGCGCCGAGTGGCAATTCAAATTCGGTGACGAAGTGGAACTGCGGCATCGTGTGGATGCGGACGCCGGCGCGCTGGCCGAGCGAAACGTTGCGCCCGAACGGCACGAGCACATGCTCACAGACGCCGGCCGCGATCGCCGCGATCGCGCATTGCAGCGCCGCCGCGGGGCTCGCGCCGCCGAGCGGCGTGGTCGCGGAGAGCCTCAAATCGGGTATGCCGAAATTGGTGATGAAATCCTCGGCGGGGCCGCCGGTGATTCCGACCGGGATAATGCCGTCGATCTCATTTGGCTTCAGCCCGGCGTCGGCGATCGCCTTCAGGGCCGCCTCCATTTGCAGCTCGTGCGACGACTGTGGCGAGCGCGCGCTGTAATCGGTTTCGCCGATGCCTACGATCGCGCCTTTGCCCCTGAGCGACATGTTCAGCCTTTCTGTTGCGAGCCGCCCGCGGCCTTGTCGCGCCAGACAAACAAGGCGTCGAGCGCCTCGACCTCGCCGCCGCGCGCCCAGAGCGGATTGACTTCGAGCCCAACGAGATCGTCGCCGCCTGCGAGCGCGGCCTCGCCTATGCGCTGGGCCGCATGCGCGACCGCATCGAGGTCGACGGCGGGCGTTCCGCGCAATCCTTGAAGCAGCTTGGCGCCCCGCAATTCGCCGAGCATCTCCTTGACGACGGCCGCGTTGACCGGCAGCAGCCGAAGCGAGACGTCCTTCATGGCTTCGACCCAGATTCCTCCGAGGCCGACCGCCAGCACCCAGCCCCACAAGGGATCACGCGCACAGCCGATGATCAACTCGACCCCGCGCTCCCGCATCGGCGAGATGAGCACTCCTTCGATGTCCGCTTTTGGCGCCCCCTTGTGGGAATTGGCCATCACGCGCGCGAACGCCGCTCCAACCGCCTCGTCGCCTCGCAATCTGAGTTCGACGCCGCCGACATCGCTCTTGTGAGCGATGTCAGGCGAAGAAACCTTCAGCGCGACCTCTCCGCCGAAAGCGCGCGCCGCCTCTATCGCTTCAGCGGCGCTGCGGGCCAGACGCGCGGCGACCACCGGCACTCCCGCCCGCGCCAGATAGGCCAGCGCCTCCCGCTCGGATTTTGGCCGGCCCGCGCGGCGCTCGACAGTGGCCTGGGGCAGGGGAGCGAACAAACGCTCCCGCGCCCTCCGACGTTCCGACCACCATTTCGCGGCGCCGAGGCCGCCGATGGCGCGATCAAGTCCGCAGGCAAGATAGGGCGCGCCCAATTCGGCGATCTTTGTCCGTCCGAAGTCGGTGACCTGCGTCGCGGTGTAGCTGACCAGCAAGCCCGGTATCGGCGCCTCGCGGAGCGCATTCGACAAATGTTTGTGCAGTTCCGAGGTCCTCGGATTGACCTCCGCCTCGCTGGCCGGAATTTCGTACCATGGACACAGGATGGCCGCGTAATCCGGCTCGCGCGCGAGAATGTCGACGATCGCGCTGCATTGCGCGGGCTCGATGCCGCCGGTGACATCGAGCGGATTGTTGGTTGCGGCATAGCCCGGCATGTTCGCCGCCAGTTTTTCGCGCGCGACATCGTTAGGCTGAGGCAGCGCGAGGCCCCGCGCATCGGCCGTGTCGGCGGCGATTTCGCAGATGCCGCCCGAGTTGGAGATGATGCAAAGTCCGCCGGCCTTCAGTTCGCCGGTTCGCGCGAGCACCTCGGCGGTCGCCAGCAATTCCTCGAGCGCATGCGCGCGGACGACGCCATATTGCCGGCAGAGCCCGTCAAACACGCTATCGTCGCCGACAAGCGCGCCCGTGTGCGATTGGGCGGCGCGCGCCGTCGCCTCGCTGGCTCCGACCTTGAGCGTCACGATCGGCTTGCCCTTCTCGAACGCGCGCCGCGCGGCGGCAAGAAAACGCTGGGGACGGCGCACCGTCTCGATGAACAGCGCGATCGCCCGCACGCTCGGCTGATCGACGAGATAGTCGACGAAATCCGCGACGTCGAAGTCGACTTCGTTGCCGGTCGAGATCGCATGGCTCAGTCCGACATCCTGCTGATAGGCGAGTTCGGCGAGAAACAGCGCGGTGGCTCCGCTCTGCGATACGATGGCGACGCCATCGCGGCGCGAGGGCGTCCTGAGCGGCGTGGTCCAGGCCCGGACATCGTCAGCGAAATTGACGAAGCCGAGACAATTCGGCCCGAGCAGCCGCAAGCCGTGGCGCGAGGCGACGTCCCGCACTTCGTCCTGCAACGATCGCCCGGCGGCGCCGGTCTCGGCAAAACCCGAGGTGAGGATCACGGCTGATCGCGCGTTCGCGGCGGCGAGATCGATGAGCGCATCCACGACGCCTTCCTTAGGCACGAGCACCACGCCGAGATCGACGGGTTCGCCGAGCGCGGCACAGCTCTCGGCGGCCTTGTGGCCGTGGACGACGCCGCCGCGCCGATTGACGAGCCGCACGGGCATTTGGGCTTCGCCGCGCGTCAAATTCTCGAACGCGAGCCTCGACCAGCGCGAACGATCCGATGCGCCGACGATGGCCACCGACCTTGGCCGCAGCAGCGCGGCGACGGCGTCCGAAGCTTTCGTCATGACCTTATGACGCCAGGCCCGACGGCGATAGGGTCAGAGGGCCGCCGGCGAGCGCCGCACGAAAGGCAGAAAATCTGCGTCGACCCATGAACCTCATCGAGCTTCCCTCCGCGAATGGCTGTTGCATGTGAAGACGCGCCGGAGCCGCACGGTCTTTCGTGTACCAGCGAGATGCCTATGATCGTCATGAGTTGCAGTCAACACGCATCAGTAGAAAGTTATCCGTGTCAGTTCCAGCGCTCGAACGTTGCTCGCCGCCTCGAGGATCCGGGCGCTCGACTTGCGGATCGGCCACGCGCTTCATCCAAGGCCGCCCCAGATCGCCTCCGCGTCGCTTTTCCCGTCCGGTCTCGGCGAAGGATGGACGGACGCGTATTGCCCCGCGCTAAATCCGAGCGGCGCGCCGTCGCGATAGCCGAAGCGCAAGACCCGTCCGATGAAGAGAATATGATCGCCGGCCTCGAGCGACTGCTTCGTCTCACATTCGAAGCTGGCGAGGACGTTCGGCAGGATCGGGCATCCGCCGATGCCATGGGTCGTCTCGACGCTTTCGAATTTATCTCGCGCTCGGCGTCGCGAACCGATGCGACAAGTCGGCCTGATGGCTTGCAAGCACGTTTATGGCGAAATGCCCAGCCTTCAGAAAACTCGGCAGGGACTTGGCGTTCTTGCCGAGACTCCACAGAACCATGGGAGGGTCGAGCGACAGCGCCGCGAACGAATTCGCCGTCAAACCTTCAGGCTTCCCATCTGCGGCGCGCGTCGTGACGACGGTGACGCCGGTCGGGAACTTCCCGAGCGCGTTGCGCAGCTTGCGGGCCTCGAACGGCGGCGAATGCGTGTCCATGGGCTCGGCCCTTGTTCAGAAGTCCAGCTTCGGCACGACTTTTTCCGCCAGTTTGATCATCGAGCCTCGCGCAAGATCGCGATCCGCCCAGTCCATGCCCGCGTAGTAGAGCGTCCCGAACAGTCCGACTTCGTCCTTGAACTCGAAGAGCTTGTCGGCGACCTTCGAAGGCGAACCGTGGATGACCAACTTATCGAAAACGTCGTCGAGGTGACAGCGTCGTCGGGCATATTCGGGTCGGACTTGAAGACGTCGAGGGCGCCGCGACGCTTCAGCTTTTTGAACAGCGAGTTGTAGTAATAGACATACGGGCCGTCCGGCTCCCGGGCATAACGCTCCGCCATCGCATCGTCGTCGGCGACGAACATCGATCTTGGCGATCCGCCAATTCGCATGATCGGCTTTCCGACCGATCGCGTCGCATCCCTCGACATACTTGCCCCAGTGGGTCTTGACCCATTTCGGCAGCAGGAAATTGGCGGAGATCGGATCCCAGCCGCGCGCCGCCGCCTCCGAGATGCCCTTGGAAAAGGGCGCGACCGCGGTCACGACGATCGGCGGGTGCGGGCGCTGGAACGGTCTCGGGATCGTGCCCATGCCGGTCTCGGCGATCTAGGTGCGCGCGGTGGAGATGTTCCAGAACTTTCCGCCGAGATTGTACGGCGGCTCGCCGGTCCAGATATGCCAGCACATGATTGATCGCCTCGAGGAACATCGCCGGACGGTCCATGTCCATGTTGCCGATCGCTTCAGCGTCGGAAGGCAAGGCGCCGGGGCTGATGCCGAGCAGGAAGCGCCCGGCCAGCAGATGGTCCAGCATGGCTATGTTGGCGGCGGTTAGCGCGGGATGCTGGTTGGGCATGTTGGTCGTGCCCGTTCCAAGCTTCATGTTCCGCGTCGCGTCGACCAGCGAGGCCAGGAACATGGCCGAGGATGTGATATTCTCCTCCGGGTCGGTCACGTGCTCGCCGCACAGGCCTTCCACGAAACCCAGCTCGTCCGCGAGGATGAACGCCTCGCGGTCCTCTTGCAGCGAGGTTGCGCCAGTCCTTGCCGATCGGGTGCATCGGCATGGTAAAAAAGCCGAGACGCATGGATCTCCTCCCCTGATGAACCCGTTGTCTACTGACTGGTAACACATGATACCGATAAGTTCAACCGCTGCGCGGAGCGTTCAACGGCGCGAGCGTCGGCTGCCTGCCGCCTCCCGGGGGCGATTGACGTCCGCGCCCAAAACTCACTAGTATGATTCTCTTACTGTCGAGTTGGGCCCTCTATCGGCCATCTGGACTGTTCGAGGAACGGGCGCGGCGATCGCCCGGCGAGAGAAGCTTGAGGAACTCACAGATGTCGCGGCTGAACGGGTTCCTGGAAGGGGTCAAGGTTCTCGATCTCTCGTTGTATATTCCCGGGCCGATGGCGACCCTGTTCCTCAGCGATCTCGGCGCAAGCGTCCTGAAGATCGAGCCGCCTCAGGGGGACGAGATGGCGCGCCTCGGACCCAGGGACTGCGACGGCGGACCGGTCTTCTATCGAGCGTTGAATGCGGGAAAATCCGTGCGCCGGCTCGACCTCAAGAGCGACGACGATCGCCGCGCCTTTCTCGCGCTGGTCGAGACCCACGACGTTCTCGTAGAGGGATTTCGGCCCGACGTAACCCGGCAGGCTCGGCGTCGACTATGCGACGCTTTCCCGGATCAACCCGCGCCTGGTCTATTGCTCGATGAGCGGATATGGCGCGATCGCGGAATCGACGGGCCGCGCGGCGCATGACGGGAATTTTTTGGCGGCCAGCGGGCTGCTGGACCGAAACGGCGCGACCCCCCGGTTTTTCGATCCTCCCCTTTCCGACACCTGCGGGGGAGTGTTTGCCGCCATGGCGATCCTCGCCGCCTTGCGTCAGGCCGAGCGCAGCCGGCCGCGGCACCCATATCGATATCGGCCTCGCCGATGTGATGGCGCCGCTGCAATTGATGCAGATCGCCGCCTTCGGCGCCAACGGCCATATCCCCAATCGGATACCACCTATCTCAATGGCGGGGCCGCCTACTATCAGATCTATCGCACGAAGGATGATCGCTACGTGATGCTCGGCGCCCTGGAGTTGAAATTCTGGCGCCTGTTCTGCGAGTCGGCCGGACGTCCCGAGTGGATCGCCCGCCACGGCGAGGCGATCCCGCAACATGAGCTGAAGCTGGACGTCGCCGATTTTTTCGCTTCGCTGGATTTGGCAAGCGCCCTGACCTTGTTCGCCAATGTGGACTGCTGCCTTTCGCCGGTGCTTGATCTGAAGGAGGCGATCGAGTTGGAGCACGCGCGGTCGCGCCGGCTTGTCCGGGCCGATGGGCAGAGTTGCGCCTTGCAGGCGCTTTTCCCCGCTTATGTGGACGGAGAGCCGCCGGACAGCCGAAAGCCAGTGCGACCGGCTGGGACGAGCTCTCTTTAGCATTTATGGGCGGTCGTTCGTCGCTCGGCGGCAAGCGGCCAGAGATGTGGCGCGCTTCAATCGCAGCTTCGCGAGGGGCACGATTGACAAGTAGGCGCGGCAAAGCTACTGATGAGTACGAAAACCGTCCATAAAAATATTCAACCAATGCGCGCGCGTGGTTGAACATTTAGTCAGGGAGGACGCGCGCCGATGATCGCCGCCGATATTTCGCGACCCGACGTTGCCGACGAGGCGGAAACCAGCTCCGATCGCGAAATTCTGAACTTCGGCCAAAGTGACAGTAAACTCGGGGCGGCCGCAGAACAAATACAGGAGCCGACGAGTGATCCCGCGCACTTTGTTTTCGGAAGATCATTTGATTTTCCGCGAGATGGTCCAGAAATTCATCGCGACCGAGATCACGCCACGGCATGCCGAATGGGAACAGGCGGGCATCGTGCCGCGCGACGTTTGGCGGCAAGCGGGCGCCGCAGGCCTGTTGTGCACGGGCGTCCCCGAGGAATTCGGCGGCGTGCGGCGGCGATTTTCTCCATTCGACGATCCTCGTCGAGGAGATGGCGCGGGCTGGCGCTACGGGCCCGACCTTCTATCTGCATTCGGAAATCGTCGCGCCCTATCTGGTCCGCTACGGAACGGAGGCCCAGAAACGCCGCTGGTTGCCTGCGATGGCGCGCGGCGAGGCCATTACGGCGCTCGGCATGACTGAGCCCTCCGGCGGCAGCGATCTGCAGGGCATGAAGACGGTCGCGCTGCGCGAGAGCGAGCATTATGTGGTGAACGGCCAAAAGGTGTTCATCACGGCCGGCTTCAACGCCGACCTGCTCGTGCTCGCCTGCAAGACCGATCCGAGCCGAAGGCGCGAAGGGCGTGAGCCTGTTGCTGGTCGAGACCGACACGTCCGGGATTCCAGCGCGGACGCAAGCTGGAAAAGATCGGCTGCAAGGCGTCAGGATACCGCCGAGCTGTTTTTTTCCGACATGCGCGTGCCCGTCGCCAACCTGCTCGGCGAGGAGGGGCGCGGCTTCTATCAACTGATGTCCGAATTGCCGCAGGAGCGCCTGGTTCAGGCGATCCGCGCCGTCGCCTCGTCCGAAGCGGCGCTGCGAATGGACGCTCGAATACGCCATGCAGCGCAAGATGTTCGATCAGACGCTGATCGATTTCCAGAACACCCAATTCAAGCTCGCCGAGATGAAGGCCGACATCCTGGCCCAGCGCGTTTTTCTCGATCGCTGCATCGCGTTGCATCTCGACCGCCAACTGGACGCGACCGACGCCGCGATGCTCGAAGCTGACGACGACGGAGCTGCAAGGCCGGGTCATGGACCAGTGTCTGCAGCTGTTCGGCGGCTGGGGCTACATGTGGGAATATCCGATCGCGCGCGCCTTCGTCGATGCGCGGGTCGGCCGCATCGGCGGCGGCAGCGTGGAGGTCATGAAGCAGATCATTTCGCGCGCCATGATGCCCGACAATCGCAAGCGCGCGGTCGTAGAGGCTTCGACCTGGGAGAATGAGCTGATGCGTCGGACGGTCCGCTGCGGGGCTTGCGAGTTCTCGACCTCTCGTCGGTCGTGCTCGGACCGATGGCCGCGCAATATCTCGGCGACATGGGCGCCGAAGTCATCAAGATCGAGCCGCCGGAAGGCGACGTGACGCGCCTCATCGGGCCGCGCCGGTCCGAGAAGATGGGGGCGCTTGTTCCTCGCCAACAACCGCAACAAGCGCAGCGTCGTGCTCGACCTTAAGCGCAGGACGCGCAGGCCGCCTTGACGCGGCTCGTCGAGCGCGCGACGTGCTCCTGCATTCGATCCGCCCGCCCGCCGGCGGCGCGGCTGGGAATCGGCTTCGAGGCGCTTTCCGCGCGCAACCCGAGATTGGTCTTCTGCCATCTGCTCGGCTTCTCGGACGCCGGCGTCTATGCCGGGCGCGCCGCCTATGACGACATCGTGCAGGCGCTTGCAGGCTACGCCATGCTCCAGAAGGTCGTGGCGCGGCGAGCCCCGCTACATCCCTTCAATCCTCGCGGACAAGACGACCGCCGTCCATGCCGCCTACGCGATCATGCTCGCGCTATTCGCACGCGAGCGCAGCGGACGCGGCCAGAAAGTCGCCGTGCCCATGTTCGAGACGATGGTCTCGTTCACGGCCGCCGAGCACCTGGGCGGCGCGTGTTCGATCCGCCGGTCGGCGACATGGGTTACGCCCCCGTTCGTCGAGGCATGCGGCGGCCGTTCAAGACCAAAGACGGCTATCTCTGCTTCATGCCTTACACCGATGAGAACTGGCGGCAATTCGTCGAACTCATCGGCGAAGCGGAACTCGCCGCTGACCCGCGCTTCATGACGCAGAAGGGCCGTCAGGCAAATATTGAACTCGTCTGGGCCGAAGTCGGGCGGCAGCTCGCAAAACGCACTAACGCGGAATGGCTCGCGCTGATTGGCGGCAGCGATATTCCTTTCGCGGTCCTCAACGAGCTCGAGGACCTGTTGACCGATCCGCATCTCGAAAGCGTCGGCTTTTGGCGCCTGTTTGACCACGAGACAGAGGGACGGCTTCGACTGCCCGCGAATCCTATTCAGATGTCGGCGACCCCGCCCTCCGTCCGGCGTCTGCCGCCGAGGTTAGGGCAACACTCAGTCGAGGTATTCGAAGAGTATGGATTCAGCCCGTCGGAAATCGCTAGCTTGCTCGGCAAGAAATAAAAATTCGCTGCACCCGCCACTCAGGAGGATGATCGAAGGCGCCGAGGGTGTGGGTCGACTTCAGGCTGTGGGAAGTACGACTTCAGCTGGGTGAATGTCGTGGTTCCGACAATTCGCTTGACCATCCGGTCGGCGCCATGTCGAGGAAGGGCGTCGCTAATCTGACCAAAAGCCGTCTGCACGCGCCTAGAACGCAATGCGGCGCATTTTCAGCGCACTCACCGAGATCGGCTCCAATCCAGTGGACCCGTTCAATAGAAGAAACGCAGGCACACATCTTGAATTCGGATTCTGCCTTCACCCCCGAACGTCACTCCACCGTTCAGCCCGCGGAAGCGTCCGAGGCAAGGAACACCACAGCGCCCGTGATGTCGATTGCAGTCCCCAGCCGGCCGATATTGATCTTCGAGAGCACGCTGTCCAGGAACGCCTAGTTCTCAAAGAACGGGCGCGTGAGGGGCGTCTCGATGAAGGTCGGCGCGATCGTGTTGGATCGGATGCCATGCGGCGCGAGATCGAGCGCCAATGCCTTGTTGATGCCTTCGAGACCCCATTTCGACGCGCGATAGAGGGTGCGATTTGGGCCGCCGACATGGCCCATCTGCGAGCTCATATGGATGAGCGAGCCTTTGACCCCAGCGGCGATCATAACCGTGGCTACCGCCTGCGCGACAAAATAGGCGGCCTTCAGATTGAGATTGAGCACGGCGTCGTAGTCGTCTTCGCTGACCTCGCCGACTGGCTTCGGTCGGTTCGTCCCGACGTTGTTGAGGAGCACGTCGAAAGGACCGGCGTCGGCGATGCGCGTCGCCGTTTCGGCGATGCGGTTGACGTCGAGCTGCAAGGCTGAGCCGCTCCCGCCGGCGGCGCGGATCGTGTCCGCGCCGGCTTCGATTTCGTTCAGGCTGTGCGCCGCGAGCACGACATGCGCGCCGGCGCCGCCAAGCGCATGGGTCGAGGCGAGGCCGAGCCCACGGCCGGCGCCGGTGACGAGCGCACGCTTGCCGTCGAGCCGGAAGCTCGGGGTCGCGGTCAAGCAATCTCCTCCGCGCGCCCCGCATAAGGCACATTGTCGCCGCCAAGACGGCGCACGCGGACGTTGGCCTGCTTCGCATGGCCTGCGAAGCCTTCGAGGCTACAGAGCCTGGAGCAATAGCGTCCCATCATCGTTGAGGCCTCGTCCGTCAGCATTCTTTGATAGGTGCAAGTTTTGAGGAACTTTCCGACCCACAGGCCGCCGGTGTGGCGGGCCGCCTACTTTGTCGGCGGCGTAGGGTTGGTGCCGATCACCTTGTCGCCATAGGCGACATTTGTGCGCTCGCCGAGGAAGAGCGCGCCATAGTTGGTCATGTATTTCAGAAATAATCAGGATCACGCGTCATCACCTACACGTGCTCGGAAGCGATCTCATCGGCGACGCTGACCATTTCCTCGTCGCTGTCGGCTACGATTACCTGTCCGTATACGCCCCAGATTTACGCGCGATTTCCGCGGTCGGCAGGATCGTAAGCAGCCGCTCGACTTCAGCCTCCGTGTCGTCAGCCAGTTTCTCCGAGGTCGTCAGCAGGATCGCCGGACTGTCGGGGCCATGCTCAGCCTGCCCAAGCAGATCGGTCGCGCAGAGTTCGCCGTCGACCGTTTCATCGGCGATGACGAGCGTCTCCGTCGGACCCGCGAACAAGTCGATGCCGACGCGGCCGAACAGCTGGCGCTTGGCCTCGGCCACAAAGGCGTTGCCGGGCCCGACCAGCATGTCGACGGGAGCGATCTGCCTGGCGCCGAGCGCCATGGCGCCGACTGCCTGAATGCCGCCGAGCGTGTAAATCTCGTCCGCGCCGGCCAAGTGCCGCGCGGCGACGATCGCTGGCGCAAGGCGGCCCTTGTAAGGCGGAGCGCAGGTGATGATGCGCGGCACGCCCGCGACCTTGGCCGTGATGACCGACATATGCGCGGAGGCGAGCAGCGGATATTTGCCGCCAGGCTCGTAGCAGCCGGTCGACTGCACCGGAATGTGCTTGTGGCCAAGAATCACGCCCGGCAGCGTCTCGATTTCCACATCCCGCACGGCGGCGCGCTGAACCTTCGCGAAATTGCGCACCTGCGCCTGCTCGAACTCGATGACCCCGATATCCCGCTTCGAGAGCTGGTTGAGGCAATCGTCGATTTCGGTTTTGCTGAGCCTGTAGCTCTCGCGATCCCAACCGTCGAATTTGATCGAAAGTTCGCGCACGGCCTCATCGCCGCGCGCCTCGATCTCGGCGAGGGTCTGTCCACCACCTCACGGACCTTGGGATCCTGCTCGGCGACCTTTGCGGATTCGGCTCCCTGTTTCAACCAGCGCGCCAAGTCCTGATGTCCTTCCGTTCAACTTCCGTCGCTTATCAGCGTCCCGCCGTCGACGACGATGGTTTGTCCAGTCGTGAAGGCTCCGCCCGGCGAAGCGAGCCAGAGCGCGGTCGCCGCGATTTCGTGCGGCTGTCCGACCCTCCGTAGCGGCGTTGCGGCGAGCCTGCGTTTGATGAAGGCCTCGTCTTGCATGAGAGCGCGCGAGAATGGCGTCTCGATCAGACCGGGCGCGATCGCGTTGACGCGGATGTTTTGGGGCCCTAGTTCGACGGCGAGGTTGCGCGCCAATTGCGCGAGGGCCGCTTTCGACATGCTGTAAGGCCCAATCATTCTGTTGCCGCGCATGGCGGAGACACTCGCCATCAGGACGATCGCGCCGCCGCCCGCATCGCGCATGCCGGGCGCGACGGCGGCCGCGAGCCAGTAAGCGCTGTGCAGATTGACATCGAAGACTTTGAGATAGTCGGGCTCGCCCGCCTCGCCCGTGAGTCCGACAGGACCTTCGATGCCGGCATTGGAGATGAGAATGTCGATCGCGCCGCCAAGCCGCTGTTCCGCGGACCGCGCAAGCTCATCAGCGCGGGCTTTGCCCGAGAGGCGCAGGCAGAGCGTTTCGAGCTTCAACCCCTTGGCGGCGAGCGCCGCCGCAGCGGAGGCGCAGTCCTCCTCGCGATCCGAAGCCGCGAGCACCTGGGCGCCAGCGTCCGCAAAGGCTTCCGAGATCGCAAGTCCGATACCCGACGTGCCCCCCGTGACTAGCGCCCGTTTCCCGGAGAGGTCGAACAGCGCGCTCATCTCAATTCTTCTCTACGACGCGCAGTGCCGACTGCGAAGCGACGAACAACACCAGCACGATGAACAGCGTTGGCCGGCTCGCGGCGCCATAGAGAGCGTAGGAGAGGCTCACTGTCCAGTCCCTGACGAGGCCGAACAGGCTCGGCGAGAACGCGCCAGCGGCGACGTTGACACGGATCAGACTTTCGAAATGTAAGCTTCAGGAAAGGGCGTTCTTGACGAGTTCGCCCGCATCGGCGTCGCGATGGAAACCGAGCCGGTCGGCGACCTCGGTTTCGAGGCGTGGATAGCTGCCGAACAGCGCGACAAGCTCGGGATCGGGCGCGAATTCTATACGCGAGCGGCTAGACGGGAAATTGCGCTTGAGCGCCTCGACGAGCTCACCGAAAGTGAGCGAGAGCGCGGGCAGGTTGAACGCCTTCACCGGCCCAATCTCGGGCAGCATCGCGGCGTGGATGAAATTCTGAGCGATGCATTCGATCGAGGTGAGCCAGGTGCGGCTATCGGGGCTGACCGGCAAGGTGATGTCCTCGCCGCGCTTTACGCACCAGAACAGCCGCGACATGAAGGCGGTGCGGAGCGCCGCGTCGGCGCCCTCGCGCGCCATCACGCCGGACGGGCGCAGGCTGACGCCGTCGAGCCAACCGCGTACCGCGAAATTGGAGAGCGCGACCTCCATCATCAGCTTTTGCGCGCCATAGACCATCGTCGGTCCAGTCGGCGCGGAATCGGTCACAGGGTCCGGCAATGGCTTCGAGTACACCGCGATTGTCGAAGCAAAGACAAGCCTGGTTTTCGGGGCGCGCTCGCGCAGCCATTCGAAGAGGCCGAGCGTCGCGTCCACGTTCACGCGCCGCGCAAGCGCATAGTTGGCCTCCGCGCCCCCGCCAAGAATGGCCGCGAGCAGGATCACTTTTTCGGCGCCGTCGAGCGCCGCATCCAGAACCGCGCCATCCGCGAAATCACCGGAATAGAATTTGACCTTTGGGTCTTCGGGATGGGCGAGCGCGTAAAGGTCGAGGAGCGAAATCGCTTCGACGGCGGGCATGCCGGAGAGTTGCCTCGCAACGCGCGCTCCGACGAACCCTCCCGCGCCGATCACGGCTATCTTCATCCCGCGGAAACTTTCTTGATTGGACGTTCAACCATCTATAATCTGACCCGAAAAACGTGACAAGTGCGCGCGCGCAGATTCTCGAGGCGAGCGGAAGAGCGCATGGGGTTTCAGGAAATTCCGACGCATAGGGAATCGAAGCGCAAAGCCAGGGCGACCCGCGCCGGCGGAAATCTGACGCGCGAAAAAATCCTAGATGCGGCGGAGGGCCTGTTCGCCGACAATTCCTTCAATTCCGTCTCACTTAGGGAGATAGCGCTGCAGGCCGAGGCGGCCTTGGCGCTCGCCTCCTATCACTTCGGTTCGAAGGAGGCGCTGTTCGAGGCCGTTGTCGCGCGTCGCGCCGACATTCTGCGCGTGATGCGCACGGAGCGCCCGAACGCGCTCGAAGAGCCCACGACACGCGAGCTGCTCGACGCTTTCATGTCGCCTCTGTTCGAGATGGCGGCCTCGGGACGACCCGGCTGGAGCGCCTATTTGCGCGTGCTGGCGCGTCTTGGCGAGCAGGAGCGTTGGGTTGCCCTGTTTTCGCGCCATTTTGATGAGACCGCCCGGGCGTTTCTCTCCGCTTTGCAGCGCGCGTTACCCGGCGCCGACGCTGATGATCTCGAGCGCGGCTTCACCATGTCGCTCGAAGCGATGCTCGGCGCGGTTGCGCATCGCCGGCGCGTTGTCAGGCTGAGCGAAGCGGCGCCAAAATCCAATGTTTTGCGCGAAGCCTATCCGGCGCTTTTGCAATTCGCCTCCGCGGGTCTCGAAAGTTTTGATCGCCTCAAACAAACAGGTAAGAGCGGGCATTCCAAGTAGAAACATCCGTGTCGGCTTGCCCAGTTGCGACGGTCACGGCCGCGCCATCGCCGCCAGCACGCGTTCCACAAACTGATCCTCGTCGCCGTAGTGCCGAAATCCTAGCGAATTTGCGATCGGCATTTGGAGCGGCGGTAAGGAACTCAGCGCCTGTTCGGGTCCTGGAAGCGGACTACAACTCAAGTCATCCTCGATCTCGACGCCGAGGCGTCGGCAAGCTCGCCCATCTCGATCCGCTGGGGCGGCAGCAACCAGACGCGGCGGGCCGGCAGAATGCCAGGATCGACTGCGGCCGAGCGGATCGATCCTTCGATGCGGCACGAGACCGGCAGCGCGCATTGCTTGGCTTCTCTAGACAAAGGGCAGTCGAATTTGTCGCGCACGAGCGCCGCGGCAAACAGATTGCTGTCAAAGGTCGGGGAGAAGCCGCGATCCGGCGTTTTCGGGATCGCCCTTTGTCGTTCGGCGCCGTCAAGACGAGGTGCTGAGCGTCCCCGCGGCGCCTTCGCGTAGGCGCGCCTTCGGCGCCGGCGCATTCATCGCAATGAGCCCTTCGTCGGCCGATTCCAGAATGATCTGCGCCGTCAATTGGAAATGCTTGCTCAACAATTCGACGGCGCGATCTGCGTCACGCGCCAAAGTCGCGGCCGCGATCTCTGCATGCTCCGAATCGAGATCTCTCTCGACCTTCGCGAGCGGTCTCGACAGCCACCGGTAGCGCGCCTGCTGCACGTAGAGCGTCGCTCTGAGGCGCAGCAGCCAGGGACTCGCGCAGGCGCCCACCAGCGCCTCATGAAAGGTTGTGTGAGCGTTCGCAAAGGCGTCATTGTAGCGCTTGGGATCGCCGGGCGCCGAGACAGGGGTCTTGGACAGCCGGTGCAGGGAAGCGATCACGTGGGTTTCCCATTCGAGCCCGCCATGCGTGATCGCGCTTCGCAAACACAGCGCCTCGATCTGGCAGCGCGTGTCGGTCAAATCCCTGAGTTCGTCGAGCGACAGCGGCGTTACGCGAAAGCCGCGCTGCGGCTCGGCGGTGATGAAGCCTTCCGACGCCAGCCGCGACAGCGCCTCCCGGACCGCGCTGGTGCCGGCCTCGAACCGGTCGCAGAGGTCGTTGATCTTCAGTTTCTGGCCGGGAACGAGACGGCATGCGAGCAGGTCGGCGCGCAAGCGATCATAGACGTTCTGCGTCAGCGATATCCCGCTCATCGTCTCTCTCATGCGGCCATTATACGTGCCGTGCACTAAAAGCGAAATATGCATTTTCTATTGACAAGTCCATTTTTGATCGTAGGGTGTCCGAACCAGGGAGGATGCGTTGCGACTTTTGAGTTTCAAGAGAGATGGCCGCCGCGGGCTGGCCGCGCAGGATCCAAAGGGCCAGTTCTTCGGCCTCTTTGAGGGTGAAGCCGACTATCCCGGCTCGCTCGAATCGCAACTTTCGCTCGGCGCCGACGAGCGCGGCCGTCTCGTCGACAAATTGCTGTCCGGCCGGCCGCTCGACCGTGATCAGATCGAAGTCCTGCCGCCGCTTGCAGCGCCCGGAAAAATCATCTGCGTCGGCTTGAACTACCGGGACCACGCCGCCGAGAGCCAGATGAAGGCGCCGGATTATCCGACCCTGTTCGCGCGCTTCGCCTCCAGCCTGATCGGCGCCGGCGCGCCGATCGTCCGCCCCCTCGATTCCACCAAACTCGACTACGAGGGTGAACTGGTCGCAGTCATCGGCAAGCCGGGCCGGCGCATCGACAAGGCGAAGGCGCTCGAGCACGTCGCCGGCTATTCGATCTTCAACGACGGTTCGATCCGCGATTTCCAGCTTCAGACGCCGCAATGGACGATGGGCAAGAATTTCGACGGCACGGGCGCCTTCGGACCCGTCTACGTCAGCGCCGACGAGTTGCAACCGGGCGCCAGGGGCCTGAGAATCGAGACCCGTCTCAACGGCGCGGTCATGCAGAGCGCGTCGACCGACGATCTGATCTTCGACGTGGCGACGCTGGTCTCATTCATCAGCCTCGGGATGACGCTGTCGCCGGGCGACATTATCGTGACCGGCACGCCTTCGGGCGTGGGCGGGGCTCGTAAGCCGCCGGTGTTCATGAAGGCGGGAGACGTGTGCGAAGTCGAGATCGAAGGCATCGGGGTCCTTAGGAACCCAGTGGCGGACGAAACCGCTCGCGCCTGATCGGCGCCGCTCAGTGGGAGGAAACCATGACGGCAATCCGCGGCTTCGTTGAAGCGGTCCGCAGGCCGGGAGTGCTGGGCGTTCATTCGCTCGATCATTTCAGCCTCACCGTGCCCGATCTCGCCAAGGCCAGCGATTTCTATGAGCTGTTCGGCCTGACGGTCCGCCCGGAAGCGCGGGGATTTGGCGTTTACACGCAGGGCAACGCGCATCGCTGGGCGACCCTTACCGAAGGCCCGCGCAAGAAGCTGCACTATTTGTCGTTCGGCGCCTTCGAGGACGACCTGCCGCGCTTCCGCGACCATCTCCGGCGCCTCAATGTCGAGCGGCTAAACCCGCCGCCCGGCTTCGAGAGCAACGGCCTGTGGTTCCGCGATCACGACGGCCTGCCGGTTGAAATCCGGGTCGCCGAAAAGTCCTCGCCCAACGCAAAATCCTCTTTCGCAACGACCTCGTGCGGGCCGGCTGAGCGCGGGGCGCTCTCGCGCAGCCGCGCCGAGAAAATCCATCCGCGCCGACTCGCGCATCTCGCCCTCCATACTGCCGACGTCGGGCGCGCGGTCAAGTTTTATAGCATGGTGCTGGGCCTTCGCCTGTCTGATTCATCCGAGGGCGCGGTCGCCTTCATGCACGGCGTGCACGGCAGCGATCACCATCTGGTCGCGTTTGGAAAATCAAATGGGCCCGGGCTGCATCATTGCAGTTGGGACGTCGGCGCCGTCCGCGAAATCGGGCTCGGCGCCATGCAGATGGCGAACAAGGGCTTCATCGCCGGCTGGGGCATTGGGCAACATGTGCTCGGCTCCAACTATTTCCACTATGTCCGCGACCCCTGGGGGAGCTACAGCGAGTATTCGGCCGACATGGACTACATTCCCGTCGACGTCGACTGGGCCGCAGGCGACCATCCCGGAGAAGACTCGTTCTACCTCTGGGGGCCGACGCCTCCAGCCGATTTCGGTCGAAACTACGAGGCCGAGGCCTGAAGGCCTCGTTGGCAGCCACGCCTCCGTTCAAAGGTCAGTGAGTTCATGGACGCCAACCCGGAAATATTGGACGCGCAGGCGCTCGTGGTCGGCGCCGGTCCGGTCGGCCTGTCGGCCGCGATCGAACTTGGAACGCGTGGGCATGAAGTCGTCGTGCTCGAACAGCGTTCGCGAGCTGGCTCGCAACCGCGCGCCAAGACGACCAACGTGCGCACCATGCAGCATATGCGGCGTTGGGGCGTAGCCGAAGACCTGCGGGCGGCGGCGCCCTTGCCGCGCGACTATCCGACCGATGTGTTGTTTTCGACCACGCTGTTCGGTCGCCGCCTCGCGTTGATTGAGAACGCCTTCGAGGGCGCAAAGCGACGCGACGAAAGGTTTCCCGAGCCCGCGCAATGGGTCCCGCAATATACGGTGGAAGCCGTGCTGCGCGAACGGCTGTCGCGCCTGCCCAATGTCCGCTTTCAACTCGATGCGTTGTTTGAAGACGCGGTGGAAACAGAGGACGGCGTCGTCGCAACGGCGCGCGACCTCAAATCTGATCGCCCGTTCGGCGTGCGCGCCAAATATCTGATTGGCGCGGACGGGGCGCGCAGCGGCGTGCGCAAGCTGATCGGCGCCAAGATGGATGGCGAGCACGCCCTAGGACATCATTACAATCTGATCCTCAGAATCCCCGAGCTCGAGCAGACGCCGCCGAGCCCGCGCGCCATCATGTATTGGCTCGTCAATCCGCTGAGCCCGGCGGTGATGAGTCCGCTCGATCGCAACGGCGTCTGGTCCTTCGGCACTTCGCTCGCGCCCGGCGTGCGCGAGATCGACGACGAGGAACTGCGGAAACGCGTCCATGCGGCCGTGGGGCGTCCGGTCGAATTCGAGATCCTCGAGCGCGATATATGGGCGGCGCACCGCTTGATCGCGGATCGCTATCGGCGCGGTCGGATGTTTCTTGCCGGCGACGCCTGCCATCTCCATCCCCCGTTTGGCGGCTACGGCATGAACCTCGGCGTCGCGGACGGAGTCGATCTCGGCTGGAAGCTTTCCGCCGTGTTGCAAGGATGGGGCGGCGAGGGTCTGCTTGCCTCCTACGAACAGGAGCGGCGGCCCGTGCATCAGCGCACCATAGCCGAAGCGATCCACAACTTTCGCACCTTGAGCGCGGATCTGTTGAAGGAAAACCTCGAGGATGACAGCGCGGCGGGCGAGCGCGCCCGCGCGGCGGTCGGTGAGGAGATCATCGCCAAGAAGTCGCGCGAGTTCCAGACGTTGGGCGTCGTGCTCGGTTCGCGCTACGAAGACTCGCCGATCGTCATCTCAGACGGCAGTGCGCCGCCCGAGGAACATCACGCGCGCTATCAGCCATCCGCCCACCCCGGCTGCCTCGCGCCGCACGCCTGGCTCGCCGATGGCCGCTCGCTCTATGATCGATTGAGCCAAGGTTTCACGCTGCTGTGGCTCGACAATTCCGGCGAGAAGCTTGCGGGCGAAATATCCGCCGCGGCGTCAACCAACGGCGTTCCGCTCGTCGTGCTGGATTTGCGCAGCGAAAGGCTCGCGCCTCTCTACGAAGCCCCCTTGGCGCTCATCCGTCCCGACCAATACGTGGCTTGGCGCGGGTGGCGCGCCGACCCCGTCGAACTGATTTGCACGGTGTGCGGACGGGCGGCGCAATCTCAGGCCGCGGCAGAAAGCCTGGCGGCGTCGTCATGAGAAAAGATGCACCCAATCCCCATTTCCGATGTGATCGACTCGGGTCCGATCACCGCCTTTCAGATAGCGGCCATCGCTTTGAGCTCGCTGGTCGCGTTCCTCGACGGGCTCGATAGCCAGTCGATTGCGGTCGCGGCGCCCGTCATCGCCGAAAATCTCGGGCTGGCGCGTTCGGCTCTGGGGCAGATCTTCTCGGCGGGGCTGCTGGGCGCGATGATCGGGGCTTTGGGGTTCGGACCGCTTGGCGATCAATTCGGGCGAAAGCGCGTGCTGATCCTCGCAACCCTGATCTTTGGCGTCTTCACGCTCGCAACCGTGCTAGCGCAGTCGTTCACCTATCTGCTGATCCTCCGCTTCGCGGCCGGACTCGGCCTCGGGGGCGCGACGCCCTGCTTCATCGCGCTGGCCTCGGAATATGCGCCCAGGCGACGCCGCGCGATGGTGGCGAGCCTGATCTGGGCCGCGTTTCCGCTCGGCGGCACGATCGGCGGATTTCTCAACGGCTTCCTGCTGGCGAAATTCAGCTGGCAGGTCATTTTCATCGTCGGGGGCGTGCTGCCGCTGTTCGTCGCCGCCGCGCTGGCGCTCTGGCTGCCGGAATCTCTGCGCTTCGTGCTCTCGAGGGGCGACGCGCAAGAAAAAGTCCGCGCCATCGTGCAGCGAATGCGCCCCGAGCTTCCCGCCGCGGCAAGCTATGTCGCTGACGAAGAGCGGCTGACCGGAGCGCCGTTGAAGCATCTTTTCACGGAAGGTCGCGCCGGCGAAACACTGCTGCTGTGGGTTCCGTTCATCGGCGCCTTCGGAACGCTCGCGATCGCGGTCGTATGGACGCCCATTCTGCTGCGCGAGCATGGCGTGCCGCCGGCGGCAGCAGGCTTCGTCCTAGGCATTCACGGCATCGGCGCCCTGATCGGGATGGGAAGCGCTGGACGGCTGATGGAGCGTTTCGGCGTGGCGACGGTGCTGGTTCCCGCGTTGCTGATCGGAGCAGTGGCGACGGGTTCGCTTGGGTTTGCGGCGGGTTCGATTGCGCAGATGTCCGCCGCGATGGCGTTGGTCGGCCTGACCGTCGGGCTCGGCGCGTCGGGATCGATCGCGCTCGCCTCGCTGACCTATCCGACGGCCATTCGGTCCTCTGGCGTCGGTTGGGCGATGGGAATGGGGAGATTCGGTCAGGTGCTCGCGCCCCTGTTCGCGGGCGCCGTGACGGGCGCGGGTTGGAGCGGCGCGGAACTCTTTTTGAGCCTGGCGCTCGCGCCCTTCGTCGCCGCCATCGCTATCGCGGTGATCAGCGGCCGCAAGAGCGACGCGCTGCCCGCCACGACGCTTGCTGCGCCCACGTCGCGCTAGCGTTAGCCCTTGACTTTCGGGTTGCAGCCGAACGGCTCTACTCATTCTATCGGACCGCGCGGAGGCAGACCGGGCGCGAGCGATTCTTCTTACGTTGCGCGGTTGGACGAGCGCTCTGATCGCCGAAGCGTTCGGCGTTCGCGAAGACAGCGTGCGGTATTGGCGCAGCGAGTTCATGAGTGGCGGCGCCGAGGCTCTGGAAACCCGGCCCCTGCCAGGACCGGCGCCGTCGAAGTCCGAGGCGGCCCTGCGCGTCGCCGAGCCTTTGTTCTCGGCGCCAGTGACGAACCGGGTGAACTGGACGCTGGCGCGACTGGGCGACCAGATCGCCCAGCGCGAGGTGTGACGATCTCGAAATCGCAGCTCTCCAAGGCGCTGCGGAAAAAAGGGGGTTCCGCTATCGCCTGCCCCGCCACACGCTGAAAGGCCGGCAAGACGCCGATCCGTCGATCGCGGCGGCCTGCGGCTGAAATTGTTCAAGGCGCAAGCCGAGGCTGGCGACATCGTTCTATTGTTCGAAGACGAGAGCGAAGCTTTGACGCATCCGTATGTCATCGGGCAAATCGAAGCGACTGTCGTCATTTCACGGTGAATCGCCACAGGCCCTGAGCCGAATGCGCCGTGGCTAATCTTCAAACCGCGAGTGGAAGTGACAACGTCGTCCGGTGTGTAGATTTCCATCAGAGCATGAGTGCATTTTTCGAGATGAATTCCACTGGCCAATGACCCTGTGCCGAACACTTAGGTTGACGGCATAGTTGATCGTGGTGGATTCGGCGCATGATCGGAATGACCTGCTCGCCTTACGTAGAGTGGGATTGCGCGCTTTGCTGGCCGTCGACAGGACGTTCCGGACATTCGGCGGCAACGCCGAGCGGCCGTCAGCGCATTAGCGACGGCAACAGAAGCGAGACGGCCGGCAAGTAAGAGATCACCGCGCGGCCCCGCTTGCTGCTGCTCGACGAACCCTCGATCGGTCTTGCCCCAACGATTGTTGAGGAAGTCCGGAAGATCGTCTCCGAGCTCAGCGCCCAGGGCCTTGCGGTGATCATAGGTGAGCAGTCGGTAGATTGGGTGCTTACGATCGCCACGCGAGCTTATGCGATTGCCGCCGGCCGCTTGGTTGCCGAGGGGGACGCGCGCGACCTCGCCAACACTGATGCGCTGATGGATCACCATTTGGGCGAGAATCGCCTGGCTATCTGAGTTTCGTCGCAATGACCGGCGACCCAACGGTAACCTTGAAGGCCGAACCCAGTTTCAATTCTCAAGTGGCCGCTGCACATCGTTTCGCACTGCTCTTCCGCTATGGGCGCGGACAACGGCGCATTGGCGCCCCGCGACACCGACGTTTGGGCGGACGTTGGCCGACCTGTGGCGGAGAGCTGCAGCGAAAATTGACAATCCGCCCGCATCCTCTAAGAATAGACAGGACTAGACAGGTCTGCCAGAGTTGCTGCGCGCATGAAAAAGGTTCGCGCCAGATGGAATGTCGAAGCCGCTCGGGCGAAGCCGGAGCGAGTTGCGCAAGCGCTCGAGCGCGACATCCGATCAGGCAAACTCGGGTTCGGCGACCGGCTCGCGAGCGAAAAGGATCTCGGGAAGCGGTTCACTGTGAGCCGCGCGACGGTGCGCAAGGGGCTCGAGGCGCTCGCCGAAAAGGGGCTGATCGAAACCCGGATGGGGATCGGTTCATTCGTCACCTTCGACGGCGAAGCGCTCGATAGCGAACTCGGCTGGACACGGGCGCTGGCGCTGCGGCGCGCAGATGTCGAAACGCGCGTGCAGCGGATAGAGATCGTCGAAGACGCCGAGTTGGCGCGCGCGCTGGCGCAAGACGCAGCGCACTTCATCGCCATTGACCGGCTGCGCCTGTTGCGTGGCGAGGCGCGCGCGATCTCCATCGAGCGTAGCCGCGTGCCCTGCCTCCCCGAGATCGAGGCCGCCTCGCTGACGGGACTGATCGACGACTCGATTCAGGAGACGCTGCGCCGTGCGGGCCTGTCGGCCGACAGCGGCGAGGAATGGGCCGCGATCGAATTCCTGTCCCCGTCCGACGCTGCCCTGATGGGCGCGGCCGCCGGCGCTCCGGTGCTTCGCACGACGCGAATTGTGCGCGATCGCCGCGGACGCGTCATCGAGCATGTGGTGAGTTTGCTAGATCCCAAACTTTTTGCGCTGAGACTGGAGTTCTGATGATCGCGCCGGTCGCAGCCGACGTCGAGATGGACCGCGCCCTTGGCGCGCTGCTCGGCGTCGCGATCGGCGATGCGATGGGCATGCCGTCTCAGACAATGCAGCGACCGCTAATCCGCGCCCTGTATGGAACGATCGACGATTTCGTCTCTGCAGCCCCGGCGCAGTCCGTCAGCGCCGGCCTGCCGGCCGGAACCGTCACCGACGACACCGAACAGACGCTGCTCGTCGCGCGCCATCTCATCGAGCGTCGTGGCGGCTTCGACGACAGCGCGTGGGCTCGCGAATTACTTGACTGGGAGCGGGATACCCACGCACGTGGCGTCAACGACCTTCTCGGCCCTTCGACCAAGCGCGCCCTGGACGCTTTGCAGCGTGGAATTTCCGCAACGGAAGCTGGGCGATTCGGGACAACCAACGGCGCCGCGATGCGGATCGTCCCGATTGGGATCGCTTTTCCGGTCGAACCGCTTGCTGCGTTCGTCGAGGCCGTCGGCGCCGCCTGCCGCCTCACCCACAATACCACGGAGGCTGTCGCCGCCGCCGCCGCCGTCGCGGCCGTCGTCAGCGCCGGTGTCGACGGCGCCACCTTCGAGGCTGCGCTGCCGCTCGCGCTTGCCGCTGCCCGCGCCGCCGGCGGCGGCGAGAATCCGATCGCCAAAAATATGGCGACTGCGCTCGATCTCTCGCTCGACGGAGCCGGGCTCGAAAGGGCGACGCAGATCGCCGACCGGATCGGCGTCAGCGTTGCGGCGTCGGAATCCGTGCCGGCGGCTTTTGCCGTGGCGCGGCTTGCTCGCGGCGATGCGTGGAAAGCAGCTGAGATCGCTGCGAACATCGGAGGCGACACCGACACCATTGGCGCCATCGCCGCCGGCATGTGTGGCGCGTGTCGCGGCGCCGCCTCGCTCCCCGCGGACAAGGTTCGCATCGTCGTCGAGGTCAACAGTCTCGACATGCCGCCGATCGCCTGGGCTCTCCTCGCATTGCGCCACGGACGCGGCGCGGGGGTCCTGCCATGAGCGGAGGCCTGCTGCAGATGTCGGGCATCGTGGTCGACTTCGCGCACCGGGTCGAACGCCTGCCGACATCGGGTGAGGAAGTCGGATCCGAAGTTGCGCTGCTTGCGGCCGGCGGGGGCTTCAATGCAATGGCGGCGGCCAGACGCCTCGGCGCCGAGGTGGCCTACGGCGGCGCGCTAGGGACAGGGCCCTTCGCGGACATCGCCCGCGCCGCGCTCGCTGACGAGGGCATTACCGCCCTGCAAACGCGCGCGAGGGAAATCGACCAGGGCGTGTGCCTCGTACTCATAGAGCCGAGCGGCGAGCGCAGTTTCGTCTCGCATCACGGCGCCGAGCGCGCCGCCTGCGCTGACGACCTCGCTGCGATTCCGGCGGCAGACTTCGACTGGATCCTGCTTAGCGGCTACGCGCTTTATCATCCGCTGAGCGCCGACGTGTACGGCGATTGGCTGAAGGCGCTGCCGCGCGGGCCGCGGCTGCTGTTCGATCCCGGGCCGGTCGTCGCCGATATTGCGCCCGCGCGGCTCGCGGTCGCGCTCGCTCGCGCCGACTGGGTCAGCGCGAACCGCCGCGAGGCGGAGATCCTGACCGGCCGGAGTGAGCCGGCACGCGCGACCGAGGCTTTGGCCTCCGGCCGCGAAGGGGTGCTAGTTCGCGACGGCGCCGCTGGCTGTTGGGTGACGAGCGAAGGCGGCGTCGAACACATCGACGGCTTCTCCGTCCCGGCCAAGGACACGACAGGCGCCGGCGACGCACATGACGGCGCGTTCATCGCCGCCTGGCTTGCTGGGCGCACACCGGCGGCCGCCGCTCGGTTCGCCAACGCCGCCGCGGCGATTAGCGTCACTCGCAGCGGCCCGGCGACGGCGCCGCGGCGCACGGAAGTCTTACAGTTTCTATGCGAGCGACAACGCCAGCGGTGACTGCAGTCAACCAGAGAGGGAGGGTCGGAAATGACAACTATGACTAGGCGCACAGCGCTCGCCGCTTTTGGCGCGGTTGGGTTCGCGTTATCCGCATCAGTTGCAGCCGCGGCAGAAATCCGCGTCCTCAACTGGCAAGGTTACGGCACCGACGAGGCCTTTGCTGTCGAGGCGTTCCAAAAGGCGACCGGGAACAAGGTCGTGCACGACTATTTCACATCCGAACAGGAGATGCTAACCAAGCTTCGCACCAATCCGGGGGCCTACGACGTCGTGCTCGTCAATTCGGCCTTCGTCAAACAGGCTAGAGAAGAAGGTCTGATCTCGAAGATCGACACTTCCGACATGCCGAACGTCAAGGACCTGTCGCCCTCGCTCGGCGAGGACCCGAATCTCGTCGTTGGCGGGGACACTTACGGCGTCGCCTGGACCTGGGGTGCAACCTCATTGACCGTCAACAAAGACAAGGTGACGCCGTTGCCGACATCACTGTCGATTCTCTGGGATCCGAAGTACGTCGGAAAGGTGAGCGTGCGCGACGACGGCATCGAAGCGATTCAGTTCGCGGCGCTGGCGACCGGGCAGGATATGAACGAACCCAAGGATCTCGACGCGATCAAGGCTAAGCTGAAGGCCCTGATGCCGCAGGTTAAGGCTTTCTGGGGCTCGGAGAATGACTGGAACCAGTTCTTCTCGGCAGGCGACTTCTACGTCTCGACCTTCTGGAGCGGCGGCGCCGGACGATCGTCGTCGAAGGGCCTGCCGCTGAAGTTCATCGTGCCGGAAGAAGGCGCCGTCGGCTGGCTGGACAGCCTCGCCGTTCCCTCGGCGTCGAAGAACGCGAAGGAAGCGCGCGCGTTCATCAACTACATGATTGATCCCGCTTTCTATGTTCAATGGGCGTCGAAGGGCGCGCCGATGTCGGCCAACGCCAAAGCGGCGGCGGCGCTCCCCGACACGAGCTTCAACAAGTCGACGCTCGGCGACGCCGCGGTCGTCGCGCGGATACATTTCGTCAAGCCGCTCAGCGAAGACACGCGGAAGAAGTATCTCGAACTCTGGCAGGACGTGAAGGCCGGTCAGTAAGGTCGATCGACTTGGCGTTTATGACGCGGACCGATACGCTGCGCGCCGGCGTCATGTTGACGCCAGCCTATGTTTGGCTGACCGCGGCAATCTTTCTGCCGCTGTCGGCCATGCTTTTCTTCAGTTTTGCTTCCGCGGCGCCATTTGTCGCTAGTGACTGGCGTCTGACGATCGCCAACTACGCCGCCTTTTTTTCCCGACCGCTCTATCCCTATCTGCTCGTCCGATCGCTGGTCCTCAGCGCGACGGTCACGGCGCTCTGCGTGCTGGTCGGCTATCCCTGCGCCTACGTCCTTGCCAAACAGATTCGGGGTCGATCACGCGAGGCGTTGTTCCTGCTCATCATCCTGCCATTCTGGAGCAACAGCCTGGTGCGGATCTTCTCGTGGGCGATCGTCCTGCGCGGCAATGGCCTGGTCGAACTGGCGATAAACGCTCTCTCGCCGGTACCGGTGTCGCTCGACTTGATGTTCACCTACACCGCAATCGTCATCGGGCTCGTCCACTCCTATCTGCCTTACGTGGTTCTGACCTCCTATCTGGCTCTTCAGGCGATCGACGATAGTTTGATCGAAGCCGCGCGCTCGCTCGGAGCGCCGTTTCGCGCCATCCTGTGGCGCATTGTGCTGCCGCTATCGCTGCCTGGCCTCGTTGCTGGCGCAGCGCTGATCTTCGTCCCTGTTGCGGGGTCTTTCATGGAGGCGCGCATTCTCGGCGGCCGCGCCGGCACGCTTTACGGCACGGTGATTGAGGATCAATTCGTTGCAGTATTCAATTGGCCTCTCGGCGCAGCGCTATCGTTCGTCCTGCTTGGCGTCGTGTTCGTCATTCTCGGTCTCGCCGCGCCGATGCTCCGGAGGTCCTGACGATGAATCGGCCGGGATTGTCGCAGGTCGCGGGGCGAGTTTACGTCGGTCTAGTGCTGGTTTTCCTCTACGCGCCGATTATCGTCATGGCGCTGATGTCGTTCAACGCCTCCGAATTCTACGCGCTGCCGATCCATTTCACGCTCAACTGGTACCGCAAGCTCGCTGGCAATCCGGAAATCCTGCACGCTGCGGGACGCAGCGTGTCGATCGCCATCCTGACGACGATACTCGCCACCACTATAGGCACGTTGGCTGCAATCGCCCTGTTCCGCTACGAGTTCCGCGGCAAGCGCTTCCTGCAGGCGATGCTTTTTCCGCCGATCGCCATTCCCTGGCTGATCACGGGCACGGCGATGCTGCTGTTCTTCTTCTGGGTGGGTATAGGGCGCGGAAGCCCGGCGGTCGTCCTTGGCCATGTCGCGCTGGCGCTTCCGTACGTGATTGTGGTCGTCAGCGCGAGGCTGCAGACGTTCGATGTTCAACTCGAGGAGGCGGCGCGCTCACTGGGAGCGAGCCCGTGGCAAGTCACCCGCGCGGTCACACTGCCTTGGATCGCATCGGGGATCGTCGCCGGCGCGCTGTTCGCTTTCGCTGTGTCGTTCGATCAGTTCGTTGTCTCCTACTTCCTGGCCCAGCCCGGCGACGCGACATTGCCGGTGCTGATATACACCTCCATCCGCAAGGGCTTTACCCCCGAGATCAACGCCATTTCGACGATCATCATCGTCATCTCGATGGCGGTCATGCTCGAGGCCTCCAGGCGTTACCGGTTTGGCGGCGAGCGATGACGGACAGCAGCAAGAGGGCGTCGGACGATGGCTGACGTGAAGGTGCGCGGTCTGACGCTGTTTTATGGGTCGGCGAAGGCGCTCGACAACGTCACGCTCGATTTCCCTGATGGCGAATTCTTTGGGCTCCTGGGGCCCTCGGGCAGCGGAAAAACAACACTGTTGCGCGCCATCGCGGGTTTCCTGCGGCCTGCAAGCGGCGAAATCCGCATCGGCGGTGAGTTGGTGGAGAGGGTTTCGGTCGAGAAGCGCGAGATCGGCCTGATGTTCCAAAACTATGCGCTGTTTCCGAACATGAGCGTCGCCAGGAATGTGGCTTTCGGTCTCGAAGTGCGAAAGGTCCCGCGCGCCGAGATTGACCGCCGCGTTGGCGAGGCGCTGGAGTTGGTGCGCCTCGGCGCATTCGGCGACCGCCGAACGCAGGAGCTTTCGGGCGGGCAGCGCCAGCGCGTGGCGCTCGCGCGAGCGATTGTGACGCGCCCGCGGGTGCTGCTGCTCGATGAGCCACTGAGCGCGCTCGACAAGGCCCTGCGCATCAATATGCAAATCGAGTTGCGGCGCATCCAGCGCGAGGTCGGCATTACTGCGATCTTCGTCACGCACGATCAGGAGGAGGCGTTGACGTTGAGTGATCGCATTGGCATTCTCGCTGACGGTCGATTGGTGCAGACGGGCGCGCCGCGCGATATCTACCGGGCGCCGATCAATCGCTTCACTGCTTCGTTCCTCGGGGATGCCAATTTCTTTGAAGGCGTGTGCGAGGAGGGCGGGCTGCGATTTCACGACGGGTCGCTGGCGCCTTTGCCGCAAGGCGTCGCCTCACAAGGAGTGAGAACTCTGGCCGTGCGGCCGGAATTCGATCATGTTGACCGCCGCGCTGCCGGCGCCGGCAGCGGACCTGATCGTCATGCGCGGCGAACTCAACCAAATCGTTTTTTCTGGCCCGACCGCGACGTGCCTTGTTCGCATAGGTGATCGAAGCTGCAAGGCGCTGGTGAAGAACCAAGAATTATCTAGATTGCCGTCGTCAGGCGCCGTCTGGGTTTCCTGGCTGGCTGACGACGCGATCTTGCTACGCGACTGAGCCCGAATTTTGCGTCGGACGCTACGGTCGCCATCATGGCGCGCGCGCCCATGGAAGTCAGGGGGCCAAGCTCTCGATACGATGCCATTTCTAAGGGGCTTCCCTCAGCGCTCGCCCGCCAGTCGGCTTCGGACGCCCGCGCCGAGGAAGCAAGATAGCGACAATGATCGAGCGGCTCAGCGCATTGACGGCATTCCGAGAATGAGGCGCCTCTGAGCTTCGATCGTCGGTCGCGAAGCCGGCGAGATTGCTAGCTTGACACTCTTGATCCTCTGCCCGTACCGGAACCCGAATTTGCATTCGGCCGAGCGAAAATAACAAAAAAACAGGAACACTAATCACGGGAAAACGTATTACTCGCGGTGTAACCCGGCCCCCTTCCTATCCTATGTTGAGTTCCCTCTCGTCGTTCGCGGTTCTTGACCCGCATGCTCCGATGGCGGTCGTGGCCGTTCCGGCAAAAAATGAGGCCGAGCGGTTGGCGGCTTGCCTCGACGCGCTCGAGAAGCAAACAGACGGTCAGGGCGGATTGTTACCCGCCGCTCTTTTCGGCGTCCTGTTTCTAGTCAACAACGCCTGCGACGACAGCGCCGAGATCATTCGCAAATATGCGGTGGGGTCTCGGCTCAATATTCGTGTCGTCGAAGTCACGCTTCCGGCTCATCGGTCGCACGCAGGCGGCGCCCGGCGAGCCGCGATGGATATGGCGGCCGACTGGCTCGACGAAGCCGGGCCGTCGTCAGGCGTGCTTCTCACATCAGATGCGGACAGCCGTGTGGCTCCAGATTGGCTGTGGTCCAACCTGAGAGCTTTTTCTGACGGCGCTGAGACCGTGCTCGGCCAAATATCGCTCGACGAGGAGAGCGCGCTGCTAAGCCCTGCGTTGCATGCGCGCGGCAAGCTCGAGTCGGTCTATGGCGACCTGCTGACCGAACTCGGCGCACGACTGGATCCGCAAGCCTGCAACCCGTGGCCGCATCATGCGACAGTATCCGGCGCAAGCCTGGCGGTAACGCGGGCGATCTATCGCCGCATCGGCGGACTGCCGCCCGCGCCGCTCGGCGAGGACAAGGCGCTTGTTGCGCTCTTGCGGCGCTTCGATGCAAGGATTCGGTTTGATCCCGACGTCCGAGTGCTCACGTCGGGTCGCACCCAGGGCCGTGCCGCCGGCGGCGTGGCGGACGCTCTGCGCCTGCGTAACCAAGATCCAGCCGCTGCATGTGACGAAGCCCTGGAGGATTGCACGATCGCCTATCGTCGAGCGCTTTGGCGAGGCCGCTTGCGACGCACGGGTCTTGACAACGCCGCGCGATGGCGGAAGGCGCTTCGCCTGCCGGAGATGGCGGCGCGTCGTATTGCAAAGGTCCGCGGTTTCGGCGAAGCTTGGGAATTCATCGAGCAGGGGAGCCCGTTGCTCGTGCGGCGCGCTCTGCGGCCTCAGGAATTGCCGGGTCAGATCGAAGCGGCGTCCCGATTATTGCGGCGGTTGCAGGCGCTCGCCCCGACGGACGAGCACATCGAGCCGGTACTTGGGCCATCGATCGCGGCTGCGGACGTCGACGAGATCGCCTAACTCAGCGATGAAGCGCTCAGTCGCCTCATCGCCGGTAAGTGGATAATCGGTCTCGCCGATCCAATGCGCCATGACGATTGCCCCTCGCGGCGCGATCGACGAGGCCACTCGTTTGGCAAGGACCGCGACATCGTTTGCATCGAGGTAGTACGCCACTTCGGACAGCAGGATTAGATCGAACGCGCCGTCCGGCCATTGTCGGGGCACAAACATTTGTTGGAATTCGACGTTCCCGAGATCCTGGCAATGTCGACGCGCCTCGCCCAGGGCCTTGGCGGCCACGTCGACCGCAAGCAATCGGCCGCAACGAGAGGCGAGTTGATGGGTGAGAACGCCGATCGAGCAACCAACTTCGAAGGCGCGAGCATAGGACTCGTTCGGTAGCGCTTTGAGCGTTTCGATGTATTTGCGCCGTTCGTAATCGCTGGAAGTAAATCCCCACGGATCGGCCTCGCGGGCGTAGAGGTCGTCGAACCACGTCTGGCCGATGGTCTCCGTTCGCCGGCTCATCCGCCGCTCGCAATGAAAGTTTCGAAGCGGCCTGCGAAGCGGGCGAGATCACCAGCCGACAGGCGAAATCCGGATGGATCGTCCTTGATCAGCTCGCCGAGCTGGGAGCGGTGCGCCGCCACGGCGCGACGTTTTCGTTGGCGATGTCTGCTCACGGGCAGGCGAAAGCCTGCCACCACGGGCGTCACAAGCGCGCGGGGCGCGAGAGCTGCGCCCCAGACAGAGTATTCATAGAGCGTCACGCCCAGTCGCTGTCGTGCGCTGCGTGCAAGCCAATACGCGGCGACGTGGTCGCAGTGTCGATCATGCCGCCAACTCACAAACAGCGCCGTCGCCGCCGTCTTTTGCGCCGCCGCGACGATGGCGTCGACCGCCGCTTCGGCGGCGGGGCCCTGGCTCGGCACAAACCGATCAGGCAAACGCAGGAAGACGAGTTCTCGCGGGGGAAGGCCCAGCGCGCTGACCGCGTTTCGGGCTTCGGCCTCACGAAGCGCGCGCAAGCGCGTGCGGGGATAGGCCCGGCTGCGCGGATGCGATCCCGTCCCATCGCTGACGACAACGACTTTTACTCGTCGCCGCGCCGCGCAAGCCGCCGCGATCAGGCCGCCGCACGCCAGACTTTCGTCGTCGGGATGTGGTGCGATGACGACCAGGCCGCCTGTCCCCATCAGCGAGGCGAGATCGCCAACCTCCAGGCGCTGCATCGCGCGCAGCGCCTCTGCGGCGAATATTTGCTCAGGCCCAGAGGTCAAACGCCGGCCTCTCTTTTTCCAATGTCCATGCCGCGGCGATTGCCGAGGCGCGATCGGGCGCAGGCTGACGCAGGTAGGTCGCGAGATCGCGCGACACGCGTTCGATCGGGTTTGGGCGCAGGAAACTTTGCAAGCCGACGGATCGCTGAATGAGCTCCATGAGCAAAAGCCCGGCGCGCTCGACCGCAAGACGAGCGAAATTGACATAAGCGACGATTTGGCCTGCTTCCCGTCCGGCACCGCCGGCTTCTGCCATTTGCGCGGCGCTTTCGACCCAAAGCCGCGCGCTCTGCACCGCAATGGCCGCATCGCCGAGCCGCGCTGCCTGATGCGCATCGCGGCCACGGCCCGTATGTCTCAGGTGTTGCCGAAGCAGATCCAGGAGCGTCTCCATGCCGCCGAGCTGCACGGCGCAAAATCGCCACGCGCCGCCCGAGAAGTAGGGTTGACGTTCATAGTCGCCCGCCGCGCCAAGGATTTCGTTTGGCGCCACGCGGACGCCGCTGAAATCGACGGCGCCGGTTGCGGAGGCGCGCATGCCTTGGGCTGTCCATCCGGAGAGGTCGGCGCGCCCCCCCAGATCGATGCGCGGCGTGACCATCAGACGGCGCCCCTCGTCGTCGTTCGCCGTGACCAGCGGGCGGGCAATATGGCCAGCGCCCGAGGCGAGCGCCTTGCCGCCATCGAGAACAAAGTCTGCTCCGGCGCGAACCAACCTTAGTCCGCGCCCGTCGTCGGTATTCCAGACACCGAACAACTGACCCTGCGCCGCTTCGTTGGCAGCCCGCGCGATCTGAGGAGCGTCGCCGTAGCGGACGATCAAACCCAGAGCGTTGACGTGCCCCTCATAAAGTCGCCCGAGCGCTAGACTGCCGCCGCCGATAATGCGCAGCCATCGAGACAAGGCGCCCGGTTGCGGCTCGGCGCCTCCGTATGCGCGCGGCAAGGGCGCTTTAAGCAGGCCGGCGCGATGTAATCCCGCGACTTCCTGCTCGGGATAGGCGCCATCGTGGTCCAGATTCGGCGCATTGACGAAGGCGAAATCGGCCACAGCATGCGACGCGAACGCCTCCGCGGGCTTGGGCGGCTCAGCCCCAAAGTCAGAGAAAAACGGAACTTCCATACGATTCGGGACAATGGGGTGTCGAGGCGCGAAGGCCCTCGAAGGCGTAACGAAATCACGCGACTTAAGTTCCGCCGCCCTGCGCCGCTCTGTTCCGTGCAATTATTTCTGCCCTTTCGGGCGACCTTTCGGGCGGATCCGCGTTTGTCATAGGTTTCCCTCCAGAAACAAAGCCCATGCAAAAAGTCGCTTCAATTCCAATGTTGCGCACAGATCAGCCGACCTGCGTGAAACTTGGCGGCGAAAAGATACTGCTGGTTCACGACGGCGAAGCTGTTCGCGCTTACTCCGCGATCTGCCCGCACGCCGGCGCGCCGCTTGAGGAGGGCGCGATATGCGACGGGCGCATTGTTTGCCCGTGGCACAAGGCTTCGTTCCGTATCTCCGACGGCGCGCTGCTGAACCTCCGGCCCTGAATGGGCTCGCCCGCTACGATGTACGCATCGAGGGACAGGACATTCTCGTCGGCGAAGCGCTGAAACCCGCCGCCATCGCACGGCCGAAGACCGACGAGCGCAGTTTCGTGATTGTTGGCGCAGGCGCGGCGGGCGCCGCCGCGGCGGCCGCGTTGCGGGAATTCGGTTTTGCCGGGCGCATCGCACTCATCGGGCGAGAATCCGGCTTGCCGTTCGATCGGACTTCGCTCAGCAAATTTGTGCTTTCCGGTGAGATGAAGCCTGAAGAGGCCCCGTTGCTGAAACCCGAGACTTTCTACGCCGACCAGAAAATCGATCGTGTGCACGGAGACATTTCGCTATTCGACGCGCGTCGCCGGACCCTCGAGTTGACGGACGGTCGCAAATTCATATTTGACCGGGCGCTCGTCGCTTCGGGCGGCGAGCCCAAGCCGTTGTCCGTCGAGGGCGCGTCGCTTGAGGGCGTGCATATGCTGCGAAGTCGCGACGACGCCGCAGCGATTCTCGCCGATTTGCGCCCCGGCGCGCGCGCCATTGTTCTTGGCGCGAGTTTCATCGGGCTTGAGGTTGCGGCGTGTCTACGCGCGCAGAGGGTCAGCGTCACTGTGGCGTCGCCCGAGGAGATCCCCTTCGCGCGGCAGTTTGGCGAGCGCATAGGAAAATCGCTTCGCACGCTGCACGAATCGAATGGCGTCATTTTCGAAAGCCGGATAAAGCCGGCGAAGCTCGAAGGCACCGGCCACGTTTCCGCGGTGGCGCTGGAGGACGGCCGGCGGCTCGTCGCCGATTTGGTCATCGTCGGCGTCGGCGTTCGGCCGGCGACCCATTTTATCAACGGCATTGACTTGACGCAGGACGGCGGATTGTCCGTCGATACGACGATGCTCGTCGCCGAAAGCGTCTACGCCGCCGGCGACATCGCCGCCTTTCCGATCCCGCGGGAGGGCGGGCTCACACGGATCGAGCATTGGCGCGTCGCTCAGCTTCAGGCGCGGGTCGCTGCGGCGAACATGCTCGGCGGCCACGCAATCTACGACGCCCCCCCGTTCTTCTGGACCTATCACTACGGGAAGACTTTCGAATATCTTGGACATGCGGACAGCTGGGATGACGAAGTCGTTCTCGGCGATGTCGAGAAGCTATCCTTCGCGGCGTTCTTGTTGAAGGGTGAGCGCGTCGTCGCAGTCGTGGCGTGCGAAAGGCAACGATTAATGGCTGTGCTCGCTCAAAGAATGCGCGCGCCTTTGGACAAGGGGCGGGCGCTGGAGCTGGCGCACTCGATGTCTTGAAGAATTGCCGCCGCAAGGCTGCGGCGTCTGGCTGCGACAAATTACCACCCGAAAAATTTCTGATCCGGAGCTCAGGTTCCCCGTTTCAGAATGTCGGTACACGACGACATCATCAGCAACACGACCGCCGAGCCTCTCGAGCCAAAACCGACCCGCTCCAACGTCGCCACCGTGAACTCCGCGTCTTCAAACACAACGACTCGCGTCGTCATCGATTAGTTGATCGGTTCCGGGCCTAACCAACCACCGTCTTAACCTGCTTCCACGAGGAACCGCACCGCCTGCCCTACTCGATCACGTCGGGCCGATAGGCGTTCGGGAACGGCGTGAACGGCACAAGTACGTCGGCTGAGGCGACGCGAACGACCTGCAGACCCGGCGCCCTTTCGATCTATCCAGCCGCGATCTCTGGCCAGAAACAGGAAGGCGCCATACTGCACAACGGCGATGGGACGGAGACCCATTGTGGCGGCGCGGACAGCAACGCCCATGAACCCAAGTTCAGCGATAGGCGCGTTCAAGATGCGGCCAGGAATTTCTCTTCCAGACCCGTTGTGACCATCCGCGGTGCCGGTAGACGCCGAGCGCAGGCGCGAGAGACGGCGCCAGTCCTAGTTTGCTAATCCGCGCGCGGCAGGAGGAATTGATCCGCCTTCCATGGCCTCCAGAGCTTCTCGCATTGATGTGGCGCCCCCTTGCGGGACTTTTAACCGTATCCACGCGCCGCCTGGGACTCGAAAACTGAAAATGAAAATCGCGCCCTTGTTTAGCATGCGTATTTCCCATTTGTCGCAAGGCAGCACCGTGAATTGATCTGCTCCGGACGAGGCATTTTCATCCAAATTTGTTCTGGCCTTCATTGCAGTCAATAAGACATTCATTAGTAGCGCAGGGGATAGCGCAAGGTGATATTCGCGGCCCTCCACAGTGAATCCGATCAGCGTTGAGTTTCCATCGGGCAACGTTATCGACCCTAAGATTTTCTCTACCGAGAGAGCCCGGGAATCAACCATCCAAATCTCCGAAATTTCGCTGTCCGCACTGCCAGAGTTGGCCGTGCCAAACGCACAACGCGGCAAAATCGTCTTATTGGCGCCATTAGAATATAAAGTCGGCTCAACCTTACTGGTGGATCATCGAGCCGCTCCCACCAGCTAAACGTGTTTCATAGGTGAGACCTCGATCCCTTGACGTAACGCTGCACTCTTAAAAATGTTCCTGTCCGTAGCCAGAGAAAATTATCCAAATAAAAGAATGCATGACTTTGCTATATTGTTTATATTGATGTGGATATACCGATTATTGTTAAAGAGGGCTTGGAACGAGAAGTTGATCTCAAAGGCAGAGGCCGGCGATATGGTGAGGCCGAACGCTGCCGAGATCGTGTTCGTCTATTTCGGGATGGACGGCGATGAGTGAGCGCTCTCAGGCGCCGACGATCGCAACCGCTCGTATATTTTTTTAGTCCTGATTCCTTGATCCGGGCAGAGGTGCCGCGAGCACGAGCCATTGCCAATTCGCGTACCTGGCGCCTGTCTGCCTCAGATGCATGTAGCGCTTCAGCGAAGTCCAAGACCGATGGCCGGAAACCGCGGCGACGTGGGGGGTGGTCCAGCCAAGCTCAAACAGTCGCGACACGTCGTCTTCTCGAAGGTCGTGGAAGTGGAAGTCGACAATACTGAGCAGTTTGCGTCGCCGAATCGGGCCACCCACGCCGCCGAAATGCGATCAGACCGAATTTGCGATCGCTGCCTAAGAACGCGTCAGGAAGAAAGTCCCCGGAAAGTCCCCAGGCTTGCTCAGGAAGTTCATTTTTGTTCTGTATCCCTCGCGCGAAGGCCTCTCGCGTGTTTAGAAAAGTGAACGTCTTTTCAGGTATTTAATGGTGGGGGAACAGTCCCTACAAACCTGTCTCCGGCCGCCAAATTCCCTGCTAACAGCGGCGCTGGGTGAGCGCGTCGCGATCAACGAGAACGGGAAACGCCGGCGGATCTCGAAAACAGAGGCGGTCGCCAAGCAACTCGTCAATCGCGCTGCCGCCGGGGAAGCGCGGGCGACACAACTGCTGCTGCCGCTCGTGCAGGCGCAGGAGGCGGAGAAGCGTTTGGCGACGGACTCAGCGGATACGGAGAAGATCAGTGAGATCGGCGCCTTCGTGATGGCGGAACCGGTGCGGCGGGCCAGAGGCTCGGGCGAGACATGACCCTCCATGCACGCCAACCCCCTTTGACTTTGTCGCCCACCGAATATCGCGCCTTGCTGCGCGAGGACTTCTATTCGTTCCTCGTTAGCTGCATCGGCAAGCTGAACTCCAGGAAGGACTTTCGCCGCTGTCACTTCAATATGCCAGCTTGGCGACCAGGTCGACTCAACCTCGCAGGCGCTCGCGTGGACGAAAATGCGACCTGCGTCTTCGGGATGGATGCAATTGATTGGGTTTAACGCACACGCTTCAGTCCCGCAGTCATCTCAATGCGTTCGACTTCGGGCGCTGATTGGGATCAGCCATGTTCAAGGGATGATGTCGGGGCGCGACTACGTTGTCAGGGACGGCATAGTTGAAGTCGACCGCGACGACCCCGCGCCGCTCTACAATGCGGGGTACACGCGGGTCCAGTAAATGCCGACGCCAGATGGTCACGAAGCGACCGCGTGATACACTGCTCGATTTGGGCGATCTCCAAATATGGGTGTTGCCAGCTATGCGCTCACCGTTGAGAGGGGACCGCGTATCGCCCAACCTGGATCGGCGCGCCTGAGCCCTCGGCGATTGCGTCATCAAATCCACGGGTGCGTCTTGATTGACAAATGCCTTCGTGCGCGTCAGCGCGCTGAACATCACTTGCAGGTTGCCATCGGTCCAAACCTTGAAGAGCGGGATCGAATCCGCCCCAACCGCGATTTCCACGGTCAAGGCGCCGTAGCTGGGCGCGTCGTTGTAGGAATACCGGTCTCCGCGCAGGCGTATCCACTCGAGCAGCGCTTCGGCGACGTCGACGACCTCGCCGCCCTCGCGTTCGGCGTGCATGGCCAACAGCGGCCCCTCGTACCATGGACGGCGGGGCCTTCAATCGGCGCCCGCCTTCTGTCCGAGCGCCTCCTGGCTCTGCCCGATGATGATCGACGCGAGGGTGCGTAAACTCCACCCTGATACCGCCTGAGCTCTATGGCCAACACCGTCGCTGTGCGCATCTGTATGTTGAGGAATTCGACAACCCTGCGCAGCTCCGAAGGGATCCGCTCGGCGACGAACAACAACCTCACCCGTCCGGCCTGCAAGTTCGCGCCGACGGCACCCCAATAGGCTTCCCAATCGACCTCAACCTCAAATTCGTCCGCCGCGCCTCCTTGGGAATATGGCCAAGGCTGTTATGTCGGTCGACGAAGCGATCCCTGAGCACCTCCATTGGCCAGAGCGCGACCGCATTGGCCGCATAGTGCAGGATCTGTCCGACGACTTCGCGACGGCTCCTCGTATCCGTTCCCCGCTTCACCTCGACAAGCGTCGGAACCCCATCCTGGTCGAGGAATAGATGATCGAGCGACCAACGCCCTCCCTCACCCGCCTGACTCGCGATCGGGTACTCGCGGTCGACCAGCACGAATCGGCGCGGGCGCAGCGCGTCGATCTGGTCGCCGGCGAGAAGCGCAGGAAACCTCGCCAGCAAATCCTGGAAGTCATCCTCGGAGGCGAAGTTCGCTGCCTGCATCGGCACGAGCGAGGTCTGGTCTGTCACGACGAACACGCCGGCGTTCGCGATCATTTTTGCGCCCCCCTTCAATCTACCTGGCTGCGCTCCTCAGTGAGGACCGCGTCAGTGGGACGAATGGATCGCTCTTGTCGGCTGGGAAGTCCAAGACTGATCCTGATTGCAGGGGAAGGTTCGACGAGGACAGTCAACTATCCGTCTGTGGGATAATCCCCCAACGGGATCAATCGCCCGAACTTTGCTCTCCCCCTGGCCGACGCTCGGGCAAATCTCTCAGATCAAGCAAGGAGGATGCGTTCCTCGGGACGCTCAGGGCGGCGCGCGTCCGAGTTGGACTGACCCAGCAAGAACTCGCCGATCGTCTCGGCAAGCCACAGTCCCTCTTCGTCGAATACGAGGGCGGGGAGCGGCGCACCGACGTCGTAGAATTTGTCGCGCTGGCTTTGGCGATGGGAGTACATCTTTGTCGCTAATTCGGGCCTTCTTGAGACGGGCCTAAAGTGCTTAGGCAACTTGCCTAAATGTGCACGGCCGGTCGCATGCGAACTTACCGTCCGCCAACCAATTCGGCCTGAGTCTGGTCGTCGCATAGCCGCGAGTTTGGATGGGACTCAAAACCACAGGGGGGAATCTGCCCATGTATCCGCCCACTCAGTCAGTGGGACTCAATATGTTTGACACAGCAACGGAGAGAGCCGATTCTGATGCAAAAGCCTTCTCGAGGGTAACGAATCCCAGATGCGCGCTCAGGCGGGAAACGACGGGCTGCTGGCCGAAATACAGGCGTTTTGCCGGTCGCAGGCGATGGCCGAGACAGCCTTCGGACGCGCCGCAATCAATGACGGCAAGTTGGTTTCACGTCTGAGAGACGGCGGGCGCATCACCACGCAGACCCTGGAGCGCCTTCGCACATACATGTCGCGCGCCGGCGCGGAGCCGCTCGAGCCCAGTGGCCTCCCCGCGGTCGCGACGATCGCATCCCCGACGAACAAGTCGCTCGAAGCTGAGGGCAGGGACCCGCGGCGAAACTTCAGGTTCTTCGACAACAGGCAAAAATACCTGCTTTTCGTCAACACCTGTAGCGAGAAATGGGTGGTCGCCAATCGCGTCGCAATGGAGCTGGCGAATATCCATCCGCATCCGCCCGCAGTACGCTTGTTCGACGCCGGCATAGGCGACGGCACGGTTCTATCGCGCGTGATGCGCGCAATGCACCACAAATTCCCGACTGTGCCGTTCTATATCGCGGGCAAGGAAATCAGTCTCGAGGACGTCCGTCTCGCGCTCCAGAGGATGGCGGACCGGTTTTTCGAACACCCTGCGACCGCGCTGGTCCTAACCAACCTCGCTTATGCCGAGGCGCCATGGCTGGCGGTGCAATCGCTCAGCGCGGCGTCCAGCCTGATCTGGCACGAACTGCGCTTGATGGGTAACTCCTCGCACGAATTCGAAGAGCAGATCGGCGAACTCGAGCCGTTCTTGTCCAAGAATTGGAAAGCGCGCGTCAGCCCGAGGACCGGGAACCCGGTCTACGAACGGCCCGTCGTACTCGTCATCTATCGCGAAGATCATCGCTTCCTTCTCGACTCGGTGATCCCGAAGCCCGGCGGCACACGCGCCGACTTTGATCTTGTCATCGCGTCGCAGCCCTATCGCGCTCGGGCGTCCCTCGAATTCAAGGCGAGCCGCGTCATCGCCCCGCTTGCACGCGCCCTGGGGCCCGGCGGTCGACTTATCGGGATTCACTCGCACGGGGAAGACCCGGGCGCGGAGATTGTTCAGAGCATCTGGCGTGGCGACAATCCGTTCAGGACCAACCGACACGATCTTCTCAAGCAGGTGAAGAGCGAATTGGGCGCTGCGGGACGCGTGCTCAATTTCAACGCCTACTCCGACGAGCGCGCGCTGTTTCGTTACCACATGCACACGCTTCCCTCCGAAGTCGCAGGCTCAATTGGCACCTCCACGCTGTTCGCTGCCTGGAACGCTGCGATCTATGTCTCGCAGGTTGAAGACGATCGCCTGACCCAGGTCGTCGCCGCCAACAACTACCTCGACGCCACCGCCGAAGTGTTGCGCAAGCACGGGGGCCTTTGGTTCAATGACGAATCTTTCGTGATCTCGCGGCGCCGCGATTGAGCGCTTAAGCGACAAGGGCATCCGATGGCTGCGCAAATTGGACTTTAAGCCCGCGACTCCGATGCGTCGACGAGCTCCCATATCCCCGCCTTCATGGCTTCCCGTTCTTTCGAGGCAACTCGGCCGGGCGCCAAGGATGCCGACGCGCTTAAACAGTTTCTGAACCCTGGCGGACAAATTAACATCAGCGGCGTCCCACCGGCCCGTCGCCGAGCTCGTCGAATCCGCGCGCGCGATTCGCACGGCGGGGCTCGAACCAGTCCCGCACATCGCGGCGAGACATTTCGCTGCGCTAGGCGATTGCGCCATTGCGTTGGAGCGCTTGACGGGCGAAGCGGGCGTGAACACGATGTGCTGATCGGCGGAGACGCCGACACGCCCGCTGGGGACGTGACCTGCGCACAGGATATTATCGATAGTGGGCTGCTGATAAAATACGGCGTCAGCGCGGTCGGGTTGGCCGGCTATGTTGCTGTAAGCCTCAGCGCGATGGCAGTGCAATGCCCTCGGCGTCGAATCCAACCAAGCCGCGGGCGTCGATCGAAAGCGCGTATGTCTGGCCGGGCTCAAATTGGCTTTCACCACTCGCCTTCACCGCCAACGGCTTTCCATTAAAGCCTTCAAAATGGGCGATCGTCTCAGAATCCAAAGTATTCGATATTCATGCAATTGGCGAGAAAGCGCCATTCTCCGCCAATTGCAGCATCTCCGGGCGAATGCCGATCGTCTTAGTTTTGGACCGAAGGCGCGCGCTGCAATCGTGACGAGTTCATCCATCCCCATCGCGGCGAGGCTTATCGACCTTGACGAGATTGATCTTCGGACTCCCGATGAATGTCGCCACAAACGTGTTGGTCGGGTGATGGTAGATATTTCGCGGCGTATCCACCTGCTCGATATTTCCACCGTTGAGCACCACGATACGGTGCGCGAGCGTCATGGCCTCGGCCTGATCATGCGTCACATATATCATTGTCGTCTTCAGTTGGTCATGCAGCCGCATGATCTCGAGCCTCATGTCGACGCGCAGAGCGGCATCCAGATTGGAAAGGGCTCGTCGAACAAGAACGCTTTGGGCCGCCTGACCATTGCGCGCCCGATCGCGACGCGTTGCCGTTGTCCGCCTGAAAGTTCCTTCGGGTAGCGGTGCAACAAATGGTCCATCTGCAATATCGTCGCGACGCGTCTGACGATGTCTCTGCGCTCAGGTTGGGAACGCCCACGACACGCAGACTGAAGCCCATGTTCTGTTCGGCGGTCATATGGGGATACAGGGCATAGTTCTGAAACACCATCGCCACGCCGCGTTTGGCCGATCCGACAGCCGTAACGTCGACGCCGTCGATGAGAATAATGCCCTCGCTTACGTCGTCGATACCGCAAATAAGGCGCAGCAAGGTCGATTTACCGCAGCCGGAAGGCCCCACGAAAACGATGCGCTCACGATCCTCGATTTTCAGTTCGATGGAGCGGACAGCTACGAAATTGGCAAAGCGTTTGCTGACGGACTTGAGTTCAATGCTTCCCACTGCAGTCTCCTAAGCCAACTAGCCTTTGGTGGCGGCAGCCGCAATGCCTTTGACGAAGTGGCGTTGAAACGCAAGGAAGACGATCAGTACAGGAAGTGTCGTGAGCGTGGCCGCGGCCATGGCGGCGCCCCACATGGGCTGCCGCTGATAAGGCTGGGTATAGTTCGTGATGCCGACCGCCAGGACGGCCAGCCTTTCGCCGTTGACCGCGACGAGCGGCCAAAGAAAGTTACCCCAGCTCCAGATGAAAATGACGATGGCCAGACTGGCGAGCGCGGGCAGCAGCAAGGGCAGGACGAGTAGCACGAAGATCTGAATCTCGCCTGCGCCGTCCGCCCGTCCCGCCTCGATTATCTCGTTCGGCACCTCGGCGACGAACTGACGCATCATGAATACGCCGAAGGCATTCATCAGTCCCGGCACGATCAGTCCCCAATAGGTGTTGACCCACCCGAAATATTTGATTTCGACAAACAGCGGCACGACCAGGATCTGCTGCGGTATCATCATCGTCGAAATGACGAAGAAGAAGAGAAAATTCTTGAACGGCAGATCGAATTTGGCGAATCCATAGCCCGCCATGGCGCTGAACAGCAAAGTGCACGCGACGTTGACGACCGAGACGAGCGCGCTGTTCCACACATAATTTCCGAGCGGCGCGATCTCCATCGCGCGCCGAAATTCGTCCAGCCCGGCAAATTCGTATGGCACGACGTGGATCGGTATCGCCAGGATCTCGCTCTCGGCCTTGAAAGCGGACGAGACCATGAAATAGACCGGAAAGGCGAAGGTTAACGCCACGGCGGCGACGATCAGGGCGGCGAGCCATTGCCCAGCCAGCGTCAAACCGCTTTTCTGAGCCGGATGAATTGGCTCAATATTTTGACCGCCCCAGTACGAGTTGAATAAGCGTCACGAGCAGGATGATCGCAAACAGAACGACCGAGGCGGCGGCCGCATCGCCCATCCGGAAATATTGGAACCCGTACTTCCAGATCAGCAGCCCCAGGGTCAAATTTGCGTCGGCTGGGCCGCCCTTGTCGGGCGTCAGCTCATATTGAAGGATGAAGGCCTGAAATGCGTTGATCGTGCTCAGCGCCGCCACGAGAACAGCGGTGCGCCTGAGCATGGGAAGGACAACGAAAAAGAAGGTTTGCGTCCTGTTCGCGCCGTCGAGCGCCGAGGCGTGACGCAGCTCATCGGGAATGGCGGCCAGGCCGGCGAGCCAGATCATCGCAAAGAATGGGATCATGGTCCAGTTGTTGACCATCATCATCAGGATCGGCGAGAGAGTTCGGATCGGAGAGCCAACGGATCTCTCCCATACCTGTGAAGGGGTAAAGAAGCGCCGTCAGCATCCCGTTGGGATGCAGAATGACTTTCCAGATGACCGCGACAACGACGAGCGGCGGCAGGCACCGGCAAGAAAAACAGCGCCCGCCAGACCGTACGGCCTGGAACGTCGCTGTCGAAAACCACGGCGAGAAGGAGCGACCCGACCCAAACCGGCGCAGTGCTGCCGAGAACGAACAGAACGGTGTTCTTGAGCGAAAGCAGAAACAGTCGGTCATCCAATAGGGCGAAGTAATTGTTGAAGCCGACATAGACCGGCGGCGACAACAATTTGTACCGCGTCAGGCTCAGATAAAAGCCGAAAAAGATCGGAAAAATGGCAAATACGAGCGAAAAACAACACCGCCGGGGAAACAAACAAAAGCCCCCACCACTTCTGATTTCTCGTGATAGGGTCTTTCGAGGATCCACGCATCGAAGGCAGCAGACCGGTCGGCCTCTATTATTGGCGCGCGATGATGTCACGAGCTTCGGTATTCAGATCGGACAGGACCTTATCCATATTCTCATGCGAGACGATAATGCGGTCCCGCGCGCGGCCAAGCGCGTCTCCGACTTCGTTCAACGCGCGAATGCGAGGCGAATAGGTCGCCTTCGGCAGTCCGGCGAGCCACGTCCGCATGACGGGATCTTCATGCACCGCCTTCAAGGCGGCGACTTCCGGCGCCGTGGTGAACAAGCCGGCTACGGTGAACAAGTCAACCGAATGCGAGGTGTAAAAGCCGGCGAATTTCCACGCGGCTGCCTTTGTGGCGGCGTCGACGTTCGCGTTCACCATCATGAAGTAGGAGTAGGCGTTGAAGGGGACATCTTTCACGGCGTCCTTCCAACGCGGAACCGGAAAGAACGAATAGCTGATGCCGGCCTTGTCGAACTGGCTGCGGAACCACGGGCCCACGGTGCATTCGATGCCCAACTGTCCAGACAAGAAAGCATCCCGGCTGCCAGTATATTGCAGCCCGCCGAGCTTGTGCACGTTCACCCAGTCGGACCAATATTGCATGGTCTTCTTGACTGCCGGCGAGTCGAAATCGACTTTTTGCGTGGCCTCATCGACCATCGTGCCGCCGGCCTGCTCCACCATGGCGTTGAAGGTCAACCACATGAAGACGGGGTCCGTCCAATTGAAGTCGAAGCCGCGGATGATCGGCGCGCCACTCTTGTCCCGCTGGGTGATCTTTTCAGCAACGGTGACCATATCTTCCCAAGTCTTAGGCGCGTCTTTCGCAGGGTCCAATCCAGCAGCCTGCCACAGCTTGTTGTTGGCGGCGCACATGTAGTAGCTGACTTCCGTCGGCAAGCCGTAGATTTTGCCGTCGATGGTTGCGCCGTCGATGCCCACGCCATACTTGGCCTTCAGCTCCTCGATGCTCGAAACCCCAACCGCTTTCAAATCGACCGGCGCAAGGATGTTCGAGGCGAGATATTGGCCGAGATTGAAGGAGACGTTGTTGAAAACTGTTGGTCCTTGACCGCCAGCGAAAGCGACTTGTAGTTTCTGATCAAAAGTAGAATAGGGAAATATAGTCAAGTTTACTTTGATATCAGGATTTTCCTTTTCAAATTCATCAATGATCTTCTTATCAACGGGATCCGAGGCGGATGGTCATGCATCCATAATTCAAGAGTAGTCGCACTATGCGGCCGCGGGAAACATCGCGCCAATTGCAAGCATCATCAAGCCGAGCATGCCGCGCTTCATAATTCGAGCATCTGCTTCCCATCTACGCCTCCCGATGTGCCCATGTCAAGCCTAAAAGCCACGCGTGGGTCTTCAATACGGTATACGGTAGGGTTGAGGCACGTCAAACCCTGTCGCTGGGGCCGACGCAGAGAAACAGGGGTTCTGGGCGGTGTTGCGGCAGCCGAGCGGAACAACTGACTGTGGCGGAAGGGTCACGTCGCCCGCTCAGAATGCGGGGTCGCCTCGCCGCAATGCGCGGTGGAGACAATATACTCCCGTCGCATTCGCTACGAAATTTCGATTTGCGGTTCTGCAGATGGCGGACGGCTCGCTAGAGGTAAGCCATATTCGTCGGTGAATTTTGCGTGGTCGGATCGGACGCCGCTTGTACTGGACGATCGTCAACTTACCGCATACCGTTTTCTCCCAACCAACCAGCGGGAGCTGGCGAGACACATAATCTGGCGAGACACATAATAATGGCGATCAATATCGCCGTTGGTCTGAGGAACGCCATGGTATCGGGAATACCGGCAATAAACTTGTCGTGAATCCTCTTCGCGTTCGCCGCGCAAACGCTGATAATAAGGACTTTCCCCTATGATCGATAGACAGAAATTCGTGCCGCCGGAACTTGGCGCGATCAACGTCTCTGTCGCAAAACCGCAGGCAATGCATGCGGACGATCACTGGATGTCGAAACTTTGGTACGAGGTTCCGCGCGGCGATCCGGCTATTCCGGAAGTGCACACCTACACCGATCAAATGTCTTACGACCCGGGCGACGACGGTCGAATTCCACTCAACCGCGACTGCACGTGAATGGACGCTCGAAATTTATCGAGACGGCTACGAGCCGGAGTTCGTGCACCGCCAGGAGGCTATAAAGGGCTTGCTCTCGCCCACGCCGAAGGACGCGTACTTGGTCGGCTGCGGCTGGCCAGTTAGTCACCGTTGGCGTTTGCCGAACGATCTGCGCTCCGGTTTCTACCGGGTGGTGTCGCGGTGCGCGCTGGCGAACGGAGGAAAATTTCTCCAACATCATTTCTTCGTGGTTCGGCCGACCGAGAAAACTCGAAAAGCGAGAATTCTCATGGTGCTGCCGACGGCCACCTGGACCGCCTACAACGATTTCGGCGGCGCCTGCCACTACTACGGGATTGCCGGCGCGACGGAGGATAAACCCTCGCCTATCCTGTCGATGCAGCGGCCGTGGACCCGCGGTTTGGTTTGGCTTCCGCCCGGAACGCCACGCTATGTCAACAACCCCACTCCCGAAATGGGCGACGCGCCGAGCTACGGCGTCTTGGATTGGGCCTATGCCCACGGCTTTGCACAATTTCTCGGTTCCGCGGGCTATGCGCAGTACGATCGGCATTTCTTGGTGTGGGCGGAAAAGGAGGGGTATCAGCTGGACATCATCACGCAAACCGACCTGCACTACCGTCCGAACCTGCTCGACGCCTATCCCTGCGTGACGATCGTCGGCCATGACGAATACTGGACGCATGAAATGCGCGTCGCCATGGAAGCCTATGTTGAGGGCGGGGGTCACCTCGCGCGCTTCGGAGGCAATTTTCTGTGGCAAATCCGGCTCGAGGACGAGGGTCGGCGCCAAGTCTGCTACAAATTCGATGCGATCAAGGACGATCCGCTGAGGGGCGCCGAGCGAGCGCATCTGCTGACGACGGCGTGGGAGTCCCGCGAGGTCAACTGGCCCGGCGCCTCGACCGTCGGGGTCAATGGCGCCTATGGAATCTACGCCAACTGGGGCTCGTTTGCGCCTCTGGGTCAGAAAGGTCTCACGGTCTATCGGCCGTCTCATTGGGCCTTTGCCGGGACGGGCCTGACCTATGCCGACTTCTTCGGCGACAAGGCGCGCATCCTCGGCTACGAAGTCGACGGCCTCGACTATACCTTCCATCGTGGACTGCCTTATCCCGTCAAAGCCGAGGGCGTGCCGGAGAGCATCGAGATTCTCGGCGATGGCGCCTGCCGTGAACGGCGAAGGGCATTCGGCCGGCGAAGGCTTTCGCTATTATCTGGGCGACATCGATCTCGAAAAAATCGTCGAGGGCCTGACCGGCGGCCGCGCCGCGGAGGATCTCGCCCGTTTTCGCTACGGTTCGGCGATGATGGTGCACATGACGCGGGGCAAAGGCGAGGTGTTGACGGCGGCAACTTGCGACTGGGTAATGGGTTTGACGCGACGTGAGCCTTACGTCGAGCGCATCACGCGAAATATCCTGGATCGGTTCACCGCATAGGGAGATCAGTTTGGATCGAGGATCGCTGCGCCTCGCCGCGAAAACCGGATGACGACAATCCCGAGAGGGGGAGGGAGGAATGGACCTCGAGTTGGAAGGTCGCAGCCCCCTCCGCAGGACCTCGCCCGCGAGAATGCAATAATGGCTTGAATTCGATATAAAAATTCGCCCCTGAGCGAGAGGAGCGATCGAATGAGGAAATTTGCCGAGGCCTCTCTCGATGTTTTGACGTTTAGCCGCGATGGCGAAGCGCCTATTCATCGACAGGTCTATTCGGCGATACGGGGCTATATCCTGGACCGTCGGTTGCCCTCGGGCGCCAAGCTACCTGCGACGCGCGATCTTGCAAAGCAATTGGGGGTCGGCCGAAACACCATCGTCGCGGCCTATGATCAGTTGCTAGCGGAGGGATATCTCGAGGCCCGAGCGGGCTCCTGCACGCGCGTCGCACAGTTGCCCGCAGCGCGGGGCTCGTCGTCAAGCGCCAGAACGGGCGTTCCCTCCTGCGGCCTGTCGCGCCGCGGAAAGCAGATTGCTGACCTGCCGCAGCCGCACAGAAGCCGCGGCGTCATCAATCTATACCCCGGCGTGCCCGAAACGGCGACGTTTCCGTTCTCCGTATGGGCGAAATTGCTCGCCCGTAGCGCGCGCAAAAACGACGACGACATCGTCGGCATTCATGATTACGCCGGGCATCCGCGTCTGCGAACGGCGATCGCTCAGTATCTGGGGACGGCGCGTGGTGTAGCCTGCGAAGCTGAACAGGTGATTGTGGTCACCGGCGCCCAGGCCGCGCTCGATCTCGTTTCTCGCATCCTCGTCGATGACGGAGACTGGGCGTGGATGGAGGAGCCGGGCTATCGGGGGGCGAGAACCGCGCTCCTGGGTGGCGGCGCTCGTCTTGCGCCTTTGCGCGTGAGCCGTGCCGGCTGGCGCCTCGACGCGCCGGACCTGCCAAAACCGCGCGCGATCTACGTGACGCCGTCGTGCCAATGGCCCTTCGGCATGGCCATGCGGATGGATGAGAGGCTGCGCCTGCTGGCGCTCGCCGAGCGGCACAATTGCTGGATCATCGAGGACGACTACGACGGCGAATACCGTTTCCGCGGCCAACCCGTGCCGGCGCTGCGCGCCCTCGATGGCGCCGACCACGTTGTTTACGTCGGCACCTTCGGCAAGACGATGTTCTCGTCGCTTCGCCTGGGCTTTCTCGTCGTCCCCCGCGCGCTGGCGCCTGCCTTCGGAGCCGCGCTAAGCGTTTCCGGCCATTTCGCGTCGCCGCTGTTGCAAGCGGCCGTCGCCGATTTCATCCTCGAGGGGCATTTTTCAAGCCACTTGAAGCGCATGCGCCGGCTCTACGCGACTCGCCAGGAAAGGTTCGTCGACCTCTGCCGGCGGCGCCTGAGGCCCTGGGCGACGGTCGAGGAGAACGATTCCGGCATGCAGGTCTTCGCTTCGCTCGCGCCCGGCTTCGATGACCGCCACGTCGCGGAGGTGGCCTTGCGCCACGGCGTCGACGTGCAACCGGTGTCGATCGACTACCATTGTGACGAACCGCAAAACGGCCTCTTGCTCGGTTTCGCGGCGCTGGATCAGGCGGAAGCCGAAAGGGGCGTCATCGCGTTGTGCGGAGCTTTTCTCGAAATCGAAACCGGCGCTCGCGTTTAAGACAAGCGGACCCCTCCAATTGCGACAAAGCGGTCCTTTCATCGGGTCCGGATTTGTGCGACTCCTCGTTCAAAAGGGAGGCCGATCCTTGTACATTGTCGACGAAGAAGAAATCGCCGCCCTGGCGAAAGTCATCCGGGCGGGCGCTCTGTTCCGCTACGGCGTTGGAGATGAATGCGACCGGTTCGAAGCTCGATACGCAAAAGATCTCGGCGTGAAGCATTTCGCCCTGGCCGCCAGCGGCAGCAACGCGCTGGCTGCAGCCATGGTCGGCGCGGGGCTGGGACCAGGCGACGAGGTTTTGATCCCCGCCCACACCTACATGGCCACAGCGACCTCAGTGCTTTCGGTCGGCGCGATCCCCGTGATCGTCGACATCGATGAAAGCCTCACGATCGACCCGGCCGCCGTCGAGGCCGCGATCGGCCCGCAGACCCGCTGCGTGATCCCGGTCCACATGTGGGGCACCGCCTGCAACATGGACGCGATCATGGAGATCGCGCGTCGGCGCGGCTTGATCGTTATCGAGGACGCGTGCCAGGGCGTCGGCGGCGGCTACAAGGGCAAGAAATTTGGCGCCATCGGCGATTTCGGCTGCTTCAGCTTCAACTACTACAAGAACATGACGAGCGGCGAAGGCGGCGGGGTGGCTGTGAACGACGATCTCGCCGCCGAGCGCGTGCGCTGCGCCATCGACCCCTGCCACTTTTATTGGCAGGGCCGCAACGACACCGAAAAACCGTTTTCCAGCAACGGCGCGCGGGCGTCCGAGTTGATGGGCGCGGTGCTGAACGTCCAGCTAGACCGACTCGATGGGATGATCGGCGCCATGCGGCGCGAGAGAAAACATATTCTGGAAGGGATCGCACCGCTCGCGAACCTCGGCGTGCGCGCATCGCCGCTCAACAGCCCGGACGACGACTGCTCCGCTCATGTTCTGCTGAACCTGCCGTCGGCGGAAAGCGCGAAGCAATTCGCCGGAATTTTCCCGAGCGTGATTGCCGGCAAGACCGGCCGGCACAATTACACCGAGTGGGACCAGGTGCTCATGGGCGCCGGAGCCGCGCATCCGGAAATGAATCCCTTCAATTTCGCGGCCAACGCGAAATGCCGGCGCTCCTATTCGAAAGACATGTGCGCCCGTTCGCTCGAGATCCTCAATCGGACGATCATGGTGCCAACGCATCCCAAGCATAGCGCCGCCGACACCGAAGACATCATCCACAACATCGGCGTGGCGGCGCGCGTTGTTTTTGCCGGCCTGTCGCTCGAAGACGCGGACCTGCGCAATGCAAAGCCCGTCGATGCGCAGAAGTTCGACATGAAAGTGGACGGGTGAACGTGGGGCGAAAAATCGGAGGTTCAGATGTCCAGTTATGGGTCTGCTTTGAATAACCTCGGTCGTTGTCGCCGGGGCGCTTGGCGCCTTGGTCTTGGCGGCGGGCGCGCAGCCTGCGCTGGCTGCCGACAAGCCGCTTTCGATCTACTTCGTCGGCTGCGCGCCGCCGACCGGCTTCCACGGTTATCTCGCCCGCGGCGCGGCCGAGGCGGGCAAGAATCTTGGCGTGCAGGTCACCTACATCTATCCCGATGAGCTTACGATCCCGAACCAGGTGGCGAAGATCGAGGAAGCGATCGCCGCTCAAGCGAACGGCATCGCGCTCTGCGAATTCGCGCAAGACGCCGCCTATGCCGACGTCGCCAAGGCGGCGAAGGACGCCGGCATCGCGTTCGGCAGCGCGGCCGCTCCGCCCGCCGGTTCGCAGGTGCGCGATCCAAATGACTTCTTCCTGTTCCGCACTGGCTCCGACGAGAAGGCCGCCGGCACACTGACCGGCAAGCGGCTGCTCGCGATGGGCGTCAAGGGCGGCGTTGTCGTCGCCGATCAGCAGCCGGGCGACGCCACGTGCCGTGACCGCGCCGACTCCGAGATCGCTGCGCTCAAGGCCGGCGGCGTCAAGGCGGAATTCCTCGAGACATCGATGGATCCAGGCCAGGAATTGGAAGCCGTAGTCAATTACCTGCGCGCCAATCCGGGGACCGCGGCGGCGACCAGCGTTTGTCACGTCTCGTCCGGCCTGCTGTCCGCCAAGAAAGACAGCGGCCGCAACGATCTCATCATCACTGGATACGACCTCGATGCAGAGGCGCTGAAGGCGATCACGGACGGTCGCCAGGCGTTCACGATCGATCAGCAGCAGTTCTGGCGTGGCTACATGCCGGTCCTTTTGCTTACGCACTACCTCAGGTATGGGTTGATCGAGGGGAACTATTTCCTTACTGGTCCGACAATCGTCGATAAATCGAACATTGAACAAGTCGCAAAACTCGTCACCGCCGGCTTCCGCTGAGGTCCGGGCGAAGGAGACACGGGAGGTCGCCACAGGAGGCGACCTCTTCGGGCGTCGGATGCGTCCAAAATTTTGAACGTAAAGCTTGAGTACACGCCCGCGCGCATCCTGGCCCGAAGAGACAATTCTTTGAAACGCTCCTGATGATGGCCGATCCGAGCCGACAGCAAACCGCCGCGCCGAGCTCTCCGCTCGGGGTGGTCTATGGCGAGGCGATCCGCCGCTTCATGTTGAGGCCCGAGGCGACCTCCGTCGCCGCGCTCGTGATCCTGTTCGGCATCTTCACCTATCTTAGTCCCGGCCTGTTCCCAACCAAACTTACATTCATCAGCGTCACATCGTTCGCGGCGGAGCTCGGCATCGTCAGCATCGGGGTCACACTCCTGATGATCGGCGGGCATTTCGACCTTTCGGTCGGAGCCGTTCTCGGGCTGACCTCATATGTGGCGACGGTGTTGATGCGCGATGCCGGCTGGCCCCCGATCATGGCGGCTGCGATGGCCATCGTCGTCGGGGCCGCGCTCGGCGCCGTCAATGGCGCCCTCGTCGTCGGCTTCCGCATCCATTCCTTTGTTGTGACGCTGGGCACGATGCTGATCTGGCGCGGCGTCATCATTGCGCTCACGGGCGGCTTTCCGATCACGGTTGAAATCCCGACTGTTTTTCGCGAAGTCATGTCGGGAACTTTGCTCTACGGTTATCGCATGTCGGTCGTCTGGTTCTTCTCGATCGGCGCCGCCGCCACATTTCTGCTGTCGCGCACGCGTCTGGGCAACTGGATCCAGGCCCGCGGGCAGAACGAACAGGCCGCTCGTAATCTCGGCGTGCCGGTCGATCGTGTGACGGTCATTCTGTTCATGATCGCCTCGGCGCTGGCCGCTATGGCGGGCGTCATCCAGGTGGCCCGCTTCGCATCGGTCGACGCCGATCGGGGCCAGGGGATGGAACTGCAGGCGGTCGCCGTCACGGTCATCGGAGGCACGCTTTTGTCCGGCGGCTATGGGAGTATTATCGGCACTATTCTAGGCGCGATCACGTTTGGCATGATCCAGGTCGGTCTCGTGCTGGCGCACGCGCCGGGGCATTTCTTCCGCACCCTCACCGGCTTCATCGTGGTTGCTGCAGTGATCTTCAACACCTCGGTCGCCAGGCGCATGGCGCGTTCGCGGCCGCTCGCGGGATACCGTCGCGGCAACGTCGAAACGGACGCGGCGCTCGCCAGCGACGCCGGCAAACAAACGCCATGAGCGACGCCTCACCCGAAGCGCCGAACTTTTCCGCGCGCATCTCGCGCGATGGTCCCATGCCGCGCCGGCAGATCGAACCCATCGCGCCCGGAGCCGTGCCGGTGATGGAAGCGGTGTCGATCTCGAAGGCGTTTGGCGCGACGACGGCGCTCGTGGATGTCTCGCTTCGCGCCTATGCGGGGCGCGTGTTGGCGCTGCTCGGCGACAACGGCGCCGGCAAGTCGACGCTCATCAAGATTCTCTCCGGCGTGTTTCCGCCCGATCGGGGCGAACTGCGATTTCAGGGCGAACCTGTCCGCTTCGGCAACCCTTCACAGGCGCGAGCGCGCGGGATCGCCACGGTGTTCCAGGATCTGGCGGTTTGCGAGCTGCTTTCGGTGACGCGCAATATCGTGCTCGGTCGGGAGCCGCTCAAAGGATTCGGGCCTTTCAAATGGCTCGATGTCAAACGCGCCGACGAAATGGCGCTTGCGGCGTTGATGCGCCTGGGCGTGCGCTGGGAGCGCGGGCTCGACGAACGCGGCATCAACATTTCGGGCGGCGAGCGGCAATCGCTGGCGATCGCGCGCGCCATGTTCTTCGGTTCAACATTGCTTGTGCTCGATGAGCCGACGTCGGCGCTCGCGGTCAGGCAGGCGGGCAAAGTCCTCGATCACATCCGCCAAGCGAGGGATCAGGGCCAGGCCGTCATTCTCATCACGCACAACTTCCGGCACGCCCTGTCGGTTGCCGACGACCTCACGGTCCTTGCACAGGGCAAAGTCGCCGCCAACTTCCGAGCCGACGAAATCGACTTGGAGGATTTGACCGAACTGGTCGCGCGAATTGCGTGAGGAAAGGCAACGATCATGAATTTCGCGAATGTCGAGCCCGGCCGCAAAATTGTAGTCATCCATGAGGACGACGTCGGCATGAGCCACGGCGCCAACACGGCCTTCGTCGAATTGTCAGCGCTGGGGAGCTGCAGTTGCGGTTCGGTGATGCCACCCTGCCCTTGGTTTCCTGAAGCGGTCGCGTTGGCGAAGGCCAACCCGAGGCTCGACCTTGGCGTGCATCTGACGCTCACAAGCGAGAAGACTCCCTACCGATGGCGGCCGTTGACCGCTCCGCCGCCATCGGCTGGGCTCACCGACCCGATGGGCTATTTCTGGCCCGACGTTCCCAACGCGCGCGGCGCCGATCCGGCAGCGGTGGAAGCCGAGTTGCGTGCGCAGATCGAGACGACGGTGCGCGCGGGCGTCGACGTAACGCATCTCGACGCTCACATGGGGACGGCGCTTTGCCCGGAATTCATCGATATCTACTTGCAACTGGGCATCGAATACCGGCTGCCGATCCTTCTCGTGAAGGACTACAACACTTTCAATCCGCGCAGCTATTCCGGCCCGATGAGCAACGACCGCTACAACGCCGCGCTAACGCTTGCGAAGGCGAAGGGCTTTCCCATTTTCGATCTCGTGCAGGAGACGATGTGGGGCCGCACAACCGATGCTGAGACTGCTTACCGGGTGATGTTCCGCGGGATTCCAGAGGGATTGACGTTCCTCTCCCTGCACTTCAACGCGCCGGGCGATTTTGAAGCGGTCGAGCCTGAAAAAGCCTACATCCGCACTGACGAATTCGGGCTGTTTCAGCGGAGCATAATCAAGGAATGGGTGCGCAACGCTGGTATCGAAGTCGTCGGCATGCGTGAGATCCGGGAGGACTTGCGCGCGCGCTGGAAGAACTAGTGTCCGGTCACATTAATTATAACTCGTTGAACGAGGGGGTAGGATAGGACTTGGCCATTTTGAGTCTTGGCCTGATCTGTTGAGAACATCCATCGGATTCGAGCTCCGCTTTTGGTGCGGCGGCACTGCCAGGCTTCGATCTTGGCTTCGAGCCTTGCACGGCTATCGATGCGGGCGTCGAGACATTGGCGGCGCATGACGCCGATCTCGATTTCGGCCATGTTGAGCCAACTGGCGTGCTTGGGCGTGTAGTAAATCTCCAGCCTTCGCAAGATACGACGCGCTTCTGCGGCTGGGAAGGTTTGATAGAGGGCTGCGGCGGTATGGGTCGACAGGTTGTCCATCACGACGCGGACCTTGTCGGCGTCTGGATAGTCGATATCGGCCAACTCGCGCATCCGGAGAGCGAAGTCCTGGTTGGCGCGCCGATCGGTGACGACGACCTTACGCCATGATCGGTTGGCGTCGACCATGACGAAGAGGTTGGCCGTGCCGTTACGCTTATACTCGGAGTTATATCGATACCGCTTTCCAGGTTTCGGCGTGATGGGCACGCGGACCTCGCCGATGAGCTGGATCGGACTTTCGTCGAAGGAGACGACGGGGCGCTTGGGGTCATGAGGCTCGGCATACAGATCCAGAATGTCCTCCATGCGGGCGATGTATTCGCCATCGATATTGGCGATACACCACATCTTTTTTTGCCAAGGTTTCAGATCGTTGTCATCCAAGCGGCGGCGGATGGTCTCGCGCGAGATGCTTGGGGGTTCGATCAATTCGACCAAGGCGTTAGCCAGAAGCTTCAAGGTCCACCGCGCGCATCCCGCCGGCGGATCGGAACAAGCCAGCGCCACCAACTGCGCTTCTTCCTTGCCGCTCAGTCTACGAGCCGCCCCCGGACGCGGCTCCTCACTGAGAGCGGCCTCGAGGCCGATCTCCACAAAGCGTTTCTTGGTGCGGTAGATGGTCGAGCCGCTGGTCTGCACTGACGCGGCGATGGCCTCGTCGGAGACGCCGGCGTCGGCGGCCAGCAAGATCTGCATCCGCTTGAGCCGCCGCACAGGCAGTTTGCCTGCTCTCACCAAGGCGCCCAGTTCGTCACGTTCGGATTGGCTGAGGTCGATCCGATATCTTATGTTCATTCCGAAGGCCCTCCCGCGCGGAGCGCCCTCGGATGAATCCACAATGAATTAATTACTTGACCAAAAGACGCCGACGCCCCCAGCACGGTTCACCGCCAAGCAGGGACAGTACCTCGCCTTCCTATGGGCCTATGCGCAGATCAACCGCCGCGCACCGGCAGAGGCTGACTTCCAGCGCTAGGCCGGCGTTGGCATATTGCCGCGGCGCGAGCGCAGATAGACTTCATCTACATGCCAGACCGAGTGAGGCACTGTTCGGCGCGTTCCGGGCGACGCAATTTGTTGCGACAAAGCCCGCAGATTTGCCTATCGCAAGGGAACAGTCTCAGAATGCGAGGACGCTTGAAAGGGCTGAACGGCCGTGTGTTCCTCGACGATGCACCATTGCACTTCGCTCACAAACTTCACCCGGTCTTCTGCGAGCACCGAACGAAGGGGTTCGACGGAAAACGCACGCTGCGCATCGGCTTCCGAATCGAACCAGATCTCGCCTATGCCGTCCCAGCCGGGCGTCCCTGTCGACTGGGACTGCACCACTCCAAAGCGCAGCCCCCGCAATCCCGGCAATTTGCGAACAATATCTGCGTGCGCTCCCAGCCAATGGGAAATGAAATCCTGCCGGCTCATTCCGTCCTTTCGTCGAACCAGGCTAATTCGTTTGATCATGGCCTTGCGCTCCAACTGAAAAGTTCAAATCTCATTTCGGAGATATTCATTCGTTCGAGCCGGCCCCGCGATGATTGGATCAATTCGCTGAGCTTCTAGGGGTCGCGCTCCGCTGTATTTCGATCCAATATATCTTTGGCGTCGGCGTTGAATTTCCGACCCGGATGACGAATTGCGCCGGGCGTCTTCGAAAGTCGCGCCACGACGTTCTGCATGGCGACGCCGTCCACCTGCGTGATGATCTGGCGCGCGCGAAAATGCGGGTCCTGAAATATGTCCTTCATGTCGAGCACGGGCGCAATCGCCGCGTCGACACGCTGGAACTCCCGCATCACCTCGTCGAATGAACGCGCTCCTACCCAATCGCGCACATATTGCTCGAGCGCTTCGCGATTGGCGCTGCGCGCCTGGAAGTCGGCGAATCGGGCGTCCCCGGTCAATCCCATGAGATCGAGCAGGCGCGCCGCCACGCTGTCGGCTGTCGCTGATATCGCAACCCACTTTGCGTCGGCACATTGGTAGGTTCCGCGCGGCACAGTGTAGGGAATGCCCGAGCCGAGCCGAGGCTGGATATAGCCCAAATGCGCGAAAGCGGAGACCAGCGGCCCCATCAACTGAAACATGGATTCGAGCAGGTTGACGTCAACGACCTGACCTTCGCCCGTCTTCTCGGCGTGGCGAAGCGCGGCCAGCGTCGCAAACGCTCCGACCAGCGCTGTAACTTCGTCCGTCAGCGCGATCGGCGGCAACAGCGGCGGGCCGTCCGGTTCGCCTAGTAGCGAGGCGAGGCCGCTCAAGGCCTCGGCTATGGTCGCAAAGCCGGGGCGAAGCGCATAGGGGCCGTCCTGGCCAAAGCCGCTGACGCGCAACATCACGATCTTTGGGTTTCGCGCATGAAGGTCGGCAGGACCGAAACCCAGTGTTTCGAGCTTGCCTGGCCGCATGTTCTCGATGAGGATGTCCGCATCGGCAAGCAGCGCCCATAGCGCGTCCCGACCTCCAGGGGATTTCAGATCGAGCGCGATCGTGCGCTTGTTGCGGTTCAGCAATTTCCAGAAATAGGAATCGGCTTCGTTCGGGCCCGGTCCATCCCATCCGCCGTGTCGGATCGCCGCCGGGCGCCTCCACTTTTATGACGTCCGCGCCGAAATCGGCGAGATATTTGCCGACTCCCGGACCCGCGACGACGGTTGCGAGTTCGATGACGCGCACGCCGGCGAGCGGCCCAGGATGGACGTCCGTCATCACGCGCCGCCCGCTGGACGACAGGGCAAGAGCACGGCGCGCGTGAAACGTGCAGACGAGGCGCTGATCCTGATTGAACCCGTCCGTGCGCACGCGTCAGGACGCCCTGGTTGGGTCTCGACCGGGAAGGACGCACCGACAAAATCTCCGTCGATCCGTAAAGCGTGTCGTTGTGAAACAGGGGGGCAACGTGGCGCAAATCGCCGACCCCGAGATTGGCGATGGCGCGCCCGGAAATATCCGGCACGCTCATCCCGAGCAGCAGCGAATAGATGAAAGTGCCTACGACGACATTGCGGCCATATTCGCTTTCGGCCTCGGCCCAATGGCGGTCCACATGGAGCGGACTGGCCGCCAGAGTGAGCAGGCAGAACATGTGATCTTCGGCCTCGGTGACAGTCTTGCCTGGCCAGTGGCGATAGATGTCGCCGGGCTCGTATTCTTCGAGGTAGCCTCCGAACCGCCGATCGCGGGCGACGAAGATCCGCCCCATCTCAGCCCTCGATCACGAATGTGGGCGCGCCGGTGGAGACCTCGTCGCCTTCGGCCACGAGCACGGCCGCCACGGCGCCGGCCATGGGCGAAGGCACCTCGACGGTTGCCTTGTCCGTCTCGACCAGCATCAGAATTTGGCCTTCCGACACATGATCGCCTGACCTTGTGTTCACCGTCACCACCACCACCTTGTCTGCGGCGTCGCCAACCTTCGGCATCTTCAATGTCACCCGCATTCCCAGTCATCTCCATTCGTCGGCTTCAGTCTGGGCGCACGGTCCTCCTGTGCAGGCTGGCTCCGCTCGCTAGCGTCGAACAGATAGAGGTGGTCGAGATCCGGAATGAGATCGACGAGATCGCCGCGCCGGGGTGTCGGCGCCGGCGCTGACCCGCACGTTGAGAACTCGCGCATCCGCCTGGGCGAGGTCGGATTCGTCTGCGGCGCCCTTCCCGGAGCATAATCGTCCGCCGAACGGATCACGACGCCGGGATCGGTGGGCGAGACCACGACATAGGATTCCGGCTCGAGCTGCTCGACGAGTTCAACCCGGCCGCGGATCGCCGATGGGTCCGGCGCTCCCGGCCGGCCGCCAGCGCAAATGTTCCGGCCGGATCCCGACCAGCACCTTGCCGCCGCGCGCAGGCTCCCCAGCGCCGCGCCGGGGGCGCCGCGATCCGGCTGCCTGCCAATGGCGATTGTCGTCCCGTCTCGCCTTGCGAGCGCGCCTTCGACGAAGTTCATGGCCGGGCTGCCGACGAAACCGGCGACGAAGGTGTTGACGGGATCGTGGTAGATGGCGTGCGGCGAGGCGTATTGCTGCAGTACGCCGCGCGAAAATACCGCGACGCGATTGCCGAGCGTCATCGCCTCGATCTGATCGTGCGTGACGTGGATAGTCGTGACGCCGAGGCGGGAATGGAGCCGGCCGAGTTCGGCGCGCATCTGCACGCGCAACTTGGCGTCGAGATTGGATAGCGGCTCGTCGAGCAGAAAAGCCTGCGGATGCCGCACGATAGCGCGGCCCATCGCCACGCGCTGGCGTTGACCGCCAGAGAGCTGCTTGGGTTTGCGATCGAGCAGCGGGCTGAGATCGAGGATGCGCGCCGCCTCCGTGACGCGCTTGTCGATCTCGGCGCGCGACAGGCGGCGCTGCTCCAGCGCGAAACCGATGTTCTCACGCACGCTCATGTGCGGATAGAGCGCATAGTTCTGGAACACCATCGCGACGTCGCGTTCGCGCGGCGGCATGTCGTTGATCACCTTTCCATCGATCTTGACCTGGCCGCTCGAAATCCGCTCCAGACCGGCGATCATTCGAAGCAGCGTCGACTTGCCGCAACCGGACGGACCGACAAAGACGACGAATTCGCCGCCCTCGATCTGCAGGCTGACGTCCTTGACGGCTATGGTTCCGTCGCCGAAGACCTTGCGCACGCCCTCGAGATTGATCGATCCCATCGCCCCTCCCAACGGCGCGCAGACCCGCGTCGGCGGGATGCGCCGGCGACCTTCCGCGCATCAGACTAGGCGGCTGCCCCGTGGGTGTCAATCGATTGACTAATTCGCAGGTCAATCGGTTGACTGGAACTCGTCGCGCTCCTATCCTCTCGATCGACAGAGCGCATTGCAGAGCCGGGTGGAGAACAATGGCCGCATCGTCGATCGATCACCGATGTCAGCGTCGCCACGATCCAGGGCCAGTTGCCCGCGCCGGTGGTGTTCGGCGATTGGATCATGAAGCATCGCGAATTCGCCGTCGTGCGCATGCGCACGGCCTCGGGACAGGAAGGCTGGGCCTTCACGCTGACGCGCGACGGCGCGGTCGCCGAGCAGATCCGCCGCACTATCGCGCCGGTCTATGTCGGTTCCGACGTCGCCGAGCGCACGCGCACCTTTCGCACGGCGTGGCGGCGCAGCCTTGCCTCCCATTGCGGCGGCGTCGGCCTGCGCGCGCTCTCCATCGTCGATCTGGCGGCCTGGGATGTCGCGGCCAAACTCGCTGACCGCTCGATCGCGGAATTCGTCGGCGGCGCGGCCAAACCGATGCCGGCCACCGCAATCATCGGCTACCCGCCGGCGACCGTGGACGCTCGAGATGATCGGCAAGCAGGTGCGCGAACTTTCGCCGCGCCGGCTGGAACAGGTTCAAAGCTCCGATCGCGCCGACCTTCGAATCGTCGGCCGCTCGCCTGCGGGCGGCGCGAGCGGCGGCCCCGACTTCCTGGCTCGGCTGCGACGCGGCCTGGATGTTCGACGACGTCGACAAGGCCGCGGAATTCGCCCGCTCGATCGCGGACGTGAAACTCGGCTGGTTCGAGGACGTGTTTCCGCCGGGCGATGCGCTGCAGCTCGCCGAGCTGCGCAGCAAGATCGAAACGCCCGATCGCCATGGGCGACGAGCAGGGCGGCTCGTACTATCCGCAGGCGCTGATCATCGCCAAAGCGGTCGATGTGGTGCGCGTCGATCTGACCTGCATGGGCGGCATTACCGGCGCCCGGCGCATCGTCGACGAGTGCCTGGCGGCGGGGATGCGCTTCTCCGCCCACATGTTCGCGCATGTCCATAGCCAGGTGTTTTCCGGCTGGGGCTTCACGGACGCGCCGATCGAATGGGGCGTGCCCTGGACCGGCGTCGATCCCTATGCCGACAGCCTCGCGCAACCCGTCATCGGCGCCGGCGGCCTGATGCGCCCGCTGCCGCAGTCGGCCGGCTTCGGCGCGATGTTGAACCGCGACTGGGCGCTGAGCCAGCCCCACGACGATCCCGACCATATTCTCGACGGCTGAGGCCGCGCGGCCTGAGACCTGAACCAGGATTCCCAACATGTCGATTCCAGACGAACTCTCCGTTCCCGCCGGCTACGCCAGCGGGCTTTTCGACCTGAAGGACCGCGTCGCCGTCGTGACGGGCGGAGGCAGCGGCCTCGGCGCGGCGATGTCGATCGGTCTTGCCCAGGTCGGCGTGAAGGTCGTCATCGCCGACGTGAACGCCAAAGGCGCTGCGGCGACGCACGCCACAATCGAGAGCCAGAACGGCGCATCGGTCGCCACGACCCTCGACGTCACCGACCGCGAATGCCGTCAACGAACTCGCCGACCGGGTGGAGCGCGACTACGGACGCGTCGACATCCTCATCAACAGCGCGGGCTCGGCGTTCCGCTCGCCGGCAGAGGATTTCCCCGAGGATAAGCTCGACTTCATTCTCGATCTCAATCTCAAGGGGACCTATCTGTGCTGCCAGGCCTTCGGCCGGAAAATGCTCGCGCAGGGCAAAGGCAGCATCATCAACATCGCCTCGATCGGCTCCTTCACCGCCTATCCCTGGGCCAGCGCCTACCTCGCCTCGAAGGGCGGCGTGCTGCAATTGACGCAAGGCGCTGGCGCTGGAATGGCGAACCCGCGGCGTGCGCGTCAACGGCATCGGTCCGACGCTGATGGATTCGCCGCTCGTTCGCGCCGCGGCGCAAACGAGTTCCGTGACTTCGGATTTCATCAAGGCGCGCATGATCCGGCCTCGCCTCGGCCTGCCGCGCGAACTGATCGGGACGGCGATCTTCCTGGCGAGCGACGCGTCGGAGCTCGTGAACGGCCATATCGTGATGTGCGACGACGGTTATCTCACGGCGTGAAGAGGAAAGCGGCGCTGCGGCGCGAGAGAGGGAGCAGCAGATGGCCGGGATCACCAAAGCGCATCATACAGGGCTGACCGTGCTTTCGCTGGAGCGTTCGATCCGTTCTACCGCGACCTCCTCGGCTTCGAGCTGGTGTTCCAGTGGAATCCGCAGGCGCCCTATATCGGCGAATTGGTCGGCTATCCCGCGGTCGACCTGCATTCGGCGATCCTGCGCATTCCCGGTTCCGAGATATTCCTGGAATTGCTGGAATATCGGGGCATTCCGAAGACCTTCAACGATATGTCGAACGGCAATATCGGCAATGCGCATATCGCCTTCTTCGTCGACGAACTCGAGCCCCTCTACGAGAAGCTCACAGCTCTCGGCGTGAAAAGCGTTTCGCGGCCGGTGACGCCGACCATCGGCCCGAACCAGGGCGGTCGCGCCGTCTATCTCATCGATCCCGACGGCTTCCGCGTCGAACTCATTGAAACGAAAAAGTCCTTCGCCGACTATCGGCCCGCCGATTCGCAAGTCGCGAGCCCGTAGGCTGTATTCGAGTCCGGCGCGCGTCACCAGGAGGTCGTCAGTCTTTGAGGCGCCATGATTGAGACAGCGGGCCATTCGAAGCCCAGGCGAGTCAAACTCCGCGACGTGGCGGAACGTGCCGGGGTGGACGCCAGCCTCGTGTCGCGTGTGCTCAACGATCACCCCAAGGCGAGCGCCGGCCCGGCGACGCGCCTGCGCATTCTCGAAGCGGCGCGCGAACTCGGATACCAGCCGAACGTCGCGGCGCGCGGCCTGCGGACGGCCAAGACCTGGACGCTGGGCCTTCTGCTGCCCAACCTGACGAACCCGATGTACGCCACGATCGCGCGCTCCTGCGCGCGGCGCGCACAGGAGCGCGGCTATGGACTGGTGTTTGGAACGCATGTCGAGGGCGAGGACGCGGACACTTTCGTGACCATGATGCAGCAGGGCCGCGTGGACGGACTGCTGACGGCAAGCGGCGTGCTGGGCGATGCTTTCCTGCGGCGGGTCGCCACCGGCGCCATGGGGCCGCTCGTCATGCTCAACCGTCGCGTGCGCGGCGTCCGCTCGTTCGTGACGGTCGACGACACCGCCGGCGCGGCGATGGCGACCCGGCATCTGGCAGAGCTCGGTCATACCGAAGTCGCCGGCATTTTCGGGCCAGGCGCGATCGACACCACGGTCCGGCGTCTGGCCGGATTTGAGGAGGCTGGCCGTCAGGCGAAGATCCGCCTGACGCGGATCGAAGGAGTGGGGCTGGACCCCGCCGCCGGCGCCGCCGCCGCCGACCGGATTTTCCGCGAGCACCGCGAAGTGACCGGAATTTTCGCCTCGACCTTCGCGATCGCCACGGGCGTTCTGCGCGCCGCCCGGCTGGCGGGCGTGCGCATCCCCGATGACGTCTCGCTGGTCGGCCTGCACGACAGCGAGCTCGCCGACTATCTGGCGCCTACGCTCACCACGGTGCGACTGCCGGTGGAGGAGATGGCCGGGCGCGCCGTCGACCTGCTGGTCGACCTGATCGACGGCGGCGACCAGTTCGGCGTGCTGGTGCGCACGCCGCCCGGTCCTCATCACGCGCGAGTCGACTGCGCGCCCCAGGAAAGTCAAACGATTGACGATTGCGGAGCGCTCCGCGTAATCTGCTCCAAATGCAGGGAGGACGCCTTGGCTCTCATTCGCATGCGTCAGGCCGTGCTGCAGGCCCTCGACGACGCGCTTGCCGGCGATGCCGGAGTGATCCTGCTCGGCGAGGATATCGCCGCTGCCGGCGGCCCGTTCAAATGTACGGAAGGCTTGTTGGGCAAATACGGGCCCGACCGCGTGATCGACACGCCGATCTCCGAGATGGGTTTCCTGGGCGCAGGCGTCGGCGCGGCGGCGGCGGGCTTGAGGCCGGTGGTCGAGATGATGTTCATTGAGTTCATCGGCGTGGCGCTCGATCAACTAACGACCCAGGCCGCGACTTTGAGATATTTGTCGCGCGGGCGGCTTTCGGCCCCGCTGGTGGTTCGCGCTTCCGTCGGCGCCGGGCAGGGGTTCGGCTGCCAGCATTCGCAGGTGCTTGACCATTGGTTCCGCGGCGCGCCCGGACTGAAGGTCTGTATGCCCAGCGGCAGCCGCGCGGCCTATGGGCTACTGCGGTCGGCGATCGATGACCCCGATCCCGTCGTCGTGCTTGAGCCTCGCATCCTCTACGGAGAGCGCGAGGTTTTCGAATTCGATCCGAAGTTCCGCTTGCCAATCGGCGCGGCCGAAGTCAGGCGGCATGGCAAGGATATTACTCTGGTCGCCGCCGGCGCGATGGTTCCTGTTGCGCTCGCTGCGGCGGAGGCCGCTGAAGCCGACATCGAAGTGATCGACCTGCTGTCGCTGTGGCCGTGGGACAAGAAAACAATCACGCAATCGCTGACGCGAACGCGCAGGCTCGCCACCGTGGAGGAATCGCCGCGCGGGACCGGCTGGGGAGCCGACGTCGTCGCGACGCTTGCGAGCGAGGCGTTCGCCGCCTTCGCGGCGCCGCCGCACCGGATCACCGCCCCCGACGCGCCGATCCCTTATGCGGGCGAACTTGAGGCGCGCTATTTGCCGAGCGCGGCCTATGTCGCCGCTCAGGTCGACGCGCTGGTTGTGACGGGCCGCCCGCCTTTGCCGTGGTGGAAGGAAACCATATGAACGCCCCGAATTCGACGACGCCGCTCGCACGCCGCGCCTTTCTTTCCGATCGCGTCGAGCAACTGAAAAGGATGATCGAGATTCGTTGCGTCGAGGATCGCATCCAGAGGCTTTTTTCCGAGGGCGAGGTGCGCGGCAGCACCCATCTTTGCAGTGGCCAGGAGGCGGTCTGCGTCGGCGTTGCGCGCGCGCTCAGGCCCGACGATTACGTCGCCTGCACCTATCGCGGGCATGGTCACGCGCTCGCCCTCGGCCTCTCGCCGGAAGCCGTGATCGGCGAAATCTGCGGCAGAACGATCGGCTGCGCCGGCGGGCTTGGCGGATCGATGCATTTGGTGGAGCCGTCGGTCGGACTGCTGCCGACGGCGGCGATCGTCGGCGCCGGCCTGCCCATCGCCTGCGGCGTTGCGCTCGCAGCGAAGCTCCACAAGTCCGGCCGCGTCGCGGTTTCGATCTTCGGCGATGGCACGGCCAACATCGGCGCGTTCCACGAAGCGTTGAACTTTGCGGCGATCCGCAAGCTGCGCGGTCGTGTTCGTCTGCGAAAATAATCTCTATGGCGAGTATACGCGCATCAACCTCACAACGCCGATCGAGAACATTGCAGACCGCGCCTCGGGTTACGCGATGCCCGGAGCGGCCGTCGACGGGCAGGATGTTGACGCCGTCGCCGCCGCGATGGAAGGGGCGGTGGCGCGCGCTCGCGCGGGGCTCGGGCCGACCCTTCTCGAAATGAAGACTTACCGCTTTTCGGGCCACTCGCGGTCCGATCCCGCAACCTACCGGCCGGCGGCGAACTCGACGCATGGCTTATGCGCGATCCGATCAAACTGTTCGCTGCCGTGCTGGCGAGGGAAGGAACTGTCACCGAGGGCGACACAGAGAGGTTGACGGGCGAAATTCGCGACGCAGTAGAGACCGCCGTGGGGCGAGTTCTGAATTCCGCGCGCCCAGACCTCACGGAGATTTTCGCCCACGTCACGGCGTGAGCGAAGATCGGCATCGAACCTCGGGCCGCAAAGCGCATTGACAGCCTTACGCCAGACCCGATCCGAACGCGCTTGCTTGACAGGCCTCGGCCCTCCCTATAGGTTCCAAGTCAATCGATTGACCGCATGATTGGGATCCCGCAAGTCGTCCCGCGGCTGAAGAAAAATGCATTCGGAGGAACGATGTCCATCGCGCCACGAAGCGTCGTCGTGACAGGCTGTGGATCGGGGATCGGGCGCGCGATCATCCTGCGGCTTGCCGCGGACGGATGGCGGACCGTGGGCATCGAAATCAAGTCCGCCGACGCCGCAAGCGCGCGCGCCGAACTCGGCGCCGGACACACGATCATCGAAGGCGACGCCGCCGACCGAGCCGTGCTCGCAAAGGCGCGCGAGGCCGCCGAAGACCTCGCGCCCTTGGGCGGCTGGGTCAACAATGTCGGCATCGCCGTGATGAGCAACCTGCACGAACCGAACCCGGCCGAGGTAGAGCGGCTCCTTTCGGTCAATCTGATGTCGCACTATTGGGGGTGCTCCGAGGCGATCAGGACGTGGGTGCGCGACAGGTCGGCCGGCGCGATCGTCAATATTTCCTCGGTCCACGCGCGCGCCGCCTTCAACATGTGGGCGTCCTATGACGTCGCGAAGGCCGGGATCGACGCGCTGACGCGCTACATCGCGGTGGAATACGGACCCATCGGCATCCGCGCCAATTCGATCCAGCCCGGCGCAACTGCGACGCCGCTTGTCAAGCAGGTGATCGCCGACAGTCCCGATCCCGGAAGTCGCCGCGCCGGGAAATGTCGATCATCCATCCGCTCGAACGGATTTGCGAACCCGCCGAGGTCGCGGCCGCGGCGGCCTGGCTGCTGTCATCGGAAGCCAGCTTCGTATCGGGTCAGCATCTCGCTGTGGATGGCGGCCTGACCGCGCGCTGCTACCGATACGAACCCGACGCGAAACTCATCGAGCGCTATCGTGGGTCCGCCTGAGGTCCGCGGTCTCAGAGCTGCGTGGGCCATGGACGGCGCAGGATCCGTGGGTCGCCGACTTCAGGCGCTCGCAATCGATATTGGCATAATGGCATAATAGGTATACCATCACGCCAAAGTCGGCGGACCTCGTCGGCGATCACAAAAGACGGGAGGAGACGCATGGGCGACAGAGATCTTAAGGGACGCGCCGGACTGATCTTCGGCGAATCGGATACGGCTTGAGCCGCCGCACGTTGATCAGGAACGCCGGCGCCTTTGGCGTGGTAGGCGCGCTGGCGAGCGCCTATGCCGGCAACGCCGCCGCCGCCGGCTACGATCCGAAGAAATACGCGGGAACGAAGCTCAACATCCTCATGACCGGCGACGAGAACGATCATCGCGCGCTCGGCGATCTGTTGCCGCAGCTCGAGGCCGAAACCGGCATCAAGCTGGAGATCACTTCGCCGGCGCTCGGGCGCTCTGATCGAAAAGACCCTGCAAAACCTGAAGGCCGACAAGTCGAGCTTCGACCTGATCGAGTATCTCGGCTTCCTCACCACGCAGCAGGTCGGCGGCGGCTATTTCGAGCAGCTCAACAAATATATCGACGACGCCAACGAAACGCCGCCGGACTGGGACTTCAAGGACTTCATCCCCGCGGCGATGAAGAATGTCGGCTATTACGACATGAAGGCCGGCGTCGTCGGCCAGGGCTACGGACGTCTATGGCATTCCCGGCCTGCATTCGGGCTCGGTGATCTACTTCTACCGCAAGGACCTGTTCGACGCGGCCGGTCTGAAGCCGGCCAAGACCTGGGACGATTTCAAGGCCGCGGCGCAGAAGCTGCATAAGGGCAACGTCGCCGGCTGCAGCTTCATCGGCGCCAACGACTTCTCGCTCGCCGCCGTCGACTGGTACACCCGCTTCATCACCACCGGCGGCGTGCTGATGAGCGGCGACCCCAAGGCCAAGACCTTCAAGCCGAACGTCGAAATCGCCGGAGGCCGTCGGCGCCTTGCAGATGCTGATCGACCTGCTGCCGTTACGCGCCGAAGAACGTGACGCAATATGGCTTTGCGCAGAACGTCGACGGCTTCTCCACCGGCAAGATCGCGCAGATGATCTTCTGGTCGACGATCGCCGGCCCGATCTTCGACAAGGACAAGTCTATGGTCGCCGAGAAGACCGCGACAGGGCCGGTGCCCGCGGGCGCCGGTCAGAAGCCGCAGGCCATTCAGGGCGGCTGGGGCCTCGGCATTCCCAAGAACCTTGATCCCGCGCGCAAAGGCGGCGGCCTGGCGGGCGCTCACCTGGATCACCAACAAGAAGGCCAACATCTACGAAATCAAGAAGTACCAGATCGACGCCAACCGCACCTCGGCGTTCCAGGATCCCGAGTTGCTGAAGGAGTTCCCATACCTTCCGGATTCGGCGGCGGCGATCGCCAACGCCAATACGATCCCGACCTGCCGGATCCCGGAATTCTTCCAGATGAACGACATGATGAACGTCGAGTTCAACAAGGCGCTGATCGGCGGCCAGGACGCCAAGACCGCCTGCGCCAACGTCCAGAAGCAATGGGAAGGCGTCCTGCGCAAGGCGGGCCACCTCGCCTGATTTCGGCGCGCGAGAGGATAGCGCCATGAGGACCGCGATCGCTGGCGGCGCCGAGAGACCGCCAGCGTCGGCGATTTGGGCGGACAGGCCAGAGGTAGCCGTGTGGCTGCTTCTGGCGCCTTGCCTGCTCTACCTCGCCGCGTTCGCGATCTATCCGCTGATCTACAGTCTGCGGCTTTCGTTCACCGACCTGACCGCCGCCGACGGCACGGGAAAATGGGTCGGCTTACGGAACTACGTCGACCTGTTGTCCGATCCGCTGTTCTGGAACGCGGCGAAGAACAGCGTGATCATGGTGGCGGCGAGCGTGTCGCTCGCAGGTTGTCCTCGGCACCGCGCATGGCGTTGTTCTTCAATCTCGATCTCAACGGGCTCGTGGATCGTGCGCGGCATCCTGGTGCTGCCGATGCTGCTGACGCCGATCGTCGTCGGCGTGATGTGGCGCGCGCTGCTGAATCCGGATTGGGGACTGGTCAACTGGATCATCGCGCAATTCGGGTTCGACCCGCCCAACTGGCTTGGCTCGATCGAAATGGCGATGAAGACGCTGGTGATGGTGGACGTATGGCAGTGGACGCCGTTCGTCTTCATCATCGTCTATGCGCGGCTGCAGGCGCTGCCGCAGGACGTGTTCGAGGCGGCGCAACTCGACGGCGCCAGCGCCTTCTCGACCTTCCGGCGCGTCACGCTCCCGTTGCTGATGCCGGCGATTTCGCTTCGCGGCGGTGTTCCGCGCGATCGACGCGTTCCGGTCGTTCGACCTGATCTACGGGCTGAGCTATGGCGGACCGGCGCGCAGCACGACCACGCTGAGCTTTCTTTCGTTCCAGAACGGATTTCAGTTCCAGAACTACGGCTACGCCGCCGCGGTCGCCTATATGATGCTGCTCATCCTGATCGTCGGCACCACGGTGCTGCTGCGCTACGTGAAGCTGCGCTCGGGGCGCGAAGCATGAAGCGCCTCATCGGCCGCGCCGTCGCCTATCTCGTGCTGATCGCGCTCGGGATCGTCGGCATCGCGCCGTTCGTCTATCTCGCGATTCTCTCATGCAAGCGGCGCATCGAGATCCTCGCGCAGGTGCCGCCCGACTCTGCATTTCGACTGGGCGACGATCATCGCGCACCTACTCGGAGGTGATGTTCGGCCAGGGCATGCTGTCCTTCACCGAGAACTCGGTGATCGTGGTCGGCGTCCGCGACCTTGCTTGCGGTCGTGATCGGCACTCCGGCGGCCTACGCGTTCTCGCGCATGAAATTCCGCGGCAGCGAGAACCTCGCCAGCACGATCCTCAGCATGCGCTTCATGCCGCCGATCGCGGTGGCGATTCCGCTCTTTCTGATGATCAAGGCGATCGGCCTGCAGGACACCTATCTTCGGTCTGATCCTGCCCTACACCGCGTTCTCGCTGCCGCTGGTGGTGTGGATCCTGATCGGCTTTTTCGACGAGATTCCGCGCGAGATCGACGAGGCGGCCTATGTCGACGGCTGCTCCCACTGGGTCATCCTGTGGCGCGTGATGATGCCGCTGGTGCGGCCGGGGATGGTGACGGCCGCCCTGTTCGGCGCGATCTTCATCTGGAACGAGTTCCTGGTCGCGCTCTACGTGATCGATTCGCGCGACCTTCAGACGATTTCGCTGGGCGCCGCGACGCTGGTCAGCGCGCAACGGCCGATCGACTGGAACATCGCGGCCGCCGTCGGCGTGGTGACGGTGATCCCGATCCTGATCTTCTCGTTGCTGGTGCAACGCTACATCGTGCGCGGTCTGACCGCAGGAGCCGTCAAATGAGCGAACAGAAAGCAAACCCGAGGTCGAGTTGATCGCCTCGGGTCTCGGTTGGCCGGAGGGCCCGGCCGTGCTTGCCGGACGGCAGCCTCGTGTTTGTCGAAAGCTATTGCAGCCAACTGACGATCATCGGCGCCGATCGGACGCCGCGGCAATTCGCCTATGTGGCGGGCGCGCCGAATTCCTGCGTGCTCGGCGCGGACGGCGAGATGTATGTCTGCCAGAACGGCGGCACGGTGGGTCCGTGGCGCGCCAAGGAGATGACGACGCCGTCCATCCAGCGCGTGCGCAGGGGCGGCAAGGCCGAGACCCTCATCACCAAAGTCGGATCGATCGCGCTCAACGGCCCCAACGATCTCGTCTTCGCCGCCGACGGACGGCTGGTATTCACCGACCCCGGCACCTACAATCCGAGCAATCCGGATCCGAGCTACATCTTCGCCTTGGCGCCCGACGGCGCCGCAAGCGTGCTGATCGCCTTCCCCAAGCCGGTGTTCCCGAACGGCGTCGCCGTCGAGGTCCGATGGCTCGATCCTCTGGGACGAATCCTACACGGGCCACGTCGGACGGCGCCGTCCCGACGGAACGCTCGAGGACCTCGGCCGCATGCCCGGCGACAATCCCGTCCTCGACGGCATGAAGGTGGGCGCCGACGGCCGCATCTACGTCACCGATCTCGTCGCGGCGGGCATCCATGTGCTGGCGCCCGACGGCGAAGTGCTCGACTTCATCCCCACGGGCGGCGCGCCCAGCAATATCGCCTTCGATGGCGAGACTCTTGTGGGTCACCAACGCCGGCGTGCTCGCAGCGAGCACCGAGCCCTCGACCGCAGGCACGATCCAGAGGCTGCGCATCCCCGGCGGCGGCGGCCCGACCTACAAGGGCGCCATCCGCGGGAGCATCAAACCATGAGCGAGCGCGCCGCTTTTCCCGGTCTTTCCTACAAAGGCATGACCTGTTTCGTCACGGGCGGCGGCTCCGGCATCGGTCTCGAGACCGCGCTCACCTTCGCCGATCTCGGCGGCGACGTCGCGGTGCTGGATTGGACGCCGGGCGCGGCGGCGGCGACCGCTGCGCGTAATCGAAGCGATCGGCCGAAAGGCCTTGGCGATCGAGGGCGACGCCGGCGACGAAAAGACTGTCGTCGAAGCCTTCGAGTTGACCAGGCAGCAGGCTCGGTCCGGTCGACGTGGCCGTCGCCTGCGCCGGCATTCTCGGCGAGGGCGGCCCCGTTTTCACGACCTCGGTCGCCGACTTCGAGCAGGTCATGGGCGTGAATGTGCGGGGATCGTTCCTGCTGGTGCGAGAGGCGGCCAAACAAATGCGTCCGCGCCGCTCGGGCGCGATCGTGCTGCTGTCGAGCCTCGACGGCACGATGGCGGAGCACGGGATGTTCTCCTATTGCGTCTCGAAGGGCGCGCTTCTCAATCTGGCGCGCGCCGCGGCGCTCGATCTCGCGCGCGATCTGGTGCGCGTCAATTGCGTCTGTCCCTCGGTGACGCGCACGCCGCTGCTGGAAGGCAGACTGGCGCACGATCCCCAACGGCGACGAGGTGCTGCGCGCCTACGCGGAGCGGCATCCGCTCGGCCGGGTGCTGACGCCTCGGGATATCGCTTCTGCGATCGCCTACATCGCCTCGCCGATTGCGACCGGCATCACCGGCGTCGCGCTGCCGGTGGACGCCGGCATCGGCGCGACCTGGGACAATTTCCGCGACCCGCGCGTGGGTGAAAAACTAGAGCAGCGCGGAGAGGCCGCCGTCGACGAGGTGATACGAGCCCGTGATGAAGCTCGCGTCTTCGGACAGCAGGAAGGCGGCGAGCCGCGCCACTTCGATCGGCTGACCGATACGATTGAGCGCGTGTTTGGCGCCCCAGATGTCGAATTGCTTTTGCGGATCGCCGGGACTGTACATTTCGGCGACGGCGCGCGCGAGCGGCGTCTCGATCGTGCCGGGACAGATGGCGGTCACGCGGATGTTCTGCGCGCCGTGATCGACCGCCATGACGCGCGTGAGCGAGATGACCGCGCCCTTGGTGGCGGTATAGGCGGCGACGTCGCGCTGCGTGGCGATCGCCTGCACCGACGACATGTTGACGACCGATCCGCCGCCGCCGTCGATCATATGAGGAATGACATGCTTGGAGAGCAGGAAGATGGTCTTGAGGTTGGCGGCGATGACGCGATCCCAGTCGATTTCCGGCATATTGACCACCGTGCCGTGGATTTCGAGTCCGGTGCAATTCATGAGCCCCGTCACGCGGCCCAAACCCGCCGCCGCCGCGGCGACGCGCCGGCAATCCTCGTCGCGAGTGAGGTCGCCTGCGACCGTTTCGATCTGTTCGGGATGCGAGGGTTGAAAGGCCGGCTGCGTTGATATCGGTCGCGACCACCGTCGCGCCGCAGTCGGCGAAATGCGAAGCCGACGCGCGGCCGATCCCGGAAGCCGCGCCGCTCACGACCACTACGCCCGAGAGTTTGTTCATCGATTGCTCTCCCCACTCTTCGACGGCCTTGCCGAAACCCCGCCGGTTTGGTCATGGCAGGACCGGCGCCCAACCAAACTAGCATTTCAAAAGGGCGACATGCCATATGCGAACTCGTGTCTCGATGTTAGAGAGATGTGCAATTGAAGGGCAAGTCGGCATCGTCAGGGCGCTCATTCCGGAGTGCGAAACCGTCATCGACGCTGATTAAATCGGGCGCCGGCGCCAAGGGGGGCCGCAAGCATGCCGTCTCCGGACCGATGCCGCCAGCGCCGGCCGTGTCCATGGGCGGGCCAGCAATCCGATCGACCCTGCAAGCGCCCGAACCGATCCGTCGTCGAAAACTCTATGAAGAGGTTGTCGCGCGCCTGGAAGACACGATCCACGCCGGCCAACTGCTTCCGGGCGATCCGCTGCCATCGGAACGCGAACTCATGCTCCATTTCGGCGTCGGCAGACCTGCGATCCGCGAGGCTCTGTTTGCTTTGCATCGCATGGGCCTAGTGATCGTCGCCAACGGCGAGCGACCGCGCGTATCGAGCCCCAGTCCGAAAACGCTGCTTGGCGAGTTGTCCGGCGCGGCGCGGCTGATATTGGCGAAGCCCGAGGGCATGCATAATTTCCAGCAGGCTCGCCGCCTGTTCGAGGGGGCCATCGCGGAAGAAGCGGCAAAAATCGCCACCGACGAAGACATCTCAGAATTGGAAAACGCGCTCGCCGCTAATGCGGCCGCCATCGGCGACAACCTGCAATTCGTCAAGACCGACGTGGCGTTCCATCTGGCGATCGCGAGGGCGCCGCGCAATCCCATTTATATCGCTCTGCACGAGGCGATCGTCGAATGGCTCGTGGATCAGCGGCGCGTCTCGTTGCGCAGCGTCGGCGCGGACCGTGCAGCTTTCGCCTCGCATAGGCGTATCTTCGAGGCGATAAGGGCCCGCGATCCCATGGCTGCCGGAAACGAAATGCGTCGCCACCTGATCGAGATCGAGCAACGATACTGGAAGGTGAAGGGGACCGCCAAATGACTCGCTTCGCAGTCTTCGTCGAGTTTCGGGTCGACGCCTGGAACCACGACCGTTTCAAGGATCTTGTTCTCGAAAATGCAGCGGCCTCTTTGCGCAACGAACCAGGTTGCCGCCAATTCGACGTTCTCGCGCCCGAAGATGGCGACGGCGCGGGCGAATTCTCGCTATACGAAATCTACGACAATGCGGATGCGTTCGACGCCCATCTTGCCGCCGAACACTACCGTCAATTCGACGCGTCGGTAACTCCATTCGTCCTTGCGAAGAAAGTCCGGCGCTTCTCGCACATCGAGCGAAGCGCCAAGCCATGAATGACAACAAGCTAAGCTGGCGGCGCAAGGCCTACAGTCTTGATGCGATGCGCCAATTGGCGGAGCGCGCCCTGCCGCGGCCAGTCTTCGACTTTGCGGATGGTGGCGCGGAGAACGAGCGAACCCTCTTTCGCAACGAGGCCGCATTTGCCGACTACGATTTGCTTCCGCGGCCCCTGAACGGGGTCGGCGACCGCGACCTCTCGGTCAACTTGTTCGGCGCGCGCCTTTCGATGCCTGTGCTGATCGGCCCCACCGGACTGTCGGGCCTGTTCTGGCCGGGCGGCGAACTGGCGGCGGCGCGCGCCGCAATGGCGGCGGGAACCGCCTTCTGTCTCTCCCATGCTTCGACCTGCACCATCGAAGACATGGCGGCAGCTGGCCTCGCGCCGCGTTGGATGCAGGTGTTCGTTTATCGCGACCGCGGCTTCACCAGAGAATTCGTGGAACGCGCCGCGGCCAGCGGCTACGATGCATTGGTGCTCACCACCGACAATCAGTTGCTTGGCAATCGCGAGAGGGACATCCGCAACGGCTTCACGATCCCGCCGCGCTTTTCAGCATTGGACATCGCCGCCATGGCGGGAAAGCTGCCGTGGCTGTTGCGTATGGCGAGGGCCCTGCCGAAAGTCACTTTCGCCAACTACGTGAAGCCGGGAGAGAGCGCCGATATCGCGACGCTGGCAGGACGCATGGGATCGCTGCTCGATCCGGCTATGTCGTGGCGCGACGTGGACTGGTTGCGCGGGCTCTGGAAGGGTCCGTTCCTGCTCAAGGGGGTGCTTCATCCAGCGGAGGCGCGCGAATCTGTCGCCAGAGGCGTAGATGGCGTCATCGTGTCAAACCACGGCGGCCGCCAGCTCGACGGGGCGCCCGCGACGCTCGACGCGTTGCCGGCGATCGCCGAAGCGATCGAGCGTCGCATTCCTGTCCTAGTCGATGGCGGCATTAGGCGCGGCGCCGACGTCGTCAAAGCCATAGCACTCGGCGCCACCGCATGTCTGATCGCGCGGCCCCACCTTTGGGGTCTTTCCCTGGCGGGCGAAGCAGGCGTCGCGCAGGTGCTCGATATCTTGCGTCGTGAGATCGACAGGACGCTTGGCCTGATGGGCGCGACGACACTGTCGCAGCTAAAGCCGGATGATTTGCTCCGCCGACGTTAGAGCCATCGAATTTGACGGTAGCCGCGTGCTCAAGTCTCTTCGACTCGGTCAGAGCTGATGATCGCCTCGACGAAATCGGGAATTTCAAGTCCCGCCTTGACCTTAGCTTCCAGGCCGGCCTCTGCGGCCCGCACGTCACCAAGCTTGTTCAGCACGTCCTGCGCCTGAGCCTGCGGTACGATGACCACGCCGTCACGATCGCCCACGACAATGTCGCCGGACTGAATGACGACGTCGCCGATCACGATGGGCAAACCCACGGTTCCCGGCCCGCTGCGCGCCGGCGAATTGGCGGTAATGCCCGCGCAATATACGGGAAGCCCGACGGCCAGGATTCCGACGAGGTCACGCACCAAACCGTCGGTCACGAAGCCCGCAATCCCGCAATTCCTGGCCATGCCGAGCAATAGATCGCCAGTGACAGCCGTAGCCGTGAATGCGTCCGTTGCGGCAATAAGAATGTCTCCCTTCCGCGCCGCGTGCAGCGCGCCAAACAAGGCAAGATTGTCCGCGGGGCCCGCATGACATGTGATCGCTACGCCTACCATCACCTTGTCGATTTGCGCCAAAGGTTTGATGCGATAGTCGAGACAGCCGCGGCCCCCCATGGCATCGACCAAATGACCGGTTGGAACTCCAGCGAACCCCGCGACAACTTTCGTCGACGGCCGCTTGAAGCCACGTCGGATCGTCAGCACCGGCGGGTCCTTAATCATCCATTCCTCCCGGACTCTATCGAGTGGTTGAAAATGTAACTGCGTCAATAGGATATGTCCAGCTATCCTCCAATTTCGTCGGCCCTTTCCCAAGCACTTCTCGCGGGGCCGCGAAAAAGCTTACCGGGGCGCTTGGGAGGTGTTCAGACGACGGGCGGGCGGAGAAGGCGCGCGCATGCTGATGGAACAACACGCGTCTCTTTTGCGTGTAAGAGAGACTCCCTCGCTAAGGTGCTCAGCGGACAATTTATTTGACGCGCCTGACTTGCAACAGCCTGAGAGAGGCGCCAATCTCCGTTTGTCTGAGGCCCATATCTGTGGAGTCTCAGCTGACAGTCATCGTATGAGGAGGCGCGCCCATATGCTCGCCAAGGCAATCCACTCCATGATTCGCGTTCTCGATGAGACGCGTTCCGTAGATTTTTATCGACGCGCTTTTGGCTTGGAGATCGCCGATCGTCTCGCTTTCGACGACTTCACGCTGGTCTATCTAAGCAATTCGGCAGCGAACTTCGAACTCGAACTGACGATCAATCGCGATCGCGCCAAGCCCTATGAGCTGGGGGATGGGTATGGCCACATCGCCTTCGTAGTCGACGATATCGAAGCGGAACGGGCACGTTTCGAACGCGAAGGGCTTAATCCACTTCCTTTGAAGCAGTTCAATCATAATGATGAATTGCTCGCCAAATTCTTCTTCGTGGTCGATCCCGACGGATACAAGATTGAGATTCTGCAGAAATATGGTCGATATCGCTGAATGACTTGATACGATAGCTTGCATCTTCGCCAAATTGCCGCACTGGATCGTTCGCATCGGCGATTTCGAAGCCTCGGGCGCGCTATCGAATGAGCCCCGAGGCGCGATTTTATCGTGTAAAGTCGCCGGCGCCGCTTCTCCACATGCATCATCGTCGTTCACGTGCGCCGATGAGCGCGCTGAGTGGCAGCGCGGTATTGTATTTCACTTGTTTGAGGGCGAAGCTTGAACGAATGTTCGCGACACCCTTGGTCTTCGACAGGCGATCGGTGATGAAGTGCTGTAGTGCCGCGACGTCTTCAACGAGGACGCGTAGAAGATAGTCTGAGTCGCCGGTCATAAGGTAACATTCCATCACTTCGGGAAATCGGGCGACGGCTGATTTGAAGATTTCGAGGACCGTCTCCGTCTGCTTTTCCAGCGTCACCTGAATGAACACGCTGACGAACGGCCCAAGCTTCTGCGGATTGAGGAGCGCCACCCGCCGCGCAATCACGCCTGCATCGATAAGCGCGCGAACGCGCGCGAGGCAGGGCGAAGGCGAAAGGCCGACCCTATCGGCAAGCTCGACGTTGGTGATGCTCGCGTCGTCCTGCAGCGCGTTGAGAATGCGGAGATCGACGGAGTCAAGGGACGTTTGCAGCATTTTGCGTGACAATCGCTTCGGCATGCAGCATTTATTGCTGCTTTATTGATCCTTTGCAACGATCTGCAGCAGCAAATGTCGAGCGCTCTGGGATAGCGTGTCCCAGCGCTACGTAGAGCAGAAGCCATGACAGCAAGCGTTTCATCAAATGCCGAACCATCGGAATGGACAAGTTATGTCGACGACGATCTCGCGGAGACCGCTGATTGGCTCGAACTCGTTTGACGCTGTTTTTCATCACGTCGGAGGCGACCGCGCAGCGTTCCTCCTGAACGAACTCTGCCGACGGGCAAACCAACTCGGCATTGTCTCTAACGCGTTGCCCTTCTCGCCATACCGCAACACGATCCCGCTCGACAGGCAGGTTCCATTTCCCGGTGACATCGTCATGGAGGAGCGAATCACGGCGATAATACGCTGGAACGCGCTCGCGATGGTCATGCGCGCCAACAAATCCGCTCGCGAACTTGGAGGCCATATCGCGAGCTTCGCCTCGGCCGCCGAGATATTCGAAATTGGCTTTAATCACTTCTTCCGTGCCGGCAGCGCGTCTGGCGACATCGTTTTCTTCCAGCCGCATTCGGCGCCGGGCGTATATGCCCGCGCCTTTCTCGAAGGCCGGCTCACGGAGGAGCAATTGGCGAACTATCGGCGAGAGGTTGGGGGCGGCGGCCTAAGCTCCTATCCTCATCCCTGGTTGATGCCCGACTTCTGGCAGACACCGACCGGTTCCATGGGGATCGGCCCGATAAGCGCCGTCTATCAGGCGCGCTTCATGCGCTATCTCGCCAATCGCGGTCTTGCCGATACGGAAAGCAGACGCGTATGGGGCGTGTTCGGCGACGGCGAGATGGATGAGCCCGAGTCGATTGCAGGACTGTCGCTCGCCGCGCGAGAGAAGCTCGATAACCTCACCTTCGTCATCAATTGCAACTTGCAGCGGCTTGACGGACCGGTTCGCGGCAACGGGCAAATCATCCAGGAACTTGAACGCCTTTTTCGCGGCGCGGGGTGGAACGTCATCAAGGTTTTGTGGGGTTCCGAGTGGGATCCGCTGTTTGAGCGTGACAAGAGCCATGCCCTGCTCCGGCAATTTGCCGCGACTGTCGACGGTAAGTATCAGACCCTTGGCGCCAAGGACGGTTCCTACAATCTAGCGCACTTCTTCGCAGGGGATCCGCAGTCGCGCGCGCTTGTCGCCCACATGTCTGATCGTGAAATCGACGCCCTCAGACGCGGCGGGCACGACTTTCGCAAGCTCTATGCGGCCTTCGACGCTGCGATAAGAACCACTGGGCGTCCGACGGTGATCCTCGCCAAGACCAAAAAGGGATTCGGCATGGGCGGCGCGGGCGAGTCTCGAATGACCGCGCACCAGGCCAAAGCACTCGATTTCGAGGCTCTCCTCGCCTTTCGCGACCGCTTCCAACTGCCGCTGAGCGACCAGGCCGTCGAGCGTCTCGATTTCTTCCGGCCCCCGGAAGACAGCGCTGAACTGAATTATTTGAGAGCGCGGCGGGCGGCGCTTGGTGGATATCTGCCGTCGCGGCGACGCCATGCGACGCCTGTCGCGGTTCCCGCGCTAGATAAATATGCCGGATTCGCGCTGCGTGCGGACGGTAAGGAGATGTCAACGACGATGGCGTTCGTCCGGTTGCTTGGCGCACTTCTGAAGGACGATGCGCTTGGTTCTCGCGTTGTGCCGATCGTCGCCGACGAGGCGCGAACATTCGGCATGGCGACGCTTTTTCGCCAAGTCGGGATCTATTCGCCAGTCGGTCAGCTCTACGAGCCCGAGGACGCCGGCTCGATGCTGTCCTACAGGGAAGCCGCCGACGGCCAATTGCTGGAGGAAGGCATTACCGAGGCCGGGGCGCTTTCATCCTGGACGGCGGCGGCGACGTCCTACAGCGCTCATGGCGTCGCGATGCTGCCGTTCTATATTTACTACTCGATATTTGGATTTCAGCGGGTCGGCGATCTCATCTGGGCCGCCGCCGATCAACGCGCGCGCGGATTTCTCATCGGAGCTACTGCGGGCCGTACGACGCTCGCAGGCGAAGGCCTTCAGCATCAAGACGGCTCAAGCCATGTGATCGCGGCGACCGTACCGAACTGTTGCGCCTATGATCCCGCATTCGCCTATGAGTTGGCTATCATCCTCGACCACGGCGCTCGCGCGATGCTGGAGACGGGCAGGGACGTGTTTTACTATATCACCGTCATGAACGAAAATTATGCGCAACCAACTATTCCAGAGGGCGTCGAGGCGCACATTGTCAAAGGCCTCTACCGCTTCACGACCTACGCATCCGGAGACGACAAGCCGCGGGTCCGTCTGCTGGGGTCGGGCGCGATCCTGCGCGAAGTCCTTGAGGCGGCCGCCATTCTCTCCAATGAGTGGCGCGTCTCCTGCGAGGTCTGGAGCGTCACCAGTTATTCTGAGTTGGCCCGCGACGCCCGCGACGTCGAGCGCCATAACCGGCTGAACCCTGAAGGCGCAAGACTAGTCATCTCGCCGCGTGTCTGCCCGGAGACACGCCCATCATCGCCGCGTCCGACTACGTTCGGGCCTATCCTCAACTGATCGCATCCTACCTCGAGGCGTCATTCACGGTTCTCGGAACCGACGGCTTTGGACGCAGCGACACGCGCGCGGCGCTTCGCGACTTTTTTGAGGTCGATCGCCGCCACATCGTCCTTGCGTGCCTCGCCGCACTGACGCCGAGCGGGGAAGTCGAGCGCACTGTAATCAGCGAAGCCAGAGAGCGATATCGCCTCGACCCCGAGCGCCCTGCGCCATGGACGTGTTGAAGAGCGAGCGCTGATGCGCGGAAGAGTTGAAATTTGTGTCTTGAGGGCATCGCACGCAAGGATTGATCGAGCCTGCTATACGATTGTGACAAATGTGGAGTCCCCCGTACTTATGAAACCCGCGCGGCCTCCGCAAGAACCAAGGCGCAATGGGCACTTTCAAAACTTGGATCGAAGCGCATAACCTGAAGAGATTGCGGCAATAAAGGCATCGAGATCGAGGGCGTATGTCGTCAAATATCTCTGCATAAAATCGGCTGGCAGCCGTTGAGCGGGGCCTCGAACGGCTGATGGAAATGCTCCCACCATCATCGCGGAGGCGGCTTTTTCTGCGTCCCCGCTGGAGTCGGGTCCGCCGATGTCTTGTTCGGCAATGATCTTGGCTCGGCAACGATCTTGATGTTCGGATAGTCGCTAGCGATTGTCTTCTTGAATAAAGCCGGAACGAAGCACGAGATCATCGCATTTGATGTAGGCGATAGAGGCGCGCTCACGAACCGGCGTTTCTTCTGCCACAGCGACCATGGCTATCCCGACGGATTCAAGGTCAATGAGCGCGGCTGGGTGTGGACGAGCGCACCGGATGGCGTGCATATCTGGTCGTCGGATCGACGCAGGCTGGGGTTCGTGCCCACGCCCGCGGTCCTCTCGAACTGCACATTCGGTGGCGCTGACGGGCGGCGGTTGTTCATCACTGCGACACAATATTTGTTCGCGATCGATCTTATTGGCTAACTTGATGGAGATGCCCATCCGGATCGCGCACTAGCGCGTCGGCATTTGATCGCCAGACGATGCGGGTCGCGGCAACATCGTTGACAGCTAAAGGGTGAAGGGCGCGACCAAGGGGGCGGCGATAGCCGAGCAGTTCAACGTGAGGGGGCACGTCGGCAGGGTTCATCGGCACGACGTCGACCTCAGCGCCATCGAGGTCATCGAGGGCGTCCTGCGCTGGGCCACGATTGACCGTTGCATGCGCCTCGCTCAGCCCGTGATGCGTGTAGAAGCGTCGGCTGGCTGAAATATCGCCGACCGAAATCGCGCTGTGGTCGATACCCAGGATGCCCGTGCCATTCCAGTGGGGATTGGCGCCCTTAGGGAATTGGAGAAATTCGAGCGGATGACCGTCAGGATCACGAAATTTGATCGCAGTAACCCCGCCTGCCGACTCGGGAAGTTTGATTGGGAGTTTTCGGCTGATCGGCATGGCGCCCGCGTCGCATGCGCGACGCCATGCGGTCTCGGCATCGTCGGCGACGAGTGCGAGGTGTTGGAACACCAGATCGCAGGCGGCCATCTCATGTGGATAGGGACGACCTGGCGGGTGAAAAAAATCGAGATCGACGCGGCTTCGACCAAGCGACATCGCAATGCGCGAACCGGCGCCGGCAAGGCCGAGCAGCTCCATCTCGGCGGCGGCAATTGGCGCCGCTTCGCCGATGTCGAATCCTATCGCTTCATAGAAGGCGGCCGATCGCTCGGGATGAGCTGTAACAAGCCGAAATCCGGCGATTTCCCGGAAAATCATCTCAGATGACATGGCTCACGTTTCGGATCGACGTGAAGCTGGACGGTCATCAGGCAACAGGGCTCATCGCCGATCGTTCCGGACCGATGGCCTTTCCTGCCGTTGGTTTCAATGCACCCCTGATCTTCGCCGAACGAAAAGTCCCCTGGGCCTTGCTCGATGCGCGCGCCGTCCATGCTTTCGATCCACCAACGGCCCGACAGCACGACGATCCATTGCGGCGCCGGGTTCTCGTGCCAGTCGCCCACCCAGCCCACGGGCTGGACAGTGAAAACAACGGTCGCCTCGCTGCGCGGCATCTTGTCGCTCCATTGCGGATCGGCGGGGCCGACGGACGCGAGTTTGTAGTTGGTGAGCGCGCATTGCGATTGATGACTGATTCCATCCGCATCGACATAAAGATGCGAATAAGGAACGGAGGGCTTCGGGCCTGCCTTATCGGTCGGCTCGCTCATGGGGGAGCTCCGTAGGGATGGCTGGAGGCGAAAGGCGCCTGGAGGAAAGGAGCGAGCCCCCTTCCGTCCGTGCCGATGACAATCAGCAGGAAACCGGCGCCGAGCGACAGGTTCTTCAGGAAATCCCACAGCAGCGCGCGGCCCTTGCCGTCGGGGTCGGACCAGAAATCGCCCTGCGCCCAGAATTGCTTGTAAAGAACCGCCGTCACTGCGCAGTAGCCGGCAATGACGAAGGCGCCAGCCCGATCGGCGATGCCGGTGACGACGCTGAGCGTACAAATCAGCTCCACGAAAAGCCCAATCAGGATCATCGCAATCGCGATCGGGCGCGGCTTGAACACGCTCTGCGCCTGGTTGACCGCGTGATCGAAGCCCAAAATCTTGTCCAGCGCGCTGAAGGGCAGGAACAGCAGCACCAGACCGTAGCGAACGACCAGCGCAGCGATGGCCGCCGTCGTCATAGCCGGGCCTTGATGACGTCGGCCACACGCAGCGCGTTGGCGATGATCGTAAGCGTCGGGTTCACCGCTCCGATCGAGGGGAAGAAGCTTGCGTCGGTGACATAGAGATTGTCGACTTCGTGGGCGCGACAATCGAGGTTCAGCACGGATGTCGCCGGATCCGTGCCGAACCGACAGGTGCCGGCCTGGTGGGCGGTGCCGGAAAGCGGGATATTCTTGCCGAGATAAAGCGAGCGTTCGAGGAGCACGGCCGGCCACCCGATGGCCGACAAAACATCCTTCAGCTTGTGCTTCAATCGCTTGAGCGCCTCCGGGTTGGTTGGGGTGAGATCGAGATGAACCTTGCCGTCTCGGTAATAGACGCGGTTGTCCGGGCTCGGCAGGTCCTCGGATTGCAGCCAAAAGTCCATCGAATGGCGGGCTATCTCACTGAACGGCATGTCGGGCAACCATTCGAGCCAAACGGGCAACTCCTCGCCCTTGATCTGCTCGGCATGGCTGGTCGCGCACATCTGGATCAGGCCGAGGGGATAATTCCAATCGTCGCTGCCGAAATAGAAATCGCTGAGCGCCAGCGTCTTCTGGAACACCGTCTCGTTTACGTGGCGCATCACGGCCAGGACGATGCTCATCTCGTGACGCATGTAGTTACGTCCGACCTGATCGGAACCGTTGGCGAGTCCGTTGGGATGCCGGTCGTTGGCCGAGCGCAGCAACAGCAGCGCGGAGGAAAGAGCTCCGCACGCAACCACCACAATGCCGCCCGAATAGATTTCGTGCTTGCCGTTCCGCTCTACATGCACGCAATCGACCAGCCGCCCGCTTGAATCTGTCCCAAGCTTCGAAACGTAAGAGTTGGTCATCAACGTCACATTGTCGTGTTTCGCGAGCATCGGGTCGATGCAAATAACTTGGGCATCGGCCTTGCCGTTCAGGAGACACGGAAAGCCATCGAACGCGCTGCAGCGAATGCAAGTGCTGGTCGGCGTTGCGAAGCCGTCCTCCTTTTGGTCGAGAAGAATGCCGAGCGGCAGATGGAAGGGTTTTAGACCAATGCGGGTCAGTTTGTCGGCGAGTTCGGCGATCCTGGGCTCATGTTTCACGGCAGGATGAGGATAAGGCCGGTCCGAAGGGGGCTCGGTTGGGTCCTCGCCGCGCGCCCCATGTACGTGGAAAAGCGCCTCGGCGGCGTCGTAGTAGGGGGCGAAGTCGCGATACTTGAGCGGCCAGGCTGGGGAGACGCCGCCGGCATGGGTGATTTCGTCGAAATCGCGTTCACGGAGCCGGAAAAGGGCTGAGCCGTACACTTTGGAATTGCCGCCGACGAAATAATGAAGTTGCGGAGCGAAAGTCTCCCCAGCGGCGTTGGTCCATGTCTCGGCCGCTTGATACCTGCCCTCGACAAAGACGGCCTGCGCGCTCCAGTTCGCCTCCTCGCGCGGCAAATAGTCGCCGCGTTCCAGGATAAGCACGCGCTTCCCGCTCGGGGCGAGAGCCTGGGCGAGCGAGGCCCCGCCGGGCCCGCTTCCTATGATGATCACATCGTAACTCTCAGGCAATCGACCTCCTACGCTCAGCGTCGACGCCCGCAGGCTCGACACCCTCTAGAACGGAGAATGGGCGCTAACGTTTCCGCCCTGCAAGCCATATCACGAAGCGGTCGAACGCGGCGCGAAGGCGCGATTGCGAGCGCCCATGCGAGCGATATGTTCTTCGCCATTCCCACCCGCTCGCCGATCGTCGGGGATCGCTGAGAACCATTGCGGCTTCCTTATCCGCCGGTTGCGAAACCCGGATACAGGGTCATGCCGCCATCAACGAACAGGGTCGCTCCTGTCACATAGTCGGCGGCGTCCGACGCCAGCCACACGGCGGCTTGGGCGATATCGTCGGGTTCGCCGATGCGCTTGTAGGGCACCAATGTCATCAGGTCGGCATAAGCCTTGTCGGTATCCCAGGCGGCGGTGTTGATCGGCGTTCGGATCGCCCCCGGCGCGATGCTGTTGACGCGAATGAAATGAGGCGCAAGCTCCTGCGCAATACTTTTCATCAAGAGCATGACGCCCCCTTTGGAGGCGGCGTAATTCGCATGTCCGGCCCAGGGGATTTCCTGGTGAACCGAGCTCATGCAGATGTGTTTGCCGGCGGCCTGAGACACGGCGGGAATGACCCCGCGCCGCTTGAACTCTCGCGTCGCGGCGCGAGCGCAAAGAAACTGACCGGTCAGATTGACGCCGATCACCGTGTTCCATTGCTCCAGCGTCATCGTATCGAACGGCGAATCCCGCTGCAGCCCGGCATTGCTGACGCAGATGTGCAGCGTGCCGAAATGCGCGATGGCGTCGGCAAACATCCGTTCGACCTCGTCTTCGTTGCCAACATCGGCCTTCAGCGCGATCGCCCGGCGCCCCATGCCCTCGATCTCATGCGCGACTTCGTCGGCGGTTTCAGGATGTGTGACGTAGTTGACGACGACATCCGCGCCGGCGCGGGCAAGGCCGAGGGCGACGGCCCTGCCGATGCCGGAATTGGCGCCTGTTACCAGCGCGGGCTGACCAACGAGCACTTGCTGATACGGGGCGTGAGGCAGGCGGCTCGCGTCCGGCAACGCCGGGGCGGTTGGGTCTTTGGGATCGGTCGTGGTCATGGGGACATGGCTTCCGCTAGAGTTAATCTCAATCCGCAAAGGGCCCGGTGCTCACCCGTTCGCCGTCGCCGTCGCCGGCTCGGCCCCCACGCCTCGTTTTTTCGCCGCCTGCTCGTCGCGCAGGCTCAAGGCGGTGTTGACGATGGCCAGATGCGAAAAGGCCTGCGGAAAGTTTCCGGTCAGCCGCCGAACCCTGGGATCGTATTCTTCCGACAAAAGGCCGAGGTCGTTTCGCAACGCTAGCAGATTTTCGAACATGGCCTTGGCTTCCGCCTGGCGACCCATCAGCGCGTAATTGTCCGCCAGCCAAAACGAGCACGGCAGAAATGCGCCCTCGCCGGGCGGAAGACCGTCGGCGCCCTTCTCCGTTCGGTAGCGCAAGACGAATCCGCCCGCTTTCAGCTCCCGCTCGATGGCCGCGACGGTGCCACGGACCCGACCATCCTGGGGCGACAGAAAGCCAACGACCGGAATCAGCAACAGGCTTGCGTCCAGCGCGTCGTCGCCGTAGCTTTGCGTGAAGCTGTTCTTGCGCGCATCAAATCCTTTCGCGCAGACGTCGGCATGAATGGCGTCGCGCGTCCGACGCCATTGTTCGATGGGTCCCGGCAGGCCGTATCGCTCGCTATCCTGCGCCATGCGGTCGAAAGCGACCCACGCCATGACTTTCGAGTGGACGAACTGACGCCGGCCGCCTCTTACTTCCCAAATTCCATCGTCCGGCTCCCGCCAGATCGTTTCCAGATGCTCGATCATATTGACTTGCAAAGCCCAGGCTGACGGGGGGACATCCAAGCCGCCGGCGCGCGACTGGTGCAACGCGTCCATCACCTCGCCGTAGACATCGAGCTGCAGTTGTTCGGAAGCCGCATTGCCGACCCGGACGGGCCGCGCGCCCTGATAGCCGGGCAACCACCCGACCTCCCATTCGAGCAGGCGCCGCTCGCCGCGCAGGCCGTACATGATTTGCAATTCGTCGGCATTGCCCGCGATGCTCCGGTGCAGCCAGTCGCGCCAGGCCTGCGCTTCGTCGTAATAGCCGCCGCCCATCAGCGCCAATAACGTCAGGGTTGCATCACGCAGCCAGCAGAACCGATAATCCCAATTGCGCGCGCCGCCGAGTTGCTCCGGAAGCGACGTCGTCGGCGCGGCGACGATGCCGCCGGTCGGCGCATAGGTGAGAGCCTTGAGCACGATGAGCGAGCGCAGAACCGCCTCGCGCCATGGCCCCTCATAGGTGCAGCGCTTCGACCAGGCGCGCCAGGCGTCCTCCGTGGCGCGCAGCGCAGCGTCGCCATCGAAGGGAGCGGGCGCGGGCAGGTGCGAGGGACCGTGGCTCAGCACGAACGTCGCGCTCTCGCCTGCTTCGACTTCGAAGGTGGCCACTGTCGCCAAATCCCGCCCCTGCAACGCAACAGGACCGCGAACCGTGACGAGGTCGGGACCGACGATGGCCACGAACCCTCGACCTTCCTCCGCGCGGGTCACCCACGGCGTCGAGTTCCCGTAATCGAAGCGAAGCTTCAAATGGAAGCGCATCGCAACGCGGCCTCGCCTTCCCTCCACCCGGCGTATTATGTGGGAGCCGTCCAGATCCAACGGCATTGCGTCGATGAGCGCGACTTCGCCCTCGGGCGTCGTAAACAGCGTCTCGAGGACGAGCGTCTCGCCACGGTAGGATCGCCGGACCTGCCGCGTTGCCTGCTGCGGGGCGATCAACCAGCTTCCGTGCCGGGAGTCGCCGAGAAGCGCGGCAAAGCAGGCTGGAGAGTCGAACCGCGGAAGGCAAAGCCAGTCGATGGCGCCGTCACGTCCGACGAGCGCGGCGGTGCGGCAGTCGCCGATCAAGGCGTAGTCTTCTATCGATAGCGGGGCGTCGCGAATTGGAAAGTCCGGATCAGCCATAAATGAGCTCTTTTTCGGCACAGGGAGTGGACAATGCCGGTCGAGGAAACGTAAAGGGCCGGACTTTGGGGAGTATATAACGCAGAGGAGATGCCGGCGTTCCATTGCACTGATATTTCATAGATGCTGGATGGACCAAGCAGCGCGAGATTTGATCCGCAAGCGAAGCGAACCGACCTGTGAGATCTTCCGTCACACACAACACATTCAGTCGACGCTGCAGGAGGCCTCATTCATCTGGACCCGTACACGGTTCATCCCCGCGCGCGCAGAACGCACAGGCGCGATTGCTGGTGCTGCCTCCCAGCGCGAATCATCCGCACGCGTGCTGCGAAAGCAGACCCTCCCGATAACGGAGCGTTGCTTTCGTCCAGACCGCCACACTTCAGCAAAGTGATCCCTTTTGCACCCACGGAACACGCTTTCGGCGCAAAGTGCGCCGGCGCACATTCGGCGGCTATAAGTCGATTGGCTTTGGGCAGAGAGCACGGATTCATGAAAGCAATTCAAGGTTTGGTGTAGTCGCTAAAGCTATAATGCGGGGGCGCACGCAAGACGTCCGGCGCAGAATGTCGATCATGGAACTCGCCCCGACCGAACCGGGAGCCGCATGATTGGGCGACGTTACCCGCGCCCACGTAAGTTGTGATAGGGCGTCTCTTCAAGGACTCACCCAATCCGATCTAGGTCCGCCAATGCCGTCCCCCGCCCGATTTCCCGTCACTCTCTCCAAGAATGCCTCACGTCTCATTTGGCTGCGCGCGCAGCGGCTCGACGAATTGGAGCCCTTTGGCGGCGGGCCAAATGCGACTCGCGCCGCGATCGAGCATCTTGGATATCTGCAGATCGACACGATCCATGTCATCGAGCGCTGCCACCATCATATCTTATGGAATCGCATCCCGGACTACCGGCGAGAGCATCTGCACCAAGCTCAGACCGTCGACAAATCTGTCTTCGAGTACTGGACCCACGCATTGTCGTATGTGCCGACCCGAGACCTCCGCTTCTTCCTCCCGGAAATGAAACGACATCGGCAATTCCCGAAGAATTGGTTTGCTGCTGTTTCGAAGGAGGATCTGCGCAAGGTCCTCACGCTCGTCCGCCGAGACGGAGCGCTCTCAATCCGTGACATCGAAGATGACGTCTTGGTGGAAAAAGACCACCCGTGGGCCAGTCGAAAGCCTTCAAAGCGCGCGCTCCAGCTGGCGTTCTTTACAGGCGCGCTGACGATCAGCGAACGTTCCGGTATGATCAAAAGCTACGAGCTGATGGATCGTCATTTTGGCTGGAGTACGAGACCCAAGCCTGCGACAGAACGGCAAGTTCTGGACTACCTGATCGAGCGTGCCGTGCGATCCCAGGGGCTGGTCAGCCTCGACTTGATCTGTCATCTCGACGCCAAGCGGAAAGCGGCGATCAGAACGTCAATCGAAATGCGTGTACGCCGAGGCGAATTGGTTTCGGTCAAGATCGAGGAAGCTGAAAGATTGGAATATTGGGCAGAACCGCAAGCGCTCAACCGCGTTTCGCCGTCTTACGGCGGGCGGGTCCACATTCTCTCACCATTCGACCCGCTCATCATTCAACGCAAAAGGCTCGGGCTCATCTTCGAGTATGACCATCGTTTTGAGGCCTACGTGCCTAAGGAAAAGCGGATTCTGGGATACTTTGCGCTACCCGTTCTAGTCGACGACCAAATCGTCGCGGCAATCGATCTGAAGGCGGATCGCGAAAACAAGGTCTTGCGGATCCAACAGTGGACCTGGGTGGGAAAGGCGCCAAGCGCCACAAGCGTCGCATTGAAGAAGAGCTACATCGATTTGAACACTTCCAGGTAAGAGCTTGAAATGGGATCAGTGCAAGCTCGGCAGAAGATGGTATTGATGATTGATTTGCTGACGGCAGCAATGAACCAGCTCGCGCCGATCGCCGCCGCTCACGCCCCGCGCTAATCGTCAGCCAGTGGCCCCGTGCTTCCTACCGCTTCCTCGAATTCTTCGCCGCGAAAATCGCAACCCGCACACGCGCCCCGCCTATGCGCGCGCGGCCGTCGAGTTTTTCGACTGGCTCGCGGCCAAGGGCATCAAGCAACTCACGGCGATCGAGAGCGTTCACGTCGCTACCTACATCGAGGAATTGCAGCGCGCGCGATCGGCGCCGACCGCGAAGCTTTGCCTCGCGGCACTGAAGCACTTGTTTGATTGGATGGTGACGGCCCAGATGTTGCCGACCAACCCAGCCGCCGCCGTGCGCGGGCCGCGCCACATCGTGCGCCGGCGTCACCGAGTATCTGAAAAACGGCGGCACGCTCGAGAAAGCAGCGCAGATGGCCAACCATGCCAGCAACCCTACGACGCAGCTCTACGATCGCCGCACCGAGGAGGCCACGCTCGACGAGGTGGAGCGGATATTGGTTTGACGGGGACAGCACTGCACTCGCCTCGCGCCCGCATGCGACATTGCGTCCAAAAAGTTAGTAGCGGGCGCGCTCGCCCTCGCAGATGCGCGCGAGTTCCCCGCTCCCGTAAGCCGCTGACGGATTGCGCCGAGCGATCATTTCGGCGAAATTGCCATCCTCCCCTCGGAGCCCGCCATGCCAGCCTCGACGATCCGCGCCGCTTGCCTGTTCGGGGTCGCCGCCATGTTTTGGGCCTTCCCTGCTTACCCCCAATCGCAACCGAAATCGATGATCGGCGAATGGCAGGGTTCGTATCTGTGCACTCAGGGAACCACGGCGCTCACGCTGTCGATCGACAAGGAAACCGGGGAGGCGTTCTCTGGATACTTCCATTTCTATCCCCCGCCCCCGCGCAATCCGAAAGCTAATGAAGGCTGTTACAGCGTCGAGGGACATCGTTCTCCGGCCGGACGGGTCGTCGTCACCGCCGTTCGATGGATCTTCCAGCCCCCGAACTATGTCACCGTTGATCTCGTGGGCGAATTGGCCGCCGCGGGACCGTCGATGTCCGGCGACGTCCGGGCGCCGCCTGCCATCGCCGCCTACTGCCATCGCTTCTCGTTGAAATGGCAAAGCGCCGAACCGAAAATCGCCTCGATTTGCAAGGGGGAGTTGACAGCCCAGGCTAGCGGGCAGGCGCAGTGAGGGATCACCACACGATCTGTTCAAATTTGCACGCTAGGGCCGCCACATTGCGGGCACGCTGCCCTTCCAAATCCTGCTTGCCTTTGGGGTCGATATTGAAAGAGGATTCTGCGATGTGCCAATGGCGGCCTTCGAGCGGGCGCTCACAGAGCGGTCTGAAATGACCACGCCCGGAAAGGGCATGTCGCACTCATGGGACGCTATATTTCGGAGAGAGGTAGGCGCGCGATTGGACCTCATTTCGACTTGACTAGAGAACCTCCGCAACAAGCCCGAGAGACTTCGCCTCGTTGGCCTCGATATACCAGTTTCCAGGAGCGCGGCGTAGAACCTCATCCATTGTCACCTTCGAGCCGAGAATCAGGTTTTCGAACCCCTCATTCTGAATGGCGATTGAGGCTTCGATCTCGTGGAGCGCTGCGGTAACCGTGGCCACGCAGGTCGTTAGCGGACCGTTGATGTGCAGTTGTTTATCCAGCTTCCGCTCATGAATCATTAAACGCGTGCCACGTGTCAGATATCGATTTTCGATTGAAAAAAAGCTCATGAATGTAGTCCCTGCGGAATAGATTGCCGCCTTTCCAAGAAAGACAAATCGGCAGTTCCTGGAATTTTCGCTATGAAACCGGATGTCCTCTCCCATCATGCGGGCCACCTCCGGGTCGCCCCCAAGCGTAGACAATTCCGTGACAACCAAGCCTTCTTTTTTGGAGCCGTCCAACTGCGACCGAAAAGCCTTATACATATCGTAATCAACCGGGCCTCCCAATAAGATGGCGGGCGCGTTGAAATCCTTCGGCTGTAGCTTTTCCACGTGACGGCGCTCCTTCGGACGGATGTCCCTGCCGCAAAGCGATACGGCGCTTCCGTCAGCTCGGTCGAGATGAGGAGGCGCCGCTGGGTAGAGGCGGCCGCAACAATTCCGTATTGTTATGCGCCGTCCGGCCGGGCGGTCAATGCGAGCCACGTCGAGAGCTGAACGCATCGGATGGCCGTTCTAGCCCGCGCCGCTCGGACGTTGATGCGGGTATTCTCACGCGCAATGCGGAAACGCTGGCGCTTCGGTTCGCCAAAACACCAAATCAATGAATGATCTCTCGCGAGACCGAGCCGAAGTCGTCTGCCTATGAAGTCGCTTTTTGCAGATTTGGTCACGGGCCTCGGCTCGTGAAACGGAGCGATCGAGAAAATTGTCTGTCAACTATTTTTACGTCTACGTCATGTTTTATATCGACATTGCCCAGTGGGTGATTGCTTGAATCCGCCCACTCCTCATTTTCATAGCCCCCATAACGTCCTTTATGTTGCGGAAACCTGCGTAGCCGGAAAACCCCTCGTCCCGTCCTGTTGCAACCGATTTGAAATGCCACACGCGATGTTGCGAGCAGAATGTCGATTATGGCACCGACCCGAAACAATTCCGCTGACGGCCGACGCAAAGGATCAATCGTCGAAAGCAGGAGCACGGGTGGTTTTCACGCGGAACGCCGTCCCGAAGCCGTCGTTGCTTCATCAGTCGGCGGCTCGGCGCCAAAAACGCTTCGACCACCGTAGCGGTGCGAGTGATGGCGCTCCTCGGCGAACAGCGCCTCGACTGAAGGTCCAGTTGCACTTTTTTCCAACCGGCGGGCTTGCTCATCTAGCCGCTTGATTGCGGCAAGTTCCTCTGATTGGCCGAGTTTTGCCTGCTGCACAGCAGTTTTCAACACGTTGATAGTGCGGTCGTACACCTTCAACGGGACGGGATAGGGGTGGCGGTCCTTGCCGCCGTGAGCGATCGAGAACCGCGCGGGATCGCTGAAACGATAGGGCGCGCCATGGACCACTTCGGCGACCTGGGCCAATGCGCGAACGGTGCGTGCGCCGACGCCGGGCACGAGGAGGAGCTCGGAGAAATCCCGAGGAGCGCAAGCCACGGCGGCCGCCAAATTGCCGTGCAACCGGCGGGTGACGATGTCTTCGGGCCTGACGTCGTGATGGGCGGGCATGACGAGGTGGGGCAACAGAGGCTGAACATCGGGCTCAGGTCGCTCAACGCCGCTTGTCTCGAGCATGGCAAGCCGCCGAGCGATGCCGTCCGGCCCGAGTTCGCCAAGAATATCGAGCTGTCGCCGCCGCGAAATCTCGGCGCGCCGATCGGTTAAGTTCACGATTATACCCTGTTGGACTCCGTCGATCGCCGCATGCGGTTCCTCCACGAAATTTTGCAGCCCTTCAGATAGCCAGTGATAGCGCCGGGCTTGGCGGCGATCGGCGTTCATGCCCTGCTGAACAACAACCCAATGTGCGTCATCTGTGACGATGAAACCGTGGAGATAAAGGTCGAAACCGTCCTGAACAGCCGCGCTGTCGACCTTCGCAACCAAACGGCTCACCCTTGCGAGCCCGGCCCCGTCGATGCCGGTCCGGTCCCCAATCGCAACCAGCTCATCGGGCGTGCGACGCGAGTGACTGCCGCGCCCGCCGCAGACATGGATGCCGAGCTCGGCCGACAACGGCGCCAGCCCACGCTTCAGCGCGCCGATGACACTCGTGGTGATGCCGGACGAGTGCCAATCCATGCCCATCACGGCCCCGAATGACTGGAACCAGAATGGATGTGCCAGCCGGCGCAGCATCTCATCGCGGCCGTATTCGAGGACGATTGTCTCGGTGATCACGGCGCCGAGCCGAGTCATGCGATCGCTTAGCCAACGGGGCACGCGCCCGGCATGAAGCGGCAAGTCCGCGCTTCCCGCGCGCCGGCCCATCAGAAGGTCACCAGGGTTTCACGGGGGACGCCGTCTCGCTGAGAAGCCATCGCTCTTCCAAAACCGAAGAGCGGCAAATCGATGCGAGTTTCCGCAGATGTCGGCTCGATATTCGGCTTCGTTAGCGCGGCCAGCGGGATGTTCGTAACGATCGAGATCAGTGTATGTATGCGGGGTCTGCGGAGCATCCGAAACCGATATCACAATTGGAACATAAAGAGAACTCAAATATCGATATCGAAATCAACCTGTGAACCCACGTCGAATTCGACCCGACATGTGAGTCTTGTTGACCATTGCGTTAACACGGGTCGCGGATTGCTGTTATTGATGCAATTCGCTGATCCCGTTCGACAGGCGCTTGTCTGGGCGAGGCGGGTCGCTGAGAGCAATCAGCCCCGCCAGTTTCATGGCATTAGGCAGTCCGCTCGCAACTGCCAGCACCCCAAACCCTTTCCCTTCGAGTTCTTTTGAGATGGCGATCGCGTCTGGTGACGGGCGGTCGAGGCTCACGACGGCTGTGAACGCGCCTTTTACTACACGTTGCTCGCCGCCGCGTTGGTCTCCGACCATTGCCCCAGATATTTTTGTCGCCGGATCGAACAGCACGAATTTGAGCACCCTCAGCGCGTCGGTAGCTCTCCTTCCTTCGACGGCAGCCCAAATCGCTCCATCCACCGGGTCCTGTCCGCCATCCGAGCTTGATAGCGCGGCCAGCGCCAGCACGCGTTCTTTAGTCGAACCCCTGCAAGGGGTGAACGGTCCGCAGCAAGTGCCTGATTTGAAATTGAAGCGCGGCATCAATCACGACCGATATGCTTCGCGCTGCAACTTCCTCAGATGCGAAGCGGCTCCCAATGTACCCGCCTCAACCTAATATCGCCAGTGTCTTAGCGCGCCAATCGGCGCTCGGACGCCACGCCGATTCACACTCGGCTATTGCATGGCGCGCTGGGGCCGGAGCTGAGCGGTCACGCTCGCCGCCGCCGCCGTCTCGGCTCGCTCGCGATCCCTGCGCTGCCGATCCCTGGTGCCAATTGGTGAGACGTGAGAGCGATGCGCCAAAAGGTGACGACAAGACCCAGAGTCCGATTTATGAAGAAAATATAAATTTATCCGTCTTGAGAACGTCAAAATAGCGCCCTCGTTTTCTGGCATCTGGTTGGATACGGTGAGATTTGTGTGGCGAATGATGTTTTCTCGGTGCCAGGAACGAAAATGTCGTCTCCCCAACAGTTTCCGGCACGGCCGATCCGGGGGAGGAAGGAGAAGGTCATGTTTAAATCTTCGATCGCAGCCATCTCGCTGTTAACCACGCTCGCCGTTACCGTCGCCCTTGCGGCGCCACCCACGACCGATCCGCAGGACCCTCCGAAACGCGTCGTAAGCTCAAGCGGCAGAGAACGCTGGGTCATCCAGAACCCGAACAACTGCGCGCCTTGGCTGCCTATGGCGGTCTACGCGCCGGGACCGGGTCCTTCGAGGATCCTCGGCTATCGCTGCTACTTTAACGGGAACGGCTGAGCCTCTAAGCAGGAGCGCGCCGGGGTCGACACGAACGAGTGGATTAAGTCAATGTGAATGGCTATCTCGCTCTCAACACTGCGCTTGATTTCGGATTGGTTCGCGACGTTTTATCCGAGCCAAGACGTACGCATCAATTTTGATGCCAGCCTCGGACGCCGGCTGGTGCCCGGTTCCAACCTTGCGCTTGAAATTGGCGTTCCGATCGTCAAGGACTATCCGGTCTACGATTTCAAGGCGAAGCTGGTGCTCAACCTGAAGTTTTGAGTGTGGACCGATGCGATTGCGCCAACTCGGCGTGCGCCTGCTCAGCGCGCCAGGACACGAGCGAGAACACGAACAACGGCGCGACAATCAGGCCCATGCCCGCAAAGAACAGCGGCGACGGTCCAAATCTCAAGGCGCTGAGCCGGAGTTCAGTCCGTCGACGGTCCGACACGAAGGTGGGCTATCTGGAGTCTTCCGCGCGACCCAAACGCTTCACGACCACTGCCGGCATTCCTGATTGTAGTGGAAGTTTGAAACCACGAATAGACAGTCGAACCTAAAACAAAATTCACGCTTCCCCGATGGGCGCATCATTCGCGCCGCAGTTGAAAACCCATAAGGCGCGCTACAGCTGCTTCGGGAACCCGAATGTATAGTGATCCGTCTCGGGGATGACGAGCCGAGGCCCCTGCAGCAGCACGCTCGGAGCCGATTTGGCCGGATCGGCGAGGGTCTCAGAAGCTGACGCGCAGACCGACCGTCGGGTCGATGTTGTTGCTGTGGAGGTAACCGCTGGCGATCCCGCCGGAGACTTGCGAGTACATCACACCCGCATAGACATCGAGGCGTTTCCACGGACGATAATCCAAAAGCGCCGAGAGCGCGTAGATATTGCCGGCGCAAGTCGAATTGGCCGAACCCTGCGGCGTCGCGCCGGCTATGGCGGGCTTCGTGTTGGGAGCGCAGTAGGAGGCGCTGCGTAGATCCGCGACCGGGCTGTAGTTATTCTGGTTGCCGTAATAAATGGCGCCCGTCACGTCGAGATTGTCGCGGATCGCATATTTTGCGCCGAACCAGACCACCTGCAGGATCTTGTTGTCTGCATAGGCTGTGGCGTTCACTGCGCCCGGCAGAACGGTGTAGCCGCCAAGAGAGCCGAATCCGCCCGGATAGGTATCGCTCGGCGGCATATAGCGGGCGTATTCGTAGCCGCCGAACAGCTTGAGAGGTCCGAAGGTATATTTCGCGGCAAGCATCACGCCGCCGATGTCAGCCAATGTGGCCTTGAGGTCGTCCGGGGTTACGCCCACCGGCAACGGATCCGACCCATAGAGTGAGAGCGCGACCGCGTCGCGGGCGTAGCTCGCAATGCCATCGAACGAGAAGCCGGCATAGTCGCCGCCGAGGTCGATCTGATAGGCGCCGTTGGAGCCATTGCCCTGATCGTAGCCGCCAATCTGGGCGACCGCGCCTGCACGGACGTTGGCTACGTTGACGAGATATTTTATCGAGGTGTTGTAGCGCGTCGTTTCGGTATCGCCGATGCCGCTGACATAGGTTGCGGAGTTTCCAATCAACGAAAACGCATAGGAGCCCGCCATCGGATCGTATTTGGAGACCGCGTCGGCGCTCAGCGAGTTCTGGCGCCCGACGGTCAACGCGCCATATGTCACGTTGCTCAGGCCGAGATAACCCTGCGTGTTGTCCCATTGTCCTGCGCGACTGGAATTGCCATTCGCGCTCTGACTACCGAGCGTTTGCGCGTTGTTTTCGACAAGTGAGCGCGGCCCGTTGGCGAGTTGCAACGAGTAGGGATCGAAATCCGTATTGATGTTGAAGATGAATGACCATCCCGGCGCGACGGGCTCGACTCCTTTGAGGCCGACGTTCGAACGGCCTAGGCCGTTGGGAACCCACTGATACTTGGAGCCCTGGCTAAACTTGGCGATCACCTCCTGAACGCCTTGGGGATACGCTCCATTGAAGTTGGCGCCGTGCGAGCTGTAGCCGGCGCCTACGTCGATCTGACCATACAGCGTGATTCCCATATAAGAGAGGGGGCAAGCCTCCGGGCTCGCCTCCCACCAGTCGGAGAAGCTCGCAAAGCACGAGATTGGCGCTGGCCCCGACGGTTTCGCGGTCGGTAGATCCGCGCCCAGCGCGGCGCCTGCGAGCACCGCCAACGCGCCCACGGCCAGAGCGATGGTTCGGACCATAATCATCATGTGCCCCATACGCTTGGGTTTTTGTAAGCCTAAGGCCTTATAAGTATATTAGTTCTATTTGCAATAGGTAGTCTATGATTTTAATATTCTTATCGGTAATGCAAAATCATATTGTTGTTTAAGCGGCTCTTAGTGCGTCGGCTGAACCCCCCGGAAACCAGTCGTACTTCCAGCCTGTATCGCCCGCTGATCGATGATGGACAAGACCTGTCGGGCCTGACCGTCGTAGGGCGAAGTCGAGGAGGCGCCCGCGAGTGTCGCGAGTTGTCGTCTGGCGAACTTTTACCCGCGAGCGAACAACAGCATCCGCGTTAATTGCCAGCTGGAAGGTGCGAGCTACGAAATGGGAAAGCTGCACGCGGTACAGCTGGCCGCGCAAACCTCGCTGCCGTCTCGCTCTCGTCCGCACCGCGTCCAGTCGACGCAAGCCAGTCTTCTAAAGTATTTCTTAATTGAGCCCGTCAGGATCGCGTGCGACTCGCTCGATGCCGAGATCGATGCTGGCGTAAACAACCGGCGTCGAGATTACGTACGCTTCCCAGGTTGGTTTCAAAGTCTCGCGCATGTACGTTGTAACCACGCCCAAACAGGTGGCGGCCCCGGCCAAGATTCGAAGTATCCGATGTCGTTAGCCGAGTACGCACTGAAACGCCCCTATACGATCATCTCCTCCTTGATGCTGATTTGCATCATGGGTATCGGCGCCGCACTTGCGGATGCCGGTCGACGTTTTCCCCGAGATCGACATCCCGGTCGTGAGCGTTGTGTGGACCTATAGTGGGATGAGCCCGGAGGATATCCAGAATCGAATACTGACCCTGCACGAGCGGCAGTTGGCTTCCATCGTCGACGACATCTCGCGATTGGAGGCGACTTCATATACCGGCGTCGGCGTCCTCAAGGTCTATCTCCACGAGGGCGCGGACGTCACGCGCGCCATCACGCAATTGTCGAGCAGCGCTCTGGTCATACTGAAATCGATGCCGCGTAATATCACGCCGCCGCTAGTGCTGCGGTACGGCGCGACCGACGTGCCGATCATCCAACTGAGCTTGTCGAGTCCGACGCAATCGGACAGCAAGCTCAACGATTTCGGCCAGAATGTCATCCGTCCCGATTTGGCGGTCGTCCGAGGCGCCTCCGTACCCTATCCCTACGGCGGGTCGCCGCGGGTGATGATGGTCGATCTCGACCCGCAGGCGCTAGAGGCGCGCGGACTTACGGCCGAGGACGTGAGCAAGGCCTTGCAGAAGCAGAACGTGGTCTTGCCATCGGGCGACGTGAAGACCGGCAGCAAGGACTATGCGCTGCTGATGAATAATAGCCCCGACGTGATCACGGCCATCAATCAATATCCCGTCAAGGTGATCAACGGCCACACGGTTTTCATCGGCGACGTCGCTCACGTTCACGATGGCCATCAGACCCAGACCAATTCTGTTTCCGTGGATGGGAAGCCGGGCGTGTTGGTGACCATTCGGAAGACAGAGGGCGTATCTACCCTCGCCGTCATCAATGGAATCCGGGACGTGTTGCCTGATATCCGCAAACTCTTGCCCGCAGACGTTTCCGTAAAGGCGATCTTCGATCAATCGATCTTCGTTCGGGCGGCGATCAACAGCGTCGTGATGGGCGGTATGATGGCGGCCGGCCTCACCGCGCTGATGATTCTGCTGTTCCTTGGCAACTGGCGGCTGACGCTGATCATCCTGGCGACCATACCGTTGGCCATAATAACCGCCATTCTGGTCATGTATCTCGGCGGGCAGACCTTCAACACTATGACGCTCGGGGGCTTCGCGCTGGCGGTGGGCATTCTCGTCGACAACGGGACGGTCGTAATCGAGAATATCGAACGGCACGTTCACGAGGGCGAGCCCCTGCGCAAGTCGATCGTGCTCGGTTGTTCCGAGGTCGCCATGCCGACGGCGCTGTCGACGATCAGCATCTGCATTGTCTTTGTGCCCGTCTTCCTACTGCAGGGGACCGCCAAATATTTGTTTTCTCCGCTATCGCTTTCCGTCTGCATCTCGTTGCTCGCGAGTTTGGCGCTCTCATTCACGTTGGTGCCAATTCTATTTTTCTCACTTATGCGTTCGTCGGTCGCCGTTCATGTTCCGAGCGTCAAGGCCAGGCGCGGAAGTCAGAATGTGTTTGTCGCCTTTCATCACGGCTTCGAAGCGCGTTTCCACCGGTTTCGTGAGGCCTACCGCAACAATGTCGCCTTTTGCGTCGGTCGGCCTTTGGCCGCCAGTCTGTTTTTCGTGCCGCTGATCGTGCTGTCGCTGCTGCTTTTCCCGCGACTGGGCGAAGACTTTTTTCCCCCAAGTGGACGCGGGCCAGATGCGTTTGCACGTTCGCGCGCCGCCCGCCACGAGGCTCGAGGACACGCAACGCGACTTCGCAGAGGTGGAGCGCGCGATCCGGGAAATCGTCGGCGAGACTCAAATCGACGTCATCCTGGATAACATCGGGCTTCCCTACAGCGGCGTGAACATCGCTCTGAGCGACTCGGCCACCGTCGGGCCGATGGACGGCGAAGTCCTTATCTCGCTAAAGAAAGAGCACACGCCGACGGCCGCCCATATCGCGGACTTGCGGCGTGAACTTCCCAAGCGGTTTCCCGACCTGCAATTCTTCTTTCAGCCGGCCGACATCGTCGAACAAGTGCTGAATTTTGGACAACCTGCCCCGATCGACATTCGCGTCAGTAGTCCGGACAGCACGGCCGCTTTCGCTCTCGCCCAGAAGATCGCGCACGACATCAAGGCCGTCCCCGGCGTCGTCGACTCGCACGTGTTCCAGGTCCCCGACGCCCCCGCCCTCACGGTCGACGTCGATCGCACCCTCGCCGAGCAGGCGGGCGTCGATCAAGAGACAATCGCGAATAATGTTCTGGTGACCACGAACTCCAGCACGCAAGCCGATCCGAACTTCTGGGTCAATCCGAAGACAGGATCGAGCTATAGATTGATCGCGCAGATGCCGACGTATCGTCTGGATTCGGTGTCGGAGATCGGCGCTATGCCCGTGAAGACGTCCACGGTGAGCGACCAGGGGCAGATCCTGATGAACCTGGCGAAGTTCGGGCGCTCCGCAATCGCCGCTTGTGACCTCCCAACTCAACATACGGCCGGTTTTCGACGTCAATGCTGACGTCCAGGGCCGGGATCTCGCCTCGGCCGGCGTCGATATCGACAAGATCCTTAACGAGGACCGGTCGACCGCGCGTCAGCCGATGACCGTCACCCTCAGCGGCCAGATCGAAACGATGAATGAAAGCTTCAATGGACTGTTTACCGGCATCGCGCTGGCCGTGGTTTTGGTGTATCTTGTTCTCGTGATCAACTTTCAGAGTTGGGTAGACCCGCTGATCGTTTTGTCCGCGGTGCCGTTTACCCTCGGCGGCGTCATCTGGATGTTATTTCTGACGCAGACGCATATTAGCGTTCCCGCGTTGATGGGTTCGCTCATGTGCATTGGCCTCACTGCGGCAAACAGCATTCTCGTGGTGAGTTTCGCCAACCAGCGGATGATTGGAGGCGACGATAAGGCGACGGCGGCGATACTAGCGGGGTACACGCGCATGCGACCGGTCTTGATGACGGCGGGCGCCATGATCCTGGGCATGGTCCCGATGGCGCTGGGCGTGGGCGAAGGCGGCGAGCAGAACGCGCCTCTCGCGCGCGCAGTTATCGGTGGCCTACTCTTTGCGACGGCGGCCACCTTGATTTTCGTTCCCGTGGTTTATCGCTTGATGCGCACGAACAGGCCGCAACAGGCGTTCGATCCGGAAGCGGCACGGGCAGCGGCCATCGAATGACGGACCCCAGGCCAAGGATCGACATGACAGACAAATCGGAAATTCTTGATCCCTACGGGGAGCCGGACGACGATTTGAAGGCCGAGAGGGCCGTCGTGGACAGGGTCTCGAAAGGGACGGGCTGGCGATTGTTCCGGGCCGCGGCTATCGGGGCAGCGGCGCTGCTCGGCGGGTTCATCTACACACACGCGGAACGGTCGCAGAGCGAAGCTAAGCTCGCCGAGGACGCGGCCAGAACCGCCGCCGAGCCGCCGACAGTCGAAGTGCTGACCGCTACCCCGTCGGATCCGTTGCAAACGATCACTTTGCCCGGCGAAGCCGCCGCTTGGGACGAGACGACGATCTACTCGCGCGTCAACGGTTACGTGTCGAAGTGGTTCGTCGACATCGGCGATCATGTCGTCGCGGGCGAAAGTCTTGCGACGATCGAAACGCCGGAACTGGACGCCGAACTTGTCGCCGCGAAAGCGAAGTTGAACGTCAGCGTGGCGCAGGTCGCGGTGAAGCAGTCCCAGGCGGATTTCGCGCAAATCACCGATGCGCGTTGGCGCGACTCGCCCAAAGGCGTCGTTTCCGAAGAGGAACGCGACTCTAAGAAAGCGGGAAAAGCGGAGGCCGACGCGAATTTGAACGCCGCTCGCGCCCAAGTCGAACTGGAGCAAGCCGAGGTCGATCGTCTCACGGCGCTGACGGGTTTCAAGACGGTCAAGGCCCCGTTCACGGGCACGATCGTGCAACGACATATCAATACGGGAGATCTGGTCACCGCGGGCAGCACCTCTAACACGACGTCGCTTTACCGCCTCGCGCAGGAAAACCCGATCCGCGTGTTCGTACACGCGCCGCAAAGTCTCGCCTCTCGGCTCGTTGAAAACAACGCGACGGCGGAGGTCACTATCGGCGATCAGGCTAATTCGCGGCTGAGCGGCAAGGTGTCGCGCACCGCGAAATCGCTTGACGCGAATTCCCGGACGCTGCGGACTGAAATCGATCTCCCGAACCCGGAACACGTGTTGCTGCCGGGCATGTACGTCCGAGTGGCGCTGCAGATCCAGGGAGAAGAGGCTGTTCAGGTGCCGCCCGCGGCCCTCCAGTTTCATTCGGGCGGCCCTCAGGTGGCCGTCGTCGATGGCAATAGCAACGTCGAGTTTCGCGATATCACCATCGCCAGCGACGACGGCGCCCTGGTCGCAATACGATCGGGATTGAAAAGCGGAGACAGGGTGATAGTGAACTTGAGCAATCAGATCGTGAATGGCGCCAGGGTGAAAATCCATGAGTTGAATGTCGCGGCGAAATAACCCATTTTCCGCCGGATTCGTTTGAGCGTCTCGGGGGCTGCCGCGTTGTTCGTCAAACCGACAAAGTTATCGGCCTCGCTGGCGGCCGTAGTCAGTTTGACGGGCTGCGCCCTGGGCCCAGATTATCACACGCCGGCCATATTGACGCCGGCAGCGTTCGTAGCCGAGGCCGCCGCGGGATCCTCCCACGCTTCGCGGCGGACAGAGGTCGATCTCAGGCAATGGTGGCGCTCTCTGCACGACGAGGAACTTGATTCCCTCATCGACAGGGCGCTCGATTCCAATTTCGACCTCGCAATCGCGCTCAACCGCGTGCAGGCGGCGCGCGAGGACATCGTCGTCACTGCCGGCGCAGCTTTGCCGGAGGTGACGATCACTGGCGGCGGCGGCGGGGGCACGGGTTCCGACGAGTTCAAAGGGACGCGCGTCGCCCGAGTTTCGGGCCGCCGACAACGGCAAGAATTTGAAGTCGATCGGTGAGGTTGGAGGTTTCAGCGCCGATTGGGATCTTGATCTCTTCGGCAGGGTGAAACGCGAGGTCGAGGCGGCGACCGACAGTGCCGAAGCGCTGAAGGACGCGCGTGACTGGATTTACGTGACGGTCGCTGCCGATGTCGCGCGCGCCTATCTCGACATGCGAGCCCAGGAAGGAGAGTTGGCTGTTCTGGGCCGCAATATCGAGGCGGCGCGGGCGTCGCTTAATCTCGCGCAATCGCGGTTGGATCGCGGACTGACCAATGAACTCGACGTCAGCCTCGCGCAACGACAGCTCGGAACCTTGCAAGCCCAACAGGCCCCACTCAGGGCGCAGATCGAGGCCAGTCGCCACGCGATCGCGGTGCTATTGGGCGAGTATCCCGAGACTTTGGCGAAGGAATTGGCGCGTGCGGGACCGATTCCTGTGCTGCCGCAGCGCATACCCGTGGGCCTCCCGGCGGATCTTTTGCGTCGCCGCCCGGATATTGAGGAGGCGGAGCGGCGGCTGGCGGCGGCGAATGCCGAAATCGGCGCGGCGATCGCTGATCTGTTTCCTGATGTCGCCTTGACAGGCGCCTTGGGCGCCCAAGGAGGCCCAAGGTCCTCGGCTAGTCTGCTGCCCTACACCGCGATCTGGTCGCTCGGCCCCGGCGTGAACACCCCGTTCCTGGATTTCGGGGCATTGGATGCACGAATCAACGTTGCCGATTTCAAGAACTCAAGGACTTCTTCGTCGGCTATCGTCAGGCGATTGTGCAGGCGGTTCAGCAGGTCGACGACTCCGGCGCCGAATTTCATGCTCAGCAACAACGCCTGGCCGAACTCGATCGCGCGCTGAGCGCCGCACGTGAGGCGACTCGGATCGCGAACGAGCGCTACGATCGCGGCTTGACGGACTTTCTGAATGTGCTCGACGCCGAGCGCCAGCAGTTCGACCTGGAGGAGTACCAGGTCGCGGCGCGACAGGCGGAGGCCGAAGCGCTGGTCGCGCTGTTTCGGGCTCTCGGTGGCGGCTGGCCGCTGGAAGGGACCCTGCCCGAGATCCCCAAGCCGGAGCCGGCGGCGGCAGCGGCGGTAAAATATTTGCTAAATCCGAATCAAAGCCCGTTGAACCCGGCGAGGAACCCGTCTCAGTGACCGCGTCGGGTTGTGTGAAGCAAGCTGCCGGTCGATGCGACGGATCACGTCGACGTCGGAAATTGATAAACAACCTTTTATGAATGCGCATCTTCGAATTCATCTCCCTTCTCGCCTATATTGCTAATCGCCGAACCGGAGAACGGGCGACGCGGCGCCTAAGTGAGGCGGGGTCAGACGCGCTTGGGACCCTACTCTCTCGACGGTCCGGACGCGTAGGCGTGATAATCCGGCGACGTAAAGTTGCTTGATTCCTAGCAGTCGTTGCTTGTGGCGGCGAGAAGTGAGGGAAGATGCCGCGCATTATGGAGGCCGGAGTTCGGCCGCCGGTGCTGGTGATCGAAGACGACCAGGATCTGGCGACCGAAATCCGCGCAGAACTCGAAACCAGCGGCCATAGCGTGCGCCATGCCGCCACAGCGGAGGACGGCCTCGAGGCGGCGCGACACGGCTCCCCCGCCGTTCTGGTGCTGGACCGCGGGCTCGACGGCGAAGATGGTCTAAAGATCCTCGAAGCGCTGCGCGAGGAAGGCAATGGCGTCCCTGTGATCATCATCAGCGGGCTTTCGACCGTCGACGACCGGATACGCGGCCTGCAAGCGGGAGGCGACGACTATCTGGTGAAGCCGTTCGCGCTACCGGAGCTTTCCGCGAGAGTAGAGGCGCTGCTGCGGCGCGCGCACAATGCGAGGGCGACGCGGCTCCGCGTCGGCGCGCTCGAAATGGATCTCGTCGATCGCGAAGTCCGCAGCAACGGCGAAGTTGTCGACCTGCTGCCTCGCGAATTTAAGCTGCTCGAATATTTTATGCGCCGCCCGGATCAGATCATCACCCGCGCCATGCTGCTGACGGATGTCTGGGAATTCAAGTTCCTGCGTCATAGCAACGTCGTCGACGTCCATATCGGCAACCTCAGGCACAAACTTGACCCTAAGGACCATCGCCACTTCATAGTCAACGTGCGCGCCGCCGGCTTCAAATTGACTGCTGAGAGTTGATGTTCTCCTGTTGCGCGATCCCTACGAAGACATCTACTGCGCGCTCGGCGACATGGAAAACCGCATCAAGGAATGTCAAGGCGACCTGTTCGCCGACCGTACCTCCGCCGCCACGATGCGCGCCAACCAGCTCAGGCTGTGGCTCGCCTCCATGGCCTATGTCCTGATCTGCGCGCTGCGCCGCATCGCCTCGCCCACACGCAATTCGCCGACGCGACCTCAGGCACGATCCGCCTCAAGCTCTTCAAAGTCGGCGCGCTCGTCAAAGTCAGCGTCCGGCGCATCCGCTTCGCGCTCGCCTCCGCCTGCCCCTATGCCGACGAATGGCGGCTCGCTGCCGGACGCCTCGCCAGAGGCTCCCCTTTCTGAGGCGTCGCCGCAACGCCATCCCAATGCGGCCCACACCCCAAGGCCCACCGGAGAAAAACACGCAATCAAATCCAACGCCGCGCCGCCGAGCGCAACCCACGCGCTCGGATACACTCACAACAACCCGCCTCGCCGCCCCTCAGCGACGCAAGCCAAGGGCACGGTGAGAAATGCGGGCTAGGTGAGTCCCGTTGGGGCTAAATCGAGCAAAGGTGCGAAAGTTGGTCGAGAATGCCAACAACGCTTGGGCTCATAGAAAGTCGGTTGGGTAGAAGATGTTTCGCGCTCGCCCGCTTGGAACGAAGTCGACAGCCTTAAAGCCGGAGCGTTGACTGCACTGAAAAGATGTCAGATTCTGCTACGGCCCGTTTTTCGCTTTTTTCCTCCGCTTCCTTGGCCATCCGATCTTGGGGGGAAGCGAGATGCGGCAGCGAACAGCCGCTATACTTGATTGAATTGAATTGGAGCGGACAAAGGGATCCGAACTCTCGAACCAAATCATGGGGAAGTTGAGAACCAATCGCTCACACAAGCAAGAAAAGACTGGAATTCGTCTGCATGGCAAGCATGTGTGTGGACGTCCGCGAGCCAGTTGAGCCAGCGGACCGCCTGTCGCCCCGACGATCGCTCCGATCCGGGGCTCGCGTCAGTGACGGGCCGGAGTGGTGGCGGCCCCGAGACGCGAAAGGGCTCATACATGACCACCAGGTTGACCGATTTGCAGCTTGCGGCGCTGAGCGCCGCTGCTTTGCGCGACGATAGGTGTGTTCAGCTCCCGCCGACACTGCGGGACGCGCAACTCCGCAAGACGGGCCAAAAGCTGACCGACGCGGGCTATGTGCGCAAGGTGAAGGCCAAGCCCGCGTCCCCGATCTGGCGTTGTGACGATGCGACGGGCGCGGCTTATGCGCTGAAGCTGACCGCGGCCGGGGCGAAGGCCCTCAAGGAAGAAGAGGCAGCGAGCGCGGCTTCTCGTCAGACCGGGTCTTCGACGGTAAGACGACCTGACGCGGTCGCTCGCCGACTTCGCCAAGCTGGTCGAACTGTTCGACGCCCATGGCGTGTCGTTCATCTCGGTCACGCAGTCTTTCAATACGACGACCAGCATGGGCAGGCTGACCCTGAACATGCTGCTGTCCTTCGCCCAATTCGAGCGGGAGATCACCGGCGAGCGCATCCGGGACAAGGTCACGGCATCCAAGAAGAAGGGCATCTGGATGGGCGGGGCCCTTCCGGTCGGCTACCGGGTGGAGAACCGGGCGTTGCACGTTGTCGAGGCGGAAGCCGAATTCGTCCGGATGCTGTTTCGCCGCTATCTGGAGCTTGGCAGCGTCGTGCGCCTAAAAACTGCCCTCGATGCGGAGGGCATTACCTCGCCGCTTCGGGCGGCGGGCTCGGGCCGACATAAGGGCGGGAAGCCTCTATCTCGAGGTCACCTCTACTCGATCCTTTCGAACCCGATCTACATCGGCAAGCTGCAGCATAAAGGCCAACTCCGGCCCACGTCGGCGCTCGTACGCTCGGCCACGACGACGATCGCTTTCGGCCTTATTGCAGGCGCGAGGATCGCTCCTTCTATATCCGCCCGGGAAATGGAATTTTAACCGGCAGAGGCTTTTGGGCAGTGTCCGCCGAGATTGCCGCGCAAAACGACCGAATTCACGCTCCGAGACCGCAACCTCGCCCCGTAACCCACGGAAATGTCGACCGTCCACAAAGACTGGGAATTCCTGCTAGTTTGCCGGGACTGCATGGTGGGCGCTAGAGGGATCGAACCTGTGACCCCTTCCATGTCAAGGAAGTGCTCTACCGCTGAGCTAAGCGCCCGGCGCCCGCCGGGCGGTCCGGCTTGCGAGTGGCGGCGGATATAGACAATCGTCCGGAGTCGCGCAATGGCGAATTCGCTTCACATCCATTTTCAGTGCAACGCCGGCCGCCTGCGTCGGCAGATCGCTGCTGGTCCAATAATGGCCGATCTATTTGTAGCCTTCGTCCGTTGACGGCCTCGCGCGCCATATCTACCGTCGCTGACCAACGGATGCTGAGGCGGGAGGATGTCCTGGGCGGCAAGTATTTCGAAGAATTCGTGGTCGGCGAGACGTTTGCGCATGAAGTCCGCCGCACCGTAACCGACAGCGACAACATCCTGTTTTCGGCGCTGACCTACAATCCGGCCGCCATCCACATCGATCACGAATACGCCAAAACCACTGAATTCGGCCGACCGCTGATCAACTCGCTGTTCACGCTCGGCCTGGTTGTGGGCCTGTCGGTGCAGGACACCACGTTCGGCACGACCGTCGGCAATCTCGGCTTCGAAGAGGTGACGTTCCCGAAGCCGTTGTTCGCCGGCGACACGGTCCGCGTCGAGACCAAAGTGCTGGCGCTGCGCGAGAGCAAGTCGCGCCCGACCCAGGGCCTCGTGACCTTCGAGCACAGGGGCATCAACCAGCGCGACGAGGTCGTGTGCTCCTGCCGCCGCATCGGGCTCATGCTGAAGAAGCCGAAATGAGGAACCGCCGCGTCATCCTCGCCTCGCGCCCGAAGGGCGTCGCGCAGGCCGAGAATTTCTCCATCATCGAAAGCGAACTCGAGCCGCTGACGCAGGGCCAGATCCGGGTCCGTAACGATTTTCTCTCCGTCGATCCCGCCATGCGCGGCTGGATCGCCGATACGGTCGGCTATTCAGAGCCCGTGGCGATCGGCGCGACGATGCGGTCGTTCGCGGTCGGCGAGGTTGTCGAAAGCCGCGATCCCGATATCGCGGTCGGCGAAGTGGTGAGCGGCATGTTCGGCTGGCAGACTTTTGCCGCCGTCGGCAAGGAGGCCGTGCAACGCCGGGTCCGCGAAAAAGACCTGCCGCGCTCGCTCGCGCTTGGCGTGCTCGGCCTCAACGGCGTCACCGCGCTGATCGGCCTCGACGTCATCGGCGAGCCCAAGGCGGGCGAGACGGTGCTGGTTTCGACCGCCGCCGGCTCCGTCGGTTCGGCCGTCGGCCAGATCGCGAAAATCCGCGGCTGCCGCACGGTCGGGATCGCCGGCGGCCCCGACAAGGTGACCGCCTGCCTCGACACTTTTGGCTACGACGCCGCGATCGACTACCGGGCCGAGGGGCTCGATGCCGCCATCGCCGCCGCCTGCCCCAGGGGCGTCGACGTCTATTTCGACAACACCGCCGGCCGCATCAGCGACGCCGTCTACCCGCGCCTTGCGCTCAACGCCCGCATCGTCATCTGCGGCACCGCCTCGATTCCCTCCTGGGATCCCTGGCCCACCGGGCCGCGCGTCGAGCGCTATCTCCTGGTCAAGCGCGCCCGCGCCCAGGGTTTTGTGATCCTTGACTATTTCGACCGCTGGGAGGCGTCGGTGGCCCAGCTTGCAGATTGGGTCCGGGCGGGAAAACTGAAATACGAAGAGGACATCCTGGACGGGCTCGAGGCGTGCCCCGACGCGCTTGCCGGGCTGTACCGCAGCGAAAATAGGGGGAAGCGGCTGATCAGGCTGTCTGATTGACCGCGACAGGCGAAAAACTCGCCCTAGCATTCCTCGCAAATTCCTGTATAAGCCGCCGACCCGCGCCCCTTTGGGCACGGGTCGCCGACCGACCTGGACGACATCCCGGTTCGGCCGTTTTCAACTCAAAACCTCAAGGACAGACCGATGTCGATTACTGCCGAGCACAAGGCTCAGCTAATTCGCGACTATGCCATCAAGGTCGGCGACACGGGTTCCCCCGAAGTCCAGGTGGCTATCCTGACCGCGCGCATCTCGAATCTCACCGAGCACTTCAAGAGCCACGTCAAGGACAACCATTCCCGCCGTGGCCTCCTGAAAATGGTCTCGCAGCGCCGCACCCTGCTCGATTACGTCAAGCGTGACGACGAGGCCCGCTACAAGACCCTGATCGAACGTCTCGGCATCCGCCGCTGACGAAAACAACCTTTCGCGTGGGCGGCGACGCGCCGGCCACGCGGAAACGAACAAGAAACGAGGCGTGCGAAAGCGGCGTCATGGCAGGATAGCCAGGAGCTCGAGCGACGAGCTCCTCGCCGTCTTGCCGATGACGTTCCGATCAAGACGATAGAGGGCTGATCAAGGAAAAGCCCGCTCGCTTTCGCATCCTGACCGAGGATGAAGAAAGATGTTTGATATTCAACGTGAAACACTCAATTGGGGCGGCCGCGAGCTTACGCTCGAAACAGGCCGCATCGCCCGCCAGGCCGACGGCGCCGTCTTTGCGAGCTGGGGCGAAACCACGGTTCTGGCGACGGTCGTCGCCGCCAAGACCGCCAAGCCCGGGCAGGATTTCTTCCCCCTGACCGTCGACTATCTGGAAAAGTCGTACGCGGCGGGGCGCATCCCCGGCGGCTTCAGGAAGCGCGAAGGCCAGCCTTCGGAGAAGGAGATTCTGGTCTCCCGCCTGATCGACCGGCCGATCCGGCCGCTGTTCCCCGACGATTTCCGCTGCGAGACGCAGGTCATCATCACGGTGCTGAGCCATGACCTCGAAACCGACCCGGACATTCTGGCCGTCATCGCCACTTCTGCCGCGCTCACGCTTTCCGGCGTTCCGTTCATGGGACCGATCGGAGCCGCGCGCGTCGGCTACATCAAGGGCGAGACCGTCGTGAACCCGACGATCGAGCAATTGAAAGACTCTTCGCTCGATCTCGTCGTCGCCGGCACTGCCGATGCGGTGCTGATGGTCGAGTCCGAGGCCAGGGAGCTTTCGGAAGAGGTCATGCTGAAAGCCGTCATGGACGGCCACGCCGCTTTCCAGCCGGTCATCGCCGCGATCATCAAGCTCGCCGAAAAGGCCGCCAAGGAGCCGCGCGAACTCGCCAGCGCCGACAAGTCCGCCGCCGAGAAGGCGGTTCTGGAGGTCGGCGAGGCGGATCTGCGCGCCGCTTATGGCCTCACCGTCAAGCAGGAGCGCTACGCCGCCATCGACGCGGTCAAGAAGAAGGTGTTCGACGCGCTCGCCCCCGCCGAGGGCGAGGCCAAGTTCACCAAGGAAGACGTCGCGGAGGCGTTCCATAACGCGCAGGCGAAAGTAGTGCGCTGGAACATCCTCGACCACGGCCGCCGCATCGACGGCCGCGACTTGACGACCGTTCGCCCGATCCTCGGCCAGGTCGGCGTGCTGCCGCGCGCCCACGGCTCGGCCTTGTTCACCCGCGGCGAAACGCAGGCGCTGGTCGTTGCGACGCTCGGCACCTCCGAGGACGAGCAGTTCGTCGACGCGCTTGAGGGCACCTACAAGGAGCGCTTCCTGCTCCATTACAACTTCCCCCCCTTCAGCGTCGGCGAGACCGGACGCATGGGTTCGCCGAAGCGGCGCGAACTCGGCCACGGCAAGCTCGCCTGGCGCGCGATCCACCCGATGCTGCCGACCCCGGCGGAGTTCCCCTACACGGTGCGCGTCGTCTCCGAGATCACCGAGTTCGAACGGCTCGTCCTCGATGGCGACGGTCTGCGGCTCTTCGCTGGCGCTGATGGACGCCGGCGTGCCGATGAAGCGGCCGACCGCGGGCATTGCGATGGGTCTGATCCTCGAAGGCGAGCGCTATGCGGTGCTTTCCGACATCCTCGGCGACGAGGATCATCTCGGCGACATGGACTTCAAGGTGGCCGGCACCACCGAAGGCATCACCTCGCTGCAGATGGACATCAAGATCACCGGCATCACCGAAGGGATCATGAAGGTCGCGCTCGAACAGGCGAAGGGCGGACGTCTGCACATTCTCGGCGAAATGGCCAAGGCGATCTCGGGCGCGCGCGCAGAACTCGGCGAGTTCGCGCCGCGCATCGAGCAGATGAAGATTCCGACCGACAAGATCCGCGAAGTGATCGGCACCGGCGGCAAGGTAATCCGCGAGATCGTCGAGAAGACCGGCGCCAAGGTCAACATCGAGGACGACGGCACGGTGAAGATCGCCTCCTCGGACCAGGCCAAGATCAAGGCCGCGATCAACTGGATCAAGTCGATCGCCTCCGAGCCGGAGGTCGGCCATGTTTACGATGGAACCGTCGTCAAGACGATGGAGTTCGGCGCCTTCGTAAACTTCTTCGGTTCGAAGGACGGGCTCGTCCATATCTCGCAGCTTTCCAAGGCGCGCGTCGCCAAGACCACCGATGTCGTCAAGGAAGGCGATAAGGTGAAAGTGAAGCTGATGGGTTTCGACGATCGCGGCAAGGTGAAGCTGTCGATGCGCGTAGTCGATCAGCAGACCGGCGAAGATCTCGAAAAGAAGGAAGCCGCGCCGGCGCAAGCCGCGGGCGAGTAATCACCTATTTTTGATCACCTGTTAGTCAGAGGGCGGCGCCATGATTGCGCCGCCCTTCGTTTTTACTATGGCGGTCGCGTCGGATCGAACCGCCGCACGTCCCGTAAACCTTAACGGGTTTTAAACCTCGGACGTTTACAAAGTTTGGAGTGCAACCTGTGATATTTCGGTCATCGCAGGGTTACGCGTAAAGGTGGTTGTGGCATGAAAATCAGCTATTCCCGTGCGCTTTCCGCAGAACGCGCACAGATCTCATTAGGCACGCTTTCGGCAACGTCGGGCTGGCGCGCCGCGGAAGGACCGATAAGCGAACTCGAGCGCGACATCGCACTGCGCGCGCTGACCCGCGAGGCCGGCGAATTCGGCGCCGAGGGGATCGTCAGCATCACATTCGACGTCGAAACGCTCGACGGCCCGGATCAGCACGGCCGCCCCTTGCGGCGCATCCGCGCGACCGGCGAGGCGGTCAGGTTCAAGGTCGCGGCTTAAGCGCTCGCCGGCCCCGCCGGCACGATGCCGGTCGGATTGATGAACTTCAGGCTCTCATAATAGTGGTGCTTGATGTGGAAGAGATCGACCGTCTCTTCCACGCCCGGCCAGGCGCGCAATTCGTTGCGGTAGCGCCGCAGGTGCTCATAATCTTCGATGCGGCGGATGTTGCATTTGAACAGGCCTACATAGACCGGATCGAAGCGCAGCAGCGTGACGAACAAACGCCAGTCGGCTTCGGTCAACCGATCGCCGAACAGGAAGCGGCTTGAGGCGAGGCGCTGGTCGAGATCGTCGAGCGTCGCGAACAGAGCGGCGACCGCTTCGTCATAGGCGCCCTGCGTGGAGGCGAAGCCGCAGCGGTAGACGCCGTTGTTGACGGTCGCATAGACCCGCGCGTTGATCTCGTCGATCCCTGTGCGAAGGTCTTCAGGGTAATAATCGCCGGGCTTGGCGCCGAGGCCATCGAAGGCCGAATTGAACATGCGGATGATGTCGGCGCTTTCGTTGTTGACGATGGTCTTTGTCTGTTTGTCCCACAGCACCGGCACGGTGACGCGGCCGGTATAGTTGGCCTTCGCCTTCAGATAGATCTCGTAGAGCGCATGGGCGCCATTGACTGCGTCAGCCACGACGCCGCGTCCGGGCTCAAATGTCCAGCCTTCGTCGCCGAGCAGCCAGTTGACGACGGAGACGTCGATCATGGCATCGAGACCCTTCAGCTTGCGGAAGATCAGCGTGCGGTGCGCCCAGGGACAGGCGTAGGACACATAGAGATGGTAGCGCCCGGCCTCCGCCTTGAAGCCGCCCTCGCCGTCTGGCGTGATCCATGAGCGGAAGCTCGTATCGTTGCGCACGAAATGGCCGCGCGCGTCATGGGTCGGCACGACGCCCCGCGACTCCCATTTGCCTTCGATCAGTTGGCCCGGCATCTGTGATCCCTTCGCACGGATTGCTGCTTTGTAGCCGAGGTCTGGTTCGACAGGCTCACCATGAGGGACCTCGGCGAAACCGCGCTAAGCGAGCGCGGCAGGATTGTGCGACAAAATGGCGCCCCGCGCGAGGAAAGCAAGCCAATGTAGCCGAGGCCGCCGGCCTCACACGCTGCATCCCCGCTTTCGCGGGTGGGCCTCCAACCGAGCGCCGGACCGCGCCTAAAGATGACTTGCAAGAATTCCTTTGGCGTGAAAGGCGGAAAACAAGCAAAGGGCTCGAAAAAGCACCCCAAACCTCCAAATTTAAGCCGCCATTCTCCAAATTTTTCCAAACAATCCTTTGGTGGAAACGGGCGATTTCAATGGGTTGCGCGCACGGGCGGGTCGTTTTTGTTTAAGGAGGCCCCTTTGGCCTTACGCGAGATCTTCGGAGTCAGGATTTCTGCCCATATCGGACTCCTTGAAAAGTTCATACCAGACATTAGCTGAAAAACCGAAAAAAGTCCAGTTTTTCCGGACAGGAAATTGCCATCCCGGCGAACGCGCTTGGGCATGCACACAAGTTGATTGAACCGAATTTGCGGAGCTTAACTCCTTCTCCCCTTGCGGGAGAAGGTCCCCGAAGGGGGGATGAGGGGTCCGCGCCCCATGAAGGTCTTTCGCAATTTGAGTTTAACTGCCGATGCAACCTCGCAAAAGCATTGACACTTTGGGCGACCCCTCACAATTTCCAATTTTACCGCCTATGCGCGAGGGCGGGGAAGCGGCCAGAGGCCGGATGGCGTGCAGCGGGCAACCGCGAAGGCCGAGTTATCTTCCTCGGCTCCGTTTGCCGAGCTCCCCAGCCGAATGTCATCGTCCCGCACCCCATCCGGCCTTCGGCCACCTTCACCACCAAGTGGGGAAGGAGATGACGCCCACCGCTACGTGAGCGCGGGCAAGCGATGTGTCCAGCCGGAGAGTTGGGTAACACTTTGAACCGGGATGATGGGTAACAGAATTGAGCGGTTTTCGGCGGTGGGAGCGAAGCCGGTTTGAGCCGTCGATTTCTTGGCGACGACAATCGGACGCCGAGATAGATCGAGGCTTCGCGTTCGTAGCGGCCTTCGGCGTCTTTGCGAAGTGGCGGTTACGACAGTGCAGATATCTGCGTGGTTATTAGGTGGCAGCGTCAATATAATGCACTGTCACCGTAATCGTCCCCCCCCCCAAGGCGAAGTGGACCTGGTCGGATGCAGCCAATGCCGCCTCAATGGCGCCTGCCGCCTGCCCGGCCCGCTGGACCTCGCCCTCGACGCCTTCTTCAACGTGCTGAGCCGATACACGCTGGCCGACGTACTGGGGACAGGGCGGAATTGAGCGGGCGCAGAGACTGGGAGTTGTTGCCAAGCGGGAGGCGCGAGGGTGAAGCGGCAGGGCATCGCCAACGCGCGGTAGCACTCTCAAAACTCCCCCGTCCGGACGGGAGGAGGGGGCGCGCTCGTCTTCAATCGATCACTTCGTCGGCCCTTGCCAGAAGCGAGTTCGGCAACGTGAGGCCGAGGTCGCTGGCGGTCTTGACGTTGAGCACGAGCTCGAAGCGATCCGGACGTTCGGCGGGGGTGTCGGCGGGACGCGCGCCCTTCAGAATCCTTCCAACCAGGGCGCCGACCTTGTGATAGAGCGCGCCGAGATCGGGCCCGTAGGACATCAGTCCGCCTGACCGTGCGAAAGCTGAAAACAGAGAAATCGCCGGCAGTCGATGGCTGATAGCCAGGCTCGCCTCCTGCTTTGAAAAAACTCGACATGGTCGGCGACGACAGCAGCATCAGGCCATCCGGATGCAGGTCCGCCGCCGCAGCGAAGGCGGCCTCGAGTCCCGCAGAGGAGCGGACCTCCAGGACATTCACTTTGACGCCGGCGATGTCGGCCGCAGCCGCAACGGCTCGCGTCTGGACGGTCGACGTGGTCGGGTCCCAGATGACGGCGAGCTTCGCGAGGCCTGGAATTGCTTCCTTCAACAACTGAAGCCAGACTTGGGCGAAGTCGGGAAAATCAAGGAACAGGCCGGTGATATTGCCGCCGGGATGGGCGAAGCTCTTCAGGAAGCCGCTCTCCTCCGTATCGCTTTCCAGATCGAACGTGACAATCGGGATCGTCGAAGTGGCGGCGCGGACGGCGCGAACCATTTCCGGACTCAGGGGGAACGATCACATCGACGTTTTCAGCAAGGAGTTCGGCAAGCATCGGCTCCACTTTGGCCGGATCGCCGCCGGTCGCCCGGATTATGAGAGTGGCCTCCCTCGGCGCATCGACGCCCGCGCTGCGCAACCCCTCGAGCAGGAGCGGGCTGCGCGCCATGGCCACGGACTCCGGTCCCGAAAGAAAAGGCCGATCTTCGGCAGACCTTTGGACTCTGCGCGCCCGCTGCGAGGCCAGGCCGCCGCCGCGCCCGCCGTGATGAGAAACTCGCGCCGCTTCATTGGGTCACCGCGTCAACGAGGGGGAACGACCTTGAAAAGTTTTGGCGTCCGCTCGTGCGCAGACAATTCACCCACGCACTTTGTGAGGTGAAACGATCATCCGGGCAGCATTGCCGATTGTCAAATGTGGTTACGATGACAGTGCACTTATCCCTAGGGTTACGGGTTACGGGACAGTGCACAAATCCATGCGGGTTACCAAGCGGAAGTCAATTTAATGCACTACCACCGTAATACCCCATCTTGGCACGCTTGATGCCGTCGGGGCGCCGTCCACCCCATCACCGTAAACCCCACCGTGGGGCGACCTATTACTGCGCGACACCGGTGATGGTTGCCGAGACACTGATACTGTCGCCGTGATTTACGGGAGGCCAGCCGCTTCGCAGTCCAAGACACGTACGTTACTCGTCATAGTGGTCGTCACAGTCTGGCCGGTCGTAGAATTGGTGCAGGTCACAGAACCAGAAGTTCGCAACGCACCCGTCAAAATTCCGCCGACTGGTAGCGTAGGAAGGGCGCACATGCCCATGCGCCGGAGCTGGCGAGCGAATACGGTGACACAAGTGGACTGCACCCCTCTTGTGAGACAGTCTAATTCGGTGACAAGGCGGTGGTCAGCGTTTGGTTTGCGATCTCAGCTTTGCGAAACTCCGCTTCGAAAGCAACCGGCGACTTGTAGCCGAGCGCGGAGTGCAGGCGGTCGGCGTTGTAGACGTTTTCGATGAAGGGTTCGATGTTGGCGCGGCCGTCGTCGAGGTTGGCGTAGGCGCGGCCGTCGACTTCTTCGGCCTTCAGGGTCTTCATGAAGCTTTCGGCCTTGGCGTTGTCGTAAGGGTTGCCCGGCCGGCTCATGCTGCGCTGGAGGCCGCGCTCGTCCAACCGCGCCGCGTATTCGTTTGACGCGTATTGCACGCCGCGGTCGGAATGGTGGATGAGGCCTGGCGGAGGGTTGCGCGCGGCGATCGCCATGTCGAGCGCGGCCAGGGCGAGACGGGCCTCCAGATGATCGTCGATCGCATAGCCGACGACCTTGCGCGAGAAGGCGTCGAGGACGACGGCGAGGTAGACGAAGCCTTCGGCGAGCCGGACATAGGTGATGTCGGCGACCCATAGCTGATCGAGGCCGGTTGGTTCGAGGAAGCGCGCCAGGTTCGGAACGATCTTGAACTTGTGGCGGCTGTCGGTGGTTTGCGGAACGAACGGCTTTCGGCGCAGGCTCAAGAGGTTGTCGGCGTGCATCAGCCTGAGCACGCGCTTGGCGTTCACGATGAGGTTCAAGTCTCTGAGCCTTCTTGTTATTCTCCTATAACCTTCGTGGCGGCGCTGCAGCGCCAGACGCTGGATCAAATCGCTGAGATCCGCATCATCGCGCGCGGAAAGCTTTGGCTCGAGCCAACGGTAGTAGCTCGCTCTCGACAGCTTTGCGATCTCGATGAGATGAGCGATGCGGGCTGCGTTCGTATCGGAGTTCGCCTTGCAATCGTTCGCGCGTCATTTTTTCGATGACGGCGAAGAGATGGGCGCGCCGTTCGCGCGGCGCTTCTCGTCCCATGACCGCAAGGCTTCTCGAAAAAAATCGAGGTCCGACTGCTGACGGCCGACCAGGCGCTCGAGTTCGGCGATGCGCGCCGCTTGCGCCTTGGCGAGATCATCGGGCGGTCTTTCGTCGGGCGGGCGCGCGGCTGCGGCGACGGCGTCGGGGGGAGACGACGGAGCCGCAGCCGCGCGCCCGCCCGGCTTCGGTCCCCGCTTGCGGTTCAGCCCGGCCGCCCCGGCCGCCTTGTAGGCCGCCTTCCACTCGTAGAGCGACTTGCGAAGCACATGCGCCTCAGTCGCCAACGCCGAAACCCGCTCGCCGTTCTCCATCCGACGAACCAAGGCCAACTTCTCATCCCTCGATAACGGAGACCTCACAGTCATCACAAAGCTCCTCTGTCGGAGCCTTGTCACCAAAATCCTTCTGTCTCACTTTCGGGGTCCACTCCACGCTTATTTACCATCCATTTTGCGCTGCAATCACAAATGCGGAATTAAATTAAGTGTCACCGTTTTCGTTTTCCCCGTTTTCCCATTCTGCCTGGTCGACAAGTGTGAAGTACCAACCACTTCGCCTTGCACGGACCGTTGAATTCACGCGTCAATTCTGGCGCCCTGCGGCGTGGAAAAGCCCGGAAACCAATCCGGGGCCAAGCCCGGGCTACGCCCGCGACGGGGAAAGGAAGCGCGAACCATTCCGGTCTTTTTTGCTGCGCTGCAACGCCCACCCCGATGTTTTTCCGAAAATCATTTCCATAAAACAGAAATAATGCTATAATAATCGATCGAATTTCAGGAGTCACAAAAATGTCGGAACCGGCTGAGCCGCCGAAACGGCGCTGTAATCGCGCCTCAGCGCATCAGATCGCAAACCGGAACTTGCCCATCCTGAGCTGGGTGCAGGGGGGCTTGAGCTTCGG